>NZ_FOCT01000004.1 GCF_900110185.1 Nitrosospira multiformis
CCCGCAAACAGCACCCCACACGCAAGCGTAACCAGCCTCAGCCAAGGCTTCATTAACATCTGCTTCTCTCCTTTACTCCGTAATGATGTTGTTGTGTCTGGACCTGCAATTCCTGCCTGCTGCTGTTCGGAAATACGTCAAACCCATTGAAACAGACGAATTTCCGGCTGGAATACCCCTAGCGATTTTAAAATTATTGTGGCGATACTGTATCGCTGGTTTATATAAACCGGTAGCACCAGTACGGGGACTCTTTCTGGTGCCACTGAGAACTCTTTTGAGGGGAATATTCAGTCACAAAGCCTCGACACCTTCGCCGATTTGTTTTTCACACACTTCATACAGGATTGTCGATGTCGATATACTGGTGGCTGACGCCGAATTTTTCAGAAATGTGCTCTCCCAGGGCTTGCACGCCATATCGCTCGGTGGCGTGATGCCCGGCTGAAATAAAAGCAACGCCGGACTCCCGCGCAAGATGTACGGTTCGTTCGGAAATTTCCCCGGTGATAAACACGTCTGCGCCGAGATCGATGGCGTCACCGAAATAATCCTGGGCGCCGCCGGTACACCACGCCACCCGATTTACCGGCCGTGCGTCGTCGCCGATCACCAGCGGTGTACGGGAGAGCGCTTGTTCTACACTTACCCGTAATTCTTTCAGGTTCGATACGTTCGATGGCAGGGTTCCAAACATGCCGATACCTTGATCCCCGAAACGACCGGTTTCCCGAAGCCCCAGTTTATGGGACAACCGCTTGTTGTTGCCCAGTTCGGGATGAGCATCCAACGGTAGATGATAGGAGAGCAGGCTGATGTCGTGCGCCAGCAGCAGCGCAATGCGCCGCCGCTTCATTCCGGTCAGGCAGGGATTCATACCGCGCCAGAAATATCCGTGATGCACCAGGACCGCATCGGCCCCAGCCGCGATAGCAGCTTCGATAAAATCGAACGACGCTGTTACGCCGCTTACCAGTTGCCGCACTTCGCGTCGCCCTTCCACTTGCAGCCCGTTTGGGCAATAATCATGAAATTTTGCAGTATCGAGTAATCGGTTCAAATAGGCTTCGAGGTCATTCACTTGCATCGCTGCTCACCCAGTCGCATTCGTCTATGATTTAAAATCAATGCTGCTATTTTATCCCTGATTCCACATCTCTCAATCTATGCACAAGCTCTGGCTAGTTTTCGCGCAAGCTACCACGATAGTTCTGGCAGCCCTGTTTGTCGTTTCGACTTTACGCCCAGGTCTATTACCCTGGCAATCCGGCGACGGCGCTGTCGTAACCATAAAGGAAGCTCCGGCTGACAAGTCACGCAAGGCAGAGGTCGAGCCTGCCCCTGGGAGCTTCAGTAGCGCGGCGAAAAAGGCTATGCCCTCGGTGGTGAATGTATTCACCACCAAGGAAATCAAGTCTGCACCCCATCCCTTCATGGAGGATCCTTTCTTCCGACGTTTCTTCGGAGATCGTTTCGAGTCCCCCCAAAGCCGGCGCGCTGCCAGCCTGGGGTCCGGAGTAATCGTGAGTTCGCAGGGATATATCCTTACGAACCATCATGTCATTGAAGCGGCGGATGAAATCGAGATTGCGCTGGCGGACGGCAGAAAAACGAAAGCGCGGGTCATCGGCTCCGATCCCGAAACCGATCTTGCAGTGGTAAGAGTAGATATGGAAGGACTTCCGGCCATAACTTTCGGATACTCCGACAATGCGCTGGTCGGCGATATTGTCCTTGCGATCGGTAATCCTTTCGGTGTGGGCCAGACGGTAACGATGGGTATTATCAGCGCACTCGGACGAACTCACCTGGGTATCAACACCTTTGAAAATTTCATTCAGACCGATGCCGCCATCAATCCGGGGAATTCTGGCGGTGCACTGGTGGATGCATCGGGTAACCTGATCGGCATCAACACTGCGATAGTCTCCCGAACGGGAGGATCACTTGGGATAGGCTTTGCCATTACAGCAGGTGTGGCCAAGCAGATCATGGAGCAGATCATCCGGACAGGGGGCGTGACCCGTGGCTGGATCGGCGTGGAAGTACAGGATATGACGCCGGAACTTGCGGAGTCGTTCAAGCGGCCGACTACCAGCGGAGCGTTGATTGCCGGCGTGCTCAAGGGAGGACCCGCAGACCGTGCCGGAGTGAAGCCGGGGGACATTATTGTAGGAGTGGGAGGAAAAGAGGTCACTGATTCATCAGGCATGCTCAATCTGGTAGCGGCATTACCTCCCGGAAACATGGCGACCATTACAGTCATGCGTAACCAGAACAAGAAGGCAATCGAGATCAAGGTTGGAAAACGTCCCAAGCCTCAGCCTCAGGAGCAGTTTCAGGAGCCCGAGGAGTTGGAATAAAAGCGGTTGTAGAGGATGCCGCAGTGACTATGGCGTGAAATTGGAAATTATCTGAGCGAAAACGTGCTGTTTCCCCTGAGCAATAACTCAGCTCCTTTTTCTTTCCTCTGTTTCGGTCTGGTCGGAAGGGGAATTCGTATCAGGACCGCCCGCGCCCTGATAAACGGCCAAAGTTTCCGAACGCCCGATGATTCCTGCGGCTAATATCCCAACTTCATACAGCAGGTAGAGCGGCACCGCCAGCATGAATTGGGAAACAACATCCGGCGGCGTAAATATCGCGCCAACGACAAAAGCGCCGACAAGAACATAGCGGCGCATCGCCTTCAGCTTTTCAATGGTAACAAGGCCTATTCGAACCAGTATCACAACGAATATGGGTACCTCGAATGTGATGCCGAACGCGATGAACATGGTCAGCACAAAATCCAGGTATTTGCTGATGTCTGTCATCACTGCCACGCCTTCCGGCGCGAAATGGGTAATGAATTCGAACACCAGGGGAAGGACGGCAAAATAGGCAAAAGCCATGCCGCACCCGAACAGAATGCTGCTCACCAGCACCAGTGGCAGTACCAGGCGCCTTTCGTGGGAATACAATCCGGGGGCGACGAATGCCCATATCTGGTAGAGGGTATGGGGCAGGGTAATGATAAAAGCAGCCATCATGGCCACTTTCATGGGTACAAAGAATGGCGTAACCACTTCCGTCGCGATCATCTGCCCCCCTTGGGGAAGTTTCTCGAGCAAAGGCTGCGCTAATAACGAATAAAGCTCACGGGCATAGTAGGCGCAGGGCAAAAAGCCGAGCAGAATACCTCCACATGCCCGCAGCAGTCTGGCCCGCAGTTCGACCAGGTGCGAGATGAATGTTTCGTCGGCACTCATGTGATGGAAAGTGGGCGGGAAAGATTAGACCGATCACTTATACCGACTGTCGACGGTGAAGTACAGCGCGGATGAGGTACAAGCATGCGTTCAATCGATTCCTGAGCAAGTCTTCCGGGAGGCGGGATTATTCAGCAGTTCTGCGCTCGCGATTTACACCTGGTCCGGTGCGTTGGAATTCTTCGTAGATTGCACCGGCGGCGGAGCAGGTTCGGCCGAAGTCGGAGAGGAATTTTGTGGGGGTGTGGAAGATTCTGCCGCAGAAGGGGCCGTAGTAGGGGGAGGCATAGCGGAAGCTTCAGCACCTGCCTCTACCGTTTCTCGAAACTTATCCAGCCCGGTATGTACCGAATTTTCGATTGAACGACCCGTTTCCTCCACTGAAGCTTTCCATTTTTTCAGCTCGTCCAGTTCAATTTCACGCTGAATATCGCTTTTGACATCGTTGACATAGCGCTGTGCCCGCCCGAACAGATGTCCTAGCGTACGCGCCACTTTGGGGAGTCGTTCCGGACCGATCACGATCAGTGCGACTGCCGCGATGACCAGAATTTCCGAGAAACTGATATCGAACATTTTGGCAAGAATAACGGCTGGATCAAGCGATCAATAGCGACAGCCTCACTTCTTGCTCGCCGAGCCGCCGGGCTGTCACCGTCTTGTCGGCGCTATCCGTCACTCAGGATTTCGACTGAGCCTTATCTTTGATATCGGCATCGATAATCCGGGCCTCGGTGTGATTATGCGCAGATATCTCCTCTTCATCCGCGCTTTTTACACCTTCGCGGAAGCCCTTCACCGCGCCGCCAAGATCGCTTCCCAGATTACGGAGTTTTTTGGTACCGAATACCAGAACAACGATCAGCAGAACGATCAGCCAATGCCAGATGCTGAATGATCCCATTATTCCTCCTTTATCCCTTATCCTTTGCTCATTACCCTTTACTTCCCGCGAGCAATCATTCCCGGCAGGCGTTCCATGCCACCAATGATGTGGATGTGCAGGTGATGTACTTCCTGGCCGCCTACTCGGCCAGTATTGATTATCGTACGAAAACCATCCGTACAACCTTGTTCCCTTGCCAGCCTGGGCACCAGTACCATCATCTCCCCGAGCAAAGCGCTATGAGCATCTTCCACATCGGCAAGCGAGTTGATGTGCAGTTTGGGTATCAGCATGAAATGTACCGGTGCCGCCGGGTGGATATCATGGAATGCATAAACGCGGGCATCCTCATACACTTTCTCGCTCGGAATTTCTCCCCGCACGATCTTGCAAAAAATACAACTGTCCATTTACTTATCCTGATTCATCCTGCCTGTTCCGTTATCTGCCTGTCCTGCTTTGCGGGCAGCTTTTTCATCAATTCCTGAAACCCCTTCCCGCCGGCGTAACTCATCCAGCACATCCCCCAGCTTCAGATTATGATGAGCCAGTAACACCAGACAATGAAACCAAAGATCCGCCGTCTCGCGCACCACGTGCCCGCTGTCCCCATCTTTCGATGCCAGCAGAATCTCCGCTGATTCTTCCGCAATCTTTTTCAGAATCTTGTCCCGCCCGTCATGCAGCAGCTTCGCCACATAAGAAGCATGGGGATCAGACTGTTTACGTGCCTCTATGGTCTCGGTGAGGCGAAAAAGAATATTGGGATCGGTCATCGCTGCCCGTAGATCTCTTCGGGATTCTTGATGACGGGTTCGGTCACCAGCCACTGACCCTGTTCCAGTTTTTTGAAAAAGCAATGATATCTGCCAGTATGACAAGCAACCCCTCCGACTTGTTCCACTACCAGCAGCAGGACGTCCTCATCACAATCCAGCCGGATTTCTTTTACTTTCTGCACATGCCCGGATTCTTCACCCTTATGCCAGAGTTTTTTGCGCGAACGTGACCAGTAATGGGCCTCTCCCGTTTGCACGGTAAGTCTCAATGCCTCGGGGTTCATCCAAGCCACCATCAATACTTTATTGCTGGTTACATCCTGTGTCACGACCGGCACTAATCCGTCCGCACACCAGTTCACCTTGTTGAGCCATGTATCAGACATGAATATGCCGGAGTTTGATCGATCCTGTTACTATAGTCGTACTTCAATACCATGTTGTGACATATATTCCTTGGCCTGGCGAACAGTATATTCGCCATAGTGGAAAACGCTTGCAGCCAGCACGGCATCGGCATGACCTTCCACGATTCCATCAACCAGATGCTGCAGATTGCCTACACCGCCGCTTGCAATCACCGGTACATCGACCGCGTCTGACACCGCGCGGGTCAGCGCCAGATCGAACCCATCCCGGGTCCCGTCTCTGTCCATACTGGTCAACAATATTTCTCCAGCTCCCAGAGATTGCATTTTCTTAGCCCATTCAATTGCATCGAGTCCGGTAGGCTTGCGCCCCCCGTGCGTGAACACTTCCCATCCTTGTCCCGCACGCTTGGCGTCTATCGCCACGACAATACATTGAGAGCCATAACGCCCCGCCGCATCAGCCACCAGTTGGGGGTTTTGTATGGCCGAAGTGTTGATGCTTACCTTATCAGCTCCCGCATTCAGGAGACGGCGTACATCTTCCACCTTGCGAACGCCGCCGCCCACTGTCAATGGGATGAATACCTGGGCTGCCACTTCTTCGATGATATGAAGAATCAGATCACGGTCATCGGAACTCGCGGTAATATCGAGAAAGGTCAGCTCATCCGCTCCCTGATCATCATAGCGGCGTGCTATTTCGATGGGATCTCCCGCATCTCGAAGTGAGACAAATTTGACTCCCTTGACAACACGTCCGTTTGTAACATCAAGACAGGGAATGATACGCTTGGCAAGACCCATAGACACCTCTGGATACCGCTAAAAACCGCAAAGTTTGTAGGCTTCCGCTATGCGGATTATCTGGTTTTGTCCCTCCTTGCGCTCCGGGGTCGCAAGGAGGTCGAAGAGGTCGAATTTGTAGAGGTATCCGCAAGAGCCGCGCTTTCCGTAAGGGAGTTGTGGTTGTAGAAAAAAGAATGATCCGAAACAGGAATTGCTCCAGTCTGTATGACTGGATGAGATAGGGTGTTTCATCAAAAGAGAATTGTTGTATCCCTGGGGCTTGATTTGGTGCTTAGCTCGTCCGCTAGCTCTTGGGCCACCTTGAAGTCGAGTGCCCCTTCGTAAATGGCGCGTCCCGTTATTGCACCTGCAATACCCTCCGGTTCGATCTCGCACAGCGCCTTGACGTCATCAAGACTGCTCACGCCCCCACTGGCAATGACGGGAATCGTCAACGCCCTGGCCAGCTCCATGGTCGCCTTCACATTGACACCACTCAGCATGCCATCGCGCCCGATATCGGTATAGATGATTGCCTCTACACCGTAGTCTTCGAATTTTTTCGCAAGATCCACCACGTCATGCCCCGTCACCTTGGACCAGCCATTGACCGCCACCTTGCCATCCTTTGCATCCAGCCCGACCATGATATGGCCGGGGAAAGCATTGCAGGCGTCGTGGAGAAACCCCGGTGTCTTCACTGCCGCCGTGCCGATGATGATGTAGGTAATACCGTCATCGAGGTAACGTTCGATGGTTTCCAGGTCGCGTATGCCGCCGCCGAGTTGAGTCGGAATCTCGTCCCCAATGGCGTCTACAATGTCACGGATTGCCGGCTCGTTCTTCGGTTTGCCCGCAAACGCGCCATTCAGGTCTACCAGATGCAGTCTTCGAGCGCCCTGATCCAGCCAATGCCTGGCCATGGCAGCAGGATCTTCAGAAAATACAGTAGCGTTTTCCATCACACCCTGTTTCAGTCGTACACAGTGACCGTCTTTCAAATCTATAGCGGGAATGATAAGCATGTTGAATCAGGATAAAAAATGAATTGAGTTTCAAAATTCGTAGCGGCGCGAACCTTCTAACGTTTCTCAAGCGGGCTTCCATCGGACAAAGTTATTGAGGAGCGTCAGGCCGGCCGTATGGCTTTTTTCGGGGTGGAACTGAACGGCAAAAATGTTATCTTTCGCCACCGCACAAGTAAAATGAAAGGGATAGGCACTGTGGCCCGCCGAATTGGCGTCAGCGGTTTCGACATAGTAGCTGTGTACGAAATAAAAGCGCGAATCATTGGCAATGTTTTTCCAGAGGGAATGCTCGACTGTCTGATGGACCTGGTTCCAACCCATGTGCGGCACCTTGAGCTTCTGCCCTTTTTCATCTTTCATTGCGCTTGCGGGAAAACGCTTCACTCTTCCCGGCACGATGCCTAGGCCGGATACATTGCCCTCCTCGCTGCTCTCGAACAGCATTTGCAGGCCGATGCAGATACCCAGGAATGGTTTGTTGGCGGCCGCATCCCGCACGGCTTCGCGCAACCCGACTCGATCCAGTTCACGCAGGCAGTCCGGCATGGCGCCCTGTCCGGGAACGACCACGCGCTCTGCTTTCCGCACTACTTCAGGGTTATTGGTGACGGCGATGACAGCCTCGGGAGCAACATGTTCCAGTGCTTTGGCTACGGAACGCAGATTTCCCATGCCGTAGTCAACAATTGCAATATCAGTCATACCGCATCTATGAATGTGGGAAATTACAGAGTGCCTTTGGTGGAGGGTATCGCACCCGCTGCCCGGGGATCGGCTTCCACCGCCATGCGCAGCGCGCGTCCGAACGCCTTGAATATGGTTTCCGCCTGGTGATGCGCATTTGCGCCGGATAAGTTATCGATATGCAGGGTAACCATGGCGTGGTTGACAAAACCCCGGAAAAATTCGCTGATGAGATCGACATCAAACTCGCCGATACGCGCGCGCACAAACTCGACATTGAACTCCATTCCGGGGCGGCCGGAGAGATCGATCACCACCCGGGAGAGGGCTTCGTCCAGCGGCACGTAGGAATGACCATAGCGGCGCAAGCCGCTCTTGGTCCCAACGGCTTGGGTGAATGCCTGCCCAAAAGTGATGCCGATATCTTCCACCGTGTGGTGAGCGTCGATATGCAAATCTCCCTCGGCTGAAACCTCGAGATCGATCATTCCGTGACGCGCCACCTGGTCCAGCATATGATCGAGAAACGGCACCCCTGTAGCCAGCACCGCCTTTCCGCTTCCATCCAGATTGACTTTGAGGTTGATGCGGGTTTCCAGCGTATTACGGTTGACCTGAGCGTGACGCATGCGAGGAATCAGGTGAAATAAATCGAATAAAACTGCAATAAGAAAATCGGGATAGGGCGTCAGGCTTTCGCTTCAACCTTCACAAGCAAAGTTTGCAGGACCGCCAGAAACTGCGCGTTTTCATCGGGCATGCCCACGGTCACCCGCAAGCAGTTTTTGAGCAATGGGTGAGCGCCGTCCAGATTCTTGACCAATATGCCACGTTGTTTGAGCTCCTGAAATACCTGGCCTGCTTTATGATCCTGGTTCAGGCGAAACAGGATGAAATTCGCATCCGTCGGAAAAACCTCGATACCTTCCAATTCCGCCAGCCGCCTGCTCATCGATGAACGTTCAACCTTGATGGCCGCCGCCTGTTGCAGCAGGACATCACGGTGCTGCAGTAATTTCTCTGCAATTCGTTGAGTAACGATTCCTACATTATACGGCAACCGCAATTTTTCCAGCTGCCTTAGCCATTCGGGTTTTCCCGCCAGCAAACCCAGCCTCAAGCCAGCCAGTCCCAGCTTCGAAAGTGTGCGCATCAGCAACAGATTGGGATGATGCGCGAGCTTGTCCATGAAACTCGCATCGGCGAAGGCATGGTAAGCCTCATCGATGACCACCACGCCGGGAGCAGCGTCAATAATACGTGAGATTTCAATGGCGTCAAACAGGTTACCAGTAGGGTTATTGGGATAGGCGATAAAGATGACCGCGGGCTGGTAGCGGGCAATTGCGGCGAGCATTGCCTCCGCGTCGAGTGAAAAATCGGGATGTAATGGGACCCCCACATAATTCATCGAAGCAAAAGTGGCAATCATGCGAAACATGACGAATGCAGGCTCCACACTCAACAATACCGCGCTTGGCTTCCCGCATGCTAAAGCAATAATCTGGATGATCTCATCCGAACCATTGCCGAGCATGATATCCATCCCGTCCGGGATGCTCAATGCCTCGCGTAACGCCGCTTTGAGCGCTGCTGCATCGGGGTCGGGGTAGCGGTTGACCGGCGTCTCACCTGCAAGCTTCGCAATTTCATCGCGCAATTCCGCGGGAAGCGGGTAAGGGTTTTCCATCGCATCCAGCTTTATCATTCCGCGTGCGGGGGGCACGTGGTAAGCGGAAAGCGCGAGAATTTCGGGGCGAATGATCTGATCGGGGGAAAAAGGCATAACAGCCAATTCTACCTCATGGTCGAGTTAATTACCGCAGGTTTATTCGTCACCCCTGCGAGCCCGATGTCGATAGTTCCTTGAGTCTGAACCGATGAGACCATAGGGCGTTCACTACCTGATATCTCCTGCATCCGCTGAACGCAGCGTGGCTCGAGCAGTGCGGTAAATTCCTGAGTGTATTTGCTGGAGGGTGGATTGAACGCTCTGGCCGGCTTCCGGGTTTCCCGGCGGGGAAGAGAAATGAATCCAGAAGAGATTCTCAATTTTTCTCAAGGGCTATTTTTTTGTGTAACGATATTCTGCTGACATTGCGTGTGCCTGCAGTCCTTCGCCATGGGCTAGGATGGAGGCAATTGCGCCCAATTTCGCTGATCCCTGCTCCGATACCTGAATAATGCTGCTGCGTTTCTGAAAATCGTATACTCCGAGGGGCGATGAAAAGCGTGCGGTGCGGGAAGTAGGCAGGACGTGATTGGGGCCTGCGCAGTAATCTCCCAGCGCTTCCGATGTATGGCCACCCAGAAAAACCGCGCCCGCATGTCTTATTTTTTCCACCCACTTTTCCGGCTGTTCTACTGATAGCTCCAAGTGTTCGGGCGCGATACGGTTGGCGATTTCACAGGCTTCTTCCAGATCACGCACCTGAATCAAGGCGCCCCGGTTTTCGAGCGAAGTCCGGATTATCTCCTTGCGCGGCATCGCTTCCAGTTGCCGGACGATACTCGCCGCGACTGTTTCGATAAAATGAAGATCGGGTGACAGCAGGATCGCCTGGGCCAACTCGTCATGCTCTGCCTGGGAAAACATGTCCATGGCAATCCAGTCCGGATTTGTTTTACCATCGCAGATGACCAGAATTTCGGAAGGTCCCGCGAGCATATCGATCCCTACCACACCGAAAACATGCCGCTTGGCTGTTGCCACATAAGCGTTTCCCGGGCCGACGATCTTGTCCACGCGAGGTACGGTATGGGTGCCATATGCCAGTGCGGCCACGGCTTGAGCGCCCCCTATGGTGAAAACCCGATCAACCTCGCAAATGGCCGCAGCAGCGAGCACCAGCTCATTTGCTTCGCCCTGTGGAGTGGGTGTCACCATGACAAGTTCGCCCACTCCTGCTACCTTGGCGGGAATTGCGTTCATCAGTACTGATGAAGGATAGGATGCCTTGCCGCCGGGAACATATAGACCGGCACGATCGAGAGGGGTGATTTTCTGCCCAAGTTGCGTTCCGTCAGGCTCCACGTAGCTCCAGGATTGCGTCAACTGTTTCTCATGATAGAGGCGGACCCGTTCCGCGGCCTGCTCCAGCGCGTTACGTTGCTCCGTAGGCAGGTTATGAAGAGCTTGCTGCAGGCGCTTTCGTGGCAATTCCAGATCCGCCGACGATTTTGCATCTAGATGATCGAAACGGAGCGTGTATTCCAGCAAGGCTTTATCTCCCTGCGTCCTGATCTTCGCGAGAATATCTGCGACAGCAGCCTCCAGTTTTGCATCCTGGGCGTTTTCAAACGCCAGCAGTTCCGACAGCGCCTTATCGAACTCGGTATCGGCAGAAGACAGTCTCTTTATCGAAATCATGAGTGGTAAAGAAAGGGATAAGGGATAAACGAGTGGTTGCAGTTGCAGTTCCGGCACCGCTCAGGTCGCTGCTCCAAGGGGATAAGGAGATAGAGGTGTAAGGGGGGTAATTGCAGCCGAGAAGGCTTCCAGCATCGGTTGTATTGCCCGGCGTTTCAATTTCAACGCTGCCTGATTGATGATCAGTCGCGATGAGATCGGCATTATTTCTTCGACGGGCTTGAGATTGTTCGCTTTAAGCGTATTACCGCTTGAAACCAGATCCACGATTGCGTCCGCCAATCCTACCAGGGGAGCAAGCTCCATTGATCCATAAAGCTTGATGAGATCGACATGCATCCCTTTTTCCGCAAAGTGTTCACGCGCCGTCTGTAGATACTTGGTAGCCACTCGCACTCGCGCGCCGCGCCGGACTGCGGATTCATAGTCAAAATCGCTGCGTACAGCCACCATCATGCGGCACCGGGCGATATTCAAATCGAGAGGCTGATAGAGCCCCGCGCCGCCATGCTCCAGCAGTACATCCTTTCCCGCAATGCCTATGTCCGCCGCGCCATATTGCACGTAGGTCGGTACATCCGAAGCACGCACGATGATTAGCCGCACATCGTCGCGATTGGTGGCGAGGATCAGCTTGCGTGATGTTTCGGGGTCATCCAGCGGAATAATTCCCGCGGCTTTCAGCAGGGGTGCGGTATCGTCAAAAATCCGCCCCTTGGAAAGGGCGATGGTGATGCTCGTCATGAAGAATGCGCAAAGGCTGTATTTTACCGCAAAAGTCGTTGAGCCGGTTTGCCCGACAATTCAAGGACGAATGACAATCCCGGGATTCCAGCAGCAGGCTCCTGAAAATGACTTCGGGAAGCAGAAAAATGACGTCAGCAAGTCAGGATTTCCGGAATTGCCGGAAGATGAGATTCGGATGAGATGGGGATGAAGTACAGCACAGTTGCCAAGACTCGGCTCACGATAACTCGTTCACAATTTCTTCACAAAACCACAACATTTGGTTCACATATTCATAACGTATACTTCACATCAAACTAACAAGTGCATCACATATTGTTCACAATATGTTCACGCCCTCGTGGGGTCCGTTACAAACAAGTACAAAATTCAACGTCAATACAACGAGAAAGCGAACTGTAAATGTCAGTACTACCGGAAGCAAGTAGCAGAGTCAACACAATTATATCAAGGGGAATAAAGAAGTATCTGCGCCTTTGTTTGTTTCTCGGCGCCGCCTTTATGTCATCCAACGCACTGGCACTGGCGCAAACAGAAGATGAGCTCAGGAGGAAACTGGAACTGCTGGAGGCGAGAATCGCTGAGCTGGAAGGACGACTGGAGAATCAGGAGGCTCAGGACGTGCGTGGCAAAGGGCATCATGGGGGCGTGAATCTGAAGAGGTCTCCGTCCTCTGGCGTTGCGCATCCAGCCTTTGCGCAAACCGAGGGCGAGCCCAGGAAACCCGAAGCCAAGGAGATCAAAGAAGCCAACGTGGCGCATATGAAGGGGCATGCAGAAGGCGGATGGCAGGCTGCTCATGACAAAGATCATGGCTTCGACAAGGAGAAATTTCACGGTGGCGTGACCTTGAAGCAGGATGCGTTCTTTGGTTTCCAGACCATACTCGATGCTGGTTATGAAGTTGCCGACAACATCGACTTCACCTTCTACAGCTGGCTTTGGACAAGTCCCAACTTCGGCCGCAGCCGGGTAATCGCCGGACCTAACGGCATGCAGGTGGACGCAGGTGGTAACGGGTTATGGACCGAAGTCGGAATGGGTTTGAATTTTCGCCTTTTCAATGACACATTGAGCATCAATCCGCAGTTCGGTATTCTCAACGGCGCGTTGCTTTCCAGCCGGATTGTCGGCAGAGGCATTCGCGCTGGCGAAGGCATAGTGCCGAGCATCACCTTCAACTATGACAACGGATTTTTTACCGGGCAGGCGTATCTTGCTTACTACGCCGCTATTCGTGACGAGCGCGCCAGGGACTTCATCCATAACTGGATCAACGTCGGTGTCAAGCCGGCGCTGTTCAATTTCAAAAATGTCCCGATCAATTCTATCGGGATTCACTGGGAGCACCTGCGGTTTCACGTAGACCGGATTGAAGGCAATCCCGGTACGCTCTACAACTGGATCGGCCCGTACGTCGAGTTTGCACTACCCATGCATCTCGCCTTGCGCTTCGCCGCTGGCGCCGATCTCAAGGGTGAAGTATCCAACGAGTTCTATCAGGCCAGCATCAAGATGCATTTTTAAGGTCGAAGGCGCTATTGGTCCAATGGTAACTTCAGGAAAAAAAATGAAGCAGAAGCTGGAGCATCTCACAAGCTCGGAATTGAGAGCCTTGATAGCGGAACTGCGGCCGTTAGAGGTGTGCGATCTGGTGGAGCGTGAACATCAGGTACTGGCTGCGCGGCAGATGCTCGAATCCTTGTCGGAACAACTGCGGCACGCCAAAACGGAAGCAAAGGCGGCTCACCGGCAGTTATGCAACTGGCGCCTGTCTCACCCGTTTCGCACACGACTGCATTATCTGGGATGGATGCCTTCCCGATTTCTTGCAGAGCGCGAGTCGAGCAAATCTGCATCGGAGACGGAAGTGCTGCAATTGACCGAACGTGTTTATCTTGCTGCCGAGCATGTCAAAAAAATGGAGTGTGAGGCGGAGGCGCGGATTCAGTCGGAACAGGCGCCGGTAAGGGGGCGCATTGCCGAGTTGGAATACCTGTGGCAGAAGAGGGTTGCCCAGGAACAGGCGGAGCGGAAGCAGACGCAGGAGCCAGCCAGCAACCTGGCGCCATTCAGGGTGCACAAGCTCAAGCGGGAGATGAAGGCACAGGACCTTCATCCTGCGGAGGCTGGCCGCCCTTCCGCCAACTCATCCCACAACACCGGTACAGTGGCTAAACCGAGAGAGTTCCGGAAGGTGGTCAGCAGGGTAGGCAAAGGATAGACCTGTCATTCGCTTGAGCTTATTGAAAGACTTCGAAGCAGCCGTTGTCCCAATCCTGACTCCTGACTCCTGACTCCTGACTCCTGACTCCTGACTCCTGACTCCTGATTTGAGCTTGTAGAAGAGTACAAGAGCCAAAAGGTTAAAGGACTCAAAATCTGCCCCCGGTGGAATGGGGTACTTGAAGGCACGGGCCACGGTTGAACACCTTCCGTGACCTTGAAGTACTTCCCGATCTTTCTTTGGGACCTCGCTCCACTCCTTAAATATGTATCGCCCGCTTATCCACCGCCAATGCGGCCTCATGCACGACTTCTGATAGAGAAGGATGGGCGTGGACGATGCGCGCGATATCTTCACTGCTTGCTGCGAATTCCATTGCCACCACAGCCTCGGCAATCAATTCGGAGACGTAGGGGCCAATCATGTGAATACCCAGAATACGATCAGTACCTGCGTCCGCAAGCACTTTGACGAATCCAGCGGTTTCTCCCAGTGCACGTGCGCGTCCGTTTGCCATGAAGGGGAATTGTCCGGCTTTATATTCCACACCGACCGCTTTCAACTCCTGTTCGGTCTTGCCCACCCAGGCGATTTCGGGTGAGGTATAGATAACCCAGGGGATTGCGTCAAGATTTACATGACCAGCTTGTCCCGCAATCATTTCTGCAACCGCCACACCTTCTTCGGAAGCTTTATGCGCCAGCATGGGACCGCGCACCACGTCTCCCACTGCATATATATTAGGCAGATTGGTGCGGCACTGGGCATCCACCTCGATACGTTCGCGCTCGTCCAACTTTAATCCCACATTTTCTGCACCCAGTCCGGTAGTATTAGGCACACGCCCGACGGCAACAATCAGTTTATCCACCTCGAGTTTTTGCGAGTTTCCGTCCACATCGGAATACTCCACGGTGATGTTATCCTGTCCCGCGGTAATGCCGTTTATTTTGACGCCGGTATTTATAACCAGGCCCAGTTCCCGGGTGAAGATTTTTCGCGCTTCCTTCGACACCTGTTCGTCCGCGCTCATGAGAAACTCGGGCAGGGCTTCTAGAATAGTCACCTCCGCACCCAGCCTGCGCCATACACTCCCCATTTCCAGACCGATGACGCCCCCGCCGATCACTCCCAGCCGTTTCGGCGTTTCGGCCAGCGCCAGCGCCCCTGCGTTGTCCAGTATCCGTTCATTGTCCACGGGCGCGGCGTCTAATTGACGAGGCACTGAACCCGTGGCGATGATGACGTGCTCGGCCCCGACAGTCTCCACCTTGTCCCCATTCCTGATTTCAATCTGCCAGAGTTCACGAGCGGCTTCGTTATCCCTGTCGCGCTTGCGCAGCGTCGCCCGCCCGTGCAGGGGTGCGACTTTGTTCTTCTTCAGCAGCATGGCAACGCCGCCGGTGAAGTTTGCAACGATCTTGTCCTTGCGACCTATCATCGCCGGAATGTCTATGGACAGACCCTCCACTTTGATACCATGGGCAGAGAACTTACGGGCGGCACGCTCGTAATTTTCCGAGGATTCCAGCAATGCCTTCGAGGGGATGCAGCCGACATTCAGACAGGTTCCGCCGAGGCTGGGTTTGTCCTGCTGGTTTTTCCATTCATCGATACAAACGGTTTTAAGGCCCAGTTGCGCACAACGAATTGCCGCCACATAACCGCCTGGACCGGCACCGATTACAGCCACGTCAAAAGATTGAGACATATTTTCTCTTTATTGTTTACCAAGGAATACAAAAGGAATGCAAGACGCAAAGACACGACTGCGGAGACATGTGCCCGCACAGTATTAACTCTCAAGCAGGGGGCTCATGGGATATTCGAGGGCTTCCTTCATCGCTACCAGGGAAAGCACGGCTTCTCGCCCGTCTATGATGCGGTGGTCATAGGATAGCGCCAAATAGCACATCGGACGAATCACGATTTGGCCGTTTTCGACCACCGGGCGCTCCTTGGTTGCGTGAATGCCAAGAATGGCGCTCTGCGGGGGATTGATGATGGGGGTGGAAAGCATCGAACCAAAGACGCCGCCGTTGGTGATCGAAAAAGTGCCGCCGGTCAATTCCTCGATGGTCAGTTTGCCATCCTGTGCGCGGCGGCCAAAATCAGCGACCTGCCTTTCAATTTCCGCCTGCGACAAGGAATCCGCATTGCGAATGATGGGCACGACTAGCCCGCGCGCACTGCTCACCGCCATACCGATATCATAGTATTCGTGATAGACGATATCGTTGCCATCCACTGAAGCATTGACGATGGGAAATTTTTTGAGCGCCGCCACCGCCGCTTTGACAAAGAATGACATGAGACCTAGTTTGACGCCGTGCTCTTTTTCGAATTTGTCCTTGTAGCGGGCGCGCAAATCCATGATCGCCTGCATGTTGACTTCGTTGAAGGTGGTAAGAATGGCAGCGGTGGATTGCGACTGCACCAGACGCTCTGCAATGCGGGCGCGCAGGCGCGACATGGCCACTCTTTTTTCGCTGCGTTTCCCCTCAGCCTTGCCTTCGGCCATCCGAGGGGCGGGCTCAGGGGCGCGTGAAACGGGTGGGGCAGGCGGAGTGGGTGAAGTTGCCGGAGCTTGCGGAACCGCAGGAGAAGGCGAGGGGGCGATATTGGCTTCTGAGCGTTTTTGTTCTACATAAGCCGCCACGTCTTCCTTGGTGACGCGACCATCACGCCCGCTGCCTTTAATGGCGTTAATTTCTTCCAGCGTCAGATTTTCCTGTGCAGCCAGTTTTTGCGCGGCAGGCATCATTCCCGGAGTTTCCGCAGCAGTTGTGGAAGCCGGGGCAGTTGCGGAAGGCGGAGCAGCTTCTGCCCCTTTTTTGGCCGGCCTGGCTTCGGCGGCAGAAGGCGCTGCTCCGGATTCGGTTGCTTTGGACCTGGTTGGGGCTGCGGCTGAAGCTGCCTGCGTGTTACCCTCTACCGCACCTGCTTCGGTATCTATCATGGCGATGACTTCGCCGCCAGTCACCGTTGCTCCGTCTCCCTTGATGATTTTCGCCAGTGTTCCCGTAGCGGGAGCTGGCAACTCCATCACGACTTTATCGGTCTCGACGTCGATCAGATTTTCGTCACGCTCAACGTGCTCACCTTCCTTTTTATGCCAGGAAAGGAGCGTTGCCTCGGCCACTGATTCGGATAACGCGGGAACTTTGATATCGACGCGCATATTCTTCCTCTGCCTCCAGGTATTCAGATTCTTTCGCGAAACGCAGATACGATCAACTCGTTCTGCTGTTCGTTGTGTTTCATCAGATAACCCGCCGCCGGAGAGGCCGACGAGGGGCGCAGTGCATCCCCGAGGACCTGATCCGGGCGCTTGTGACGCAGCAGGTAGTGCTGGATACGGTGCCACGCACCCTGATTGCGGGGTTCTTCCTGGCACCAGAGTATATCCCTGGCCCGCGGATAGCGCTCGACCTCGGCCTGGAAATCATCATGGGGAAACGGATACAGTTGTTCGATGCGGATAATGGCGACATCCTCGACCTTGTTCTTGCGCCGATATGCCGCGAGATCAAAGTAAACCTTTCCATTGCAGGCGATCAGCCGCCGTACCTTCTTCGGATCGAGTTTCTCCACATCGGAAATGATGTTCCGGAAGCCGCCATCAACCAGATCTTCCAGGCTGGATACAGACTCCTTATGGCGTAAAAGGCTTTTCGGACTCATGATGACGAGAGGCTTTCGTAGCGGCCGCACCATCTGGCGGCGCAACAGGTGAAACATTTGAGCAGGCGTGGTTGGAACACATACCTGGATGTTGTATTGCGCACACAGTTGCAGATATCGTTCCAGCCGGGCGGAGGAATGTTCAGGTCCCTGGCCTTCATAGCCATGCGGGAGCATCATCACCAGACCGCACAAGCGACCCCATTTGGCTTGGCCCGATGCGATGAACTGGTCGATCACAACCTGGGCGCCATTCGCGAAATCGCCAAACTGCGCTTCCCACATCACCAACTCATCGGGCGTAGCGGTGGCATAGCCGTATTCGAAAGCCAGAACCGCTTCTTCGGATAATACAGAGTCGATTATCACGAAATCCGGCTGATCCGGTTTGATGTGGCGCAATGGAATATACGTCCCCTCACTCCACCTTTCACGGTTCTGGTCGTGCAGAACCGCATGACGATGAAAGAACGTTCCGCGCCCCGAGTCCTGTCCGGAAATGCGGATTGGATATCCATCATTTAACAGAGCGGCATAAGCAAGGGTTTCAGCCATGCCCCAATCCAGCGGCAGTTTTCCTTCCCCCATCAGCCGGCGATCGGAGACGATTTTTTCCACGCGTGGATGCAACTTGAATTTCGACGGGATATCGGTGAGTCGCTCTGCCAGCTTGCGAAGTTCAGCCAGGGGCAATCCGGTAGGTACTTTTGCATCCCAGGCGGTCTCTTTCAGAAACGGCGTCCAGTCCACCGCGTTGGGGGATTTATAACCGTAGACGATGGTCTTGTTGGGATTGCGCCCCGCATCCATGTCATCCCGATACGCCTTTATCAGCCGATCGGCCGTGCCGCTATCGATCACGCCTTCGGCCTCCAGCTTGTCTGCATAAAGCTTGCGCGTACCGGGATGCTGGCCGATGATCTTGTACATAAGCGGCTGGGTCACCATCGGCTCATCCTGCTCGTTGTGGCCCAGCGTGCGGTAGCAGACCATATCCACGACCACATCCTTGTGAAACTGCATGCGGAAATCGAGCGCGATTTCGGTCACCATGACGACCGCTTCCGGATCATCCCCGTTCACGTGGAAAATCGGGGCTTCGATCATCTTCGATACATCGGTGCAATAAAGCGTCGAGCGGGCATCACGGGGATCGGAGGTCGTGAAACCGATCTGATTGTTGATAATGATGTGCATCGTGCCGCCAGTGCCATAGCCCCGCGTCTGCGACAGGTTCAATGTTTCCATTACCACACCTTGGGCGGAATAGGCGGCATCGCCGTGCAACAACACAGGTAGCACCAGATCGCCATCCCTATCCTGCAAGCGGTGTTGGCGCGCACGCACCGAACCCTGGACGACCGGATCCACGATTTCGAGGTGAGAGGGGTTGAAGGCCAGGGAGAGGCCCATGATGCCGCCGGGCGTGGAAACCGCGGAGGAAAAGCCCTGGTGGTATTTGACGTCGCCTTCGGTCAGATCCTGCGCATGCTTGCCTTCAAATTCCTGGAACAGGTCGGCCGGCAGCTTGCCGAGTGTGTTGACCAATACATTGAGGCGGCCGCGGTGCGCCATGCCGATCACCAGTTGCTGCACGCCCATTTGACCTGCGCGCTGGAGCAGATTGTCCAGCAGCGGAATCATGCTCTCGCCTCCTTCGCCGGAAAATCGCTTCTGCCCCACATACCGTGTATGCAGGTACTTTTCCAGACCTTCCGCCGCGGTGAGCCGTTCCAGAATATGGCGTTTATATTCTGGTTCGAAATCGGGTTGCGCGCGCGGACCCTCGATGCGGTTCTGTATCCAGCGTTTTTGCTCGGTATCGGTGATATACATATACTCGACACCGATTTTGCCGCAGTAAGTTTGCCGCAGCGTCTGCAAAATTTCCCTGAGCGAAGCGCGAGGCGGACCAAACAACGAACCCGTGCCGAATACCATATTCATGTCAGCTTCGGCCAAGCCGTAATAGCCCGGATCGAGTTCGGGAACGTGCGGTTTATCGTAGTGCTGGAGAGGGTCGAGATCGGCATGGCGCACACCGAGGAAGCGATACGCATTTATCATTTGCAGCACGGCTATCTGCTTGCGCTCGGTGGTCAGCAGGCGTTCTTCCCGCATCGTTTCGACGCCCTGGGCAACGGTAGCAGGTCGAGCAGCGCGTTTACCCGACTCGGCCGGGACTTCCCCCCTTTGAAGCGCGTCAAAGTATTCACGCCATTCTGCTGAAACCGATAAGGGTTCCTGCAGATACGCTGCATAAAGCCCCTCCACGAAGGATGCATTGGATCCGAACAGTGGGGAATTGTCGTGTAACTGTTTCAGCATGGCCTGAAACCTCGTCGTTTGACGGTCCGCTTACAACCGGGATGCGATGGGAATGACATCGCGTGTGGCTGCACCGGTATAAAGCTGGCGTGGACGACCGATCTTGTATTCCGGATCTGCGATCATTTCGCTCCACTGGGCGACCCAGCCGACAGTGCGAGCCATAGTGAATATCGCGGTGAACATAGAAACGGGAATACCCAGCGCCCTCTGCACGATGCCGGAGTAAAAATCGACGTTGGGATAAAGTTTTTTGGAAATGAAATATTCATCTTCGAGCGCGATTTTCTCCAGCTTGAGCGCAAGCTTGAATAAACGGTCGTCGCGCAAACCCAGTTCATTCAGGACTTCGTGGCAGGTTTCACGCATCAGCGTCGCGCGCGGATCGAAGTTCCGGTATACCCGATGGCCGAATCCCATCAACCTGAAAGGATCATCCGGGTCTTTGGCGCGGGCAATGTATTCGCCAATGCGCGACTCATCGCCGATCTCTTCCAGCATGTTCAGGCAGGCTTCGTTCGCCCCGCCATGCGCCGGTCCCCACAGGCAGGCAATTCCGGCAGAAATACACGCAAACGGGTTGGCGCCGGTCGAACCGGCGAGGCGTACCGTGGAGGTGGAGGCATTCTGCTCATGGTCGGCATGCAGGATCAGGATACGGTCGAGCGCGCGTGCAAGTACCGGATTTGATCGATACTCCTCCGTGGGAGTGGCAAACATCATGTGCAGGAAGTTTTCCGCATAATTGAGGTTGTTGCGTGGATACATGAACGGCTGGCCAATATTGTACTTGTAGGCCATGGCAGTAATGGTTGGCAGCTTCGCGACCAAGCGGACGGCCGAGAGTTCACGATGAGCCGCGTCGGAAATGTCCATTGCGTCGTGATAAAAGGCGGACAATGCGCCCACCACCCCTACCATGACCGCCATGGGATGCGCGTCCCGCCTGAAACCGGTATAAAAGCGCGCCAGTTGTTCGTGCACCATCGTGTGGTCTTTGATGGTTTTGTCGAACAACGCCTTCTGGGCGATATTCGGCAGCTCTCCATTCATCAGCAGGTAGCATACTTCCATGAAATCGCACTGCTTCGCCAACTGCTCGATGGGGTAGCCGCGATAGAGCAGAATTCCCTTGTCGCCATCGATAAAAGTTATGCTGGAGCTGCTGCTGGCCGTGGACATGAAGCCTGGATCGTAGGTGAATACGCCGCCCCTCTTATAAAGGGTGCGAATGTCAACAACCTCAGGCCCCATGGTGCCTGCCAGGATCGGAAATTCAAGTGGCGGCTCACCATTACCCAGATCAAGGATTGCGTTACGTTTATGTTCCATGTCGTTTCCCACTGTTTTCCGTTATCTTGATTTACCCAGGAGATTCCTTGCTAAACTGATTGCAGCAGGCGCAATACCGGCTGCATATCTGCCTTTCCCTCGTCTTCGTCCTTCTGTACTATCATATGCCACAAGTCGGCATCCGGGAAATCCAGCAGCATTTCGAACTGCCGGATGCCTGCTTCGTCGAGCGCGGCATAGTGCTTGTCCATAAAGCGTTGCAGCACGATATCCAGTTCCAGCAATCCGCGCCGGCACCGCCAGCGTGCGCGCTCGCGTTCCTTCATTCCTTCGTTCAGATGGTTCTTTTGGTCATCATGGTCTTGATCTGGCTGATCGCTTCCATCGGATTCAAGCCTTTCGGACATACATCCGTGCAATTCATGATGGAGTGGCAGCGGAAAAGGCGGTACGGGTCTTCGAGATAATCCAGCCGCTCGGCGGTTGCCTGGTCACGGCTGTCTGCCAGAAAGCGGTACGCTTGCAGCAGGCCTGCCGGTCCCACGTATTTATCGGGATTCCACCAGAAAGAGGGGCACGCGGTAGAACAGCACGCACACAGAATGCATTCGTACAGTCCATCCAGTTCCGCCCTTTCCTCGGGAGACTGGAGCCTTTCGGTTTCCGGCGGCGGGTCGTCATTGATGAGGTAGGGTTTGATCGAGTGATACTGTTTGAAGAACTGGGTCATATCGACGATCAGGTCGCGTATCACCGGCAATCCCGGCAATGGGCGCAATTCCACCGGTTCTCTCAGGCCTTTCACTGGTGTGATGCACGCCAGCCCGTTCCGTCCGTTGATGTTCATCGCATCCGAACCGCATACGCCTTCCCGGCAGGAACGTCGCAGACTTAGACTGTCGTCCACGGTTTTTATCCGTATCAACGCATCCAGCAGCATCCTGTCCGCCGGTTCCAGCGTGATTTCGTAGTCCTGCATATAAGGCTTTTCGTCCTTGTCTGGATCGAAGCGGTAGATCGAGAATTTCATGATTTCATTCCGGTTTAGCCTGGAGCAATATGTGCTTCCAACAGGTTCGTGTTTCTAATAAGTTCGTGCCTTCGGTGGAAAGGATTCGACTGTCAAGGGCTTCAGTCGTACTGGCTTGTAATCGAGTCGCCGGTCTTCGCTGAAATACAATGTGTGTTTGAGCCACTTGTCGTCGTCACGATGGGGAAAGTCATCCCGCGCATGGGCGCCCCGGCTTTCCTTACGGGCTTGAGCCGAAACCATCGTTGCCACGGCGACTTCGGCCAGATTATCGAGTTCCAGCGCTTCTACCCGCGCGGTATTGAACACCCGGCTTTTATCCCTGATCTCGGTATTTTTGACACGCTCCGCCACTTCCGAGATTTTATCGACCCCTTGCTTGAGCAAATCTGCAAAACGGAATACGCCGCAATGCGCCTGCATGGTCTTGCGCAGCATATCCCCTACCTGCGCCACGTTCTCGCCGTCCTTCTGGGAATCCAGCCGCGCCAGTCGTGCGAGCGCCTTGTCCGCCGCATCTCCGGGTAAATGTTTATGATGGGTATTCCTTTTCAAGTCTTCGATGATCTGGTTGCCTGCAGCGCGACCGAATACCAGTATATCGAGCAGCGAATTGGTTCCCAGGCGATTGGCGCCATGCACGGATACGCACGCGCACTCACCCACGGCATAGAATCCCTGCACGACTTCCTCAGGCCCTGTTTTATAGGGCGCCACTACCTGACCATGAAAATTCGTCGGAATTCCTCCCATCATGTAATGTGCGGTGGGGACTACCGGGATGGGCTCGCGAACCGGGTCTGCGTGAGCAAACTTTATGGCAATTTCGCGTATGCCGGGCAGCCGTGCCTTGATGACGTCCTCTCCCAGATGATCCAGCTTTAGCAGCAGATGATCAGCGTCCCTGCCGCATGCGCGCCCTTCCTTGATTTCCGTCGTCATCGCGCGCGAGACGACATCGCGACTGGCAAGGTCTTTCGCATGCGGGGCATAGCGCTCCATGAAACGCTCCCCGTCCTTATTGAGCAGGTAGCCGCCTTCCCCGCGCACCGCCTCGCTGATAAGGATTCCTACACCATATACTCCCGTCGGGTGAAACTGCCAGAATTCCATGTCCTGTAACGGCACGCCCGCGCGCGCCGCCATCGCCAGACCGTCGCCAGTGTTGATGAAAGCATTGGTGCTGGCACTGAATATCCGTGCTCCCCCGCCGGTTGCAAACAATGTCGCTCTTGCCTGCAGGATCATGACCTCGCCGGTTTCGATGTCGAGCGCTGAGACGCCCAACACATCACCATGCTCATCACGAATAAGATCGAGCCCCATCCATTCGACAAAAAACTGGGTATTTGCCCGCACATTGCGCTGATAAAGCGTGTGCAGCATGGCATGACCAGTGCGGTCAGCAACGGCACATGAACGCGTTGCCTGTGCGCCGCCGAAATTCTGCGATTGCCCCCCGAAAGGACGTTGGTAAATTTTTCCGTTTTCCAGTCGGTCGAAGGGCATGCCGTAATGTTCGAGTTCATATACCACTTCGCTTGCCTGGCGGCACATGAATTCGATCGCATCCTGGTCGCCGAGATAATCGGAACCTTTTACCGTGTCGTACATGTGCCAGTGCCAGTTGTCTTCGGTAACGTTTCCGAGCGCCGCGGCAATGCCGCCCTGGGCGGCAACCGTATGGGAGCGGGTGGGGAAAACCTTGGACAGTACGGCCACCTTGAGGCCCGCTTCCGACAATTGCAGCGCTGCGCGCATCCCGCCGCCGCCCGCGCCAACGATGACCGCATCGAATTTTCGCCGTGCTACTGTCACGCTATCCTTCACCTATCCAGAGAATTTCCACGGACCAGATGGCATAAGACAGCAGTGACAGTATGACCAGTATTTCCAGAATAAGGCGAATACCAGCAGCATGAATGTAATCCATCAGTATGTTGCGCATTCCGATCCATGCATGCCAGAACAGGCTCAGAAGAAACAGGAAGGATGCTACCCGCATCCACTGGTTATCGAACAGCGTCTTGAAGGATGCGTAGTCCTGCGGAGGGGAAACCAGTAGCACTCCTGCCAGCATCAGGGTATAGATGGCCATTACCGCGGCGGTGACGCGTTGCGCCAGCCAGTCGCGAAGACCATAATGTGCGCCGGTTACCGCCCGTACTGGACGCTTTACCATATCACAGCGCCGGTCAACAGGGTGAGAACGATTCCCGCTCCCACAACCACTTTGCTGCTTAGCCGCGCCTGCTCAAGTTTTACGCCGTAATGCAGATCCAGCGCAAGATAACGGATTCCTGCGCAGAAATGATGTACGAAGACCCACAGCGCCAGTATCAGTCCGAACTTTGCCACTGGATTGTTCAGGAAGGATTGAAACTGGGCGTAGCCTTCCGGGGAACCCAGCGCCATATCGAGACCGCAAAGGACGAGAGGAATACCGGGAAAGAACAGCAGCGCCCCGCTGATGCGGTGCAGGATCGATATCACTGCGGGCAGGGGCTGCCGGATTTTCAGCAGATCAAGATATTTGGGACGCTTTTTTGGCAATTTCGATCCCGCTGTTGTCGCCGTTGTTATTGTTACAAGGTGATCAAGTTGAGGCTGCGATTAAGTTTAGACCGTTATTGCAGGGGATACAACCACGCGACCATCAAGGAGCATACTGCGCTTTCCGCTTTCCGGCGCGGGGGAAGATACTTCGAATGCTGAACCGAAATTGACAAACTGAAATTGACAACCTATGGAGAATGTTTTTATAGTCCCGGTTTCTTTGCTCCTGTTCAATGTGCTCAATGCACCTGGAGCAGATTGTAGGGGCAGTTCCCGAAGTATTGTCCGCCAAACTTATCCATCTGGGAGGTGCGATCATTTTTCCGCTCCTCTGTCTGGTCCGGCTCGTTACAGCCTGAAGGACGCAATGGAAAATTACTACTCGGTAGTATATCTACAGGAGCATAAGAAAAAATGAAGACTCCCATTCGTGTCGCCATAACCGGCGCTGCCGGCCAGATAGCTTACAGTCTCTTGTTTCGTATCGCGGCGGGCGACATGCTTGGCGAGGATCAGCCTGTCATTCTGCAATTGCTGGATATTCCTCAATCGTTGTCTTCCTTGAAAGGTGTTGTCATGGAACTGGACGACTGTGCCTTTCCATTACTGACGGGCATCACAGTTACCGACGACCCCAAAACAGCTTTTCGCGACACAAATATCGCCATGCTGGTTGGTGCCCGCCCGCGCACCAAGGGTATGGAACGCAAGGATCTGCTGGAAGCAAACGGTACGATATTCCGTGCGCAGGGGAAGGCGCTCGACGAGGTTGCCGGGCGCGATGTGAAAGTCCTGGTGGTGGGGAATCCTGCCAATACCAATGCCTATATCACGATGAAAAATGCGCCGAGCTTGAAGCCGAGCAACTTCTCGTCGATGATGCGGCTGGACCACAACCGCGCCGTGTTCCAGCTTGCCGCCAAGGTTGGCCACCCGGTTTCCAGTGTGAGAAAGATGATCGTATGGGGCAATCACTCCTCAGCCCAATATCCCGATTTGAGTCATGCCGAGGTGAACGGCCATAATGCCGCCGACCTCGTCAATGACACGGCATGGATAGAAACCGGTTTCATTCCTGTAATACAGAAGCGCGGCATGGAGGTGATCGAGGCGCGTGGTTCTTCGAGTGCGGCCAGCGCAGCAAACGCCGCAATATGCCACATGCGTGACTGGATTTCCGGCACTCCCGAAGGTGACTGGGTATCCATGGGTATTCCTTCGGATGGAAGCTACGGCATCCCGAAAGGGGTTATCTATGGTTATCCCGTGACCTGCCAGAGCGGCGAATACAAGATCGTGCCCGACCTGGAAATAAGCGAGTTCAGCAGGATGAAGATGCAGGCGAGCTACCGGGAATTAATGGGAGAGCGGGAGTCGATAAAGCATCTGCTTGGATAAGCCGCACTCCCGTCTTCGTTTCTCCTTTCATGCCTGCCTCTGCCGGTTCCCGTTTTCGCGCAGCGCTTGACGCGGAAATGCCCCTGCAGATCGCGGGTTGCATCAATGCATATGCCGCTCGCATGGCGGAGCATGTCGGCTTCAGGGCACTGTATCTCTCGGGTGGGGGGGTGGCTGCGGCATCTCTCGGAGTACCCGATCTTGCCATTTCCACCCTTGATGATGTGCTGGTCGACGTACGGCGCATTACCGATATCACGGACCTGCCGTTGTTGGTGGACGCGGATACCGGTTTTGGCGGTGTTCTCAATATCGGCCGTACTGTGAAGTCATTGATAAAAGCCGGGGCCGGCGCACTCCATATCGAAGATCAGGTGCAGATCAAGCGTTGCGGTCACCTTCCAGGTAAGGCCGTGGTCAGTGAAATGGAAATGGTGGAACGGATTGGCGCTGCGGTGGATGCAAGAATCGATCCCGCTTTCGTCATCATGGCGCGTACGGATGCACTCTCGGTGGAGGGACTGCAAGCCGCCATTGATCGGGCCTGTGCTTATGTGGAGGCGGGTGCGGACATGATCTTCCCCGAAGCCGTGGCTGACCTGCAAACCTACCGGCTGTTTGCGGCAGCGGTCAAGGTGCCCATTCTGGCCAACATCACGGAATTCGGCGCAACTCCCCTCTACACAGTCGAGGAGTTGGCCCAGGCAGATGTTTCCCTGGTGCTTTATCCGCTTTCCGCATTTCGCGCCATGAGTGCCGCTGCGTTGAATGTATATCGAATAATACGCGCGGAAGGCTCGCAAAAAAGCGCGCTCCCGAGCATGCAGACCCGTGCCGAGTTGTACGAATTTCTCGACTACCCTGCTTATGACGAGAAACTGAATCTTCTGTTCAAGCCCGAAAAACCGGAAGAACCTGAAAATGAATAAACCTGAAAATGAATAAACCTGAAAATGAATAAACCTGAAAATGAATAAACCTGATGGAAGCACTGTGAGAATTGCGCCGAAGGCGAAGAAGTCTGTCGTATTGTCCGGGGTACTGGCTGGCAATACGGCCATTTGCAGTGTCGGCCGAACAGGGAACGACCTGCATTATCGCGGCTATGACATTCTGGATATCGCGGAAAGCAGTGAATTTGAAGAAATTGCCTACCTGCTGGTGTACGAAAAGCTGCCGACGGTGGCCGAGCTCGCCGCCTACAAGGAGAAACTGGAAAAGCTGCGCGATCTGCCGGCCAGGGTGAAAACCCTGCTGGAGACGATACCCCGAAGCGCTCATCCCATGGATGTGTTGCGCACAGGGGTTTCCGCGCTGGGTACGGTGCTGCCGGAAGCAGAGATACACACAGTGGAGGGTGCGCGGGATATCGCGGACCGGCTGCTGGCCTCCATGGGCTCCATGCTGCTGTACTGGTACCACTATTCGCATCACGACCGCCGCATCGGACTGGAGTCAGATGACGATTCCATTGGCGGCCATTTTTTGCACCTCCTACACGGCAAGCCACCCCCCCCATCCTGGGTAAAGGCAATGCACGCCTCCCTGATCCTGTATGCCGAGCATGAGTTCAATGCATCCACCTTTACCGCTCGGGTGATTGCAGGGACGGAATCGGATTTCTACTCCGCCATAACCGGTGCTATCGGTGCGTTGCGTGGCCGCAAACACGGAGGTGCCAATGAGGTTGCATTTGACATCCAGACACGCTATGGCAGCCCGGATGAGGCCGAGGCAGACGTCCGCCGCCGAGTGGCGAACAAGGAGATCATCACTGGTTTCGGCCATCCGGTATATACCACCGGCGATCCGCGCAACCGGGTAATCCGTGAAGTGGCAAGGAAACTGTCTGCCGAGGCAGGAGATATGCAGATGTTCAACGTGGCCGAAAGACTGGAAACGGTGATGTGGAGTATCAAGAAAATGTTCCCCAACCTGGACTGGTACTCCGCCGTGGGTTATCACATGATGGGCATTCCCACTGCCATGTTTACCCCGCTGTTTGCAATTGCCCGCACCAGCGGCTGGGCAGCGCACATCATCGAGCAGCGGATAGACGGAAAGATTATTCGGCCTTCGGCGAATTACATCGGGCCGGAGGAGCGGAAGTTTGTGCCGATTGATGTGCGCAAATAGCTGCTAGGTAAAGCAGATCAGTGAAGATTTAACTTTATAGATATGGACGACTTCGAAATCCAAAATATTCTTAGCGTAAGTTGCGGTACTATCCAGAGTCGCCTTCAGCAACAGCGCTGTGTCAGGTACACCGGATAATCGGGATTATAGTGAATTCGCATCTCCAATACTCCTTAACCTACGGGTTTACAGTCACCAAAATTTCCCAGCTCAGCACGACGTAATCTGGCATCGATTCGTACTTTTGCCTGAATATCGTAAGCGGGCAAACCAGTCAACATAGATTTCCGTTTCAATAAGCTGGTTCACTCCCGTCGTCATGACAAGATAAATGGGGGGCATCAAAGCTCGATCAGGAAATGAACTATATTGATATTGGTAATGCTTTGCGTGTGGAAGATAGCGGTGTGACGTCTTCTTCTGCCATGGCTAAAAGCACCACTGTATGCTCACTGGTCCCCTCAGGAAGCAGAGATGCAACTGAACCCATCATTGATCCCTCATTCGTCAGAGCAGCACGCTGCCTGGGAGAAAGCGCTGCATGGTGCCGATGACGCGCTGCTGGCGCAGCTTGTAGCCGATGATGATCCTGCCGCTGCTCTCCTGGAACTTGAAAGCTACATCAATGGGATCTACGGCGGCAGCCAGTCCCTCTTATCCAGGCCGCTGCCGGATATCCGCTTCGAGGTGCGTCGGACGTTACCCTATGTGGATGAAATTCGGGATCGCCTAGGATGGCAGGTGCGGGATTTCGATCTTGGGCTGCTGCGCTTGATTCGTGGCTCGAGCGCGTTATCGCCCGTGCTGGGGGCAGGGGTCTCGATGGACGCAGGGGCGCCCTCCTGGCCCGAACTGGTGCGTTTGATGCTGGAGGAAACGCTCGACAAGGGTCTGGAGTTCTACGAGTCCGTTCCCGCCGCTGACAATCCGGCTCAGCCACCTATCGAGTTTCTTCCCGACGGCACGGTGCGCACGGGTGGAACCGGAACTTGGCGTTTCGAGCAACGCGTCAGCGAAGTGAAGCGCTATACGGCTGAGCAGGAACAAACCGCGAGGAACGTCCTTGCCGAGGTCAAGGCCAAAGGTTCTTCGACCGATGTCGAGACGCTCATGCACGGGGCGCAGGTCTGCTACGATCTTTGCGGCCAGCATCTTTTTCGTCTGCTCACGAAAATCATCTATACACGTGCGAAAGAGCCAAGCGAAGTCCATCGGGTTATTGCCGAACTGGCGCAGGCGCAAGAGGTACCCGTGCGCGGCCCTGGTTTGTTTCCCGGATGGGATTCAATTATCACCTACAATATCGATGCACTGATGTCGGAAGCGCTCGCGGAGCAGAAAATACCGCACGCCGCCTGGGCGATGAAGGGTGACAAGCTGCGGGGCAATCCGGATGAACTCGCTCAGAAGAGTTCATGGCATGAGCCTATCTTTCATCTTCACGGTTTTACGCCGCGGCGGCTGTTCATGATCACGAATGTGTGCTTTGTATTTTCCACTTCCCAGTACCTCACGACGTACAAAGGGCCGCGATCAAGGATATTGGAAGCGGTCTACGACGGATTTCTGGCGAATCCTGTGCACATTGCGCTTTATATAGGATGTTCTTTTGCCGATGAAGCGATGAACGGCCTCCTGCGTGAGGCCTTCGCGGAATACCCGGGGCGCTATCACTATGCATTGCTGAAATGGCCGCGAGACCGGAAAGGAAGAGAGCCGGACAGGAGCGAGATCGCAGCCGAGTCCGCAAAATATCTCGAGTTTGGGGTGCGGCCGGTTTGGTTCGATGATTTCGCCGAATTACCCGGGTTGATTCGGCAGCTGCAATGAGGTGCGCCGCGATTTGCGATAACTATGCTGGAATCATTGGTGTCCTTTCTATTAATAGGCGCCTCTGAATATCGACCAGTCCTCGGATTTTCCGGCTTTCTGAGAAATTAACGCCCGGAAGGTTGAACGCCTCTCAGTATCTTGCCTGGCGGTGGTGGGGGAGGAACGCCGGGCGGCGGCGGAGGTATGCTCACTGTTCCCTGCGGCGCGGGCGGCGGAGGTGGATAGGAAGAGGAAGAAGGCGGATAAGAAGGGGAGGTGTAACGACCTCCTGGATAGCTGTTCGTGACCTGGCCGTATACCGGTACCTGGTGTCCCTTGGCGTACATGCACTGCACGTAGGCGGCGTCATAACGCTCCTGGGAAATCGAACTCGAGGCTCCCGCGGTACCGATGCCAGCCAGGCTTCCTGCCAACGCGCCGGTACCGGCTCCAATAGCTGCGCCGTGTCCGCCGCCCAGGGCAGCGCCAGCCGCAGCCCCTACTCCAGCACCTACGGCGGCGCTTCCCACCCCGCTGGATATCGAAGCGCGGCTCGGCGTATTCCCTCCCACCTGATCATGGGCAAACTGCCGGCAGAGGTAGTCGTCGTAGCGGAACTCGTCGAAGCTTCTTCCTGTGCCCGGCAGTGCCATCATGCTGGGACCTGTTGGCATACTGACGCATGCAGTGAGCGAAGTCAGCGCGAGCAACGGGAGGAACAACTTCCGGGATAACTTCGCCCAGCGGACTTTATCTGAAACCAGGAATTTCTTGAATATGAATTGGATCATGACGGTTCCGTTCATTGACCAGGTTGGGGCGCTACCTGCAGCCAGCCTTCAGGACAATTTTTGACATAGGGATAATAGCCTTCGGGATTACGGCAATAATGCCAGTAACTGGTCGCCGGGGGCTGGGGTTGGGGTTGGATCACCGGTGGCTGCTGGATGTAAATAGGGGGCTGTGCCGGCGTTACAACCACTGGCGCTACAGGGGGATACGCATAACCGGGGGTGTAGCCATACCAGGGCGAAAACCCAGAAGCCGGATAGCCATAGGGCGCGTAACCGTACGCCGGCCCGTAGCGGTAGTAAGGAGGATAATAGGGTGATCTACCATAGTAACCCAGGCCATAGCCACCCAATACTCCCAATCCGAAAGCCAATCCGGGGCCGTGCCAATGGCCCCCGTGATGGTGACCTCCGTGGTGACCTCCGTGGTGACCTCCGTGGTGACCTCCCCCGCCTGCCCATGCCGCCGGTGCCGAAGATGATCCGAGTAAAATGAGGAAAGCGTACAAGAGTCCCATTTTTTTCATGCCCATCTCCACTTTGCGATTCCAGCCATTGAAATTACTCCTCCCTTTCCATGTATGATTTGGACCGTTCCGTGAGCAAAAAAAATTCTGGCTGGCTCGATGTTAATACGGATATAACGCATCACCGGCGCTTTGGTTGTCATACTTGAATAATCCCTGACAAGCTTGGGCCTCCTTCTTTCGAAGCAAGAACAGTAGAGCTTCGGGCCCATGGTGCGGGTAGTAACGGCGTGCTTCGCCGTTCAATCGAAATAGAGAGGGTTTCCCGCTTTCGCGGGCATGACGGCATCTCGATAGACCGATGCCGAGGAGCCCTTGGTTTTGGTCTTGACTGCTAATTTATTCCGGACAGTGCTAATTTATTCCGGACAGAAGGGCGGAAGGGCGTTTTTGCAGGTAAGACGATGTCAAGAAGGAAGAACAGCTTCTTCTTTCGCCGCACAGACTCTCCTTGTTGGAGTGCAGGCTCTATAATATGCCCCATGTCATCCGCATCCTCCAACGTCCGTCCCCAACCTGACCAGGTTCTGGTCGATATTGCAGATTACGTGGGGGGGCGGGATATTCAAAGCGATCTGGCTTACGTTACCGCGCGTCACTGCCTGATGGACTCTCTGGGATGCGCCATGGAAGCGCTTACATATCCGGCCTGCACCAAGCTGCTTGGGCCGCTCGTGTCCGGTGCTGCCGCATTTGAAGGCGGCGCGAGGATTCCGGGTACGCGGTTTCAGCTCGGTCCGGTGGAGGCGGCCTTCAATATCGGCACCATGATTCGCTGGCTCGATTTCAACGATACATGGCTGGCGGCGGAATGGGGTCATCCATCCGATAATCTTGGGGCGATACTGGCTGTGGCCGACTGGCTTGCGCGGAGTGCCCCGAGCGGGAGACGACGACCGCTCATGCGGGACGTATTGACCGCGATGATAAAAGCATACGAGATTCAGGGTTGCCTGGCTTTGGAAAACAGCTTCAATAAGGTGGGGCTGGATCATGTGGTGCTGGTTAAAGTCGCATCCACAGCCGTCATCACGCATCTGTTGGGGGGCAGCCGCGACCAGATCATCGATGCGCTTTCCCAGGCGTGGGTGGATGGGCAGGCGCTGCGCACGTATCGTCATGCCCCCAACACCGGCTCGCGCAAATCCTGGGCCGCGGGGGATGCTACCAGCCGAGCAGTATGGCTCGCGCTGATCACCCTCAAGGGGGAGACAGGCTACCCTTCAGCACTTACCGCGAAAACCTGGGGATTCTACGACGTGCTGTTCAAGGGAGAACCTTTCAAATTCCAGAGGCCTCCCGAGCGATGGCATTCCTATGTGATGGAAAATGTGCTGCTCAAGATTTCGTTCCCTGCCGAATTCCACTCCCAGACGGCGGCGGAGTGTGCGATGCAACTATACCCGCGGGTGAAGGATCGGATTGCAGATATCCGGAAAATAACGATCCGTACCCACGAAGCCGCGATTCGTATCATCGACAAGAAGGGTCCGCTCAACAGCCCGGCCGACCGAGACCATTGCATGCAGTATATCGTTGCAGTGCCGCTTATTTTCGGCAGGCTTACCTCTGCCGATTATGAGGATGTCGTGGCCGCTGATCCGCGCATCGATGAGTTGCGGAACAAGATAATCTGCGTCGAGGACCCGCAGTTCACAAAGGATTATTACGATCCTGAAAAACGCTCCATCGCAAACGGTCTTACCCTGGAATTCAAGGATGGCAGTAAACTGGAGGAAGTGGTGGTGGAGTATCCCATCGGCCACAGGCTGCGCCGAAGCGAAGGCATTCCGCTACTGGAAGAAAAGTTCAGAATCAATCTTGCGCGTCGCTTCCCGGTCCACCAGTGCGCGGCAATTATGAATGCCTGTCATGATCAAAGCAGGCTGGAAGCGATGCCGGTTCACGAGTTCATCGATCTGTTCGTGGTCTAGGCATTCCCGGTTTTGACGTCCGGAACATGCGCCGGGATAGGCTCGCTTTCGGCAGGATCATGACAGCTTTCCTGCTGGGAAGAGTTTGTATTCAGCAGTATCCGGAGAGTATTGAGCCTCAATTTCCACGAAGCGACGGTTGCCGCGTCTGCTGACAAGGCAGCCAGCAATTGTTCCACCCCGTCGCTATGTGAGGCGGCGCAGGTGGAGAAGAAACAGTGAAGCTCCTCACTGTTCGTGATGCCTGTCCGCTGCGCAAAACCGGGATAATCTTCACGCAGATGAGAAGCCAGCCAGGCCTGATCGATCCATTGCTTCAACTGGCCATAGCTGAAGCAGGTGCGTATCGCGAGATCCACAGGGTCAGCATTGCTGAGGTTTTCGATATTATCGAATCCTTCCCGCTCCAGTCTCAATTCGTGCGAGTAGCTCATTCCTGCCAGCATGGAAAGCGGCAGCGCACGGTAGCTCATGGCGGGAATCATTCCTCTGGTCAGTTTAATGACGATCCGCTCAATTCCGAGTGCGGTCCGTTTCGGATAGAAACCGAGAAAGAAAGCAACAAGAGGCAAGAGGCTCAATCTGGCAGGCAACGGGACTTCCTGCTTCGAAAGTGGTTTTTCGTCATTGCCTGATCTTTCAGGAGATGCGGTTTCTCTGGGTTCCTCGCCGGTAGAAGGCGTTGGGGGTGTGGAGGGCGCGGGTGTCGTGGCATTCACGTCGGAGGGTGCAGCGGTTGGGGGCGCAGCAGTTGAGGATGCATTCACCTCGAGTTCGTGTGGCAGGAGCAGATCGAACGCAAAGGAGAGCACCAACGCCAGCAGGCTTGCGACGATCATGCGGATAGCGCCATCGACGAACGTATTGGAAGTCAGATCCATCGTGAAGTAGGCACGGACGACAGAACCGATGAAATAGACGTAAGCGCCAAGGAATCCGAACTGGAAAGCCGTCAGGTTGCGGACGAGGTGGGAATAATAGGAACTGTTACCCGTTTCATACAGTTCCATGAAGGGACCCATCATCAACATGTTCGCCCCGAGACTGAAATCCACGCCAAGTTCCGCGGACGAGGAAACGGGTTTGAACAGCAACAGAATGGAACTACCGAGCAGCACGACGACCGTCGTCAGCCAGACGCTTCCCCTGTAAGTGCCAAAGGAAGCCCGTCTTCCCATTCGCTGACGGATTTCACTGCGCCGCTCAGGTGGAACGTCGCGATACAAACGGCGTTCCTTGCGATTGGCCATCTTCATCGTGTAGCTCAAGGCGAGCGATGGCACAACCAGAACTGCCACCAGGGTCATGATAAGGTTGTACTGGAAGAAGATCGGGTCAAACCAGTGCGCGACTGCACGGAAATCCCGATATGCAGCTGTACCGGGCCCCGGCGTTGTCCCAAATGCGGATTCCAGTCCCAGGCTCGCGATGAAGATCGTTGGTACCGCAAATACCAGCCAATCGTACCAGTGCATGTCCCGTTTTTTGCTCTCGTTCGGATCCATACACGTCTTTTCAACTTTCCTTGCCTTCTGCCGCAGCGATTGCTTGCCGCGCAGCCTCGATCCAGAATTGACGATGATTGAAAGGCCGTGCGGATTGCCTGTCCGGCAAAGCCAGACTCCAGCCCAGAAGCTCAATATGGTCAGCTCGCAGTGTTCCCCGAAATTTTCCCCATCCGGCAGAGACCACGGGAACCATGCCGTCGTTGTCTTCCCGCATTACTTTGCCATAGGGCCGAAGCCAGAAGGGGAGTTCCTCTAAAGGGCGGCAGCTTGCATAGGAGGAATAGGCTACATCCGGTCTATCCGGGATCTGCATCGCTTCGCACGAGACGGGAGTCAGTTCGGCGAGCGCCGGAGTGCCAATATGTCGAATCCAGGCAGGAACAGGTCCTTTGGCTTCGAGGAACCATTGTGCCAGGGGCGAACCGCGATGCGGAGTGGAAACAGTAAGCAGGCTTTTTACGCGCCGGTCCGGATCGAGGTGGCTGATGAGATACCGGGCATCGAGTCCACCCATACTATGGGCGACCAGGGCAAAAACCGGCGCGCGTCCGCGGAAAAGTTTATTTGCGAGTGTTTCCGCACGTTCCGCTATGGTTCCAGCGCCAGGGACTTCCGGTATAAGGGGCTTGATATCTTTGCGGGCTAATGCCTTTTCCACGCCGCGAAATTGTTCTATGGGCCCCCACCGCGAGAAGCCGAGAAAGCCGTGCAACAGCACCACCGTTGGGGTTGACATGTAACCTTGCTCGCAATAAATGAACTCATCCAATGATGCTCACAGTCGCGTTGCTGCCCGCGTCTGTCAACTTATCGCGCCACGATATTTGACAACGATATCCTGCTACCTGATTTCCTATTATAGGATATTCCGCATTCTGCGTCGGGCTGTATTTATGCAATCAACATGACGTGATCTCGCCGATCTCATCGACCCTGGATATTTTGTTGACATGCCTGCCCAGTTTGATCCGGAGACACGGTTTTACCGGTGCAAGTAAATCCACAATGACATGTTCAGTCACTTCCTAAGGGGAATATAATTTGATGAGGGAATTAAACTCCAATCGGAAGCCGGATCAGGACGAGGACTGTCCTGGATTGTACCTTGGAGTTCTGAACGTGATTTCGACCGCCGTGCTGTTTACCTGCTTTGAGCGGCCGTATTGAGCGAGGAGCCGTAAGATGAAAATGGCATACGATATCAGCGGAAAGACTGCTCTTGTGACAGGAGCAAATCGTGGAATAGGCAAGGCGATTGTCGAGGCACTGCTGCATCATGGTGCGATGAAAGTCTATGCAGCGGTGCGCAACCCCGATTCCGCCAATCCACTGGTAGAGCGCTTTGGCGATAGAGTGATTCCAGTTCATCTGGATTTGACCATGCCGGAAAGCATTGCAGCATTGGCTGACAGAGCCCCGGATGTTCAGGTGGTGGTCAACAATGCGGCGGTTTTCAAGACCTCCACCCCGCTGGATGCCGGTGCAATAGACGCGCTTGAGACGGCAATGAAGATCAATGTGTACGGACTCATTCGCATGGCTCAAACCTTCGCCCCCATTCTCGCAAAAAACGGAGGAGGCGCATTCATCCAGCTCAATTCAGTTGCATCCTTGAAGTGCGCTCCAAATTTTGCGACGCATTCGGCATCCAAGGCCGCTGCCTACTCCATTACCCAGGCATTGCGTGAGCTGCTGGCACGGCAGGGTACGGCGGTACTGAGTGTACATCCCGGCCTGATCGCAACAGACATGAGCAGCACTGCCGGATTGGCAGGTACCGCCGCGCCTCCCTCTGCCGTTGCAGAAGGTATAATCGCTGCGCTGCGATCAGGGGATTTTCACCTTTTTCCCGACCCTATGGCTCAACGTATCGGAAATGCGTACCGGAGTTTTTCTGAAAATGTCATTGAAGCGGACATTGAAGAATACAGGGCGGAAAAGCAATAAGTGCCGGCGGACGCAATCCGGGCAGGATCCGTCTGGCAAGATCGATATCCATGAGGGCGGCATCATGAAGATGCAGAAATTTTTCAAGGAGTGCATTTATGGCCCATAACCTGTTCAATACCCTGAAAGAGCTTTCGCTGCCTAGGGGCAAAAAGGCAAAGTATTATTCGCTGCCCGCTCTGGAGGCGGCGGGCCTCGGTCGAATCTCCCGGCTGCCTATCTCCATTCGCATCGTGCTGGAGGCCGTCCTGCGCAATTGTGACAACAGGAAGGTGACGGAGGCGCACGTAAAGAGATTGGCCGATTGGCAGCCGACCGCACCTAGACTGGATGAGATTCCATTTGTTGTATCCCGTATCGTGCTGCAGGACTTTACCGGGGTGCCCCTATTGGTCGATCTGGCTGCAATGCGCAGCACTGCAAAGAAAATGGGCAAGGATCCCGAGATGGTCGAACCCCTGGTGCCGGTTGATCTGGTGGTCGATCATTCCGTGCAAGTCGATTACTACGGCACCGATGACGCGCTCAAGCTCAACATGGAAATGGAGTTTCACCGTAATCGGGAGCGTTACCAGTTCATAAAATGGGGCATGCAGGCCTTCGATACTTTCAAGGTTGTTCCGCCGGGTATCGGCATCGTGCATCAGGTCAATCTCGAGTACCTCGCGCGGGGAGTGCATGAAAAAGAGGGCATTCTTTATCCCGACACCCTGGTAGGCACGGATTCACATACCACCATGATCAACGGAATAGGCGTGGTTGGTTGGGGTGTTGGCGGGATCGAGGCTGAGGCCGGCATGCTGGGGCAGCCGGTCTATTTTCTGACTCCTGATGTTGTCGGCGTGAACCTTACAGGAAAGCTTTCCACAGGCGTCACGGCAACGGATCTGGTGTTGACGGTTACTGAACTCCTGCGTAAATCCGGGGTGGTGGGCAAATTCGTGGAATTTTTCGGCGAGGGAACCGCGTCGCTTACGGTTCCCGATCGAGCCACCATCGGAAATATGGCACCTGAATATGGCGCCACTATGGGTTTTTTCCCGGTCGATGACGCTACTGTGGAATATTTCCGCGGAACCGGGCGAAGCGAAGAAGAAGTCGCGGCCTTCCAGTCTTATTTCAAGGCACAGGAGTTGTACGGGGTTCCTCGCAAGGGCGAGATCGACTACACGCGCGAGCTGGAGCTTGACCTTTCTACTGTCAAGCCTTCTCTCGCCGGACCGAGACGCCCTCAGGATCGTATCGAGCTTGACAATGTCAAGGCCCGTTTCACAGAACTCTTTTCACGGCCTGTCATGCAGGGAGGTTACGGCAGGGATGCTGCCGCACTGAAACTTCGCTACAAGGTACATAGCATCGAAGAGTCTGACACCGGCGCAGAGGTGGCCGACAGCGCCAGCGCAGAGCGGAACACGGCAGCCGTGAGACCGGGGACTGAAAGAAACATCACGGAAATGGTCAATAACAGGCCTATCCTGGCTCCGGCTGAAGCCCCTGTGTATGGCGCAAACGGCCTCTTCGACCTGGCGCACGCGGATATCCTGATTGCGGCCATTACATCCTGCACCAACACCTCCAACCCCAGCGTACTGCTTGCCGCTGGCCTGCTGGCAAAGAAAGCGGTGGAAAAAGGGTTGTCGGTAAAGTGTCACATCAAGACATCGCTTGCACCCGGGTCACGTGTCGTGACGGAATATCTCCGGGAAACAGGCCTCTTGCCCTATCTCGATAAGCTTGGCTTCAATCTTGCCGGTTATGGCTGTACCACATGCATTGGCAACTCGGGCCCGTTGTCCGTGCCGATTGAAGAAACGGTGGTATCCAATGATCTGGTTTGCGCCGCGGTCCTCTCCGGCAATCGCAATTTCGAGGCTAGAATTCACCCGAACATTCGTGCGAACTTCCTTGCTTCGCCACCTCTGGTGGTTGCTTATGCTCTCGCGGGGAACATGCTCAAGGATCTGACAGCCGAGCCGCTCGGATATGGCGAGAATGGTCAGCCGGTATGGCTGGCTGATATCTGGCCACGTGATGATGAAATCCAGAGCCTGATGAAGTTTGCAGCAAACGGGGAAACATTCCGCAGGCTCTACAGCAATCTTACACAGGATCATCCGTTATGGAACGATATATCGTCTGTTTCAGGGGAAGTCTATGACTGGCCGAAATCGACCTATATAGCAGAACCTCCATTTTTCCAGGATTTCTCGCTGCAGCCCCGCCCGCATAATGAGATCCGGAGTGCGCGGGCCCTCGCCATCTTCGGGGATTCGGTGACCACCGATCACATCAGTCCTGCCGGCAGTATCAAGGATACCTCTCCTGCGGGAAAATACCTGCTTTCAAGTGGTGTATCCAAGCCTGATTTCAATAGCTACGGCGCGCGTCGCGGCAATCACGAGGTCATGATGCGCGGGACATTCGCCAACGTGCGCATCAAAAACCTGATGATTCCCGGCAGCGAAGGAGGTATAACGCTGCATCAGCCGGACGGCGAGCAGATGAGCATCTACGATGCCGCCATGCGCTACGTCGCAGACGACATCCCCACTGTGGTATTCGGGGGAGAAGAATATGGCAGTGGATCGAGCCGCGACTGGGCGGCAAAGGGAACACAGCTACTGGGGGTCAAGGCAGTAATTGCGAAAAGCTTCGAACGCATCCATCGCAGCAACCTGATCGGCATGGGCGTGCTGCCGCTACAGTTCAAAGGCGACGACAGCGTGGAATCGCTCGGTATTCAGGGAAATGAAGCGTTCGACATCGAGGGACTGAGCAGCATCCGCCCCCAGCAGGATGTAACGCTTGTTATACGTGACAATACCGGCTCACGCCGGGAAATCGACCTGCTGTGCAGGATAGATACCGGTATAGAGATCGATTACTACCAGCATGGGGGTATATTGCCTTATGTTCTTCGCGAGCTCATGAAGGCGTGAATGCAAGAAATGCGGCGGCAAGGCCGGGTGACTCGGCTCGAACTCGGGTCGGGGAGGAAAACCTGTTCTTGCCGAGCAACCCGGGGCTCTCCTCAGCTTACTGGCCACAACTCCTCGCTTGTATCCTTCTTTGTGGAAGTTTGAGCGGGCTCGGCCATGGAGGGGTTCCATAGCAGCCGGTCATACTCGTCATTTACCACGGAATAGCATTCACATACGGAATCTTCCAGCTCTTCACGATCCATTACGGCTATATGCCCGCGGCTATACTGTATTGCACCGATCGTTTGCAGCTTGAGCGCGGCCTGCGTCACGCTCTCCCGCCGCACTCCCAGCATGACGGCAATCTGCTCGTGTGTCATTTGCAGTTCATGGCCTGGCAACCGGTCGAGGTTCATCAAAAGGAAGCGGCACAACTGATGCTCTATGTTATGGTGCCGGTTGCAAACCGCATTCTGCGCCGTCTGAGTCATCAATGCCTGGGTGAAGCGCAGTATCAGATGTTGTAATTTTCCCTGCCGCTCGAATTCTTTTTTCAGCACGTTGGTTTTCATGCGATAGCCACTGCCCGCACTTTGTACCACGACGCCGGCAGGCGTACTGGCGCCTCCCAGCAATGACGAGATACCTGTCAGGCCCTCGTTGCCAATGATTGAAAGACGTACGGAGGCGCCGCTTTCCACGCTGTAAAGGGGTGCGACGATGCTCGTGGTGGGAAAATATGAATGAGTAATAATCGCTCCCGGTTCATGAATTGTTTGTCCCACTGGCATGGGCATGAATTCAAGATAAGGGAGCAGTCTCGCGTAGTCCCCGGGTGGCAGGGCGGCAAGAAGTCGGTTTTGCTTCGGGCTGTGTGGTGAAAGCATAACAATATTCCTCCTCGTGTCAGGCTGTATCGCCAGAATATGGCTCACTCATGTCTCTGTTGAGACAGTGTCCGGCGCGGGCGAACCGTTATCGGTATTCTTTGTGGATTTCTCTTTTCGAGCTGGATCGGTAATAGCCCCTGCCTCATTTTCAGCAGGCGCAAACCGATGTACGGTATCACCGTGAATACAAGCAGTTATCGTGCCAGTATAAGAAGAAGCGTTGAAACAAAGACTTATGTTGAAAGCTGAAGAATAAAACCCTGATTGCATTGTTGCTTGTCGGCAACAGGCCTCTATTGCATGAGAGTAACTCCCTGATTCTTCGGAATTACTTGATGTCTCCAAACAGAGACGTGAAAAAGATGTTTTGAATCAATTACTTTCTCACATCCCCCTCTCGGATAAATCAACGGCGCGCGAGAGTGTGAAGGAGTATAGTAAGAGTATGATATGGATGCTTACCTCCGATATTGACGAAGATCAGCAATGAAGTTTATGGAAGAAAAATGCGTACCCATCTGGTCAAGCGCGCAATAGTCCTGATCAGTCTGGTCGGTTTAGCTGGCTGCGCGGTTTTCTCTCCCCGCTATCAGATCACCCATCGGTATGAACCGCCAACCGATCCGGCAGGCATCGTTTGTCTTGAAAAATGCACGCAAAAGCTGGAGATGTGCCAGCAAAACTGTCAGTCGACATATCAGGCCTGCCTGAGACGCATCGAACCCCTGGCGGAAGAGAGATATAGAAAAGCGGTCGAGCGTTATGACGATGAGCTTGATACATATCGCCGGCGGATGCAGTTCGGATATCCTGGCTGGGAACGCACCACGCTGGGCTGGGGGTGGGGAGGATACCCATGGGGTTGGGGTGGCTATCCCGGGGGGTGGGGTTCTCCGTGGGGCTGGGGAGGAGGGCCTTATTATGGCTTGGGCTACTCGTCTCCTTTTTTCTACCAACCGCCCCCCCTCAGGCCGAATCGTATGCGGGAATTTGATCGGCTGCGCTACCAGCAGTGTGAAGTGGAATGCGGGTGTCAGTCGGTACAGGATGCCTGCTTTCTAGGCTGTGGGGGCAGGAAAATCATAGAAGAGAGATGTATAGCAAACTGTCCAAAGTGAAAAAGCTGCCCCGGTGGGGCAGAGCTTTCAAGGATTGGCAAAGCAGGGGTATAGCGGGAAGAATTGGAGGCTGCAGCGCCCAACCGCTGAGCCGGCTTTCATCGCCTCTATTCCTTTTTTGAGATGATTTCGAGGCTATCGATCAGCCGGATTTCACCCAGGCGGGCTGCTCCCAGCACCACCATATTCCCCTCCTTGGGTTGGGCTACTGCGAAGGTATCTCTCTCGCGTATCGAGACGTAATCGACGTTCCAGCCGTGGGAGGCAAGAATTTTCATCGCGTTTTCCTCCAGTTCGGCAAAATTGCGATTGCCGCCTTCTATCTCCCGCTTCACTTGCGATAGCACCTGATACAGCCGGATTGCCTCGGCGCGCTCCTCATCACGAAGGTAGCGGTTACGCGAGCTCAATGCCAGGTTGTCCGAGGCGCGAACTGTTTCCCCGGCAACGATCTCTATGGGTAAATTAAACTGCCGCACCAGTTCGCGTACGATATGCAATTGCTGATAATCCTTTTTTCCGAACACCGCGGTCTGCGGCTGCACGATATTGAAGAGCTTTAGCACGACAGTTGCCACGCCCCGAAAAAAGCCGGGACGGTACTTCCCTTCCAGCATGTTTGCGATAGGGGAGGGTTCCACCGTGAACTCTTGCGGCGTGGGATAAAGCGTTTTTTCTTCCGGCGCGAACACGACGTGAACGCCCTGCTCTTCGAGAAGCGCGCAGTCCTGCTCCAGGGTGCGGGGATATCGGTCAAAATCCTCGGTTGGGGCAAACTGCAGGCGATTTACAAAAATACTTGCGACTATACATTCCCGATGTCGCCAAGCGGCGCGAATCAGGGACAAGTGTCCCTCGTGCAATCCACCCATCGTCGGCACGAAGGCGATGGAGGATTCGCGCCCAAGGCGGGTTCGTAGCGGTGAAATATCCGTGATGATGTCCAACTCGGATCGGTAGTCAGAATGTATGCTCGGGGCCAGGAAACTCCCCGGTTTTGACCGCTCTGGTATAGTTTTGCACGGCCTCCTCGATGCTGCCCGCCCCCGTGAGGAAATTCTTCATGAACCTGGCCTTTTTGCCTGAATAAATGCCCAGCATGTCGTACAGCACCAATACCTGCGCCGAACAATCCTTCCCGGCGCCGATGCCGATGGTAGGAATGGAGAGCGTTCGGGTAACCTGGGCTGCAAGGGCGGCAGGCACGACTTCCATCAAAAGCATTCCTGCTCCGGCCTGTTCGAGCGCTACCGCGTCCTCCAGCAACTGCTCGGCTTCATAGTCGGTCTTTCCCTGCACCTTATAGCCCCCTAACTGGTTTACCGACTGGGGCGTGAGGCCGATGTGCGCGCAGACGGGGATGCCGCGCTGCGTCAGGAACTCCACGGTTTCGGCCATGACGGAACCGCCTTCGATCTTGACCATGTTGGCGCCTGCCGCCATGAGTTCGGCCGCATTGCGGAAGGTTTCTTCCGGACTCACCTGCGAGGTGCCGAAAGGCATATCCGTCATGATGAAAGCCGTGCTTGAGCCGCGTTTCACGCAAAGTGTATGGTAGATCATGTCATCCAGAGTAACCGGTAGGGTAGTCTCTTCACCCTGGATCACATTTCCCAGTGAATCACCCACCAGCAGGATATCGACGCCTGCTCTTTCCAGCAATGCCGCAAAACTTGCGTCATAGCAGGTGACGATGGCAATTTTCTCTCCATCATCCCGCATTTTTTGAAAGACATCTTGTGTGATACGCATGGTTCAGCTCCTGGTTGCGTGTATCAGATAGGTCATCCAACCCATTTTCGGCTTCTTGTTTTCCGGTTTGCTCATCTTCCGAAATTGAAATATTCCCTCGGGCCGCGCATTTGTTCGACCTGCCTCAGCAGTAATGCAAAATCTTCTTCGCTATCAACGAAATTGAGATGCTCGCTGTTGATGATCAGAAGTGGCGCGTCCTCATAGTGATGGAAGAAGCGCGCATAGCTGTCGGCCAATCGCCACAAATACGTTTCGGAAATGTTTTGTTCATAGGAACTGCCCCGGCGCTTCACCCGCTCCACCAGCGTGGCGGGCGACGCTTGCAGATAGATCACGAGGTCAGGAGTGAAAGCTTCGGGTTGCAGATGGCGATAGATTTTTCGGTACAGATCGTATTCTGCATTGTTGAGCGTCAGTCCCGCAAACAGCGGGTCCTTATCCAGCAGAAAGTCGCTTATGGTCGTTTTCGTAAACAGATCGATCTGCGTCAGATCCTGCAACTGGTTGGCGCGCTGAAACAGAAAAAACAGTTGGGTAGGGAGCGCATATCGGCGGATATCCTCGTAGAACTTGCCGAGAAACGGATTTTCCTCGGGTCTTTCCAGAAGGAGCTGTCCACCCGCATACTCCGCCATTCGTCGCGCCAGGCTGGTTTTTCCCACACCGATCGGGCCTTCCACCGCGATGTGGCGATATTCCTCAAGTTTCACGTGTCAGCTCGCGTTCCAGCCGCTGTTCCTTACAGGCAGCAAGCAATTCCCTTATGTTGTCGTGTCCCGGTATGCTGCTGATCGACGCAATTTCGAGCAGGGGCTGCAATACGAATGCCCGTTCGTGCATCCTCGGATGAGGCAGAATCAGGCTATCCTCATCCAGTTGCAGGTCATCATATAGCAGCAAGTCGAGATCAAGTGTACGCGGCGCATTGAGATACTCGCGCATCCGCCCATGCTTTTGCTCGATCCCGAGCAGGGCTCGCAGCAGATCCTGGGGTGGCAGGGTGGTTTCGATATGCGCGACTGCGTTGATGAAATCAGGCTGATCCAGGCGTCCAATCGGTGCACTGCGGTAGAGCGAAGAATGCGCCAGCAAGCGCGTAAAAGGAAGCTCCCCCAGTTCTTCAAACGCTTTTTGCACATGCGCTACAGGTTCATCCAGATTGCTGCCCAATCCGATATACGCATGCGAGGCGATGCGACCGTCGTTAGCCCCGTTCATGGGGCAAAACCATCCTGCTTCCCGGATACTACGTGGCCGTTCTCTCCCGCAGGGGGAGTGCCCGATTTTTTACGGCTACGGTTTCTCCTGCGTCTCTTCTGGCTCTCATCGCTGATCAGCATGGCTTCACGTTCGCGGGAACTTGCATGCTGGAATGCTTCCCACCATTTGCCCAGTTCCTCATCCACTTCGCCGCTTTCGCAACGCAATAGCATAAAGTCGTAGGCAGCGCGAAAGCGGGGATTTTCAAGGAGCCGGAACGGCCTGCTCCCTGAGCGGTGGGCAAAGCGCGGTTGCATCATCCAGATTTCCTTCATGATGGCATCGTACCTGCGCGGAATTGCCAGGTTCTTATCTTGTACCGCCAGCACGTCGTTCATTGCCAAGTGCAAGGCGGGAACTGGTCTTTCCCCTGTCGCCTGGTAAGCATTCCAGGATGCGAGCACTTCGTGCCATAATAGGGCGGCAAACAGGAATCCCGGCGATACAGGCTTTTCCTGCCGCACGCGCTCATCGGTATTTTTGAGCGCGAGCGTGATAAAGCGCTCGCCCAGCGGTTGTTCCCGTATCACATCCAGCATGGGAAGCAGGCCATGGTGCAATCCGCGTTTCTGCAAATCGGTCACGCAGGCCAGCGCATGACCGGATAGCAGTAATTTCAGCATTTCATCGAACAGCCGCGAGGGCGGCACATGTAGCAACAGGGGAGCCAGTTCGTTGATAGGCGCGGCTGTGGCGGCATCGATTTCCATGCCGAGCTTGGCGCTCAACCGTACCACTCGCAGCATTCGCACGGGATCTTCGCGGTATCTCCGCACCGGATCTCCAATGATGCGCAGGCGTCGTGCCTTCAGGTCCTCATAGCCGTTCAGATAGTCCCAGATTTCCTCGTGGACGGGATCGAAGAACAGCGCATTCACGGTGAAATCCCGCCGTCTCGCATCCTCCTCCTGACTGCCGAATACGTTATCGCGCAAGAGACGTCCATGTTCGTCCGCATGCTCGTCAGCACTCAGCCCGCCTGTCTCTCCGGATGGGCCGCCCCGGAAAGTCGAAACCTCCACGGTTTCCGCTCCCCACATGACATGCACCAGCCGGAAACGGCGGCCAATGATACGCGAGCGGCGGAAAACAGCGCGTACTTCCTCCGGTGTGGCATTCGTGGCAACGTCAAAATCCTTTGGCTCCAATCCCAGCACCAGGTCGCGCGCGGCCCCCCCTACAATGAAAGCGGAATATCCCGCTTCCTGCAGACCTGATGTAACTTTGAGCGCACCGGAGCTGATGTGATCGCGCCTGATGCCGTGCTGGTCGCGCGTAATGATATGCGGCTTCGTGGAGGAAGTGCGGGCGGAAGGGATGGAAGCGGATGTATTGCGGTTGAAGACGCGATCGATAAGTTTACGAATCATGGTGAATACAGATGAACAAGCTCCGGGATTCCGTCATCCCGCGCGGCGAACTCATCCAAAAGGGGAAGATCAAGTGAGGGCAAACAGCCACTGCGGTCCACGGCCCTTGCTGGAAAAAGCGCTGAAGAATTGCTGCTGAGAAAAAGTATGCCTGAAATTCCAGATTATACACTCGGCACCGTTTGCGGGAAGAAATGGTGCTGCCGGCCTGCGATGAACTCCCCCAGATTACAGTGATAAAGCGCTTCAAGATTATCACGCTTGAGCACCTCGTCTATACTGCCACTCATGGCAGGGCCGTCGTCGAACAGCAGCAATGCGTGGTCGCAGAATCTGACTGCCCAGCCGATATCGTGCAGCACCATTGCGACGGAACTGCCCCGCTTCACCAATTCGCTGAACAGGATCATGGTCTCGAGTTGATGGCGCAGATCGAGGTGTTGCAAAGGCTCATCCAGCAGATAGCATTTGGGCGACTGGGCAAGCAGCAAGGCGATACGCGCGCGCTGGCGCTCGCCGCCGGAAAGCGTAGCGAGTAGACGGTCGGCAAGGCCGGCCAGTTCCATTTGCTCGATAACACGAGATGTCATCTCGAGGTCGATCGCCTGCCAGCCGAGCATTCTGGTTGCATGAGGATGCCGTCCGAGCAGCACGTATTCATGCACCGTACCCCAGAACTCGCCGGGTTCATCCTGCAACAGAATGCCGAGATTGCGGGCAAGTTCCCGCCGGGACCACTGCCCAAGCGCCCTCCCCGCGATGGTTACGGATGAATCCTGTCCCGCCTTCACTTGGTTCAGTCCACCCAGGGCATGTATCAATGTCGTCTTGCCGCAGCCGTTCCGGCCGAGAATCGCCCAGCATTCCCCCGGGTTGATGGTGAGGTTCAGATTGCGGCACAGCAATTTGCCGGGATGCTGCAAGGTCAGGTTTCTGGTTTGTAGAATCATTCACGAGTTCGAAAAATCCGCGATGAAGAACCGCGAGATCGTTCTTTTTATGCCCTCAGGTATTCGCTTTTCCTTCCCAGCCAGCGGTGGAGATGGCGTTTTGCCGCTTCCGGATAATCACGCAGCAATTCCCCGGCAATCGTCCGTGCCGTATCGAGCAGGGCTTCATCCCGTTCCAGATCAGCGAAGCGCAGCATAGGGAGTCCGCTCTGGCGCGCACCCAGGAATTCGCCGGGCCCCCGCAGCCGCAGATCCTGACGCGCTATTTCAAAGCCATCCGTGTTTTCAAAAATAATCTTGAGTCGCTCACGCGCGTTTGTGGAGAGGGGTTGCTGATACATCAATATGCATACGCCACCGGTTGCACCTCGTCCGATCCGTCCGCGTAGTTGGTGCAATTGCGCAAGGCCCATGCGTTCTGCATGCTCGATCACCATCAGCGACGCATTGGGCACATCCACGCCTACTTCGATCACTGTTGTCGCTACGAGGAGATGGATTTCACCTCGCGCAAATGCTTCCATCACATCGGATTTCTCCTGAAATGAAAGCCTGCCATGCACCAAGCCGATTCTCAATTCCGGAAAAGTTTCGGTCAGCCCCTGGTGGGTTTCCAGCGCGGTCTTGAGCTGCAATGCCTCAGACTCCTGGATCAGCGGACATACCCAGTAGGCCTGCTTTCCCTCACGGCAGGCTTCCCGTACGCGCGCCGTTACCTCGTCGCGACGGGTGTCGGCGACAAGCTTGGTTACCACCGGTACGCGTCCGGGCGGCATTTCGTCTATTACGGACACATCCAGATCAGCGTAATAGCTCATCGAAAGGGTACGTGGAATGGGCGTTGCACTCATCATCAACTGGTGGGGCATGGCGTACGCTCCAGCCCCTTTTTCTCGCAATGCCAACCGCTGGTGAACACCAAAGCGATGTTGTTCGTCAATAACCACAAGTCCCAACCTGTCAAACTCCACCTGGTTCTGGAACAATGCATGTGTCCCGATGGCAAGCAGGGCGTTGCCGGCAGCAATATCGGCAAGCGTGGTTTCCCGTTCCTTCTTTTTCTGATTGCCGCCGAGCCACGCGATCCGCAGCCCGCCCGGCTCCAGCAGGGGGGCAAGCCATGTGGAGAGTTTCCGATAATGCTGCTCCGCAAGAATCTCGGTTGGCGCCATCAGTGCTGCCTGAAAATTATTTTCGATCGATTGCAGCACAGCCAGTGCGGCAACGATCGTTTTGCCGCTTCCCACGTCACCCTGCAACAAGCGTTGCATGGGATGGGGCTCCGTCAGATCGCGGCTGATTTCGGCGAAAGCCTTCTTCTGGGCTTGAGTGAGATCGAAAGGCAGCAACTTCAGCAGTGCTCTGGTCAAATCGTTTTTTGCTATCAGAACAGGGGCGCTGCCATTGCGCCGCTGCTGATAATGCACCCGCATCGACAATTGCTGCGCCAGCAATTCATCGAATTTGATCCGCTGCCAGGCGGGATGAGTGCGCTCCCGCAATAGAGCGGGCGGTGCATCCGGTGGGGGTTGGTGCAGGAATAGCACACTGTCCTTGAAACCCTGAAGCTGACAGCGTTCACGTACGGCATCGGGCAGCGTTTCGGAGAGAGTTCCCTCAGGGTTTCCGCCATCTCCTGTTTGCAGCACCCGGGAAATCAGTTTGCGCAGTGCTTCGGAAGGAAGTCCGGCTGTAGAGGGGTAAATCGGAGTGAGCGCGTCCGGCAGGGGCACATTCCCGCGTAAAATCCGGCACTTGGGGTGAACCATTTCAACACCGAAAAAGCCGGGGCGCGCCTCTCCCAGCAAGCGCACCCGCGTGCCCACCGAATATGCTTTTACCTGACTGCCGTAAAAATTCAGGAAGCGCACGAACAAAACACCTGTTCCATCCTCCACCTGGCATACCAGTTGCCGCCGTGGCCGGTACATAACTTCGCTTCGGGTGATCATGCCTTCGACCTGCACTGTTCGATCGGCAGGTACATCATTGATTGGGTAGAGGTGCGTCTCGTCCTCGTAGCGAAACGGTAAATGCAGTATCAGGCTTGAAGCATCGGTAATGCCGAGTTTGACGAGCTTGTCCCTGATTGTCCCGCTGATGGGAGAGATGGCGAGCGACTGCATTCGTCGTGGAGACGCATCCTTTAAGCTAGCGCGCGGTTTCCTGTATCACACCTCAGTCCTTATGCTGGCACCACCAATACCGCATCAATCTCCACCAGCGCGTTCCGCGGGAGCGCCGATACGCCGATGGCGGCGCGCGCAGGGTAGGGCGTGCTGAAATATTGCACCATGATTTCATTCACCTTCTGGAAATTGGAAAGGTCCGTGAGATAGACGTTCAATTTGACGATATCCCGGAGGCTGCCTCCACCAGCCGCTGCAACTGCCGTCAGGTTCTGGAATACCCGATGGATTTGATTCTCGATGCCTTCCACCATCTGCATGGTAGAGGGTTCGAGACCGATCTGACCGGAAATGTAGATGGTATCGCCTCCGCTGACGCGTATTCCCTGGGAATAAGTGCCGATAGCCTGCGGCGCATCCGTTGTATGTATCGTCTTTTTTTCCATCTTATCTCCTTTGGTTGATATTACTTTGGCATAATAAGCCGAAATTTGAAACTACGGGTACCGTGTTTGCGATATGATGACGGGAACCTCAGCACATTTCAACCATGCAAAAACTGATCATTCAGGGAGGCGTGCGGCTTTCCGGCGATGTAACCATTTCCGGAGCCAAGAACGCGGCGCTGCCTATCCTGTGCGCCTCCCTGCTTACCGGGAAAACCCTCGTCGTCGAAAACGTTCCGCATCTGAATGATATAACTACCATGCTGGACCTGCTCCAGCAGATGGGGGTTCGAATCAATGTCGACAGCAACCGTACGACTGAACTGACTGCGGCATATCTTTCCAATCTCGTTGCGCCGTACGAAATGGTGAAAACCATGCGGGCTGCAATTCTGGTGCTGGGCCCGATGCTTGCGCGGGCGGGTGCCGCAAAAGTGTCGCTGCCGGGTGGGTGCGCCATTGGTCTGCGTCCCGTTGATCAGCATATAAAAGGATTGCAGGCAATGGGTGCGGAGATCGAGATCGAGCACGGTTATATTCATGCAAAGGCGAAACGCCTTAACGGCGCGCATATCGTGATGGATATCGTCACTGTTACCGGCACTGAAAACCTGATGATGGCGGCCACGCTGGCGGAGGGGACGACTGTGCTGGAAAATGCGGCACGGGAACCGGAAGTGATGGATCTCGCGAACTGCCTTATCGCCATGGGGGCTAAAATTCAGGGAGTCGGAACGGACATCATCACCATTGAAGGCGTAGAAAGCCTGCATGGTACCAACTATCGCGTCATGCCCGATCGTATCGAAAGCGGCACATTCCTGGTAGCAGCCGCAGCCAGCGGTGGCGAAATATATCTCAGGCAGACGCGCACCGACACAATGGATGCGGTGCTCGACAAGCTGATGGAAGCGGGGGCTGCCATCGAGTCGGGTGAAGACTGGATACACCTGAAAATGAATAATCCCCCGAAATCGGTAAACCTGCGGACGGCACCTTATCCCGCATTTCCTACCGATATGCAGGCGCAATTTATGGTATTGAATACCATCGCTACCGGAACCGCAATCATTACCGAAACCATATTCGAGAATCGCTTCATGCACGTGCAGGAATTGGAGCGCATGAATGCCGATATCAAAGTCGAAGGCAATACCGCGGTGGTATGCGGTGTGGGCGGGCTCGATGGAGCGAATGTCATGGCGACCGATCTGCGTGCTTCGGCCTGTCTGGTCCTGGCCGGGCTGATTGCCCGGGGTGAAACGATCGTTGACCGTATTTATCATCTTGACCGTGGTTATGAACGGATCGAAGAGAAGCTGTCGGCATTGGGTGCACGAATCAGGCGCAGTTGAGGTATTGCAACCAAACGAATTATTTGAGCTATCCATCATGCTTAGCTCAGTCTGGCCGATGTCCTCACTCTCCTCTCCCACTTGTGGGAGAGGAGTCGGGAGAGAGGGAAAAAATTGCGAGGGGAAAAAAGAGCGAGTGGGCTTCAGGGTAACGTCATTGCAGGTCGAAAACCCAGATAGCGCATACGTTTGTTGGTATCGAACCAGTTGCACATACCTGCCCGCATATCCTGCGGCCGGTGATTCCAGGAGCCTCCGCACAGGAGGCGCTTTGCACAATTCCCTTTCCGGCAGGTATCCGTCCACTGCCAGACATTACCCATCATATCGTGCAGGCCAAAGGCATTGGGTTTGAAACTGCCGACGGGAGCGGTTCTCCTGTTATCCCACTCGCTCCCGCATCCATCGCAATTGGCGTTATTGCGCCCGACGTCGTTGCCCCAATAGTATTGGGTAGTCGCGCCCGCCAAGGCGGCGACTTCCCATTCCTCTTCCGTGGGCAGCCGATAAGTCTTGCCCGACTTATCCGACAGCCATCGCAGATAAGCCTGGGCGTCATCCCAGCTTACGTTTACAACCGGTCTTTTACCGCGCCCCCAGCCATTATCGGGGGGAACATATCCGCCGCAGCCGCCTCCTTCAACACACGCCTCCCAGTCGTCGAACGTCACGGCGTATTTACCCATGGCAAATTTCTTGCCTGCAATGGATACCATTTCAGGGCAGACAGGACACGCTTTTGCGGAGTTCAAGGTATTGTTTTCGCTCGCCGTCACCGGATTGCAAAAGAACGCGCCAATGCTTATGAATAGCGCGAAAACCGGGATGTACAGGCAGCGAAGATATACCAATTTCATGAGTTGTATCTGAACAAGTGAAAAGACTGATCAGCAAATTTGATAATTGTATAGAAAAGCCATTGATATCCAAAACTTCACGAAGTATCAGATTAATGCAGGCAATATGTATGTTAACGTACGGAATGACATTGGAATCAGGCGTACTGTGCGATTTCAGTCACCTTCAATCAATCGTTGAGCTGATAAGGAGAGTAATCATGAAACGTTCTTCTTTGATATCCGGGCCCGCACTGCTTCCAATTGTCGCGGCATTTGTTCTCGGTGTCAGTGCATCGGGTGGAGTCTATGCTGGTGAGTACGATATGCCGGACGAGATCGGGCCGGCTGATTCTCCAGCTGTTCGCGATACGAATGGTAAAGGCGATAAGAGCATCAAGCAAAGATTGCACATGAAGGAAGGCACTTCAATGAGAAAAGGTCAGGATAATTCCAGATACCAGACCGACGGCACTGAAAGGTATGAGGAGAAGAAGGATTCCAGCGGCACGGGGCCGAAGCGCGAAGGTCGCTATTGATAGACCAGGCCGCGGTCATTCTCCTCTGACGATCGCTTTCTCTTGGCATAGCCATAGCGGACTAGACGTTCACGTTTGGTCCTGAGACCTTGCGTTTTGCTGATTCCTTCCTCCACTGTAGGCTCCCTCTCCCCAGCGGGGAGAGGGTTGGGGAGAGGAGGGTTCCCGAGTTTATCGGGGATCGAACGGGATCGGGACAGGAAAGCCAGCCTGCTCAGCACTTACCGATTGATCGGCTTATACCTGATTCGCTTGGGTTTTGCGGCTTCCTCCCCGAGGCGTTTCCGCTTGTCGGCTTCATATTCCTGGTAATTGCCATCGAAGAATGCCACCTGCGAATTGCCTTCGAACGACAGGATATGGGTAGCGATACGGTCAAGGAACCAGCGGTCATGCGAGATGACCATCACGCATCCCGCAAACTCTAGCAACGCATCTTCCAGCGCTCGCAACGTTTCGACATCGAGGTCGTTGGAAGGCTCATCCAGCAATAGTACGTTGCCCCCGGCGATAAGCGTTTTAGCCAGGTGAAGTCTTCCACGTTCACCGCCGGACAAGTTGCCCACTATCTTCTGCTGGTCCGAGCCCTTGAAATTGAAGCGACCGAGATAGGCGCGTGCTGGCGTTTCATATCTGCCGACCGTCAGGATGTCATGCCCATCCGAGATCGCATCAAATACGGTTTTACCGTCTTCCAAAGCGGCCCGTGATTGATCCACGTGGGCAATTTTGACGGTTGCGCCGATTTCTATATTGCCCGAATCCGGCTGCTCCTTTCCTGTAATCATCCGGAAAAGAGTGGATTTTCCGGCTCCATTCGGACCGATGATGCCGACAATGGCACCGGGAGGCACCTTGAAACTCAGGTTATCGATCAGCAGGCGATCGCCATATGCTTTCGATACGTTCCTGAACTCGATGACTTCGTTACCCAGTCTTTCGGCTACGGGAATGAAGATCTCCTGCGTCTCGTTACGTTTCTGGTACTCCTGCGAATTGAGTTCATCAAAGCGCGCAATACGCGCCTTGGATTTCGCCTGGCGTCCCTTGGGGTTCTGTCGTACCCATTCCAGCTCTTTTTTCAGCGCTTTCTGGCGTGCCGACTCGGCTGATTCTTCCTGTTTCAGGCGGGTTTCTTTCTGCTCCAGCCAGGAACTGTAATTGCCCTTCCACGGGATGCCGTGCCCGCGGTCGAGCTCCAGGATCCATTCCGCCGCGTTATCGAGAAAATAGCGATCGTGCGTCACTGCCACCACGGTGCCCGGAAACCGCGTAAGGAATTGCTCCAGCCATTCCACTGACTCCGCATCCAAGTGGTTGGTAGGTTCGTCCAGCAATAGCATGTCCGGTTTGGACAGCAGCAATTTGCATAACGCGACGCGCCGTTTCTCGCCACCTGAGAGATTCTTCACGGTGGCATCCCATTCCGGCAAACGCAGCGCATCGGCTGCGATTTCCATCTGCTGACCGAGGTTTCCGCCGCTGGCGGCGATGATTGCTTCAAGCCGGCTTTGCTCCGACGCTAGGGCATCGAAGTCTGCATCCGGCTCGGCGTAGGCAGCGTAAACTTCCTCCAGTTTCTGCTGTGCGTTGAATACCTCGCCGAGTCCTTCCTGCACCGCTTCGCGTACCGTGTGCTCAGCATTGAGCTGCGGTTCCTGCGGAAGGTAGCCGATATTGAGGTTGGGCATGGCAGTGACTTCGCCCTCGATATCCTTGTCCACGCCCGCCATGATTTTCAGAACGGTGGATTTGCCCGAACCGTTGAGTCCCAGCAAACCTATCTTTGCGCCGGGAAAAAAACTGATGGAAATATCCTTGAGTATCGTGCGCCGGGGCGGGACCACTTTGCCCACCCGGTTCATGGTAAGTACGTATTGGGCCATAACTGAATGAAAAATTGAAAAAATTCGAGTTTAACGCATGAGAGCGCCAGCATGAAGCACTATTCGAACAGAATATTCTTCTGCTGTTTCATGTATCGAAAATCACGCAATAAATGCTGAGTTAGAGTTATTTCTTTATAATTCCTCCTGCCCTTGGCAGTAGAAAGATTTCTTTACCTGAACCATGGACTACTGATTTTTTGCGCGTGGCCGGATCCGCCCCGGCTTCGGTTATGCACGGTTGGCGGTTGATTGGAGGAAATAAATGCTGTTCTCTTTGAGAAGCGCGGCGCTTGTCACCATTGCCGCGGGTAGTTTATTGGTCGGTTGCGCGACCTCGGAAAAAGTACAAGTGGTGCAGCCCGGTGACCCGAACCTGTCCTGCAATGCAATCAAGGGGGAACTTGCGAGGCTTGACAAAGCACAAGCTGACATAGATTCAAAGAAAGGAGTTACTGGAACCAATGTTGCAGCGGCTCTTTTGTGGCTTCCGGGCTTGGCCTATACCTATTACGATGCCGGGGAGGCAACCCGGTTGGTCAGTGACAGGAGGAGTGCGCTTACGACTATCTATAACAACAAAAATTGCCAGTAGCCGTCGCCTGGTCTGTTTGAACTGCTTGCCCTGAAAGGGGCAAGCATCAGGGCCGCAAATTGTGCAGCCCCAGAAAAAATTTTCTCATGCCTTGTTCTTGCGCGATGTCGCCCGGGCAAGGCGCTCGGCATTATCCCTGGTGTCGTACATATTAATAACAGACTTGTTCTTTGCCGCCTTTTCCATTCGGGCCCGAATTTCGGCTGCCATTTCATTATTGCGCTGCACTGCGGGACGAGCCTCCATTGCAGTAAACCAGCGTATGAAGTTCGGGAAGGTCTCTCCATCGACGCCGCGCTCCGCATGCCCTTTACACCAGGGGTAGGTGGCGATATCGGCGATTGAATATTCATCGCACCCGAGCCACGCGGATTCACCCAGCCGGTTTTCCAGCACTCGATAGAGGCGCAGCGACTCATCGTTGTACCTGTCCCGCGCGTACTGGTTATCTCTGGCCTGCCGATTGAAATGGTTCGCCTGCCCGAACATGGGGCCGATATGCGCAACTTGGAAGAACAGCCATTGCAGCGTGTCATAGCGCTTACGGGCATCGACAGGCAGGAATCTGCCTGTTTTCTCCGCGAGATAAAGGAGGATCGCACATGATTCCATCATTGTGTATGAACCACCCCCTGGCCCCTCCGTATCCACGATCGCGGGAATCTTGTTATTGGGATTGAGTTTCAGATGTTCAGGCTGGAATTGCTCCCCTACATTGATATCGACGTCGATGTGTTTCCATTCGATTCCGATTTCCTCCAGCATGATCATCACTTTCTGGCCGTTCGGGGTTGGACTGGAATGCAGTTCGATCATGATTCCTCCTATGTCACTTTCAGGGCAGGTACTTTCCGTCATTCACTGGCGGATGGCAAAGCGCAGCCTAGCATCGTCTGGTTTGTCTTGCTGCCCCGTTGTTGTGCTCATTGTCGTCATTGTTTTGCCAAGGGGCGGCTGTAACGGAGTGGTACTGTTCGACAGGGAAAAAGGTTCAGCATGGCGCAGAGGCATTTACTGATATTATTTCATTCATCATTGCTCTTTCCTCAGAATAACGGCGCACCGAATCATTTTTTTGCCGTTTTCATGTCTGTCAAAGGAAGCTCGCTTGTTCAAAATAATTTTAACCCTGTTAGGGTTTTACTTCTTCGGCATTTTCGGCGCATTTCTCGGATACATTGCCGGCAGCTTCATCGATCGTTACCGTGCTTACGGCGCAGGTGCAATCAATCCGTTTACGAGTGCCCAGCGGCAGACGGTTTTTCTCGAAACCGTTTTCATACTCATGGGAAAACTTGCCAAGGCAGACGGGCATATTTCCCAGGAGGAGATTAACCATGTTGAAGACTTCATGCAGAAGCTGGGAATGTCGGCGGAGCATCGGCAGAGAGCCATCTCGCTTTTTAAACAGGGCACAGCGCCTGGTTTTGATCACGTGCCCAAGCTGAATGAGTTCATGATTGTTTGCGGGCACACCCATAACCTTGCGCAGATGCTTCTGGTTTATCTTATCGTCATGGCAGTGGCGGACGGACACATGGACGCGGCCGAGGAGAACCTGTTAAGAGATGTGGCGCGCTATCTTGGCTATGATTCATCTGCATTCCGCCAACTAGTGGACATGGTGCTGAGTCAGTCGCATTTTGCCGGGGGTCAGCCTCCCTCGGCTACCACTCTTGACGATGCCTATAAAGCGCTGGGGGTGACCCGGGAAAGCAGCGACCAGGAAATCAAGCGTGCCTATCGCAAGCTGATGAGTCAGTATCATCCCGATAAACTGATGGGGCAGGGCATGCCGGAAGATATGATTGCAATGGCCACCGCAAAATCTCAGGAAGTGCAGGCTGCCTATGATTTGATCAGGAAGAGCCGGAATATGTAGGTAGTGCCTTGAACCGCATTGGCTTCCTGGCCAGCCTGTTTTGAATGCTTAGAGACTCAACGGTTCCATATAACCGGTCAGTTCGAGATAGCCGCGCCCCGCGGGTTCACCGTCGCGGGTAACGGTCACCGCGCCCTCCCAATAAACTGCACCGGTGGATTGCCGCGAGTCAAGTTCCTGGTCGTCCATCAGGGGTGTGAGAACCCAGACGGTAGTGCCGGTCTGGATTCGTATTTTGACTGGATAGGTGGTGTTTGTGCGTGTTGAATGCCAGGTGCGTTGCGGCTCAAAGCTTACCTGATCCGGTTCAAAGCGCGTGAAGTGCCCTGACGGCTCCCGGATCCCGGCATACGCCCAGACCTTGCTGCCGTCCTTGCCGCGGATCTGAAACGCCATCAGGGCTGATCCGTCGTCTAGATTGGCGCCGACCCAATCCCATCCCACCGCTTTCGGATCGAGGTAGGCGGTAGACCACTCGTGGTCGAGCCACGCGATGCCCTTCACGGCGATTTCCTCGCCATCGCGCGTTACTTTCCCACTTACCTGCAGGTGAGGCTCACTGTAGTAATAGCTGGCCTGCTCAGGGTGCGGCCCCTTTCTGGAAAAACCGTTGAGATCTTGCAGCATGGGGGATTGCGCGGGCGTCAGCGAAAAATCGAGCCGGAAATGGTCTGCTTTTATGCGAGTCTGATAACGCCCGTTTTCCTCCCGCACCATAAACCAATCGCCCAGTTTGACGTTCGTGTTGTCCTCTGTGGTATATGCCAGGCCAAAACCATCCCGTGCACTTTTCTGGTCATGCAGAAGTTTACCCACTGCCGGATCAGACAAGGCGGCGTGGGCAATGATGAGGTCTCTGGGGGCAAAGCGGCTGGGGTTGGCGCGATCGTGTTCGGTCGCCACACGGAAAAAGGTGATCTGGAAGCCAAGCGGTTCTTTTTCGGGTGTTTCCAGCCAGCCGGTTACATACCACCACTCATTTCTGAAACCAGGATGCGCCCCGAAATCCCGTGGGAACACAAGGGGCACGTTTCGAACTACCGGTGATAGTTGTGGCCGTTCCGCCAGAACGCGACCGGTGGTAAAGAAAGCAAGGAACAAAGCTGCAACAAGGAAAGCGGTTCCAGTCAGCCGTTTGAATCCGGCATCGTGCCACCTTTGTTTGCGGGAACGGGTGAAATATCCGGGATTACGCTTTACGGCTCGCATTACCAGTCCTCCCTTACGGCGCGTACTGCATTGCCCGAAACTGCATGGCGCCCCGATGCCACTGCCGTGAATGCAGCCAGAAACATCAGTGTCAGCGCCACGCTCAAGAGACTCTCCCAGGGGAGACTCAATTGCATGGTCCAGTGGAACGATTGGGGGTTCACGATAAAAACCAGGATCAGGCTGATACATCCTCCAAGCACAAAGCCGAGCAGAACGCCGAGCGCTGTCAGCAGACCTCCTTCTATTGCCAGCATGCCGAGTATCTGGCGCCGTGTCATGCCGATGTGGCGCAGCATTCCAAATTCTTTGATGCGCCCCAAGGCCTGCGCCGAGAAGCTGGCCGCAACACCGAGCAGGCCAATGATTATTGCCACACCTTCAAGCAGATAGGTTACGGCAAAGCTGCGGTCAAAAATATCCAGGCTCAGCGCGCGTATCTGACCCGGATCGGAAAACTTCAGCGCATTGCCAAACGGGAGCTGCCTCATCGACTCGATTACCTGTTCCGGCGCCACCCCTTGCTCCAGCCAAAGTGCGGCATCATTCACGAGTCGGTCGTCCGTCAGCGCCTGGTAATCAGCCAAGCGCATCTGTATCGCGCCGAATTGCCGCCCATAGTCGCGCCATACTCCTGCCACGATAAACGTGCGTGCGGGAATAGCGATGGGTAGCGTGACGTCCTTGCCGAGCGTATAACCGTATAAATCCACCATGGGTTCGGAAACCCAGATCGGAATTGCACCTTTCGGAAGCTGGGCAACCGGAATCGATTCGCCTGTCAGCGGCAACGTATTGCCGGGCTCGGATATATCGATGGGACGCGCGATCAGCGTGATATTGGGGCGGCTTGGATCGAGCATCAGTTTGGAGGAGCGGAAAAAGTCCACTCGCATGAGACCCGGCGTTTCCGCCAGTGCTTTCATCTCATCCGGGGTTAGGCCCCGCGTATCTCCGCTCGCTGCGGTTTCGACATACAGATCGGCAGGCAGGATATGCCTCAACCAGTCATCGACCGATACGCGAAAACTTGCAACCATGATCGCCATGGCGACCATCAGGGTAAAGCTTGCCAGTATGCCGCCAAGGGCGATCGCGGCCTGATTGGGGGCATTGGCGAGCCGCGCCAATGCCGTGGTTAGCACCGGCCGGGCGCGGCTCGCGTGCTGCGCCATACGGAATACGACAGTGAAAATGAGTGCAGAAAGGGGCGGCATGAGAATAATGCCGCCCGTCAGCAGTTGCGCTACGGCAAGATAACCGAAAATCGGCAAATCGAAAATTGGCGGCAATCGGGTAAACAGGATGCCCGAAGCAAGGAAAAGCAATCCCGGCCACGGATTCCCCAGTCTGGCGAGCGCCGTATCTTCGCTTCCGGATTTCAATGCGGGCGCTGGAAGAGCCGTGGCTGCTTCCCAGGCAGGAGCGGCACTGCCAAGCAAGGTAATGCCCACCCCCAGAATGAAAAAGACCATTGCGGCCATAGGGTCGAAATGCATGACAGGTTTTATTCCAGGGAAAAAACCCCCTCCGAGGTCTCCGCTAAAATAATGCAGCGCGCTGGTGGCTGTGGCATAACCGAGAGCAAGGCCGAGCAGCGACCCGACGAAGCCAAGAATGGCTCCCTCCCATAAGACCTGTCCCAGCATTTGTTTGCGCGTGAAGCCGAGCACCCGCAACAGGGCGAACTGATGTCTTCGCCGGACAATGGATAGCGCCTGCGTGGAGAATACCAGAAAGGTGCCGGTAAACAGCGCTACCATCGCAAGCACGTTCAGGTTCACCCGATAGGCACGCGACATGTTTGCCACCCGGGTTTCCCGGGTGGTGGGTTCGGCAACGAGGTACTGGTTTTGGGGCTCCAGTTCCTGCTCGAGTTGCGCCTTGAATGCAGCTTTATCAGTGCCGGGAAGCAGTTTCAACTCGACGCGCGATAGCTGGCCGAGACGATGAAACCGCCATTGCGCCGTGGCAATATCCATTACCCCAATGCACTGTCCCGCCCGCGCCCTGCGCAAGCCCCCGGCAACCCGCAGTGCAACTGTCTGGGTGCCTACACTCAGGTTCAGGATGTCGCCTTGCTTTACCCCTAGCCATTCCATTGCGGCGGGAGAGAGGAAAATGGCGTCATCCGCAAGGACATCGAACAGCTTGTCTTCTGCCGGAATCCCGATCAGGTCGGGCGCCATGACCGAGGCACGAAAAATATCCAGCCCGAGAATTTTCAGGGTGGCGTCTTTGCGTTCCTTCGAATGGTTGGGGAGGGCGACGTCGAGTTCCAGTACGGGATTTGCCAGCTCGACATCCTCTTGCTCTGCCAGCAGTGGATAAATCGATTCGTCGATTGTGGCCTGCGGCCCACGCACTTCAAGATCCGACTCGCCGGAAAGGCTGCGGGCGGCAGCGGAAAATTCGTTGAAGGCGGCGGTATTGATGAGGTGGATGGCAAACCCGAGCGCCACCCCGAGCGCGATTGCGATCACGGCGACGCCTGACTGAAGCCTGTGAGCCTGCCATTCCCCCGATAGCAGCCAACGAGCGAGTATGCTCCTGTTGCGCCACCTCATTTTATTTGCTTCGGCAAGTCCGCAGCCTTTTCCGCCACAAAGGGATGCAGCCCATCCTTTGTCAGCACGAGAACGCGATCTGCCGTTGCTGCGGCGGCATGCGAATGGGTGACAATAATGCCGGAAGCGCCATTCGCCTTGATCTCCCGGCGCATGAGCATGAGGATATCGTGCGCCGTATCCGGGTCCAGGTTGCCTGTGGGTTCATCAGCGAGAATCAATTTCGGCCGATGTATCAGGGCGCGGGCGATCGCGACGCGCTGTAATTCTCCCCCCGACAGGTGACGGGGAAAATGATGGCCCCGGCCAGGCAGGCCGACCGCATCCAGCATGTGTTCCGTACCTCCGGCAGGAATGCCATTCAGAAGCAGGGGCAGGGCTATGTTCTGGCTCAGGGTCAGGTGGGGCAGGACGTGAAATGCCTGGAAAACGAAGCCGAATTCCCTGCGCCGCAAGCGAGTGGCAGCGTCATCGTCCAGTGATGACAGAGTAATGCCGTCAATCAGTATCTCGCCTGTATCGGGCACATCCAGGCCAGCGATCAGATTCAGCAGCGTCGATTTTCCGACACCGGACTCACCCATGATCGCCACATATTCCCCCGCCCTCAAGGTATAGGACAGATCCGTCAGCACTTGTCGTCCATCCCCGGCGCTGGAGTAGGCTTTGCCGATATGACGTAACTCCAGTATTGCCGGCTTCAGGTCAAGCGCGACCTGTTGTCCTGTCGAAGATTTTCCCAAGGGCTGGTTCCTCCACGCCGCGGCGGACGGCGCGTCCATGCTATTCAAAAACGTTATTGTAACCTTTTGTTTGACCGAAGGAACCTCACGGCAGAATCCGCCAGTTGGGATCATACATGTTCTATTTATATATGACCCATTTTCCTCTTCGCAGATTCAAAATCAAAAATCAGGGCAGACTATTTTCAAGAATAACCTGGAGTAGTCATTTGGAATAGAAGGAAGATTATCGCAATTTCTTAGAAATTGCGGACAATTTAACCGATGAAAATGGGGACAGATGGTTTCTGTCCCCATTTTCATGCGGTGTAGGCGGGACAGGAGAAGCGAACGTCTATTCGTAACGGATAAATTCTTCCGCCAGCGCATCAACGCCATGACGCCTGATCAGCGCATCGATCTCCGCAAGCAAGGTGTCGTCTTCATCATCCTCCAGAACACCGTCGCCAACCAGTTTTGCAGTCAGGCCACCGGTGATGGCGTCTCGCACTGTGCCGAGCGTAGGGGGATTTTCACGATTTTCGTCATCGACTACGGCTTCTATTGCCCGTGTAAGTGCCTCGCTCGCATCGCTTCTCACAAAATCAATGGCCAACGCATCTCCTCCATATTCCTCGATCAATACATCGAGTTCGTCAAGGAGTGAGGCGTCCATGTCGAAATGGTGCAGTCGCTCAGCTTCATCCAATGCAGAAGGCAGCAGACCGGCGATGAAAGTCCGAACCGTGACAAGCGTAACAGGCTGTTCTGCATCCGGATCGTTGACACGGCTGTCGATAAGCAGCGAGAGATTGGGGCTGACCCGGGTGTCAACATCTACTGGATAACGTATCATGGTCTTGTACTCTGAAAGTTTTGCTGGGGTTACGAATAGCTATAACTCGGTCTTTCCTTTCATTTACCTTTCATCTGCTGCCGCAAGCTGCAGGCAGGTGTATACGACAGCGATTTGATTATTGATGGTTGTTTTTCAGTTTAGGTTTCAGTATGAAAAAGTCAATTCGACCTTATTCTGGATTGCCTGTCGCCGTAATGAGGTGCTGCTGATCTTGGGCGGATGAAGCACGTGGCTGGTGGATTTATTGAGAAGGACGCTCTCGCCGGCTAGTTCGCTCGGGCTACTGCTGGTTTGACGGGCTATCCCTTTGCTCGCGTTAGGACAGCCCTTTTCTTCTAGAATGGAAAATATTGTCAAGAAAGAATCAGCAGGTCAAAGACTGGCCTCACGCTTGAGCAATTCTTCGATCTGAACCCCCACCTCCGGCTGGCCGTTAAAAACTGTGCCAAGCTTCTTCTTGTTCAGGTGTTCCAGGTTAGTGGTGTAAGCTTGAGCCGGCAGCGGAAAGTATTTGACTTCCTTTACCAGAGGCGATGCATTTTTCATATAGAACTCAAGAAATTCCCTGACCTCGGGTTTTTCCGTCGCCTTGATGCTGATGTAAATGAAAATCGGGCGAGACAATGGTTGGTAGCTTCCATCTTCCACCGTTTCAACCGATGGAATAATACCGCCTTTGCCTCCATCAACAGCGAGCGCCCTAAGCTTTTTCTGATTTTCGTTGTAGTAAGCGAAGCCAAAATACCCGAGTGCGTTTTTATCGCTCGCTACCCCCTGTACCAGCACGTTGTCGTCTTCGGAAGCGGTGAAATCCCCCCGACTCGACTTGGCCTTTCCAACAATGGCTTCCGTAAAGTAATCAAAGGTGCCGGAATCTGCTCCCGGGCCGTAAAGTTTTATCGGTTCATCCGGCCATGCCGAGTTTACCTGCTTCCAACTGGTTATTTTCCCTTGGGCATCGGGTTCCCAAATCTTCTTCAAATCTGCAACGGTAATGACTTTAACCCAATCATTTCTAGGATTTGCCACGACCGTCAATGCATCGTACGCCACTGGCATTTCAACGTATTGCACCCCGGCAGCTTTACATGCGTCCATTTCTTTTTTCAGGATAGGACGCGAAGCGTTGGCGATGTCTATCTCACCGCGGCAAAATTTCTTGAAGCCGCCTCCCGTGCCTGAAATACCAACTGTGACTTTAGCGGCACCCTTCTTGGCTATTTGAAAATCTTCCGCCACCGCCTCGGTAATGGGAAAAACAGTGCTGGAACCGTCAATTTTTATGACTGGCTCAGCATGCACGACGCTGACAGCTCCAAGCAGTGCGCCCAATACTACTACTATCTCAATACGCAGCAATTTCAGCATTTTGTTCTCCTAAAGAGGGTTTTATTATTTCCTTTTGCAGGCTAGTTATGACACGGGATGACTTGAGCATAAAACAGGAGACGGAGCAAGGTTAAGAAGCTCCGGCGCCCTGAGTGTCCCCTGAGTGTCCCCTGAGTGTCCCCTGAGTGTCATTCGGCCATTCTTTGCATTCTTTGTTAGGGCCGCTGTCTGTATTTCACCCACTTCCTCAAGCGAACCGGAATCAGAAGGCTATTTGACTGCGGAACATGAAAGTGTTCAGGTCATCCGGCTTGCCCCCGCTTGCGGTCACGAGCGGTGAATCCTTGATTTCCAATATCCTGTCGTAATTGAACATGAAGCGAAGATTGTTGTTCACGTACCAGTTCAGGGCAGCAGTAAAGTTTTTCATCTCGCCTGCCCTGAAGGCGCCGTCGTTCAGGTCTACCCCGGCGATACGTGCTGCCAGTTCCCATGCGCCCCATCCGCCCTTGGAAAAGCTGAAGTTCCGGGTCGGTTCTACTCTGTGAAACTTTCCTTCTTTGTACTGGCGCGATTCTCCCGTGAGCGTCCACGCAGCTTCTCCGTACCATCCATGGAAGTTCAGTGAATCCAGGCCGTTTCTACGGCCAATCCAGCTATGGGTATACTCACCTCCCGCGCTGAATGGTCCATAGACGCCGCTGGCCTCCAGCCCCAGCATCTTGACGTCCTCGACATTTCCCAAGGCACCCGAATCAATCGGAAAGAGGTTGGTTATATGCGAGGTTTCGTGCCTGAATCTCACGCCATTTGAGGGGCCAAATAGCTGGCCGCTGCCACTCGGTCTGCGATAATTTCCTGCCACACCCAAATGGACAATCCTTGTCTTTTCGTCAAGGGGTGCAAAAGTGATGCGCGAATTGGTTCCCCAACTTTCATCCAGACTGTCGTTATTAGCGTCGATTGACTCCCCAAAAAGACCGACCTGTCCGGTCCAGTTCTTACCTCTACTTGACAGGTTTACACCGATAGCGCGGTCTACGAGCGGTGCGTTGAGCACATTCATTAACGATCTTTCCATAAACATGAGATCGTTGGAGCTTTCCTGTAACTCGCGGCTGAAAGCCTGTTTCTGATGGCCGACGTTGACCTTTGCGAAATCCAGCCCTCTATATGAGATAAACATGTCCTTGACGCCGACTTGGTTATCAGCGAAGTCGACCTGGCTCTTGAAATCCCAATCTTTAAAGAAAGTGCCTGCAAACTCCAGTCGCCCCCGGCGCAGCTCTGCGCCATCATTGGCTTGAACCGGAACCCCGCCTCTAAAAAAATGATCATTACTACTGTGCGTGTAATCCGTATGAATCCGGCCACCGATCTTGAACTTGAAGTTCTTGTCTGCTGTTTCAAATTGCAAGCCGTTTTTATCCAGCTTGAGTTGCTTTTCGCTTTCCTTGAAACGTTCCTCAAGGGACTCAACCTTGCCAACGAGCTGCGCACGTTCCGCTTTTTCTTTTATTCTCGCATTTCTGTCGCCGGGCGCTGGCTGATCAGCTCTCTCTACCTCCGGTGCGGGCAATGCATTTATTGATGGAGTACCTTGGACTCTTTCATAGGTACCAAGGGGTTCTCGGTCAGGTCCGGGCTCTGCAAATATATGCTTGGTTTTGGTATCAACATAAAGATCAATCGCAAAAGCCCCGGATGATGTGCCGGCTCCCATGACAGTGACCGCTGCTAACATAAGTTTCAAATATTTCAAAGCTGTGCTCCAGTTTTAGTCCTTATTGCTCATGCTTACGAAAAACCGGGGCAAGAATACGGGAGAGAAATGACGGACTTATTACCCTTTTGTAACCGTTTTATGACAAAAGGTAGGTTTGAGCGATGATGACCGGTGTGAATGCCTGAATGTTTTCATCATGATCGTGACGTAGGACGAGCGGCAAACTGGCTTTTACTTTGGCTGCGCGACGGGGTGCTACTTATACTTAGGGAGTTTCAAGAAAAGAACCAGAGGAGCAGCTTACTCCAGGGCCCTCCACCTTACTGGAGGCTGTCCGCTCTTTCTTAAAGCGAGAATGAGGGTTAATGGGTGCTATGCCTAGGGTAGGCCCTATACTGTTTTTCCAGAGCACTACGGATTCAGGGAAACCGACAAGCTCTTCTTCGTGCACTAAGGGGATAAAGAGCCTTTTTTCGCGGATCGTAAGGCAAGTTCGAAATGATGTTATTCATGCACTCGATATAGCCTCCTTGGTCCTGATATACACTGCGTATTCACACATGGTTGACTCCCCACTAATGAGATTCGGTTCGCACACCATACTACCGGCCTGTTACAGCATTTTTAAGGGCTCCGACAAAAAACTCGTGGAAAATTAGATGTACACGCTGGCGCCCGGATATAACCAAACCGGCATCACCTTGTAGATGGATCACAGATGGAGGAACAAGTCAGTGAAAGCGGGCCCGGGGCGCAGGATACTTGCCCGTTTACTTATCCCTGCGGAGGCAGCTGAAACAGCTTTCCCGTTACTGGCAGGTCGCGCATTGCGCGCTTTTGGCGATGGCTATGTTGCTGTGCTTTTGCCCGCTTATCTACTGGCGTTGGGATTTGATCAACTGGACGTAGGCTTTTTAACTACAGCAACGTTAGCCGGGTCAGCTTTGGCGATTCTGGGGATTGGTACAGTTGGCTACAGATGGACAGCTCGTCGACTGCTGCTATCCGCCGCCTTGTTAATGGCAGTTACCGGCCTTGGCCTTGCGAGCATCTCGTCGTTTTGGCCACTGTTTGTTGTCGCATTCGTAGGAACACTTAATCCTGGTTCGGGCGATGTAAGCGTGTTTTTGCCACTGGAGCATGCCCACCTGGCACAAGCAGCTCGCGGCAATGCACGGACCGCGCTGTTCGCCCGTTATTCGCTTATTGGCTCCCTGAGCGCCGCTGTTGGTGCTTTAGCTGCTGGCATCCCCTCCTGGCTTGTGCCATGGTCCGGTCTTTCATTAATTGATGGCCTGCGCATAATGTTCTTGCTGTATGGCCTGCTCGGCGGGGTAGTCTGGCTGCTGTATCGAACTCTGCCGGCGGTCGAGGTCGAGGCGGCTCCCCTGCCGCAGCCGTTGGGTCCCTCACGCGGCATTGTGTTTAAGCTTGCCATGTTATTCAGCATTGATGCGTTTGCCGGAGGGCTGCTGGGGAATTCACTGTTGACGCTCTGGCTCTTTGAGCGGTTTGGACTGTCGCTCGGACAGGCCGGAACATTCTTCTTCTGCACCGGACTCTTATCGGCCGGATCCCAGCTTGCTGCACCGGCCATCGCACGCAAAATCGGGCTGCTAAACACCATGGTCTTCACTCACATCCCTGCTAGCGTGTGTCTCATTTTTGCTGCAATCGCCCCAGATCTCGAGGCCGCGCTCGCTCTGCTGTTTGTACGCAGCGCATTATCGCAGATGGATGTGCCGACACGTACTGCCTATGTAATGGCTGTGGTCACCCCGGCAGAGCGCGTTGCTGCGGCAAGCTTCACCGCCGTATCCCGAAGCCTTGCTTCGATCGCAAGCCCAACCTTGACCGGTGCCTTGCTGGCCAGCGGGCTGCTGAGCGCGCCGCTAATTGCTTGTGGAGCTTTGAAGATGGCCTATGATCTGGCTTTGCTAATATCCTTCAGGCGCCTGAATGTTCCGCTGGATTGAGAATTGAAATAAACGAAAAGTCTGCATTAATTCTTGAAAGTATGAGGTACAAACGCACCATCCTTCGATGGGTGGCAGCATTCGAAGCCGTCAAGGGTATATTGGTCGAATTTGCCCACATGACGGCCTCCAAGAGATAGAGATAGTCGATGGGCTTGTCAGCCATTTTCATCTCAATCCCACTACTCGCTACCCGCTACCCGCTACCCGCTACCCGCATATTTTCCTGGAAACTGCCAGTACCGGGAGAAGGATCAGGCAGCTGCAAGGATGGCGATAACCTCTTCATCCGTTATCTGCGGAAAATCCATGTAAAACTGCGCTACAGCGTAGAAGTTGATGGGACTGGAAAGACATACTACGCGGTCAGCATTGTTGCGCACTTTTTCCACCGTATCGGGCGGTGCCACGGGTACCGCGCAGATCAATTCCCCCGGTTTCTTCGCTCGAAGGGCATGCAATGCGGCTATCATGGTCGAGCCGGTAGCCAGCCCATCATCGACTACGATCACTATTCGTCCGGCGGGATCGATCGGCGGCCGTACCGGGGTATATTGAGCGCGGCGCTGCCGTATCGTTTCCAGTTGTGTGGAAACTTCGTCTTTGATGTATTTCTCATCCGCGCCCACATCGCTGGCGTAACTCGTAAGATAAACCCATCCGGTTTCGTCGACGGAACCAATCGCGAATTCGGGATTGCCTGGTGCCCGTACTTTACGCACCAGCACCACGTCCAGTTCACCTTCCAGTTCATCGGCAATAATTTTGGCCATTGGCACTGCGCCTCTGGGAATAGCCAGAACCAGCGGATTTTTACCGCGGTATTCTGAAAGCGCTTCCGCAAGCTTCCTGGCTGCTGCCGCGCGATTTTCAAAATACATGGCTGCTCCCGATCACGTGTTTATTTTCAGTATAGGTGAATTTTTTACCTGACATTTTTACCTGATCGGATTTGGCGCTTGATTTGCCGTTTATACGGGCCGTAGGTGTTGGAGCTTCGCATCGTATGGGCAATGCGTATCCGCAATTCCTCGAGAGGGCGAGTGTTGAGCACATTCTGTTTTTCCAGCCAGCCGCGCCTTGCCTGACCGATACCAAAGCGCAGGTTCGCGAAATCAAAAGTGCTGTGAGCGTCGGAATTGATGCTGACCAGCACCCCTTCCTCCTTGGCCATCTGGCAGTAGATATCAAGCAAATCCAACCGCTCGGGCTGGGCATTGAGTTCGAGGAAGCATCCACGGCGTCCTGCTTCACGGATAATGCGGGGCATATCGATATCATAAGGCGGGCGTTGCGGGATAAGGCGATTGTTGGGATGCGCAAGAATGGTGAAATGAGGATGTTCCATTGCGCGCAGTATCCGCTCGGTCTGCCTCGCCCGCGGGAGCTCGAACTTGCTGTGGACTGCCCCTACAACCAGATCGAGTTGCGCCAGCACGTGATCCGGCAGGTCCAGAGTGCCATCCTCCAGGATGTCCACCTCGATTCCCTTGAGCAGGGTAATTCCTTCCAGTTCTTCATTCAGCGCGTCGATCTCATCGCACTGGCGCTTCAGCCGTAGAGGATCGAGGCCGCGTGCGACTCTCAGGTCGCGTGAATGATCCGTGACGGCAATATATTCCAGGCCATGCGATTTGCCGGCCAGCGCCATTTCGCGCAATGTGTTATGGCCATCCGTGGCTTTTGTGTGAGTATGCAGATCTCCCCGCAAGTCGCATAGCTCGACCAGGCGCGGCAATTTCCTGGTTCGCGCCACGTCTATTTCACCCCGGTTCTCGCGCAACTCGGGTGGAATAAAGGATAGCCCGGCGGCACGATAGACCGATTCCTCGGTCTCGCCCGCGATACGGTTTTTACCCCGGAACACGCCGTATTCGTTGACTTTCAACCCTTTTTTCTGGGCGATATACCGTACCGCAACATTATGGGCTTTTGATCCGGTAAAATAGTGCAGGGCAGCGCCGTAGCTTTCGTCTGCGACCACGCGCAGGTCCACCTGCAAGCCGCATTTCAGGACCACGCTGGCGCGAGTGCTTCCGACCGCAAGTATTTCGGCGACCTCTTCGTACCCCATGAAGTGCTCCATGACAGTATTGCCGGGTGCGGCCGTGACAACGATATCGAGGTCACCCACTGTTTCGCGCATGCGCCTATAGCTGCCGGCGACAGTCGCTTCCTTGACTCCGGGAACGTCTGCTAGAAACGCGCGCAGCGGCTCCGCGTATTGTGCCGCCACCGCCAGCTTGAAACGTCCTTTCTGATCGGCATGCGCCTCGATCGCCTGGAGGATGTTGAGCTCGGTTTTCTCGCCAAAACCGGGTAGGCCACGAATGCGTCCCTCGCGCGCCGCGCTATAAAGCTGCTCGACAGTCTGGACATCCAGGTCGTGATAAAGATGTCGGACCCGCTTCGGCCCAAGGCCGGGCACTTTCAGAAGCTCTGTCACTGCGGGGGGAAGCTCGGTTTGCAGCCGGTCCAGCAAGGCGCAGTGGCCGGTGGCAACAATTTCTTCAATCTTGCCTGCAAGATCGCGCCCTATGCCGGGAAGCTCTGTCAGGTCTTCCTTGTTTTCGAGCAGCACGTACGCCTCGGTGGAAAGGGCGCCTATTGCCTGGGCTGCGTTGCGGTAGGCGCGTATCCGAAAAGGGTTTGCGCCTTCGATCTCAAGCAGATTGGCAATCTCTTCGAAGACGGCGGCGATATCGGCATTATGGCTGGGCATGAGCATTCCCGTTTGCTTCCGTCGACAAGCACTTTGCTGATTTTGTGGGGAAAGTTGCTGATCGAGGATTCACATGGTCAGTTTAGTATATTCAGGGGAGCATGCGGGCTCAGCCGGGGCAGCAAGGGTTCCAGGATGCAACTGTTACGCTTGACACGACAAAGGGGTTCTCCTATAGCTTGTAGTGTGTACTCCGATTTTAGCGCCGTTTTAGCGCGATAAAAAGCAAGCGGGAGAGTGCAGATAGGAGGGTCAATGGAAGAGCAAAGGGGAAATTTTAGAGAAGTTGCTTGGGTAGACCGAGTGATGGATCAAGGATATTTATGTATGCCAACCCAGACTCAGACTTCATCCTACTTCGAGCATGATGCAGACATCGGCATTATCGGACGCGGCGATACGCTGGAGCAGGCATTCGAGACAGCTGCTCAAGCAGTGTTCGGCATAGTCACGCCTCTGGATAAGGTGCAGCCGCAGACTTCGGTCAAGATAGAGTTCGAAGAATCAGATCACGAACTGGCGCTGGTGACATGGCTGAATCTGTTGCTGGGGAAGGCGCGTGAACTCGGCATGGTTTTCAGCCGCTTCCATGTGCAGCGCCGGGAAAATCTGTGGTCCACCGAAGCTCTTGGTGAAAAATGGCGCGAAGTAATGGAGCGTGGAGTAGAAGTCAAAGGTGCGACGCTGACCATGCTTTCCGTCAAACAGACCGGAGCAATGTGGGAAGTGCGCTGTATAGTGGATGTGTGAGATCGGCTCCCAGATGAAACGATATAAATTGAACGGCACTAACGCCAGGAGATGATATGAATCTGGAACAACTGCGCCAACTGCAACCTTATCTCTGGACATTGCCGCGCACACCAGGCGAAGAGCGTGCGGAGGTCCTCCTGTACGGCGGCGCACCCTTGCTCGTCAGCATGGACGACAAGGTACTCGAGCAGATCGCCAACGTTGCTTCCCTGCCGGGTCTGGTCGGGGCTGCAATGACCATGCCGGATGCACATTGGGGATACGGTTTTCCCATAGGGGGTGTTGCGGCTTTCGATGCTGAACAGGGGGGGGTGATTTCCGCAGGCGGTGTCGGCTTCGATATTTCGTGCGGCATACGCTGTCTGCGCAGCAATCTCAATCTGGAGGATGCAGTAGAGCATTTTCCCGAACTTGGGAACGCCTTGTTCCACGCCATCCCCGCCGGTGTGGGCGAAGAGGGCGAGATCAAGCTGAACCCGGAGCAGCTCGACCAGGTGATGCACGGCGGTGCACACTGGGCGGTACAGGAAGGTTATGGTACCCCCGCAGATCTGGATTATATTGAAGAACGGGGGCGAGTTGCAGGGGCTGTTCCGGATAACGTATCCGAACTTGCCAAAAAGCGCCAGCGCGGGGAGATGGGCACGCTCGGCTCGGGCAATCATTACCTGGAAGTACAGGTGGTGGACCGCATCTTCGATCCTGCTGCCGCGCTGGCGTTTGGCCTGCATGAAGGGCAGATCCTGATTTCGATACATTGCGGTTCGCGTGGATTGGGGCACCAGATCGGCACCGATTATCTGGTGCTATTGGCAAAAGCAGCCAGTCGCATAGGCATTCATTTACCCGACCGTGAACTCGCCTGTGCACCCATTAAGTCGCCCGAGGGTCAGCAATATATGGGCGCCATGAATGCTGCAATCAATTGCGCCCTTGCCAACCGGCAAATCCTGACACACCTTACGCGTTCCGTATTTACAGAAATTTATCCCCAGGCCGCGCTTGAAACCTTGTTTGATGTTTCGCACAATACCTGCAAGGCCGAAACCCACCAGGTCGATGGTGAATCACGGCTGCTCTACGTGCACCGCAAGGGCGCCACACGCGCATTCGGGCCGGGGCACCCCATGCTACCGGAACGCTACCGCCAGGTAGGACAACCCGTCGTTATCGGTGGAAGCATGGGGACAGGTTCCTACATTCTCGTTGGTGACAGCGAAAATCCCGCCTTTGCCTCTTCAAGCCACGGTGCAGGTCGGGCCATGAGCCGGCATCGGGCGCTCGCGCGGTGGAAAGGACGCGCGCTGTTGGACGAGCTGGCGCAACAAGGTATTCTGATTCATACCCGCTCCATGCGCGGTGTGGCGGAAGAAGCCCCGGGCGCCTATAAGGATGTCGATCTGGTGGCGGAGGCCACGGAAGAAGCCGGGCTCGCCCGGCGCGTCGCATTTCTCCGGCCCAAAGTCTGCGTTAAGGGTTAAGGAACACTGAACAAATTCCTCGCAGGCGCGATGGACTTGTCCGATGGTTCCTCGGCAATATAAAAACTTTTTTCAAGGAGTGATATGTATCAACGTATCCTGGTTCCAATAGACGGCAGCGCGACCTCCGCTCTTGCACTCCAGGAAGTCTCGAAACTTGCAAAGCAGCACAGCACCCAGGTGGAACTGGTATATGTCATGGCTGATATTCATTTGATGGATGCCAACAGCTACATCAATTACGATGAAATGAAGGAATCCCTGGAGAGAACCGGCAGGAAGATATTGGCGGAGGCGCAAACATTGATGCAACAGGCAGGGGTTGCAGCCGAAGTGAAATTACTGGAAGCGGGTGGCGAGCGCATTGCCGGCGTAATACTCGAAGAAGCAAGGCGCTGGTCGGCCGAGTTGATCGTAATTGGCACACATGGCCGTTCCGGTTTCAGTCGCGTCCTGTTCGGGAGTGTCGCGGAAGGGATGGTCCGTATGGCACATATTCCCGTGCTGCTCATCCGCGGCGACAAAAGCCAGTTGCGTGAAAAGGAGCGCGCGACATAGTCCTGGCAGCCTGGCGGAGGCTCCGGTCTTTCAGGCCTGTCTTATACGTTACGTTACGCCTGGTGCAATAGATTCTATCATCGAGAGGACATAAGTCATGAAATTGCAACTTCAGATCACTACACGCGATATTCCCCATTCTGAGGCACTGGAAAACCATATTCGGCAAAAAACGGAAAAGCTCGAGACTTTTTATCCCCAGATCATGGGATGCAGGATAGTCGTCGAGGTTCCTCACAAACACAAACACCAGGGCAACCTGTTCAATGTGCGGCTGGACATTACAGTGCCGGGAAAGGAGCTTGTGGTGACCCGCGAACCGAACGAGGATGTGTACGTTGCGCTGCGCGATGCGTTCGACGCCGCAAAGCGCCAGCTCGAAGACTACGGGCGGCGTCAGCGCGGGGAAGTCAAGGCGCATGCGCCCGTCCTGCATGGAAAGGTGGTGCGGCTGATGCCCGAGGAAGGCTATGGTTTCGTCGAAACTTCGGGTGGGCAGGAGTTGTACTTTCATCGCGAAAATCTTGCCAACAATAACTTTGAGCAATTGGAAGAAGGAAGCGAGGTGCAATTCCTCGAAGATATCGGCAGTGAAGGTTTTCAGGCAAAACGCGTCAGTACCGGCAAGCATCACGTAGAAGAACCCGAAGAAGCAGAGCCGCGCTTAACGGGTTCGGGGGATTAGACTAAGTCCGGCGCACTCGACCGAAGAATGTAAAGTGCAGGGAGCAAAGCGGCAAAGGGGATAGGAGACTGCCATGAAAATGGACATAGGCACTGGTGATGCCCTTATGATAGTGGATGTGCAAAACGACTTTCTGCCTGGCGGAAGCCTTCCTGTACCGGCGGGAGATGAAGTCATCCCAAACCTTAACCGGTATATCGCAGCTTTTCTTTTTCGCGAATTACCTATTTTCGCTACCCGCGACTGGCATCCGCCTGATCACTGCTCCTTTCACCAGCAAGGAGGGCCCTGGCCTGCGCACTGTATTGCCGGCACGCAGGGCGCGGCATTTCCGGCGAATCTTGAAATTCCCTGTGACACGCATATCGCATCCAAGGCCACCTCCAGGGAGAAAGATGCTTATTCCGGTTTTTCGGAGACAGAACTGGATGCCATGCTGAAATCTGCAGGAATTTCCCGCGTTTTCATCGGTGGCCTGGCTACGGATCATTGCGTCCTCAGTACCGTACGGGATGCCTTGAACCAAGGGTATGACATCTTTGTTCTCCAGGATGCAGTGCGGGGGATGGATGCCGACGCGAGCCGCGCCGCACTGGAGGAAATGGCCCATCTGGGCGCAAAACTCATCGATTTCGAAACCATCGTCCCTGAGTGAACCCACTCTCCAGCCCGTTGCTGACCGACCATTACCAGTTGACCATGCTGGAGAGCTACCTTCAGCAAGGAATGCAGGAAACCGCGGTATTCGAGCTGTTTTTCCGCAAGCTTCCCCCGACCCGGAATTTCCTGGTGGCGGCGGGCCTGGAACAGGCGCTGGAATTCCTTGAGAACCTGCATTTTTCAGCCGGAGAGTTGGCATGGCTCAAGCCCCGGTTTGGACGCGCCCTTGTAAATTACCTTGAACACTTCCGCTTTACCGGCGATGTACATGCAATGCCGGAAGGGACTCTTTTTTTTCCGGATGAGCCCATTCTCCGAATCACGGCGCCACTGCCGCAAGCCCAGTTCGTTGAATCGCGTCTCATCAACCTGCTGCATTTCGAAACCCTGATCGCCTCAAAGGCAGCACGCTCAGTGCTGGTTGCGCCCGGCAAACTCCTGGTGGATTTCGGCATGCGCCGGGCACATGGAGCGGAAGCCGCGTTGCTTGCCGCCCGCGCAAGTTATCTTGCCGGTTTTTCCGGCACATCAACAGTACTTGCGGCGGCAATATATGGCATGCCTTCGTTCGGCACCGTTGCTCATTCCTACATTCAGGCCCATACAGACGAGACTGCCGCTTTCGAACATCTTGTGCGTTGCCATCCGAAAAACTCGACGCTGCTGATCGATACCTACGACACCGAGGCGGCTGCCATAAAGGTCGTCAGCTTGGCCCGCAAACTTGCACAGGATGGCATCGAGGTGAGTGGCGTTCGGCTGGACAGCGGCGACCTGGGAATGCATGCACGTCGCGTGCGCCGGATACTCGACGAGGGGAGGCTTGAAAAAACCCGCATCTTTGCCAGCGGTAATCTGAATGAAAATCGGGTGCATGAACTGATTTCATCCGGCGCTCCCATCGACGGCTTTGGCGTGGGTACTGCATTAGACGTGTCGAGCGACGCGCCGGCGCTGGATTGCGCTTATAAGCTGCAGGAGTACGCCGGCAAGGCCCGCCGCAAACGCTCCGAGGGAAAAGCGACATGGCCGGGTCGCAAGCAGGTGTATCGCAAATATGATCCGGATGGTCGCGCAGTGCGCGATGTTGTTGCATTGGAAAAGGACGATCCGCATGAGGGCGAGCCTCTAATCGTCCCTATGATGCGGAATGGGCGGCGCATTGACGGGATTAACGGGAATAGGAAGCTGGAGGCCATCCGCGGGCAAACAGTGGCGAACTATGCCCGCCTGCCGGAACCCCTCAGATCGCTTGAAACGGTCTCCGCTTACCCGGTCGAAATCTCCGCCTCGCTGCAGGCTCTGGCAAAAAAGGTGGATGACGAGTGCCGCCCCATTACCTCTATCCAGAACCTTCGCATCTGAGCTGGTGTTGGCCTGACCTTTGTATCCTGCCGGTGCTCGAGGATACCTTCAGAGGAGTATGGGTCGGCTCATGCAACTGCCTCGTTGAGTGTGCCAGCCAGCAGGCTGCGTAACGCATGCCATCGCCAGCCGCCCTTGAGAATATGTTTCTGATTGACTTCCAGTTCGATTCCGACGTAAGCATTGGCAGGAAATCGGCGACGCAGGTAGGTGGGGAAACCATTTACCGATCCGGTGTAGGGATAGTTGCGGCGTACCCTTAAATCGGGCACATGCGCGGCAAGGCACGCCCGCCAGCGGGTGCACAGCTCTTGCTCAAGATGGCGTGAGGGATCATAAAGCAGTCCGATATCGGTATTGCGAACCTCCCCATTCAATTCGGGAGTGAAGCTGTGTGAGGAGATGTGGATTACCCTCAGGCCGGAGCGAATGGCATCTGCGATGTTCGCTTCCACCCAAGTGCGATAGGGCAAGTAGTGGTTCTTCAGAATCTCCTGGCGGACAGCGCCAGGGGTGTTGCGCGTCGCTTCCGAATAAAGCTGGGGGTGACCGATCGAGCGGTTGAGGTCGATCAGCAGACGGCTTGTTGTGGCGGCGAACAATGGCGAGTGCAGCGCCATGGCAAGTTTTTTAGCCAAGCCCAAAGCACCGCTGTCATAGCCCCGGTGGCTGTGCAACAAATGCTCGTAGCCTTCGAACAGCGGACGGTAGCGCGGTGGAATGCGGTTACCCCCATGTTCACAACTGATTAAAAAATGAATATTCATCGGCATTTTGTTGAAGTCATGCGCAACTCATTCAACTCATTTCAGAAACATGCGGTCTTCGTCCAGGCAATCGCACAGCTCGCGGTAGACCGTCTCCAGCCGCCTCCTGCTGAAGTCGGAACCAATCGCATTCAGGATGCGGCGCGCAAGCGGGCCCTCTCTTAAAATGGTTTGCAGCGCTTCCCGACAGCTTTTTCCTTGCCTGGGTTCGATCGGCATCCCAGGCTCGATGAGATGCCGCCACAGAATGCCAGCCGTGCAGTCCATACCCGGAAAACCCATCAGGCGAAGGTATTCCACATTATCGATTACGGCTTGCTCTGCGTCACGGATGCAGTCATGCATGATCCTGACCAATGCTTCCGTGGCGATAGATTGCTGCTCGGTCAGCGGCGCGTAAGCTTCGCTGTAGAGCGCATGTACGATATTGATCGCAGCAGCGGCGATGGCAAAGTCAGCACTCGAGCATTCCTGGGTATCGATTACGCGGATCTCGATAGCGTTACGGTCAAATCGGGGAATTTCCCCGCGCGCATTGAGCCATTCATGCTGTAGCATTTCTTTCGGATCGAGTGCTGCAATTTCGCGGTACATCGGCGCCAGAATTTTTTCTTCATAGGCGGCGGCATTGGAGATTGTTTCCGGGATTACCCGGCCGATGGTCGAGGGTACCTTCAGCTGGTGCTCGCAGTAATTTACCATCCGGAAATCCAGGAAACCAGAGTACCCGCCTTCAGCGATTGGCGAGCTTGCCGCTATCGCTGGAAGAATGGGCAGCAACAGCCGCACCGCGGCGTGAAGTCGCGCAAATTCATTGTCATTTGCGAAAGGCATGTTGAGGTGCATGCTTTGCAGGTTGGCCCAGCCGTGTCTTCTGCAGTCGAAGATATGGTCGTAGGCCAGATAGATTTCCGCCTGCTCGTGCGGCCAGAGGCGGGTCTCCGTGCGGGGATTCATCCAGGGGTGCATGCCGGTCGGCATGAGCCGTGTGTTCATCGATTCGAGCACCTTGCTGATCCGCCGGATTTCGCCCTGAAACGCGACAGACAGAGAGGAAATGTCTGGCTGCGGGTCGATATTTTTCAGTTCGAGCAGATGCAGCACCAGTTCGTTCGACCATCCCAACTGGCCATTCCTGGCCTCGGATGTAAACGCACCAGTAAGCTTTCGCAGCAACTCGTCGGCCATGGGAACAACCGCAAGCGTCTTCCGGTCGACAATCATGTACTCCAGTTCGATGCCATAACCTGCAAAGGCCGGCAACACCGCAGTCATGTTGTTTCACCCGGCCCGCCTCGTGTTCGGATGACGAGCAGATTGGCATCATGTGTCACGATGCCCAGCAGCACGGAGCACAATACCCGGTCGATGTTGCTCCAGTACTCCTGGGCCGGGCCATATGGATCGGCGACAAGAACGGTACGCTTCTCGCGGTCATAACCGGTGAGTACGACAAAATGCCCGGCCGGAAAACCACGCACGTCGTCCGGTATGTCATTTGGCCCGTATTCTCGCGGAGCGCGGTAGAGGAAGGTGGAGCTCAGGCCAGTCAGGATAGGCAGGCCGCGCCGTAAAAGGCCGTGGATGAGGGATTGGGAGAGGTCTGTGAGACGTAATCGCCCGCCTAAACGCAGAAACTCCAGATAACCCTCCGTGGCCCGTCGCAATCTCAAGTCCGACTTGATCTCGCGTTGCCGTTGCAGGCGTTCTGTGATATCCACGTCCGATGTGAACCAGGTTGGATCGAAAACTTTCAGGTTATATGTGTAAATGGTGGCATGGAAACCGTTGCGGAGGGCATCGCAACCTAGAAAAACGGCAAAAGTTCCTCCACCGTTTTCAAGTTTGTGGGTGCGGTGAATGATGGTGTCCAGCAGCTCCGTCTTGCCTAGATAGCTGTAGATGGCATGCAGGCACGTCGGACCACATGTCGTTTCATCGGGTTGCGGCAGTGTTTTGACGGGTAAGCGCAGTGTTGTTCTGAGCATGGCAAATGGGCGACAAAGGCGCATGTCAAGACAAGCATCGCTGTAGCGTAAAGAACATAGGGATCAGCCATGAGGCTGTCCCTCGGTCAGGCTTGTTCGAAGTCCCTCTATAAAGATTAGGTGATGCGCTGGAAGAAATCCAGTTCGTGGAGCACGATTCGTCAGGCTCCCTCTCCCCTGGGGGAGAGGGATGGGGAGAGAGTGGCAGTCGAAGAGAATCGAGCAATTCTCAACCCTGAAGTAGGCCGAGTTCTGCTCGGTCAATACTCCTGTCGGACAGAGCTGCCCTGCAATCTACGTTCGCCCTGATTCTGAGTCTGCCGAAGGATCGGGGCGAGCAAGATCAACGAGAGCTGCCTGATTTGTTGAAACAGCAGTTGGAGTCATCTTCCATCCAGCAACCGCTCCAGTTTCTTCCAGGCGCTATCCTCGCTGCCAAAACCTTCTTTCTCGTTGACGAACTCTACTGTGTAAGCCTGTTCCTGCGGCATCAGCGCTTCCTCTTTTTCCTGTAACAGTTTCAATACTGCCAGATCAGCCTCGGAGGCATCGCTTGATTCGTTTTGCCGTTTTACGATGCGGCTTTCCATTGTTTCGGAGGACGCTTTCAGCGATGCAATCACAAACGGCACCGACAGTTTATTCGCCAGCATTCGGAAATGCTCACGCTCTTCCCGTTTCAGAAAGGCGGCATCCACAATTACCGGAGAGCCTGCGGCCAGCAGTTCTCGCGCCAAATCATGCAGTCGCGCATAAGTTCGCACTGTAGCCTTCGCATGATAAATGCCGTCCGCCTGCGAGTGACTGTCTGCCAACGCCGCTAATCCGAATAAACGCTTGCGCTCCACGTCCGATCTTATGCGTATGGCTTGTAGTTTTTCCAGTGCTGCCTGTGCGAAAGTCGTTTTGCCCGATCCCGGCAAACCGTGGGTAATCATCAGGGCAGGCCGCTGTTGGGCAAGGCATGTCGCGGCGAGATCAAGAAAACTGCTGCAGGATGCCAGCGCTGCTATCTTGTCCCGTTTGGGGAGGTTGGCCTGACCAGCGCGAATGGCGCTAACCATCGCACGCACTGTGGCGCGATAGACGAGATAGAAACGCAGCAAGGGCAGACCCCCATAATCACCCGTAGTTTCCAGATAGGCATTGAGGAAGCGATAGGCAAGTTCAGACTCCTGGCGATGCAGCAGGTCCATGACGGTAAAGGCGACTTCGTTCATTACATCGATCCAGCGTAAGGAGGGGCTGAACTCGATACAATCGAAAGGAACAGGTCGTCCACGAATCAGCGCAATATTGCCCAGATGCAGGTCGCCATGACATTCGCGCACAAAACCCTCGGCAAGCCGCCGTTCCAGATGCTCCTTGCGTACGCCATACTCAGTCTCCATGGCCTCCCGCAATCCGGCCACACGGGCTTCATTTTCAGTGCCAGCCCACGCTGCTTGTAATTGCTCGAAAGTCTGCAATACCGCCGCATGTGTTGCAGCGGCTGATCCAAGCCCGGCCGCAGGTTCAGCCGAGGGCAGACCCTCATGGAAATGCGCGATCGTTGCCGCCAGGCTATCCATATGCTCTGGGAGAATCCTGCCGTGCTCGGCCAGCCTGTCCAGTTGTTGGGAAGCAGCGAAGCGGCGCATTTTCACTGCATATTCGATAGCCGGTTCAGCACTGATTTCCGGTATTTCAGCTGTGCCGCCGAGGGGAATGACATCCAGATAGAGTTGGGGTGCAAGGCGCCGGTTGAGCCGCAACTCTTCCTCACAATAATGGCGGCGTGATGACAAATCGGTAAAGTCGAGGAAACCCAGATCGACCGATTTCTTTATTTTGTAGGCATAGCGTCCCGCCAGCAGTACCCAGGAAATATGCGTTTCCATTACTCGCACCCGTTTTACCGGGTGGGGATAGCGGCGAGGATCCAGCAAGGCAGTGATTAATCTGCCTTGAACGTCTCCCTCAGCCTGCGGGATATCGGGCGGCCTCTTCGCTTGGGTGATTGAATCTTTCATGACGATGATCGATAACCTGGCCGGCAGGTTTGAGGGTAATGCCCAATATTAACCCGGCGTATTAGCCAAACTGCTCTGCGAAGCGGGCAAGGAAGGTATCGAGCGCGCTTTCGGGCAAATTGTTGATACCGGCCGCTGCCTTGCGTCCTCCCCCTGTTTCAAACTTCATGCAGAGCATGTCGGCGCCCTGGGGGTTCGCCAATGGCGCCCGCACACTGATTTTATAGCCACCCGCCCGGTCGATCGTAATGACTGCATGTGCGCATGCCGGATTGTCGTTCGCAAGCTTGTTGGCAAAAACACCGCTTACCCGTCTTGCCCATGCCGCATCCGGAAGGAGATAGGCAGCGTGATGCGCATGCCGCAGCAGGGGACGCAACGATGCCGTCATCCGGGTATCCTCCAGAAATCCTGCTGCAAGCTCCTTGAAGGCAGCCGATTCGGCGATAAAATCGAATGGATCGGGGTAGGGCGCCATTGCCTCATACAATGTAAGAGGATGAAAATGCAGGTCTTCCAGAGTCTCGCCGTAGCTGTTGTAATTAAGGCATTCACCCAGGTGTGCGAGCTTCTCTATCTGCGGTTGGACCAGTCCATTCTGTAGTGCGAGTCTACTGGCGCTTTCGCTGATGTTATCTCCAAAAGCTGCGGCAATCGCCCAGAAACGGTATTTTCCTTCCAGATGGCGGTCGACCAGCAGGCTTGTGCATACTCCCGCGGATGTATCGATGTGCGTGGTCAAATTGGGATGGACGGGTATCTCTCCGGCATAATGATGGTCGAAATACTCTATGGCCACCCCCGCTTCCAGCAGTTGCACGAGGGCAGCACGATTGCTGTTCAGGGAGATGTCGAGCACTGTCACCCGCTCGTCTGCCTGGGCCTTGACCCGCTCGAGCAGATGGATATCGCGCTTTAATCCTGTCACCAATTCTGTGCGAACAGGATTGTTCAGCAGAAGCTGATGGACGGCACAAAGACCGTCTGCATCTCCATTAAAAACATGATGATTCATATTGAATTTTCAGATACCCCCGCCTTATGCTGCATCAATGAACAGGCCTTCGCGCCCGTATCTGTGTGAGATTCCATCGTTCGTTATTTTTCGATTTGGGTGGCCCGCCGGCCTCGACTATACTCACATCATCAATAAATTTAATCAACCCACCCGCACAATGAGCTCATCATGAAAAAAATCATCTCAGCCGCTGCATTGTTTTTCTTGAGTTCCCTGGGACAGGCTGCCATACAGGGGAAGGAAGTCACCTACACCGCCAATGGCACGACACTCAAAGGTTACCTTGCATATGATGATGCAATAACACATAACCACCCTGCGGTGCTGGTGGTGCATGAATGGTGGGGCCTCGACGATTACGCGCGGAAACGCGCAAAGATGCTGGCGGAATTGGGCTACACCGCGTTGGCAGTCGATATGTACGGCGAGGGCAAGCAGGCTCATCATCCGGATGAGGCCTCCAGATATTCGGGAGAACTGAAGAAGAATCTACCTTTGGCGAAAAAACGCTTTGAAGCTGCCTTGAGTTTCCTGCAGAAGCAGGAGAATGTCGATCCGAGGAACATCGCGGCGCTGGGTTATTGTTTTGGCGGCAGTGTCGCCCTGGAAATGGCTCGTCAGGGTGAAAATTTGAAAGGTGTAGCCAGCTTTCATGGCGGTTTGGCGACCGAGCACCCCGCTCAAAAGGGCAAGGTGAAGGCGCAAATTATCTCTTTTACCGGCATGGCTGATCCCATGATACCGGCCGAGCAGGTAGCGGCATTCAAGCGGGAAATGGAAAACGCCGGGGTAAATTACAAGGCGGTCACCTTCCCCGGCGCCAAGCATAGTTTTACCAACCCCGAGGCCGATGACTACGGGCGCGAATTCAATTTGCCGCTCGCTTACGACGCGCAAGCTGACAAGGCTTCGTGGAAGGAGACGGAACGTTTCCTGGCGGAGGTATTCAAGGCAAGATGATGCGCCCCGGAGTATGCTGGTTTTTGTAGTCTCGAATGAGAGAGGGCTGGAAACACTCTGCACGACGTGCGGGAATTATGTGGCAATCCAGGATATTTGCGTACTTCAGGCACAGGCAGGGTGGCGCGCTGACGCAGCCATTTATAAGTCCAGTCTTAACGCTGCTTGAAGGCACAGGCGCTGATGAAGGAGTACAAAGACTTTGACTGCAGAACCTGCCTGGCCTCCTTCCCAGCGTCCCAGCGGTGAACGCGGGCGCGTTCACCTCTTTCTTTTTATTTTTTCACTTTCCCAGTTCAGCTCGGGAGTTTGACGCCAAGGATATCCACATGCTCGATTTGCGGTGGCTCAGCCAGCAAATCGGCTGCATTTGCCATCAGTGCAGCAGCGATCGGGCCGGACAAATGTGCTGATCTTCCAGCCTCGTCCACAAATGCATCAAAAATACCAAAAGTCGATGGGCCGAGCCGCAGGGCAAACCAGATCGGTGTGGTGGTTTCCTGATTTGCCATTGAAAGCCCCTGCTTGAGAAAGCTTTCTACGTCCGCTTCCTTTCCCGGTTTGGCTTGTAACCGCACAAACAGCGCAACTGTTACCATCTTGATTTCCTTTCGCATGTTGAACAATAAGGCTCAGACTTTAAATATCGGGAGGATTTCTGCCAAGTGGCGATATTGACAATTTTGATATAATTTACGCCATGCGTATTCATATTCTTGCGCTCGACCAGGTTTTTGACACTGGATTATCAACGCTCCTGGACACCCTGAGTATCGCGAACGATCTCGCGGTTTCTGCCAACGCATTGACGCGATTTGACCTGACTATCGTGGGTGTGCGCCGGAGTATTCGTACCAGTCAGGGATTTTCTGTACCGGTAGTGTCAGCGCCGCGATGCGGCCCTCCGGATGTGGTATTGATTCCCGCGCTTGGGGCAAAAATGCCGGAAACGCTGCGGTTGGCCCTTGAGCGGCCGGATGTGTGCGAGGCGGGCGACCTTTTGCGGCAGTGGTCCAGAGAGGAGGTTCTTATCGGCGCCGCCTGCACTGGAACCTTCGTTCTCGCCGATACTTTGCTTCTCAATGACCGAAGCGCCACCACATCATGGTGGCTTACCCCCTTGTTTCGTGAACGTTATCCCCGCGTGCGCCTGGAGGAATCGCGCATGGTGGTAAGCTCGCCGGGATTGGTTACTGCGGGTGCTGCACTGGCACATATCGATCTGGCGCTTTGGCTTATACGCCAAAGCAGTCCCACGCTCGCAGAAATGACAGCGCGTTATCTGTTGATAGAACCACGAGCGTCACAGGCGGTTTTTGCAATTCCTGATCACCTTGCACATGCCGATCCACTGGTTCAGCGATTCGAATGCTGGGCGCGCCACAGGCTGGGTGAACGTTTCTCGCTGAGCGAAGCAGCCAGTGCGACAGGTACAAGCGAGAGAACGCTTTCGCGCCGCCTAAAGGCCGTCCTGGGAAAATCCCCGCTTTCTTATTTTCAGGATCTTCGTATTGAGCGCGCTGTATATCTCCTGAGAACGAGCAACGATAATGTAGACGCGATTGCTGCCCAGGTGGGTTATGCGGATGGTACAACCTTGCGCACCCTTCTTCGCCGCAGGGTCGGTCGAACGGTGAGCGAGCTTCGAACCAGGACCCGGGAGATTTCCAGTTCGTTCAACGACTCTCAAGCGCAGGATATCGAGTGACAAAAAGTATCGCGAAAATAAGCTGTGCCACGTTCGCACACTGACTACCTGCGCCCGTCATTTGTAGTTCATTCGGGCGTATTGAAAATTCCTGCTTCGATCATCTTTGGACTATAAAAGATTTAAATCGCCAAGTTTGCATATATTAGACGCCAGATGGCTTGCTTTCTTCTCGATATCGCTTTATCATCATTTTCATGACTTCTTTTATCTCACCCGTGGCCCGCAAACCGTTTTCCGCCTCGAACATTCTAGGCGGCAAGCAGATACTCCACGCTGATCCACGTTCGGCGGTTGAGTGGATAGAGCTTGTGCGCAGGGGCATCCCCGCCCCGGCGATCGACGCAGTTCTGGGGCTTGTGGACCTGCGGCAAGGCGAACTCTCCCGCGCCCTGGATATCCCGGAGCGCACGCTGGTGCGGCGAAAGAAGGAAGGAGTGCTCAACTGTGAGGAATCCGGCAAATTGCTGCGCCTGGCGCGGGTTGTTGAACGTGCCGGCGAGGTGTTTGAGGACGGATCCCTGGCGCTGGACTGGATCAAGTCGCCCAACGCCAGCTTGGGCGGAGCCACCCCCCTGTCCATGCTGGATACTGATCTTGGCGCCGATTCAGTGATGACTATTCTTGGCCGGATCGAGCACGGTATTTTCACTTGAAGTTGACGGTGTGGCGTATCGTCACACGCCGCTTCGCCGCTTCCGCATTTTCCGGCGAGGGTGCGCGGTTGTTCGGCGGCCGCTGGAATCGCAAGGGCGAGCCGGTAGTGTACACGGCGCAGAGCAGGTCACTCGCCTTTCTCGAAATGCTCGTTCAGGACGAGCCGCTGCGCGCTAATTATCTCCTGATTCCCGCGGAAATTCCTGGTGATATCCCCAGACTGGAAATCGATGCCGAACAGCTCCCTGAGAACTGGCGAACTCTCGAGAGCCGTAGAAACCTCGAGGAAATCGGCAGCCGGTGGCTGCGTGATGCCAGATACTGCGTGATGGACGTTCCCAGTGTTGTAATTCCCGCTGAGCGAAACCTGCTGCTCAACCCGGCACACCCTGATTTCCGCAGAATCCGGATAGGTCAACCGGAAAACCTCAAGAGCGATCTGCGGCTACTGCGAAATCTATCCGCAGCAAAGTGAATAAGGGATATTGCTCGTTGCCTAGTCGATGCAGGAATAGCCGGTTCAGTCGCTGACCGGCACATAAACCAGATTGAGGCTTTCCACCTCAACCGGCCATGGAGCGCGTGGCGGCTTGTCCGGTTCATCCACTTCCAGGCACAACTCTACGTGGCCATCCGAGATCGCGCTCGGGGGAAGAGGAATGGTGTAGGTTGCAGTTGCTGCTTCATGGTGTAGTGTTCCTGGTGCTCCGTACGGCGATATCGTGCCGAACAGGGTTCCATCCGGCGCAGTGACGCGGATTTCCGCCTGTTTGGGAAGCGCGCGCGTACGGACTTCAACCCAGACCTTTTCATTGCCGGAAACCGGGCGCGGAAGCGTGAGTTCGATCACGCCCTGTTGCGTCTCGCCCTGCGCAAAAGCGCCATTTCCCAGTATGGACGAGAATATCAGAACGGCAATTACCGTGGCGAAGCGTAGCTGCCCTCTACATTTCGCAGCAATCAATGCGCCTCCACAACGACGGAAAGTACCTCCGCTTTCGGTTCCGTGCCAGGGGCATGTCCCGCCATCTGTACTCCCAGTTTTACCATTCGCTCCGAAACAATCCGGATATTCAACGCCCCGCTGTCTGCAAGCTGCGCGTTCTGCCGCATTGCCTCGATCGTGCCCGATAAAGGCACGGTAAAGGTAACGGGGGCCTGTATGGTGTGATGACCGAACATCGAGAGGGTGCCGACGTAGTGAGGACTGGATGGGTCCGTTCGACTGTTCCCATCATCCACCATTACGGCAAAATCATGATGGTGCGCCAGCGGCGGCAGCGCCAAGGTGATCTTTGCATACAATTGCGGCGCTTCCGCCTGTGCACGCAGGCCAAGCAGCGGAGACGGAAGTGTCACGATAGCGCTTGCCGCCTGCTCTCCACTCACCACGGAACGGCTGATCTGAGCCCGGGTGCTCTCGGAGGGTACGGCTGTGCGCATCAGTGAGGCGAACATGGGAGGCGCAACCACTTCCTCACCGGAGCCGGGCTCGTAATCGTAATTGAAATCCCCGATAGCCGCGTAGTCCCCGGCAGTTCTTTTCTTCACCGGCTTTCCCTTTGCATCGACAAAGAACAGAAACGGTTCTCTCGACCAGGCGTCTAAATCCGCGCCTTCGGGCAAGGCAGGATATCCCCTCGCCAACTGCTTGCGGGTCCATACGTCCCAAAGCCGATCGATATTCGCATGGTGCAGGAAAAAAAGCGGGTCGACAGGCGATAGATTGGCCTGCATGAAGCCGCCGTTGTTGGTGGTGTTGCCTTTGGGATCGGTAAAGATGCCGCCGACGCAATTGTGCACCCTGTTGTGCGGCTGTCCTTCCAGCACGCCAAATCCGGTGAGGGCACTGTGACCGAGGGTCTTGGGGCTGGCAAACGTGAGGAAATCGCGAGGGGCCAGCGCATCCAGCAATGTTTGCAGGGAGACGGCCTTCGTTGTTTTTCCATCGAGCTCCGGCACCAGTTCCCGTGCGGGCAATCCATCGTGTGAGTGAGCGCGATGCGATACCAGTTGCGCGGGTCCTCCGGCGGGAGCTTGAGCATCCTGGCGATAGCCCTCTTGTAGCTTTCGATGGCGCGCTTTGCCCCAGGGTTCAGAACATTCAAACGCCGATACTTCGCTTTCCCTTGCGCCTGGGCTCCGAAAGGCAGGACAGAAGCGCCGATAGCGGCGGTGCTCGCCGCCGCAGCTTTCAGGAATGTGCGCCGGGACATGGTGGATGAGAACAATTTTGGCTGCATGGATTAAACCCTGTTTATGGTTATCGATTCTGGATAAAGCTGAACGGATAAAGTCGGATGGATAAAGCTTGACGGGATGGCGAGCACAGGCACGCAATTTCCCGGAAATGAGAAGCGACGGGAGGTTAAAAGAAACTTTCCGAAAGAACCTTTCTTTCAGCCATGCGTTTCAGCCTCCTGTCTCGTCCCGCTCAGGCATTTGGCATGGCCGCGAAGAATCAGGATTAGATAACCAAATGGAAGCGAGGAGTAGCTGTAAAATCTTACAGGTAGCGGTTCAGGTGGGTGAGGTGTAGTTGGTGTAATTGCGGGGACAGTCTCCTCAGGAAACTCTCTAGAAGCGGGAACGGCGGCGGGGTGCGGAATTGGAAGGCAACCAATAAAAGCTGATTCTCCTGCCACAATCTTGATCAGTGCAGAAAACTCAAGCCCAGACACGAGCTTAGCGAGTTATCAACAGAGCTATCCACGAGCTATCCACGCCAATCGGGGAAAACTTCATTTGGCATCAAGTTTCAAAGAAAGCTGCTTTTGCTCACACACTACCACTCGGGAGCGAGGTCTATCAAGCACTCGGTCCTCAGCACCTGTCGGATTTCCACCCACGGTTAACCTAAAGCCTCTAATCGGGACTTAAGCGCAATCTATGAACGCTTGGCTCGACGTTTGGTTTGTTCACGCTGCCGCGTTGTTTCGTCCCTTCTGAGCTTTCGGTCGGCCTTGTGGAAGGCAGTGGGAATGGCGTCACGCATGGCAACGAGGCAGCTCATTTCAACCATCCGATCCAAGTCTTTTGGCCGCCCGATAAGTGCGCCTGTAATCCTGACCATCGGGTAAGCGGTGTTCTGCCCTGGCTCTACAAGTCCGGCGTTACTCCTCCCGGCGATAGGAATATTGGAGCCCATATCGGTAAGCCTGAAGAACATTGCTCGCGCCCCTGCATGTATGTTGAAGTTGGCGAGTTTGTAGTATGTGTTCATACCGGACTGATCGGCAGCCGCTTGGAGCTTTTTAAAATCTGGCCTCTTGTCTTTGAGGTGTTCGGCGGCCCAGCCATATTCGTGGCGGAAGCTCGGACTGTAGCGCTGAATAGCTTCGGCGTAGGCCTCTTCGATGCGCTTGCGCTCTCTCGGCGCTATTGGCTCATAGCCAAGAGGAACCTGCTTTTCATCGTAATCGTCCGCCTGTTTCTTCACCTCAACAATATCGTGATCGATATAGCGACGAGCTAACTCTTCGTCCCCATCCTCAATGATAGTGGCAATGACGCCTATTTCGTGGAGTGTCCGCCAGCGAGCTATCGCGCCGTCGGCAAAACCGTTCTCCATTAGCGTTATGATCTCGTCCGCGACTTGACATGCGCGGACATGAAGCCTGCCAAGGACAAAACGCCTGTGCACGTACTTCTTCGATTTCGACTTGCGATGCCGCCGATGAACGTCTGCGCCTATCTCGCGTATCGATTGCAGCAGCATTCTGAGAAGCGACAGCCCCTCGCCCCATCTCTCTTCCAGTCGAGCCTGAAACTCCTCGCACTCGTAGCGCTGGATAGCTTCATAAACCTCCCAACTCGCTCTCAGTGCGGAAAAGAGCTGTGCACCACCCTTGGCGATCGTCTCCTGGATAACTTCCGGCATTGCCTCGGATATGCGAACGATGAACTTCTGAATCTCTTTCCCATCGTTTTCATCAAAGACAAGCTTCAGATTTCGGTAATCGTTCGGTGTCTCCGTATTCCCGTCGTTCCAATGGAAATCCTCACCATTGGCGTTCAGAATATGATCGACCAAAGCGTCGAAGCCGTCCTGCGGAAGCTCGATCTCTTGCTCTTTGAGTTTTCGCTCCAAGATGGGCTTTAGGGCCACTCTTGGTAGCTTGGCTATCTGCTCGCGCAGCACATTTTGAATCGTTCTCATGCGGGATTCTAGTTCCAATTGTGTTCCGCAGGAACAGCACATCGGTAAGCTGTGGATAGCAAGGCATGGCTATCAGCGGATACTTTAACAGGCTGTCCCCGCCTACATTGAGAGGCAAAGCTGCGGGTCGAGCGCGAAGATGCTGCTTGATCCCGTGCAGTCGGACGGCAAGTTGATTACATGTCCGCTGCAACGCCACGGCGCGCTAATGGCTAGGCGCTGGATGATCATTGAGGAGGCGTTCAACTGGGACACTTAGAACCGCCGAAACCCTTACCCTTTAAGGGAGGTTTGAAGCAAGCAATTTGGCGGAGAGAGAGACCGCCAACCTACCGTTTCATGGTGTCTCAGCAAGTCCTATAAGTACCGGTTCTATTTATGGTTTTTGCAAATCCTTGCCTTGACGTGTTCCAGGTTGTCCCATAGTATCCCAGTCTCAAATGTAGGTAGAAATGGGGGTAGAAATGAGACGCCAAACGTGCAAATTATCAGCAAAAGAAGTATCTAACAAGAAAAAGCCGGGTTACTACTGTGATGGCGCTGGACTCTATCTTCAGGTAAGCGACTCCGGCAGCAAATCCTGGATATTCCGTTATACCTTGAACGGCAAGAACCGGCACATGGGGTTAGGCCCAGTTCATACTGTCTCCCTGGCTGATGCACGCACTGCCGCCGTTCAATGTCGGCAATTACTGCTTCGTAAAATGGATCCGATCTCAGCACGTGATGCTGAGCGTACACAGCAGTCACTTGAAGCAGCAAGATCAATGACTTTTTCCGAGTGTGCTGCTCTCTATATTAAAGCCCATCGCTCCAGCTGGAAGAACACAAAACATGCCGATCAGTGGACAAATACCATCAAGACTTATTGCGGACCTGTCATAGGCCCGTTATCCGTCCAGGATGTCGATACGAAGCTGATTATGAAGGTGCTAGACCCGATCTGGGAGCAGAAACCGGAGACAGCTAGCCGATTACGCGGGCGTATAGAAGCTGTACTTGATTGGGCTACAGTCAGAGGTTATCGAGAAGGAGATAATCCCGCCCGATGGCGAGGATATCTTAGTCATGCGCTACCTTTGCTTAAAAAGAAACTCAGAGTAAAACATCATCCAGCTTTACAGTTCGGGCAGATGGCAGAATTTATGGGGTTGCTTCGAGCAGAGGAAGGCATTGCTGCAAGAGCACTGGAATTCCTCATTCTCACAGCCGCACGAACCAGTGAGGTTATCGGTGCAAAATGGGAAGAGTTGGATCTAAAGGCTGCAATCTGGACTATTCCAGGTACGCGCATGAAAGCGGATGACCTGCATCGAGTACCACTTTCGGGAAGAGCCCTGGAAATTATCTTGAACCTGGAGAAGATCAAGCAAAGCGATTATGTATTTCCAGGCCAGAAGATCGAAAAGCCTCTAAGCAATAACGCCATGCTTAAGGTACTCGAACGTATGGGAAGAACTGATATAACCGTGCATGGTTTTCGCTCATCTTTTCGGGACTGGGCTTCGGAATACACAAATTTCCCAAGAGATGTATGTGAGATGGCGCTTGCTCATACAATAAGCAATAAAGCAGAAGCAGCCTATCGTCGAGGAGATTTGTTCGAGAAGCGGAGGGTATTGATGGAAGAATGGGCAGGGTATTGCGGCTATAAGTAATTGGTCAATTCCGTTATTCACTATTCTATAGCTTCTATTTTTAAGCTATAGAATAAGACAACAACTTAAGTTTCGGCATATTCAAGGGAGTAATTAGCATGAAAGCTTATTCTTACTTATACATCATAAATACAAGATTTTTGAAATTGCTTCTTGGAACGCTGCTATTTCTTCAGATCGGATTTATCAACGGCTACGCCCAAGAGTGGGAGCTTGGAACTTTAAAGCTCATGACGAGTGACCCGCCCCCGAAATCAGTACCGGTCTAAAGTGGAAAATTCCGGCTTCGCAGGCCTGTCGGGCAAGGCGTTTCCCTTGCCCGGTGGGCGAATTCAGCGGGTGTTGCCCACTGCAATGCAGAATGGGGACACATCTCGTTATAGTACTGCCGCCACTCGTCAATCTTGCGCCTGGCGTCCTCCAAAAACAAGAACCAGTGTGCGTTGAGGCACTCCTGCCGGAACCGTCCATTGAAGCTTTCCACCTGGGCGTTGTCGGTGGGCTTGCCTGGACGGCTGAAGTCGAGTTCGATGCTGCGCTCATAGGCCCATTTGTCCATAACCCTGCAGATGAATTCGCTGCCATTGTCGACTTTGATAATGCTGGGCAAGCCACGCCTGGTTGCAATGTGGTTGAGCGTATTCACGACATCCTCTCCTTTCAGGCTCTGGCCCACCTCCATGGCTAAGCTCTCCCGCGTATAGTACTGGAGCAAGCTGCACAGTTTCGTAGGTTGCCTCTGGCAATTCGCACTGACCAGGGGCCGGAATTCAGCAGCAAGGCGCTGGCTCAATGGGCTTATCAGAATGGCGTTCAGCTCAAGTTGATCGAGGCAGGAAAGCCGACACAGAATGCCTATATCGAGAGCTTCAATGGCCGTTTTCGGGATGAGTGCTTGAACGATCCTGGTTTATCAGCCTGGCTGAGGCACGGATTCGGATATCAGCCTGGCGGCGCGACTACAACGAGCATCGACCTCACAGTGCACTAAATTACCTAACCCCGTCAGAATTTGCAGCCAACTGCCGTATGCAAAACGAAATCAACGGCTGCGAAAGAGAAAGTAGCTAATTTTAAAAGAACTTTACTAGAACGCCCTTGGTGCTACTACCGGAGGCACATCAATTGAGCTTAAACAAACCCGGCAAAGTGCTCGGTTTTAATCTTTTTTGCCACTGCCTGTCCAATGGACTGAAGTTCATCGATGTGCTCTACTGAATCCAGTTTCTGAACATTTTCTGGCTTGATGTCTGACAGCCCCAGGTCTTTCAATCCCTCGGAAGTTAAATTCGCGTTATAGCGCAGATAAGTAAACAATTTACTCGATCCGGCTGGCGCGGCAACACCGATCATATCCCCTACCTCCCGGTCCAAGCTATCACCCACCAGGCATTTCCCAAATACCCGGCAGAGGAAATCCTGCTCATTCAGCGCAGCAGCCATCAAGGCAGAAGGAAGCGATGTGGCGTTATAAAGTAGGTTCATTTTGTCGGGATCCAAATCGGTATTGGCATCAGCGCTTGTACCGGTTCCAATCGATACAATGAGCATCTGATCCTCCCCGGTGGCCCAGTTCATTTGGTAGGGCTTGACTGTGGCCATCAGGAATGCCTGGAAAGCAGGATTATTGTATGTGGTGATCCCTCCATCGACGAATATAAAATCCTTTTTTCCCAGTTTCACGACTTCCGGTGGAAAATATACAGGTGCGGCCGTACTTGCTCGTACCAGTTGCCACAACGGCAGATACAGGTTGCAGTTTTCCCGAACCCTTCCGTCAGGACGCGTCGTCTGGTTGTACATCGCAAAGGGATTATTGGAAATAGGCCAGGGAGAGTCAGTGGTGGCATTACGCATTACCATCATCAGAACAGTTTTGAGTTGGTTGCTACCCAGCAGAAGGTCTTTCTCTGTCTGCTGATGTTTGAAGATTTGGCGTAATTTGTTGGCGAGATTTTCGTCCTCATACTTGTAACGCATTCGTTTGAGTAAAGATGCCTTGTCAAACATATCGCTGCCACTTTTGACATAAAAATCCCTGATATCGGAGACCTTCATGCCAACGGAAATGCACGCGGCAATGATCGCGCCTGTGCTGGTACCGGCAACGAAATCAAAATAATGCGAAAGGCTGAAATCGTCCTCGTTCTTTTTGCCAAGTTTCTGACGCAATATACTCTCGATCCCAGCCAAGATTTCGACCGTGATCATTCCACGAATACCGCCCCCATCAAGCGCGAGAATTTTTTTCGGTCCCGATAACTTTATACGATTTCTCACCTGCTCGTTTTGAATAGCAGCATCTTGCATATTGTCTCCTTGCGATTGTTTCTTCTTAACATTCGAGTTATCTGAATCAATAGTATTGTTTATACTTCCGCCGCGGGAATCATCAACTCCAAGCATTGCTGCTCATAGGGAATATTTGGCGAGATCCATTTTCGCCATTCCTCACGGCTCATGTTACGGATGAGTTTTTTACATAGCTCATTAGGCCAGACCTTTGGGCCCGGCCACAAGCGCAGAATTTTGTCTCCACTGCCCGAGACGATGCGACTGCCATCCGGACTGGAGGCCACGCTTTCTACCCCAGCCTCATGGCCGCGCAGAGGCTCGCCGATGGGCTGGCCGGTCTGCGCGTCCCACAGGCGCACAGTCCTGTCCTCGCTGCCCGAGACGATGTGGCTGCCATCCGGGCTGAAGGCCACGCTCGTTACGCTATCCATATGGCCGCGCAAGGGCTCGCTGATGGGTTGGCCGGTCTGCGCGTCCCACAGGCGCAGGGTGCTGTCCCAACTGCCGGAGACGATGTGGCTGCCATCCGGGCTGAAGGCCACGCTTGTTACTATACCCTCATGGCCGCGCAGAGGCCCGCCGATGGGCTGGCCGGTCTGCGCGTCCCACAGGCGCAGAGTCCTGTCCTCGCTGCCCGAGACGATGCGACTGCCATCCGGGCTGAAGGCCACGCTCGTTACGCTATGCATATGGCCGCGCAAGGGCTCGCTGATGGGTTGGCCGGTCTGCGCGTCCCACAGGCGCAGGGTGCTGTCCCAACTGCCGGAGACGATGTGGCTGCCGTCCGGGCTGAAGGCCACGCTTGTTACTATACCCTCATGGCCGCGCAGGGGCCCGCCGATGGACTGGCCGGTCTTGGCGTCCCACAGGCGCAGCGTCCTGTCCTCACTGCCGGAGACGATGCGGCTGCCATCCGGGCTGAGGGCCACGCTTGTTACTATATCCCCATGTCCGCGCAGGGGCCCGCCGATGGGCTGGCCAGTCTTCGCATCCCACAGGCGCAGGGTCTTGTCCTCATTGCCGGAGACAATGTAGCTGCCATCCGGGCTGAAGGCCACGCTTTCTACCCCAGCCTCATGTCCCCGCAGGGGCTCACCGATGGGCTGGCCGGTCTTCGCCTCCCACAGGCGCAGGGTCTTGTCCTCATTGCCGGAGACAATGTAGCTGCCGTCCGGGCTGAAGGCAACGCTTGTTACTATACCCCCATGTGCGCGCAGGGGCCCGCCGATGGGCTGGCCGGTCTTCGCATCCCACAGGCGCACAGTCCTGTCCCTACTGCCCGAGACGATGCGGCTGCCATCGGGGCTGAAGGCCACGCTTTCTACCCAAGCCTCATGTCCGCGCAGGGGCCCGCCGATGGACTGGCCGGTCTTCGCGTCCCACAGGCGCAGAGCCCTGTCCCTACTGCCCGAGACTATGCGGCTGCCATCGGGGCTGAAGGCCACGCTTTCTACCTCAGCCTCATGTCCGCGCAGGGGCTCGCCGATGGGCTGGCCGGTCTTCGCATCCCACAGGCGCAAAGTCCCGTCCAAACTACCGGAGACGATGCGGCTCCCATCCGGGCTGAAGGCCACACTGAATACTGGGCCCCCATGGCCGCGCAGAGGCTCGCCGATGGGCTGGCCGGTCTTGGCGTCCCACAGGCGCAGCGTCCTGTCCTCACTGCCGGAGACGATGCGGCTGCCATCCGGGCTGAAGGCCACGCTTTCTACCTCAGCCTCATGTCCGCGCAGGGGCTCGCCGATGGGCTGGCCGGTCTGCGCGTCCCACAGGCGCACAGTCCTGTCCACACTGCCGGAGACGATGCGGCTGCCGTCCGGACTGAAGGCAACGCTTTCTACCCAAGCCTCATGGCCGCGGAGGAGTCCGCCGATGGGCTGGCCGGTCTTGGCGTCCCACAGGCGCAGGGTACTGTGCACACTGCCGGAGACGATGCGGCTGCCGTCCGGGCTGAAGGCAACGGCTATGATTGGCGCATCTGCAGCCATGATCTTTTTCGTGTCCCGTTTGCTTATCAACATGGTTAGCAGTCCGGATTCTACTTCTTTGATTGGCGTCATGCGCCATGCGGCAACTAATTGCAGGATTGCCCGCTCGTCACCACCTGCCTGCAAACCGTTTGCTATCGCCTGGCTTTCTACAGCAAGCCTAAGACCATTTGTTTGCATTTGTGCCATCTCCGCCTTTATTTGTTGCTCCTTTGCATCAAAAAAGGCATAAATAGCATATATGAGAGCAACCAACACAACGCCAATCGCCGACTGCAGTTGGCGTTTGCGCCTTAACAATCGTTCTGTAGCTCGTGTTTGCTCTGCTGCCAGCGCCTTTGCTGCCTCTTCCCTTTGCTTTGCAGCTATCAGCTCAGTTTCAGCCACCTGCTGCTTAGCCTGTGCAAGTTTTTCTAAAACACGTTGCTTTTCTTCGATTTTTTGGCGCTCCAAGTATGCAATAGAATTAGCATGCAAGCGCGACCGCTCGATAAATTTTCTCTCGATTTCGGTAATCTCACTTTTTCGGATATCAAACCAATGTTCCGCTTCGGTTAGAAGATTTCCCGTAAGTAAGATGTCTCTGTCTTCTTGATTGGTTCTCCACTTAACCACATAGGTGGCAAGTTGGCTGCGCCACATGAAGAAATATGCATCAGGAATTGAATCCCCATTCCCGAAATAATGCATAGGATTGGGGCTGGCGAGGGCGATCCAAATGCCACTGCTTGTAGGCGCTGATTCGCCTTGGGGACGTTTCCGCCAGATATCGATTAGACCCCTCATCGCTAATAAATCGCGGAGTCTCTCAGCATCAGTTGCCACAATTGCCGGTATTGTTTCCGCTTCCGACCACACCTGCGATTGAGCGACTAATTCCAGGCGCTCGTCCAATTTGGTCAGGTTTTTGAAGAGTACCTTTACAGCTGCTCTATCTATTTCGTTAAACGAGGCCAACACATTATCGATGTGCCTTTGGAAAACACCTCGAAGATGACCAAGGGCATCCAAACTTTTGTTTGTCAGCCAACCACGGCGGCGTTCATTCCACAACAAAACAAGGGTGATTTGGATTTGAAAGACCGCATTTTTGGCATCCCCTGCGCTTTCAATTAATCTTTCAGTCAGGCCGTTTTCTAGAAGATGTCCAGCCTCGCGGGCCGGCTGTTCAATCGCCCGACGCAAGGATTCGCCTTCCAGTTTTTCAAGTATGACCCTGTGACAACCTTGCCTTTGCCATGATTGAAGAACCGAATCATATTCTTCGTCATGCAGCACACCCCGCCATACTAGGAGCACCCGCAAGGAGGATGTGGTAAGAGTTAACAGGGATTGAATTTTTTTTAAACGAAGGGCGAAGGATGAAATAGGCGTTTCAGTAAAACTATCGATATTATCGATAATGACTAAAGTTCTCGATTTAGCCGGGTCTTTCCCTGAAATAGCCGTGTCGAAACTCAAAGCTGGCGATGCGAGAAATTCCTCGGTATCGGCATCGAGCTGAATAGATTTTTGACTGGAAGATCCCAACCTTAACCGTGGTAATACTCCGCCATAAATTAGAGATGTTTTTCCTGTCTTTGCAGCGCCTTCTAACAGTACGACTGGGTGCATCTCAAGCGCCGCGATTAAAACCCCGATCTCCTCATCGCGGCCATAAAAAAAGCGAGTGTCATCTTCCAAATAGGCATGTTCGCCGGGATAGGGGCACTGAATGTTTATGTCCATCCCGTTGCCAAGCTTGTTGGCCGCTACTGTACGCTTTGCGAGCAATATAATTTCACGAAGACCATCTTCATGTATTTCTTCCCGAAAATTTATCCCTACGTAATTATCTAGGCCGTACGATTGAAGGGCTGACAACTGGGCGCCCGGCAGAAATATGGGAATAATCTGTTTTTTATCGCTACGTCTAACGAAATTCAGCAGCTTGGCTCGCCAAGGGGAGTCCGATGAATGACCAAAACAAACGAGAACGTGGGCACTGTAATCCAGTGCTCGTTCGATTTCCTCCGACCAAAGAGCTCCCATGTTCAGAGAGGCATCGATAAACACTTTCATTCCCCGCGTTTCAAGCTCCCGAGACAAGAACAACGCCACATCCCTATCGCTCTGTCCATAATCAATAAAGAAATCGAATCCGGAGGTTGCGCGAGAAACGTCTGCATGGAGCAGAGTTATTTCAGGACTTACTTGGCCGCGTAACCGGGCAAGGGCTTCATTGCGAAGCCTGTAGAGCGGGTCGCCAGCATTTGCAAGAAGAACCAAGGCATCGGCCAGTCGTTCAAAAGCTCCACTAACTGCTGACGTCCGGTCCGCATTCACAAAATCATCGCCAACCAGCTGCTCTTCAACGGCAAACTCGGGTAGATATGGCAGGATCAGATTCCGGTAACCGATACCAATTTCGGCCAGTGCAAGGGGTAAGCCTTCTGATCCAAGCTCACGCTCGAATGCTGCCAAGAACTTGTCTCGCATTGGATGATTGTCAGCCACGCGGGCAGGAATAGCTAAAATATCAAGCTTCCGTCCGTATCTGAGGCCCAGTACACTGTCCGACAAAAAATCCCGGGCGACATCCCGGGTCCCTTCCAGATTTTGATAGTTGGGGGCGCACATGAGGACTGCGACATCGGCTAACTGATAAGCACACACCCCCCCCATCTCGGTTACGCCAGTACGACTGTCAACCAGAACAACATCGTAGCCTTGCTCCGATTCTGTCCACTGTCCCCGCAGCCATTGAAAAAAAATATCTCCCTTCCAGTTGTAGAAAAAATCCTGCCAATCAAAGCTACGCACCGCAAGCGCGTAGTCCCGTATCTTTCCTACTGGTTCCCGTTGCCCTGCTGTCAGTAGATCAACACGTCCCCCACGAGAGCTTGCTGCAACAATAGCTGGCGAAATGAAACGGTCAAGCCTTTTGAAAGCCGGATTTTCAAATTCTGCCTCATCCGAAAGGGCACGCCGGTAGTCTTGTAACAGATCCATCAGCCCCAACTCGCCGCGTTTCAAACGGCTGCGTTCATTATCGAAAAAATAGCGTTCGAGTCCTGGCGCTTCCAGATCAAAATCGACGGCTAAAACTCTCATGCCCCGGCGGGCAAGCAAGTGGGCAACGGCAGCCAGCGCCATTGACCGCCCTACACCGCCTTTATAGCTATAAAACGTAATTATCATCGCAGGGGGTATCGTTTACTATTACCCCAATAACTCATCAATTTTGTTTACCAAGTTCGGCTGACTGGAGAATCCGTCCGCTTCGATGATCAGCCGCGGAATCGCTACACGTAGCCAACGGCAAACGCGTTCCTCGTTGTTGAGTGCCAGCTCGCACTGAGGGTCCTGTTCCGCTTTAAATCGGCTTACGATCGATCCAATGTGAAGAAATGAAAATTCGCCGAGTAATCTATGAGTGGACAGATGTGCGGGGTCGCAGGGACTGATTGAAACAATCGCACTTCGGGACGTCGCCAGTAAAATTCTGCTGGCCTCCCGTAGGCGCGGGTGCAGTAAAGCGAGTTCGTCAACCATAAAGAGGCATCCTTTGTCTCGTAAACTCAGGATCACGCGTTTCGAACCCTCCATGTCGTCCAAATACTCATCCAAGCTGTAATGCCGTACGATTATTTCCGCATCATGCAGGAGTTGTCGTTCACGTGAGCCACGCGATGCCTTATTAATGTCATTGACTACATCTTGAATTAACTGCTGAACTGTTCGAAACGAGGAGCCGAAGCACCGCCAGTGAACGCGTGCATTTCCATACATTCCACGCGGCCAGTCGTTGTGAAGAGCACTGGCTGCACTGGCAAGCTGCTTAAATTGCCTCAACCGCTGATCCCTTTCCTCCTCGTCGAAACGCATGATCAGATCAGGCTCAGCTTTGACTAAGCTCTCGGCCTCGTCTAAGGTCGGAGCAATTACGATACATGGAAGTGCAAGTCGCGGTTCATTAGTTACTGTCGCCAGGCTGCGGAACTCATCGCAAATTTGCTTTACCGCTGCTAATGGAAATTGACTCAACTGTCCGGAGTTCATAGAGATGGAGTTTAGAGGTTGCCATTCAGGTGGCAAATGTTGAGGATCAATGTCTAGACAGAGTAAAACCGCGAGGCCTTGCCGCTGGCGCAAAATGTTTATTACCCGGCCAAATCGAGGCGAGCCTTCTAAAGTTGTCATACGCGGCAGTGACGTTGGTGTTACGAGCAAGCAACAAAGCTGTCCTGCCTGCAATCCCTGGTCAAGTTGCCATGCGATATCATTGCCTGGAGAACTTAACTCGGCTATAGAAAAAAAAGTTGGAGCATGTTTAATGATCTGATCACGTATATCATCATCTGAGCCTCGTAGACTTAATATCGTTACGGGCCGCAAGGCGCAATTCCAGTGCTTGCGTGGATCGAATATCGGTTGTCCGGGCGCTTGATCTCGATGAAATCGTGTTCGGGCACTTATAACCTCTTCAGTCAATCGAAGCTGGAGTTCGTTGCTGTTACTGAATTCATAAGATTGCTGTTCTCGCTTACACCGGTCTCTAAAACTCTCTATGCGCTCTGCTGTTTTCTGATGTTTGATAGCATCTATGTGCTCCTCAGAAAATCCACCCTTTTTTAAATAAATCAGACGAGGAATATTTCTGCCTTCTGTTCTACACGCCTCGTATTCGAGCTCAGTTATGGATTTGGCATTTTTATCATGTTCCCCATCCGGAACCCATCCGTAACGCCTACCTATTATGCCGATATATAGATTGCATTGATGAACATCGCTGATGCAGGTCGCTACCGTCTTTTTTTCGCTTGCCCTATAGCTATCCATCACTAAACCATGGCGCCGAAGAACATTGATTGCAACGTCTCTTTCCTCCTTGAGATCTTCTATTGTTGAAGAAAGATAAATCCGAAACTCAGGCAAATTGGTCATAAGTTGCCTTTATAATTAGATGAGTCAAGATGTGTTTTTATAATACAAGCTAAAATTATTTGCTCTGACTCAAATAGCATTTCTTCCTGTGCAACATTTAGCTTTCAGGCCCCCCAATCGAAGTCCAGGAACACGTCCCATCCCTTGCCCAGGAACCATTCCTTGATGGTAACCGCCTGAAGTTCATCTACTCTGGAATGACTCAGGAACAGGTTGGACATGGCGTTTCCAGCTAGACTGCGGAAACCGGCTGGCTCAGGATCGCAATCCGGATCTCGTTCAGCACAATGCCTTCGTTGAGCTTCTTTTCCTCGATGGCGCGGTGGTGCAGCGCGATGGAGTCGAGCTGGCGCGTGAAGACCGGCGATCCGGAATTGCCGCCGATCGTGGGACTGCGATAGCGGATGTAATGCTTTTCGTATTCCGCTAGGCTGTTGTCGTAGAGCGACACGGCTAATTCTTGCCCGCCTGGATGCCCGATGACATAGATGCGCTGCTCAGCAACCTTTGCGGGATCGATCTTGGGCAAATCTGCACAGGGAGCAAGCGTGTAGCAGGTGCCCGGCATGTCGATCGCGAGGATGCTGACATCGAGTGCAAAACGCGGCGAGCTGAAGAGCAGTTCACCCAGCTTGATCTTGGGCCGGCCGGGAAGCCGCGTGAATTCGGCCACAGCTTGCTGGGGCCGCAAGGGAGCCCGATCGGCAGGGTCCTGACTGATGACGTGCGAATTGGTGAGCAGCACGATCCTGCCAGCCCAAACAGGGTTGAGCAGGCCGCCTGCGACCAGGAAGCCAGTTCCTTCCGGTCTACCGGTTGTACCATTGCTGATGCGGGCAATGGCATTACAGCGCTCGTACAGACTGTCGAGCCATTGCAGGTAGACGATATTCTCATCCCCCCACACGGCTTCGAACCCTTCGGTTTTCAGTTCTCCCTTCGGCTGAAGAGGCTGTTCCACAGTGGCTCCCTCTTTCTGCAGTGCGGCAAACTCGAGTGGCGGAAGCAGCACTTGTCCCAGCGGCGTTTTTTCAAGCTGCCAGACTTCCTTCAGTTGTCGTAGCGTGCTGCCCAGCTCGAATGCATCTGCATCTGGATGGTGGAGGTACTTCGAGATACAAACGAGTGCAGCGTCTTTGTTTCCTCGCGCAACGCACGCTTCCATTGCAGTCGCATAATCCCATATGCCGCCCACTCCCTGATCGTCAATGTCGGCGAAGATTTCCCCGGCAATCTTAGCGGGGTCGAGGTCGTAGGCCAGTTGTATGTTATCGCGCTGGGCACGGGCGGCAAGTGCTGCAATATTGATTCCCTGCCAGCGGTAGTCGCCGGTGCGATTCTGCCAATCCAGTGAGTAAGCCGAGATGGCACTACGAAGATCTTCGGGATGGTGCTGATTGATGTACTGCTGCTTGTACGCCCGGCCAATTAGGCCCCGTATTTCCGGGCCCTCGACCGGATCGTTGCCGTGTTTTGCCGAGAGATCTTCGAGCGCCCGCAGGGCCTGCGTGATGCGATTCTGGTCGAGCAGCGCCTGCGCCCATTGTCGGCGGATGACTGGATGTGAATGCCCGGAGGCGATAAATATGCTAGCGACGCGCTCCATGTCGGCAAAACGCCGCTTTCGGCGCATCAAGGCGAGCGTCTTCTTGATCTGGGAAAGCGTAAAGCCTGAAGGGTCGATGCGATCGGTGAGGTCGCGAATGTCGAGGTAACGATATTCGCGCAGCGCCAGGGCGAGTTCAGTTAGAAATTCGGCGGCGTCCATGTTGAGGAGTTTTTTGTGCAGCGCTACATTATTTGTATTTTCTATGTTGTTTGCATTTTTCCTTTAAGAGCAGCGCTCAAAGATCCGGCAGCGCAGCTATGTATTCATTAGTATAGGCTTTGATCTTGTCCTTGATCTTGTCGCGGATGCTCTCCAGCACCGTATCGTTGACGGTGACCTTCCCGGAGCAGTTCTCCAGTTCCACACGGTCCTTCCGGATCTTGAAGAACAGAACCTGGGTCAGGATCGATTCCGCCTTCAAGGTAAAGGCCATCATCGTAATGAAGAAGTCGTCATTTTCCCCCGGCTGAGCCAGCGAGACCTGGAAGTGGGCAGTATTGAGAGTTTTGCTTTCACGGTCGAAGAGCGTGATCCAGGGTTTGTTCGGATCCATGGATTTCATCGCTTCCAGGGTGGACACCACCAAGGCAAGCGCCGTGGGGGCCGGCCCCAGGAGGACGGTAGCGACCTTAATGATCGCTTCATGCGCTTCCAGGCCGTCGGCGTGCTCTTTGTAGGAGGAGAAACCTTTGTCTTGGAGGACCCACCCAAGATTTTCCAGCACATCGAAATAGGCTTTGTACCAGTCGATGATGCGGGTCTTGTCAGGCACTTTCTTGTTGGCGGCAAGCTGGGCAAGCAGGCTACAGTTGGCGATGTCCTGCCGTCGCTCCGCTGAGACGCCCTTTACAAAGGAGACGATGTCGGAGGCAACCACCATCGCCTGGTTCTTCTGTGCATCGAAGTCGATGACAGGACCGCGGTCGATGGCTTCAAAACCAGACGAGGACTCGGGAAGCTCTACGTTGTTCAGGAAATGATGGGCAGATGCGGGGGTGATAGTATTCATGGCGCTCTCCTATGGTTTGTTGAAAGCTTATTCAAGTCATGCGATGAAACGACACAGCTTTAAAACTGCACGGCAGTCAGGGATATTATGCCGAAATTTATTCTTTCAAAGCGTAGCCCGCGCTTGAGGCTGCGATTCATCCGAAGGGATTGGCAGGCCCGGACATTGCTCTACGTAGGGAATGTCAGGGGATACCCATTTTCGCCATTCCTTACGGCTCATGTTGCGGGTGAGTTTTTTGCATAGCTCATCAGGCCAGACCTTTGGCCCCGGCCACAGGCGTAAGGTGCTGTCGTCACTGCCGGAGACGATGCGGCTGCTATCCGGGCTGAAGGCCACGCTCCATACCCGACCCTCATGGCCGCGCAGGGGCTCGCCGAGGGGCTGGCCGGTGTTCGCATACCACAGGCGCAGCGTGTTGTCCCCACTGCTGGAGACGATGCGACTGCCATCCGAGCTGAAGGCCACACTGGTTACAATATTCGCATGGCCGCGCAGGGGCTCTCCGATGGCTTGACCGGTGTTCGCGTTCCACAGGCGCAGGGTGTTGTCCCTACTGCCGGAGATGATGCGGCTGCCATCCGGGCTGAAGGTCACGCTCGTCACTGCACTCTCATGCCCGCACAGGGGCTCAGTTATGGGGTGGCCGGTCTTTGCGTCCCACAGGCGCAGGGTCCTGTCCATACTGCCGGAGACGATGCGGCTACCATCCGGGTTGAAGGCTACACTGAAAACTGATCCCGTATGGCCGCGCAGGGGCTCAGCTATGGGCTGGCCGGTTCTCGCGTCCCACAGGCGTAAGGTGCTGTCCCTACTGCCCGAGACGATGCGGCGGCCATCCGGACTGAAGGCCACGGCTTTTACCGGCGCATCCGCAGCCATGATCTTCAAAGTACCCCGCTTATCTATCAGCATGGCCAGCAAGCCTGATTCGATCTCGCTGGCTGGCGCTGTACGCCGGTGAAGTTAAAAAGAGAAAAGCCTCGCTTCGGCTGTGGGCTTTTGATAGCCTCTCTTTCCAGCGCTCCCCGATTTTGATTCCGGTTTCTGGATCGAAATCCAGAAATACTTCATCCTTCCACCCCTGGGATTCCAGCCATACTTTCATGGCGAGTGCCTCCCGATTATTCTGGCTGGAATGGCTCAGAAAAATTCTGGCCATGGCGCTATCCCAGATCTTTCGTTTTGATCCAGGTCACTTGCCCGGTTCTACGTTGAACCTCTTCATACATATGAGCTGTACCACCCCGCCCGTCCCCTTTGTTGCCGTCCCAGAGGCAAATGAATTGGACCTTCTTGATGCCGTAAGAGAGGGCAGTGTAGAGCAACCAAAGATTGCAGCGCTCATAAGTATCCACACCCTTGGGTGCCGGTCCGAGCTCATCCGGGAGGATCCGTGGTGGGAATTTTAGGGTAGAGATGAGCGCATAGTAGCGCTGCCGCCATTGCTCGCCTTTGTCGGAGGGAAGAATGGATTTTTGAATGAATGTGGGTTCCGGAAAAGGCAACAGGAGCTGCAGGCGCACCCCGCGCTTCTTGCATGCTTCCAAAAATAGGATATCCCCGCCGCTTGCTCCTTGGGCAAGGGCGAGGTCATCCGCACCTGCCCCTAATTCATCCAGCGCTTCACCGATCTTTTGTGCTGCTGTTTCGGCTTTGCTCTCTGGAAACCGGGAGTTAGCGCGGTCAGGCTCGTCAATCCTATGACCGCTGAAAAGCAGCACCTGGCGCGGCTCCCATTTCTTTTCAGGTTCGTCGAGTTCATTCAACGCGCGTTCAAAGACGGCCATTCCCGCAGCAACCGTATCCGGACGAAAGCCGAGGTCGTTCAGCAGGCGCAATTGCGCATAAGGCGAGTCGACGTAGAACCAGTTGTTGCCGCTACGGGTGAGCGCCTCCTTGTAAGCTGCTTTGACATTAGCGGGAGTACCATCCAGTACTTCAAGATCACCTAAGGTTGCCTTGGCCCAATATATATTGCTTGCGTCAGTCTCGCATTCAGCGGCAAAGCGTACTGCGCCTGCCATGATGCGTGCCATATTCTCGTAGCGCGCATCGCTGGTAAGATGCTGGTAAAGATGCATCAGGGTGAGGGCATTGATCCCGGAAAAATAGTGGCGAGGATCGTGTCTGAAGCCGCTGGCATAACTTTCGATGGCAGCACGGAGCAGGGCATCCTCATATGCGGCATCTTCAGACATCTGTTCTGGTGTACTTCCCCGTCGGTGCCATTTTGCGATCCAGGCATCCTTGTCTACCCGGCCAAGCAGTGCCCAGGTTTCAGCGTCACGAGGATGGTTCTTTAATACCCCTTGGTAATGCAACCGTGCCCGATCCAGCGAATGGCCGGGTTCTTTGGCCAGGGCTAGCCGTTGCAGGCACATGCCTTTTTCCCGAAGACCATTGAGGTTGTCCGGCTCAACCGAAAGACCGCGTTCCAGTTGCTCGAGAGCAAAACAAAAACGTCCCCCCTTGCGCAGAGCTTCTCCGGCCTTGATCCTGGCCTCAGCGCGAAAGGCCGCCACTGGCGCTTCATCTGCCAGCAACAGCAGATCGCCGATATGACGGGTCGAGCAAGCCAGGGAAACGCGGTTCTCCCAAGCATCGTGCTGCTGCCAGAATTCCCGTACGTCTCCTACACGCAACGACTTCCAGTCCGGCTCCTGCAGGTTGGGCAATAAATGATAAACCGGGCTTTCCTTGCGCTCGTGCCATGAAGCCATGGTTGCCTTGACCATATCGGTCAGACGCTGGCGATCGCTTTCCAGTGTCGCGAGGTCGGGTTTGCCGTTTGAAAGGCTATAGCGCAGCTTGCGCTGGGTGTAGAGATCAAAAGCTGGGCAGAGACCCCCGCAAACCAATACGAGGCCACGTGCGCGCAGGGCATGCCGTATCCCTAGTTCATACCAGACGTTGGGATTGTCAATCGTGAGGTCTGCAATAACCAGGTCGGCAATCAGCAGTTCCTGGAACATATCGCTGATGATATCACCAGCGCGCTGCTCCTCATCAGCACGGAAGGTTTCCAGTCCCGCAGCTTCTAAAGCAGGATAGATATAGTCCGAATATACGGCATTGAAGTCGATCAGTTGACCGTCAGGACCGGGCTTGGAACCGAAGGGCATGGCAACGAAGGCGTGCGGTTTCATATGGGCTCAAGGAACGGAGGAAATTCTTGTTTTAGTTTTAGATAAAGAAGCAGATAGGTTCAGTATAGGACGTGTTCTATTTCTATACGTAAAAAGTGTTGACACGAAGGCTTTAGTCTAGGTCGATTCTGTAGCCATCTCTCCCCATTGTTTCCAGTCAGATAGCAATTTACGCGTTGCATTATCGAAAGCCATCTACGGCTGCACAGAGTTCGTAGAGCTTTGTGGACGCGTTGTCATTTTCGTCTGTCCCAGTGGCGCAAGGTGGATTAGTACACTAATCTTAATATTCCATTATTTAATGTAATCCACAGGAATCGGGCGTAAAAGGATCAAAAGAACAATGGAAAGTGAGATTAGTCGCGTTTTCGTTAGTCATGCCTCGAAAGACAAGCGCTCCAGAGTACGTCCGTTAGTAGAGGCTTTGGCGTTGGAAGGCGTTAGCCTCTGGCTCGATCGTCCTGGTGCTGGCGCGGACGATTTTGGTTTCGACGAAAAATTCATTCGCAAGTACGATATCAAGGGTTTGGTGGCTGGACTAGACTGGGACACTCAGATTCTTGAGGCGCATCGTTCCTGTGGCGTGGTGCTCGCCTGCGTTTCCCGCGCCCTATGCAAGGAGCGTCAAGTTCTGGTCCACGAATTGGTGCTGGCACGGTATGCTGGCAAACTGGTCTCCTGTGTTATTGATGACCTGCCGTTTGAAGAAATACCGTCAGATTTGGGGCTACTAGACATCTCAAAGCTTCAGTCTCCAAGAGTAGATGTGGCAGTCCTGATGCAGGCTGTAAACGAGCTAAAGGCAAACTGTAACCTTTCGCCAGCTAACTTCGATCCTCCGCTCGCTTCGCAATGGCAAATCCTGCGGCAGCTTGTTTCAGACATCAACCAGGTCTTCGCCCGGCGAGGTCTAACAAGAGTGTCAGAAGCCGACATGGACGTGGTCCGTGCAACCTTGCGAGCAATACCTGTGGATCCTATGGTTCGCGCATTCGAAATCCCATTTTTCGTGATCGAATTATTCGCTGCGCGGTTGCAGGAGCCAGACGCAGCTCGCCGGCATTTCAAGCTTTCGATGGACCTAGCTCTTCAGTGCGCCGATGCTGAACACACTCCTCTACAGAGCGTCGTATCGTTAGGTGATGTCATTAACCCTGATAAGAATCCACCCATCGCGTTTTGGGGGGACGTCCTGACCGCTGCGGGGTATAAATCACGCCGTACGCTCGCCGCACTGCTGCTTGCGCCTGGCCCTCTCGCCCCCGGAAATCTTCCTGACAACACTGCACGAGAACTTAGCAATTTTGTCGCGTGGCTTACCAACCCTAACATGACTCGACCCACTTCTGACTGGAGTTCCGCGATATGAAAACTAAAACCCCCGTTACACCCGCAGGAAACACCATGCTCATGAAATTAGCAATGATTCTTCTCATGGGAATAGTGCTTTTGTCTCTGCCGCTCCCCGTACGAGCCGACACTCCAATTATCGAAGTGGGTGCACAAGAAACTATTCAGCTGCTGAGCAATCAACTCGCCGAAAGCCGGAAACAGACGTACTCAGAGCTCTCCAGGCTTGGATTCGGAGCTGAAGTTGCTGCTCTGCAGAAACAGGGAGTTGGCCTCATAAACAATTTTTCGGCAAGCTCGGTTATCGAAAGTCTATATAGGCGCGCCGAAACTAGAAAGCGGGGCGAAGGGGCCCGCTTCTTGGCCATCCTCTACAAGGACGCAGCAAGTAACTCGGCTGCCATTAGTAGAGACCCGTACTTCGTGAAGCTGAAGAATCGGTTTTCTGGAGATGAGCTTGATATCCGGAAACAACCTATCCAGTTTGCCCCCGTCTCTGAAATACCAAAGCTTTTGAATGGGCCTCCCTTGCCCAAACAGGTGGAAAAGGCAATTGGCTTCCTCTCGGAGGCTTATTCGGGGCGAGGCCTCGCTCAGATGCGTGTATTGGCGCTGCGCACATTCCGTGCCCGAGACTTCAACGCGCGAGCATTTGAGCGTACTCTGCTTGAATCCACTACACCTGAAGAGGCCCTACGCAAACTGGTCAAGATCGGCACGCCCCAGCCGAAGGCGGAAGTCGCGTTGCGCACACTTATGTTGGACGCCATGGCGCGAAGCGCGTCGCTAAGTATAGATCCAGCTGCCATAGAAGTTATGAAAGAACTTTCGCGCGACTTACCACTTGAGCAGCAGCGTTATGCAGCCGCCGAGGACATTCTTCCGAGCCGCATGACCCAGATGACCGAGGCGCAGGATGCAAAGCAACCGGGCAAGATTGAGAAATCGGAACGGAAGGACGTGATAGCGTCATTGGACGGCAACGGCGGGGATGGGCTTAAGGAGAAATCGAAGCTTACATCACATCCCGATGCAGTGAATTTCCGTAATTCCTATGAGAAATACATCGATGAGACGTTCGAGAAGAGAAATAATGACACAAGCTCGAAAACGAACCCATCACGCTTTTCGAACTCAACAACGCCCCCGCGTACTTCACGTTTATTTTCCGTAGCGAGTGTATCCCCCGCAGCCGGCCGCGGTGTATCAGTTGGTGCAAAGGTAACAAGCGATATCAAAGCGAAGCCAGCTAGCGCGATTTGGTTGGCAAACGACATGGACAATCGATTTGGGCGGCTGTTTGTCCTCTTCCCTCCAAAATCGGGTTCCGCACCCGTCGTCGCAGCATCACGTGTCCTCTTTACCGACAGCTTCCGAGCCGCACAAGCGGTGTTGTCTTCAAGCCATAACCCGACCTCAGTGTTTCAGGAGGGTGAGATCCTCGTGCTAATGAGCATGGATCCAAGTAGTGCCGTGACGAGGGAGGCTTCAAAGAAACAGCAGGAAAAGATCAACGCCGTAAGGATGGCAGGAATTGAAAAGCTCACTGAAACCGAGAAACGTCGTCTTATCCAGCTCTCACAAGCCCTCAAAGGTATCGGAGACAATCCACATCTCGACGCTAATGCTGAGGCGGATGCGAGAAAAAAATTGACGGAGCTGATTTCGCTGTCCTCGAAGGGCGTAGACCGGCTAGATAAAAAATATATTAACAACGCTATGGAGGAGATAGCAGAACTCTCAGCGGAACGAGGAGTAGTTACCCACCCGGCATTGTTTGGGCGTGAACTAGCATGGTCCACCATTCGGATCGATTTCTGGTACAACCAACTCAACGCGCTAGCAAAGGAAGCTCAAACTATGAACGGAGGCAGGAAGATACCGCAAAATCTCAAGAGGATCGCACCACGGGACATGGACACTTGGCAATACTATGAGCGCGGCTCTCGTATTTCTCTCCGGTCGGAGGGTGGAAAAGCGCTCAAATTGGTGGTGACATCTCTTGCGAATGACACAAACCCCGCTGTTTCCAGTGCCGGCGAGCGTAGCCATTTTTCTGTTGCGATGTTCAGTCAGCTTCCTGGTACAGGTTCGACTCCTGCTGAAGACGGTTTGTTTCGCCGCCCTGATGTCGAGAAAGAATATCAACCTCTCCTAGACTGGTTAGCCACTAATCACCACGATTTTATGCGGCTCAACGATTTCTCAGAATCATTCTCCCTATTGCGCTGGTTGGGTTCAATTGGAACAAGCGTGACCGTGGAGAATATTGCACAAGACCGCACGGCCCTAGCGACACCTGATCGCGTCGATGTTCGCAAGGGACCGTACATTGGATCGGAATTTGGGCGCGAGTGAGCTCGGGAAATGTTCTGGGATTGCTTGGGCTAACTCCCAAAGAACTTCCGCAAGAACGATCAAATGTTAACATTTACTCACCTCGAGACGGAGCAAGGCGCCTTTATTGGGAGTTCAGCGAGGATGGCGATCTGACCACTCGGGAATCGATCGAATCTATATTAGATACCGAGCCAGATCGCCGACAAGAGCTTGGGCGTTGCATGACGCTTTCATCCCCAGTCTTGTCATAATCGATATGAGACGAATCAACCCATTCGTAAAGCCGCCGAGCTAGGCGGTTTCCCCGGGACAGGCGGATTCACTAGTTTCCTCACTCTTTCGCCGAAGCGAGGATGTCCCGCAGCTTTGAGTGCAGCATGTTCACCGTCAGTCCGTCAGCGTTGGCGAAGTAAATTTTTGGATAACGCTCCGCGCTTCGCAAGCGCTCCAGATTTGCTCGCGGCACGGGACCCTAGTCCTCGTCCCGTTCATAGTGCGTGTCATGCGGAGTGCCCTCCTCGGACCGGCAATGATCACCCCCTTGCGTCATACCGCGCCATCTAAGCTTCCCACTAGTGTAGGAGAGAGCAGGGGTGCAAGGTTCCAAAACGGGAGTCAATAGGGGTAGGCGCTCCTAATATCCGGATAAAGCTCGAAGATATCCAGCTGCCCTCGTGTTAACCACAGCTCTAGTCAGGTGGCCTCCTACAAGGTGTATAAGCGCTCGGTTGGATATATTTGTCGAGCTTTTTCAAAGTCTCATTGCCAGTTGCGATGAGATTTTCCTGCACGTTTACCCTGAGGTTCAGGCAATCTAGCCTTGGGCGGTAGCTACGGAATCTGCTGACAGTGGATAAGAAAGTTTGTATGGTCTCACGTTCTACCCCTTGCGTTGTTCGCTCTTCAGACCTCGCACCCGTCGGCATATATGATTATGTGCCAGTAAGTGGCTGAAGAGCCCTTGGCGTGATGAGCTGTACATGAGTAAAGGATGTCGAGAGGTTAGATCCGGCAGTAGGAATAAGGGCTACATATCCTTGAATGACTGTTGCCGAGATTACATTTCTCTAATGTCACAAAATGAATGGCCCCTTTGAGATTTCGCGGATATCCCAGGTAACTTCTCAGACACTTCTATCAGCTCAAATCGAAACTGCTAAACCCGTCCATAATGACCCCCCCTTTCTCAATTTCGCGCACATCATTTTTTGCCTAAGCGCTCGGGTTCCAGGCAAAAAGCCCTTGAGTTTTGACCCCCCTATCCCCTTGTGAGAGTTTGTTCTCATAGCTGCTTTTTCTCTTCCAAGTTTCTATGTATAGACGCGAATTAAGTGAAATAAGTGAAGAAAGGCATGGCTACTGGGTTTGCGATGTTTTATTAAAGGTAAGAAAAGGTAAATTAAGCACGAGGTGAAGAGTCGTTCGATCATCCACATGCTCTCTCAGCACCTTTTTTCGCCCTTTTCTTACCCTTAATTCTCCGCTCTGTACTCGGTGAATCGGCTTTTCTACCTTTTCTTACTTCTTTTCATAAGGAAAATATCTCAGCACCGGTCGTCCTCCTGTGGCCTCCTTGCGCTGTTCGATCAGTGGCGGCGCAAGATTGAGCAGCAACTCGAGCGCGTTCCTCACCTCCTTGATCCGCTTGTTTAGCCACATTCCCTGCAAGGCTGTAAGCGTGAGGCCAGGGTTTTTAATAATCTTCTCCAGCACCTCGGTTACAAAGGGAGCGAGAGCCCCTTCATCGTCCTTACAATTGAAGACGTAGGTTATGCTCGCATTCCAATATTCGATCCACGCAAACGCGGCGTGCAAGTCTGTGGGCTCGATGACAACACGCCCCTCCATGGCAGCAAAAATCATCGCGAGCATCCGGGCGTACATTTCCGAGCGGGCAAGCAGGCTTCCCCCTCTGCCCTCACGGTCACGGCTGATCCACTTGTATTGCTCAACCCACAGTTCGCGCGCTGCCTCACTCAGGATCACTTCACGCACATTATTTGCGTGCAGATCCCCATTTGTTACCACCACTATCATATTCGCCACCCGCTCCCCCAGTTCCTCGATAGTCCCCTTCGGCGTGGGCTGGGGTAATGCGACCAGCTTGGGTCGATATACATGAGCCATAAGGAAACGGTTCAAGAGCCCGTTCGCCACATCGTTCTCGGTAGCTCTGATACGCAGCTCATGACCAGTGATGTGTCCGGTAATACACACATGGGGCCGGCTTGCGCTGATAGGGTCTGTTTTTGTGAGTGTCTTGATATCGTGACCATCAAATACCGTACGGATCGTAGCGGACAAATTATTATTGTCACGGCGCACGTGCGAAAAGACATTATCAAATTCGGTCTCGATCACAAGCATCCGCTTATCAAGAACGCCAGCATCGCCCCCTTTGCCTTTTTCATCAGCTTCACGGGGGTCCCTGATGTGCATGGCAATGCCTTCACCCGTTGAGAGAGCCCCCTTATAGACATTGAGGTAATCATGGAGCCCGGTTCGTTCATTGATGATTACCTCCGCACGCTTGAAGATCTTGGTGACCGTCACTTCGGATGTTCCTTTCCGCGCCTTCCCACTCTTGCCCACGATAAGTACGAAAGGTCGGCAATGTATGACTGCGTCTCCGATAGGCTGGAAAATGCCTCGCCCCATCAGCGCACTGAAATAAGATATGGCGTTTGCGGCAACCGCAACCGGATGGGCTTCACTGCTATCACAGGCGGCAGTGACGATGTCTCGGATCAGGGGAACAAAACCCACCTCTGCCATTTGCGGCTGGTCCCGGAGAGGAATCTCGGCAAAATCTGTGCTGCTTATTACCTTCGGCCTTCCGGATGCTTCTATCTCATGCAAAGACACAACATTCGCCTCTGTCATCGCCGGAGCGGCAATCGGGAGTCCCGCTGTACTTTCAAGCTGTGAGTCCTCATTTAAATAATGCTCTAGAGCATCAGAGGTCGGCTCTGGAAGATGAGCAGGCTTTTGCGCCACGGCGAAAGCGTGCCGTACTGCTTCCTGCCCCACCAGCACGTGCAGGTCATTGAAGTCGGTAGGTCGACTCCCCATGTCACACTGGGAGAAGTTGGGCACAGCCAATAGGGCGTCGACGGCTATCGCAGCTTGGGTCGCCTTGGTCAGCCCCGGATTACCTTCAGTCCATTGATCATGATCAGCGCACAGAATAATGGTTGACTCCGGATGATGCCTTCTTATTGCCTTCGACACGGGCAGGAGATTACCGGCGTTGAACGCGACAGCCACCGAATGACCTGTTACTTCATGAATGCTGCAAGCAGTAGCAAAGCCTTCGGCGATACACACTGCCTCAGCTGGTTCACCCAGCAGACAATATCCGCCAAAGATTTCGCCATCCTTCAGAAACAGCTTGCTTCCATCCTCCTTGATGAATTGCAAACTGGTCAGCTTCCCGTCAATATAGATGGGAATGATCAGCCGTTTGCCAAGCTGCCGGAGGCTGTCATGAGGACGAATACTTTTCCTGACCAGATAGGTGTGATCAGGATTTGGATTCGTGCCGATGTTGTACAGTTTGGATGCTCGCTCTGCCGCCTCGGCATGCAAGCGATCGCGCTCGTTTTTTGCTTCCTGCCGTGCCTTTTCAATCTGCACCTGATAAGCCTTCCACTCAGGTGGTAATAGGCCCTCCAGATTTTTTGCATGCCAAGTGATCTGCTGTCCTGACTTGAAGTCTCCAAACACGGCGATATTGCCATCGGGAAAAAGCTTGACGTAACCGCTAGCATTGCCGTTGACCTTATTGCCGACCGGAAAGCGGAAAAATCCACCTCCGCTTGGCTTCAGCGGTTCTGGTCTGTACTGATGTCGATGCATGAATTCGACCAGAGCAGGGGGTAAAGATGCCCTGATCATGACACCTCCTTTGCCAGAAATTCCCGAACAGCAGCTAACACTGCCCTTTGTCTTCGTCCCCCGCGGCGATGTTTAGCCGTACAATTTTGGCATAGTTGGCAGAGATGCAGTATTGGTAAACGCAGGCCATCCGGTGCAACATGCAATTCTGCAGACGGCTGAAAAAGCGCTGTGAAAGGTTTGAGGCAGGATGCGCAGCACGTGTATTTGAGGATTGTGACTGGCAGCTGATGCTTTTCCTCCAGCAGCTGAAGGAGTCTTTTGCCCCGCGGCACTTCAACGAAGTCATCCATTAGGGGTCCTCCGAAATTGATTGGTAGCGTTTAATTGGCTGATAGCGGTAGGGCGTATAGAACTAGATAAGCCCGGAAGCAAGACATCGGGAGATGTGAGTTCTCCTACAAGCCTCAGGAAAGAGGACAAAAATAGTGTGTTCATTTCTCTCCCTTTCCTGACTTAGCACGCGGCCGACTCGCTATCCACGCGTGTATCTCCTCGCCCCGCCATCCAACTGCTGACCCCGAGAGCTTTACCCGCTTCGGAAACAAGCCAAGAGCTTCGAGCCGATATATTGATGATCTGGAAAGACCAGTTAGCGGCTTCACCCGCTTCATCCTATAAATTGCGTCCCGGTTGTTGACCTCAAAAGCTGGGACTATCTCACTTGTTTTGCAGGGCGAATCGCCTATGTCCAACTTGGTAGTTTGTGGCACAAGCAGGGCGGTCTGGGTTGAGGAGCTGGATTGCCGGCGGGGAGCATCAAGGGGTGGGAATACTGCTTTGAATTGGGTTTTCATAATGCCTCCTATGAGATACCAAGCACGCTAACGGTGTTGCTTTGGTATAGAAGCAGTGTCAGTCACCGTTTTTGAAATTTCAAAAATGGCGGAAAATGGCGGATTTTGGCGAGAATGTGGCGAAAATTTGCCTAAAATTTAGGCAGGCTTGGCGTAAAATGGCGAAAACGTGAGCTGACTGGATAGAATGACCTTTAGAGGGATAGCTCGGAAGACAAGGCCAATTTTAGGTATTGACAACAGCCGTGTAAGCAGCTGGTTAAACAGTTTCAGTAGATGCGAATTTCTCAACTTTTGGAAGAAATTTACTGCTAGCTGAGGAATGGGGAATTCAGGCGACAGTTAATTTGGCACAGTGGGCGCTATCGGATAGAGAGGTATTTAAAAAATCCCCTTGTTATCGAAGCGAATTCGTTCTGTAGTAAAAGGGCGCAATGTTAGCGATAAGGATGAATGATAGAGTCGAAAAAATCCTGGGTTTTTCCATTCATCGGAAGTGTTGTTTCCATTGCAGCAATAATTGTTAATTATAGAGGTGAGTGTCATTCTCTCCAGTAAAGAGCTCTTTCATGCTCCTGCTGCGTCGTGGAAGGTTATTTGCTAATTTCTGATCGATTTGGCGGCGCGTGCAATTCGTATTGTTTTTGATAAGCCATTCCCCAACGAGAAAAGGGTTATAACAGATCTCGGTTAGACCTTGTTGTCTGGCATTTATCAGCCCATTGCGCGCAGCCCTTTCGAAGTAATTCTTCCATGTTTCTTTGTCTATCATGTTAAACAACGCTGCTATTCCTGCCCTTGTTAATGGGTCAAACAACGCGGCAAGGTGTTCTTCATCTGAGTTTGCAGGGGGCGAGGAAATTAGAGGAATTTTTGGCGTGCTAACCGCAACAGAACCTGGCTCATAGCCGTCAAGGACAATAAGTGACGTAAGCGCGTGTCCTTTATTTTTGGGTAGATGCATTGAGTATAGGGTCAAATATTGTCGTAACTGATACTCAAAAAAAAGCACGTTGTTACCCGATTCCCTGAGTTCAGTTTCTTCATCTGTTTTTTTCTCTGAAGGGATCTGTTCTGAAGCTCTCCGTGCCTTTTTTTCAGCTAATGCATCGTTAGCCACTCGATATAAGCCCAGCAGCAGCAATATTTGGCATGCTAAAGCTTGACGTTCGGTCATTAACGATTTTTTCTTGGCAAGTATTCTTCCCAGCATCCAATCCGCCCGACCTTTTCCTATTCCTGGTCCAGCTACGGTTCGATAATTCTCGGGGACTAAATCCCCTAAGTCGTGCAATATTTGGGCGCGAATCAATACCAGATCACCCTCATCCATAATTTCCCTCTTTAATTCGTCTGAAGAAACAAATTGGTAGCCCTATGAGTCTTTGATCTCCTGCACAGCCTCTTCTGACGGACGTCTATCTTTAAAACACGTAGGCAGCGAGCATTCACGTTCTGCCTTTCCAACTATAAAGTGAAAGGTTCGGATTAGATAAATCCGGCGCGTGCGAGCGATTCGTCCAACTCGCGTTTTAGGCTTGTTTCTAGCGCTGAAAGGCGGTCAACAATCGCAAGAACATCTGCTTGGTGATACGCTGGCAGAAGAGGACACAGATAGATGAGCAGCTTTGCTATATCGGCAGGAAACCTGGTTAACAAATCAGACTTTCGCAACTCATGAACCAAATTACAGTGCTCCAGGCGAGTAAGGGGCGCTGAGACGGCAAGATTGACACCAGCCGGAAATAGTTCATCTAAATGCGGCAGCCAATTTAGCATTGTCGCCATCTCAGTCTCAGTCGGCGGTACTGAAGTAGACGTTAAGCGGTTTTTCCAATACCCGTAGATCCAGCGGTCCCACAGGCTTTGCCGCGTAAGTGCAGATGCATGACGGAGCAAGACACCTAGGCGATAGGCGAAGCTATTTCGATCATCGGCAGAGCCGTGGTGTAACAGGACGGGCAACAGATCGGAAGCGGGATTGTCTATATGGAAGGCAGCCAGTACAGCGAAGAGCTCGACGAATCGGCGACGATTCCCGATTGCCTCTGTATTTAGCTTTGTAGCCGCGGCAAGAAACGCCGGTTTTAATGCCTCTGCAAAAGAGCCGTACAAATTTCCCCACGTGAGAAAGCCGTCCCACGCCTGCTTGAATTTGCTCAAATCACCAGAAGTAAATAATGGAATGACATGTTCCCGAGTCCACTTTTCATCCACTCGAAATAAAAAACCCGCTTGACTGGCCAGTACGGCTCTGCCCATCCCCCCTACAACGCTCCCGTCCTCAACAACCGAGGTAAAGAGCTCAAGGTCGCTATCCGGCAAACTTAATTCCTCACAAGTTTCGCCGCGGAGTCTCTGGGAAAGCGCCCCTATCCAGAATTTTATCAAGATACCGCCTGGGTGATTTATTGCTCTGATAAGCCAGTCTGTCTCGACGTCTTCTTCATCCTCCCGTGGGAGTATTCGCCATAGATCGCTGGCTACAATCTGAGCTTCCTCGAGCACTACTGGCATGACTGGTTGATCTTGATCACGCATCAGAGCGCAAAGCAAGTCCGCAACCTCGCGCGCATATCTTGATTGAAGCTCCTCGCGGGCCACGCTTTTCAGCAAGACCTTCCATTCATCAGGTTCTAGCTGTGCTTCCGTTAGACCTGTGATGAGTGATGCCCACAAGTCGGAGTCCCATTGTGTGCGTACGGAAAGAGCAACATCAAGGGCGAATGCCCACGGCGAACATCGCTTGCAAGCTTCTTGTATGACTAAAAGCAGTCCTTCACGATTAGGGCCATCAAAGAAGCTGCCTTTAAAGCTCAACAAGTCTTCCAACTGCTCAGATGGAGGCTGAGCGAGGATTTGCTCAACTGTCCAGGGACTCTCCATTGCCCATTCACCGGAGCATACCCGGTGTTCTAGATCAGGATAGTCCCTGGGAATCCAATGCGGATATTCTGCTCTAATCGGAGCTAATGCTTCTTCTATCAATGGGCATGCAGGGTCTGCTTGCTTCAGCCAGTCGAGCCAGTTGAAACGTTCTCTTGCTGTTCGTTCCACAATAATTACACCTGCGGCATCGCTAACCTCATGCTGAATTACCGCGTTGATTAATGTTTCCCGCATACCCTTGCTTGCTTTGGGATAAGCCTGAGCCGCGGCACGATAAACTTCGTGGTGTTCTGCAAGGAGGTATAACCCTACCTGGGTCAATAACCAAGTGAGCTTCTCGTCCGCAGATTTGTTTGGGTGTACGATAGATGCGTGGATGGCCAAGCGTCTCAGCAAGGGCACTTCAGAAACAATCAGCTGCTCCATCCAACTTTCGAGTAGTATTGGCTTGTGGCTTGCAAGCCATTCGAGCGTATCCCGGCCCGCGTCAATCAGCACATCCATTGGATCAGGATAGCGGTCTTGTTCATGCGGCTCTATTGCAGAGCGATCCCACGTGTGGTCTCCCCAATCGTAACGCCCTGTATTCCAAGCTTGCCGTATGTAATGTATTTCCTCTAGTTTTCGAACAATACCGGAGAGCAGTGGCTGTGCAATGAGTTCAAGGTTAGGCTTCAACTGGTTTTCCCATACTTCATTCAGGTTGAAATGCTCGCCTTTGAGGGGAGTATTCAGTTCGAAGCGAGGGGACTCTTCCTCTCCCTCATGCTTGTAGCCAGCTTTAATGCTCAGACGACAGCTTGCCATGAATAAGAACACTTCCATTGCAAGCGGAATGCACCCTTGCTTGCCGCATCGCGTTGCCAACCATTCCAATAGATGAGGGTGCGGATAAGCCGGGGTACACGCGAGCAAGATGGAAACCCATTGTGAAAGTGTATTGGCGCTAAGCTCCTTCTGCTCGTCTAGCGCCAACGCTCGCCCGAAGGCCCACCAACACTCCGGGTTAAGACGCATCTTGTTATTGACGATTAGTCGGATGACCTCGTGGGCGTGATCAATAACGTAATTATTTGCAAGCCACTCTACTAGCAGTTTGTCCCGGTCATTTAAGGAGGCGTTATCAAAAAGCTTGCTAAGTTGATTGCGCGTATTAAGCCATGCTGGCCATTCACTCTTCCGTGCGGAATTTAGCAGAAAACGGGTTGTGTGGACCTCCCGTAATCCCTCTTCGATTTCACTTATGGTTCGAGCATCTTCGGGAGGCAACTGACTACCGATTTCGGTAAGTCTCGTTTGCCAATCGAGCACTCCTCGGGCAGCCCGATCTGCCAAGCACTGAATCCCATCATATAGCTCCTGATAGGTATTCTCCTGTGTAGCCTTCTGAAAAAGGATTGGAGAAATGCCATATAGCCTCCAATTTCCGTCTTCTTCGGTTAATGCATAGCGCTCCCCGGGGCCCTTAACTGGAAGCGCACGAGCAAGGTACTTCATCACCACATCACTGTGGCTGTAACCTACAAACAGCACCGTATAAGTTCTGAAAACATCTAATAAGAAGCGTCGTGCCCATCCTTCAGTAAGATAGGCGCGGCCAAAATCTGCATCGGTCAGTACTATTTCCTTTGGGCGTTTCAACACACCGTGCACGTGTACAAGACCCCTGAAGTCTCGTCCCAGCGGTAAGGCTGGAGCGCTGTAAATATCAGGTGGCCTTCCAAATACAGTTTGTGCAGCTGTCGCAAAGTGCAAATCAAAGTTTGTGGTAACGAGCCTTACGTTTTCAGGACTTCGGAAAATGCGTATCAAATCGAGGTGCAAAGCAGTCGGCTCACTAGCCGGATCTGATAACAGATTGGCGACTTCCTGGTGAACTCTCACACCTTGATGCTGAAGACGCCCGAGGAAGTGATCTACTGGCTCGTGCTCTATTCGAGAAAGAGCGGAGCTTCTAGCAATCTCTCCTGCTAGGTTTAAAAAATCAGGTAGATTGGCGGGCGGTCCAACCGATACTCCGGCGCCGGCAAAGATCACAAGCCGGTCATCCCGGATCGCGTCTATCAAGTTATAGGGTATTTGAAGAGGCCCGAGCTGAGGCATTTATATTTATTATTGTAACAATAAGACGCTTTAAAATTGATTTGGCATTGACAGGGATTACTTGGCGGTACTCCTCCGGCCTCATCGAAATCCGATGACCATCGATATACCTACACAATGCGCAGTTATCGTTATAACGGTTCTTTTAGAAAAAGGATAAGATTCCGCCGCAGGCAAGTAATTTTTGCCTGCCTAGAATAGTAAAAGTTACGGCGTTATTGTTTCAGGATAAGTAGCTGCTTGCTTGGATTGTTAAACTAGGCTGAATGCCAGTTAGAACGGGCAAAAATCACTGCCAGAAAGCTATCCCGTCGTAGAAATTCCCAGATAGCAGAAGAGGTGAAGATTTTAAAGTGGTGGTAAAGATGTAGGTAGGATTAGGAGGTTAAATAAATATACAGAGATTTCAAGAAATTATATTAAGTAATGGCGGAGAGAGAGGGATTCGAACCCTCGGTACGGTTTGACCCGTACGCACGCTTTCCAGGCGTGTACCTTAAACCACTCGGCCATCTCTCCTGTTGAGGGTTCCAGGAAGGAACCCGGCAAAGGGCGCAAAGGATACACCAGAACGCTATCCCCGGCAACTTTACGGTAGTATAGCCGAAAGCGGCTCATCCGTATCGGCGGCCTCCGAATCCTTTGACCCAAAAAACCAGAAACAGGAAGTAGCATGCAGATCAAATCCCGCATCCGCACCATCGCCCATTATCCCCATGAAGGCATCATGTTTCGGGATATCACTACGCTGCTGAAAGACCCGGTCGGGTTGCGCGCGACGGTTCAGGAAATTGCCAGCCGCTACAAGACCATGAAAATCGACAAAGTGGCCGGGATTGAATCACGCGGCTTCATTATCGGTGCGCCGGTTGCCTACGAGCTTGGCGTGGGGTTTGTGCCGGTGCGCAAGAAGGGCAAGTTGCCTGCCGAAACACGTGGGCGCGATTACCAGCTGGAATATGGCAGCGACCGCATCGAGATTCATGTGGATGCGATTCAGAAGGGCGAGCGGGTGCTGTTGGTGGATGATCTGATTGCTACCGGTGGGACTGCAGAGGCTGCCGCTGGCTTGATACAGGAGATGGGCGGCGAGGTGGTGGAGTGTGGTTTTGTCATCGACCTGCCGGATATCGGGGGCAGGGCGCGGCTGGAAGGCCAGGGCCTCAAGGTGTTTGCACTGTGCGAGTTTGAGGGGAACTGATCTCTGGCCGGGATGGAACCTATAATGATTTATATAAACGCATTATCTATGGTCAAGAAGGGTACTCATAGTGTGTGTTGTCCTGCTGCTCATCTTCATACTGGCTCCGGTCGCATCTTTAGCCGCTCAAGCTCAGGATTATGCGGCGTGGTCAAAAAAGAACCTTGATGGTTCGTGGACGCGGACCACGGAGATTGCTGTTGCCGCCTCATCTCTTCCCTCTCTGGAGCCTAAGGATATCGGCAAATTTTGCCCGACCTATAAACACTTGCCACACGAAAAAAGGATTCAGTTTTGGGTGGGTCTGCTTTCGTCCATGGCGGAATTCGAAAGTAACTTTAATCCTAAAGCGGCTGCCAGAGGGCCCTCCAAAGACGTGTTCAGAAGGCGGGATACAAATCGAGGACTGCTGCAAATATCAAAACAAAGCGCAAACCAGCCGGGCTATAGCTGTGGCATCAAGAAAGCAAAACATCTGCACGATCCCGCCATTCATCTCCCCTGTGCGGTAAAGATATTGTCTAAATGGGTCAGTGCGGATCATGTAATAGCGTCATATAAGGGGAATAAAAAAAACAGGGGTGGGGGACGCTATTGGGCTGTGCTCCAGGAAAAAAATGGCCGCCTGCCTGCAATATCAAGTTTTACCAGAAACCTGTCAGTTTGTCGGAAGGGCTGAATGAATCCCGGCGGCCTTGGTTTCATGCTTTTGGGGAGAGGCGGCATCACTCTATCAAGTTCAGGTACTAGGCCACGTTTCTAAAACCGGAAGTTGTACTGGACGTAAAACAGGTCGGGCGAGACGCGGGGCGCCTGCGCTTTCAGGAAGTCGCCCGCAAACAGTTTCGAATACCCTATCAGCACGTCTCCGTGCCGATCGACGTGTATGTTGAAACGGAAGTCGATCTCGTCCCCTACGTAACTGCCGGATTGGCCGGTTGCGTCTCTAAGGGTGGGGGCGCCAGCGGCGTTGTACAGGAAATCGCGCTTGTTCGCGAGATAGAAGCGGTGGTACTGGGCGGTGAAATGGGCCCAGGGCAGGGGGTGCAGATTGAGCTGGGCGTTGAAGTCGTGAATGTTCTGCCTGCCGACGCGATCGATCCATCCCAGGTAATAATTGCCGAAGGGAAAAAGCTGGTTGAAGGTTGTGCGGCTGCCATCGGTCAGATTGTTGTCACCGGAGGCAAAGTCGTAGCGCAGCCAGAATTGCGGATTCAGCGGCTTTCCCTTGAAGTGGTAGCCAGCACCGGAGGCGACGGCAAAGGCCGAGATATCCTGGTTGGAATACTGACCGAACTGGTACATGCCCTCCAGTTCGTACAGGAACTGGTTGTAGTCTCCCGCCAGGCGGCTGCCGAGCGTATGCGTGATCGAATCGCCCCTGATGCTGTTTCTGCCCACGGCAAGATTGCGATTGTCATCCAGGCTCAGGAAATAGAAATCGGCCAACTGCCCTTTCATGGGCTTGTATGTTCCCCATAAGCCGAAGAATTCGCGCTTCTCATCCCAGTTATCGAAGTTGTTTCTTTCCGTCACCATCGGGCGTACCCAGAATGCATCCAGGTCAAACGTGGGCGTACGCCAGAACCCCTTCACACCCTGGAAAGTGCGGCGGGTGTTGACCCAATCGAGCGTGGAAATCAGCCGTTGCGAGCCATAAAGCAATTCCTGCCGCCCCACGCGCAGATAAGCAGGACCGTCCTTGATGTTGGCGACTTTGATGTCCGCAAAAACATTCAGCATATCCGTGTGGTTGACATCCGTGGCCAACGGTGCCAATGCCTGGCCGAAAGTGCGCGCATCCAGAAACTCCGCAAACAGCCGGATCCGGTCCTGATACCAGAGATCGGCATGAAAGCGGCTGCGGATCATGTGGTAGTTGTCGCTGGTATTGGTCAGGCGCGCGTCGGATTCCCGCATATACCGGTACCAGAAGTTGCCCCCAAATGACAAGAGGAAGTCATCGCCTAGATGGATGCGCTTGATGGGATCGAAAATATCCTTCTCATGTTCGGGCTTTTCGAGATAGCGGAAATCGATATCGAAAGCCGGCGTGGTCATGAGGGCATAGGGCGCATAGGGAGAAACGGGCGGGTTCTCACGCTTGTTGCCGGTTATATGATCCCAAAGCGAGTAGTATCCCGGTCCTGAGGGGGCGATGGCGAACATGCCGGGGCGGGAAGGGGCGGTTATGGGTGGCACTTTCGACCAGTCGAACCGGCTGCTCCCGTCACTGTTCTTTGCAGGTTCTGATGCTTCCGATGTTATCGGAGCTATGGTGGTGCTACCGGCGGGAGCAGAGTCTGCCGCAGAAACCTGGAGCGTAAGGCCGAGCACGCCTGCCAAGCCGAATTTCACAAACGATTCCAATGTGCGCTGTGTAGAGATTGAAATGGAGATGGAGTTTTTGGCAGGCGTGAATGAAGCAGACAGGCAATCAGGCAGATGCATAGCAGGATTTCAGGGACTTCGGAAAAAAATGCCCGCAACTATAGCAAAGTCAGCGTGGATTTTAAACTGATGAGCAAAGCATGCTTCGGTCTGTGCGCTATCTGAGTTGCATCCACGCTGGCATGACATGATGACATGCCTTGGCTTATTGCCTGCCGGATCCGGCATGTCGGGATTTCCGATGTTCGGATGAACAGGTTCCAAAGGTTCCAAAAAAGATTGCGCCTCTACCTGTAAAACTTCCCCTCGCGCTCCGGCTGGTAGATGATCTCCTCTATCCGTACCTTGATAGTGCCGCCCCCCGGACGTGGCCACTCTATCTCGTCGCCTGTGGAAAGCCCAAGCAGGGCGCTGCCAACCGGCGCAAGCACGGAAATTTTGTCACCGGACCCGTCAACATCTTTTGGATAGACCAGCGTCAGACGGAAGTCCTGGCCTGAGGAATCGATGCTGAACCGTACTGTGGAGTTCATGGTTACCACCGTGGGCGGTATTTGCTCGGGCTCGACGATTTCGGCGCGTTCGAGCTCGGCTTGCAGTTCCGCACTGCCAGGAACCGCGTTGGCCGGAAGCGACTCGAGCAAGGTCTCCAACCTGTCCAGGTCCTGGGATGTCAATATGATATGCGGTCTGCTGTTCATTTCAACCTCGTCTCAAGTTCGGTCATCGCCCCGTTATTTCCCCTTACTACGTTGCCGGCGCTTACTGCTGCTGTCTTCCTGATTTCCAGTGCCGGTTCCTCGCCGGAAGTTTTGATCGGGCCGATCGGATAGGATGCCACTGATTCTATCATCAAATGTCATGATATTACCGGAGCAGCAGTGGGAGTTCCTATGCTGCTTTTATGAGCACTCCCGTTCGTCGGGATTAACGAATCAAGTACCGTTCGCCTTTGACCCCTCATCGTATTGAGCGTAGAGTCGAATAACGAGCATACGACGAACACATAATTTCTTTTTTTTGAGGAGCGGTGGCCATGCAATCTCCAACTATTGTAAATCCCTCCCAATTGGACCCGGTCAATCCGGCAATCGAAAAGTATATGCGCAGCCTGGTGGGCCGAACTGATCATCCGGTGTTGACCGAAATGGAGGCGCTTGCTGCTAAAAACAATTTTCCTATCGTTGGCCGCCTGGTCGGCGTTTTTCTGGAGACACTGGCTAAAACGATCGATGCCAAACGTATTTTCGAGTTTGGCAGCGGCTACGGCTATTCAGCTTACTGGTTCGCAAAAGCAGCCGGGGCGGACGGAAAGGTGATCTGTACCGATGGCGATCCTCAGAACAAGGAAAAGGCCGAACAGTATCTCAAGTCTGCCGATCTGCTGGAGAGGATCGATTTTCGTACTGGCATCGCACAGGAGATATTCGGGCAGACCGAAGGATTATTCGATATCTGCTACAACGATGCGGACAAGGGGGATTATCCGGAAATCTGGCGTATGGCAAAGGACAGGATTCGTCCGGGTGGCCTATATATTGCCGATAACGTGCTTTGGCATGGAAGGGTGGCGGTTGAACGTTATGTTGATATTGTTCCCGGATGGACCGAAGCTATTCTTGAGCACAACAAACTGATCTTCAACGATCCGGAATTTGACGCTTTCATAAATCCGACGCGGGACGGCGTCGTCGTGGCGCGAAGAAAGTTACAATGACATGCTATTTGTAATCCATCTCCAATGCCAAGAGCCCTGAATCTCTGGAGAGAGCAGGGCTCCTGAAAAATATCCAAATAAAATATCGAAGGCTCAGATCCGGCGGCCCGGCGGCTCAAGTCGAAAGAAAGTTTTTATAATTTTTTGTTGTATTTCTGAATGAGATGTGCAAAACTGGTTTCCAGTAAAGTTGTAGCGCGAAACTAGGGTTCCGGCTTCATTTCTCGAAGTGTCTGGTCCGAGAGTTTCCGGCTTCGTCATGACGAGGCTCCACGGAGGGATAAAAGCCCGGGAGATCATGTAGTTATTACATTGATTCCTGGAGTTTTAACCGCCGAAAAAGGAGACTTGTCATGTACTCTCCCTCCGTATTTTTCCGCATTTCTGCAATTGTCGCGCATGGCTTTAATGCCTCCCGCATTTTCGTGCCTGCGTCCATACTCCTCGATCTTGTTTTTCCGGCTGGTACTTCCGGGTATCCCGCTTTTAGCGCTTCTGGGAGAAGGTCGGCGTGTCATTGGCAGAACAAAAACTTCCCGCTTGTTTAGAAAGGGTTATCATGCCTGTAGAGGAAAGCCGCGGCGCCGTCGTCCCTCCCGCTCCTCCTGATACACCTCCTGCTTCTGCCCCTGACGTTGTGCTCGTCACCGGCGACAAGCTTCACCGCAGCATGAGCGTATGGAACAGCTTTACGCTCGGCTTCGCGGTTGTTTCCCCCGTGGTGGGGCTTTACGCCATCATCAGCGTTCAGACCACTGTGACAGGAGGTGGATGGTTTGGCGCGCTGGTTACCTGTCTCGTCATGCAACTGCTCGTGGCCACGGTCTATGCCGAGCTGTCTTCACAATTCCCCATTGCAGGAGGCGCATACAAATGGGCGCGCCAACTTGGGGGAGTGACTACCGGGCAATTTGCCGGTGTCATCTACGTCAGTTCCACTATCGCCATGCTCACCACCACCGCCTATACGGGTGGCGTCTGGCTTGCCCTGTTTTTTGGAGCCGAGAGCGAAACCGGCCCGGCATTCGTGATCTGGGGCGCAGTATTCCTCCTCCTGTGCACCATTATCAACCTGGTCAACGTCAATATCTTCAAGTTGGTCATCACAATGGGAGTTTATGCGGAAGTTGTCGGTTCCCTAGGCGTGGCGTTGCTGCTGTTCCTGTTTTTCAGGCAGCATTCTTTTTCCGAACTGTTCCAGCATCTCGGCACAGGCACCGCGCCAGACCAGTTATCCGCGTTTCTTGCAGCGCTGGCGATCGCCGGGTGGGCATTCATCGGTTTTGATGCCTGCTCCACCATTGCGGAGGAAACGCACGAACCCAAGAGGATGGTGCCGCGTGCCGTCTTCTTCTCTTTATGCATGGTGGGATCGGTGGTGCTTTTCAACTCCGCCGCGCTGACACTGGCGTTCGATCGCGAGGCGCTGATTACTGCGAGCGCCACTTCTGATCCGATTACGCCTGTGATTACCGGCAGTTTTGGCGAGTGGGCGGAAAAGCCATTTTTAGCGATCGTCATGGTCGCATTCCTGGCTTGCGGCGCCTCGGTGGTGAAATATACCTCGCGTATCGTGTATTCCATGGCGCGCGAAGGCAATATGCCCGCTGTTCTCAGCCGTTTGGGGCCCGACAAGACACCCCGTAACGCCGTTATCTGTACGGTATCACTGGCAGGATTGGGATTGCTGTTCGGCTTGAATGATGGCGCCGTAGCTACCGTGATTGCCTTCGGTACGGGGGGACTTTACGCCATGTTTTCCATGACGACCGGCGTGGGTTTATTCACGCGCCTTACCGGGCGCTGGAATCCGGCATTGGGTGAATTGAAGCTTGGCGTCTGGGGGTTGCTGATCAACACAGCCGCTTTTATCTGGTCTGTATTCGAGCTTGTCAATATTGCCTGGCCGCGTCCCTATGCAACGGCTCCCGATGCCCCGTGGTGGCAGCTTTGGGCAGTACCCCTGGTGCTGGGCAGCATTCTCGGCATTACGGCGCTATATATCCTGGTAAACAAGATGCGTAAAAAATCCATTTCACACGGCACACACAGGGAAGCGAAAACGCCGCATCGATCTATAAATTGAGTTGGATACAGCTGAAAAACTATCGTGATGAGGAGAAAGAGAGATGAATCAACCGGATGCATATTTGTGGGAACAACATATTCCCGGCGGTTGCCACTGGTCCGGCATTCTGCGGCGCGGTACCACGCTGCGCATGACGGATGTCAACGGTGGCGCCAATGCCTCAGTATTGTTCTTCAATCAGGAAGAAAAACTGGAGCGCTACAACATGGCCGATACGCTTAAATCCCAGCACACCTTCCGCCTAACCAAGGGACATGCCTGCCATTCGGATATGGGAAGGATATTCTGCTGCATTACCGCCGATAGCGTAGGTTGGCACGATACTGTCTGCGGCCTGAGCGACGCCGACCTGATACGCCGGAAATACGGCACTGCACGGTATCAGGAGCACCGCAACCAGATGTTCCGCAATGGACTGGACGGCATGCTGATCGAGCTTGGCAAATGGGGTTTGGGTATGCGGGACGTAGTATCCAATATCAATTTCTTCAGCAAGGTGACTGCCAATTCAGCCGGTGAACTCACCTTTCATTCCGGCAACAGCAAAGCTGGAGATCATGTGGATTTGAGTTTCGAAATGGATACACTGGTCGTGTTATCCGCTGCGCCGCATCCTCTGGACCCTTCCACAACGTACCAGCCCGGTGCAGTCAATCTCGCTGCTTTTGCAACACCATCCTCGGCGATTGCCGAATGCACGCATATTTCCGAAAACCAGCGTGCCCGGCAAAACACTGAATGTTTATATGCTTGTCATGGAGGTGCGGCATGAATGCGAATTTCCAGAACAAGAAGAGTTTTGTTGAAAGCATGTTCGATCCTGATGCGGCAGTGGTGGATGAAATCTGCCCCGCGGGAGAACCGTGGGTCAAGATCGTCAGGGAGGGGCAGGTATTCCGGATTGTAGATCTGGAAGGCAACCAGGCCGTCGATACCTTGTTTTACAACGCTTCGCACGCGGTGGAGCGCTATAGCGCAACCGATACCATACGCAGGCAGAAGAAGGTCTATCTGACTACCGGCAGCAAGCTGTACTCGAATTATGGCAACGTAATGCTCACCATCGTTGCGGATACATGCGGACGGCATGACACCCTGGGAGGGGCATGCGCTGCGGAGAGCAATACAGTGCGGTATGCGCTGGAAAAATTTCCCATGCACAGTTGCCGCGATAACTTTCTGCACGCGCTGGCGCATGAACCGGAGTGCCAGCAGCTGGGTATCAGCAAGCGCGATATTCCGAGCAACATCAATTTCTTCATGAACGTGCCGGTGACGGAAGAGGGGGGCCTGGAATTTGTGGATGGCGTTTCCGCGCCTGGCAAATACGTGGAAATGAAGGCCGAAATGGATGTGGTGGTACTGATTTCAAATTGCCCGCAACTGAACAATCCATGCAACGCCTACAATCCCACACCCATTCGATTGCTGGTCTGGGACGATCCTAGTGAGATGAGCTTTACATAGTCCAGTTTCTATCCCGGCCGTTTTTCACTCAACCGAGAATAAATCATGTTTGAAAAAGTACTGATAGCCAATCGCGGCGCCATTGCCTGTCGAATTATCCGCACCCTGCGGCGCATGGGAGTGAAGAGCGTTGCAGTCTATACCGAAGCAGATGCGCTATCGCGGCATGTGATCGAAGCCGATGAAGCCTACTGCATAGGTAGTGGAGTCGCTGCGGAAAGCTATCTGCGCGCCGAAAAAATCCTGGAGGTTGCGAGCCATGCGGGGGCAAATGCAATTCATCCAGGATATGGCTTCCTCAGTGAAAAAGCTGAATTTGCCGAGCAATGCGCTGACCATGGCATTTCCTTCATTGGCCCCACCCCCCACCAGATGCGGGCATTCGGCTTGAAGCACACGGCGCGCGAACTGGCGCTGCAGAACCAGGTACCGCTGCTGCCGGGCACAGGATTGCTCGAAGACCTGGATGAGGCCTTGCGCCAGGCAGCTCATATCGGTTACCCGGTCATGCTGAAAAGCACGGCGGGAGGTGGCGGTATCGGCATACGTTTGTGCTGGAACAAGGAAGAGTTGAGTGCAAACTACGAATCGGTGAAATACCTCGCGCAGAACAATTTCAAGGACGCCGGCCTGTTTCTCGAAAAATATGTCGAGAAGGCGCGCCATATCGAGGTACAGATATTCGGTGACGGCAAGGGTGGGGTGATCTCACTGGGTGAGCGTGACTGCTCGATGCAGCGGCGTAACCAGAAGGTGATCGAAGAAACGCCGGCCCCTGATCTGCCGCCACGCGTGCGCCAGGCGTTGCTGGATGCGGCGGTACGTTTGGGCAAGTCAGTCAATTACCAGTCCGCGGGTACGGTGGAGTACATTTTCGATGCCTCCGCCGCAGAATTTTATTTCCTGGAGGTGAATACGCGGCTGCAGGTCGAGCATGGGGTAACTGAGGAAGTGACCGGCATCGACCTGGTGGAATGGATGGTTCGGCAAGCCGCTGGAGACTTGCCCCCTCTGGATTCATTCGATATCCAGCCGCAGGGGGCCTCCCTCCAGGTACGCGTGTACGCCGAGAACGCAGTCAAAGATTTTCAACCTTCCTGCGGTATTCTCACCGCCGCAGAGTTTCCGTCTCCGTCTGCGGCACGCGTGGAAACTTGGGTGGAACGCGGTGTCGATGTCACGCCATTTTATGATCCCATGCTGGCAAAAATTATCGTGCATGCGCCGGACCGGGAGCAGGCCATTGCGCGGCTGCTGGAAGCCCTGGACGTGACGGCATTGCACGGGGTGGAAACCAACGTCGGTTATCTCAGGCAGACTCTGCGCAGCGATGCGTTTCGAAGCGCGCAACACACGACGAACTTTCTGAATAATTTTCGTTATACCGCCCATACGATCGATGTCCTCAGTCCGGGCGTGCAGACTACGGTGCAGGATTATCCCGGGCGGACAGGATACTGGAGCATCGGCGTGCCGCCATCGGGACCGATGGATAGTCTGGCGTTCCGCTTGGCCAATCGTCTCGTCAATAACAGCGAGAATGCCGAGAATAGCGAGAATAGGGCCGCGCTGGAGATTACGCTTTCCGGTCCGACGCTGCGCTTCAACTGTGACAGCGTTATTGCGGTATGCGGTGCGCCGATGGAGGTGCGCCTGGATGGTGGGCCGCTTGCCTATTGGCGGGCGCATCGCGTCAGGGCCGGGTCGTTGCTGCAGTTCGGCAAACTCGTAAATCATGGGTGCCGCGCTTATCTGGCGGTGCAGGGAGGAATTCGGGTTCCCGATTATCTGGGCAGCAAATCCACGTTCACTCTCGGTCACTTCGGTGGCCACGCAGGCCGCACGCTCCTCACCGGCGACGTGCTGCATATCTTTGAAGCCAGAAAAGAAGGTGATGGTGGATTTGAGCAGGAGCTGCCGGGGGAATTGGTACCGCGCTACACGGACAGCTGGAAAATAGGGGTGTTGTACGGGCCGCACGGCGCGCCGGATTTTTTCACTGAGGAGGATATCGAAACCTTCTTCGCCACTGATTGGGAAGTGCATTACAACTCCAATCGCACCGGCGTGCGGCTGATCGGTCCTAAGCCCCATTGGGCGCGCAGTGACGGCGGTGAAGCAGGGCTGCATCCCTCCAATATCCACGACAACGCCTATGCCGTAGGTACCGTGGATTTTACCGGGGATATGCCTGTGATACTCGGTCCCGATGGTCCCAGCCTCGGCGGCTTCGTGTGTCCGGTTACCATCATCCAGGCCGAATTGTGGAAGATGGGACAGCTCAAGCCGGGTGATCGCGTGCGTTTCCACAGGATGTCGATGGAGCAGGCGCTGGGGCTGGAGCTGCAACAGGATGCAAGGATAAAAGACCTCCGGGTTCCGCAAAACGTTTCAACCGAGGCGGAGCAGGGCGCAACCACCGAATCCACACCTGTGCTCCACTTCATCCCGCAAAGCGGCGACCAGGTGCAGGTGGTATATCGCCAGGCAGGCGACAAGAATCTGCTGGTCGAGTATGGTCCGCTCGAGCTCGATCTCAATTTGCGCTTCCGCGCGCACGCCTTGATGGATTGGGTGCAGAAAACGTGCAATGACGGGGAACTGGAAGGCATTCTGGATTTGACACCCGGCATCCGTTCGCTGCAAGTGCATTTCGATTCCCGCGTGCTCGCATGCGATAAGCTGCTGGAAATGCTGGTCAGCGCGGAAAAGAAATTGCCCGATATCGATGATATGGAGGTGCCGGCACGCATCGTCCATCTTCCACTGTCGTGGGACGATGCCGCCACCCGGCTGGCGATAGAAAAATACATGCAGTCGGTGCGCAGCGATGCGCCCTGGTGCCCGAGCAATATCGAGTTCATCCGCCGGATCAACGGCCTCGACAGCATCGAGGAAGTGCAGCACATCGTATTTTCTGCGAATTATCTTGTCATGGGACTGGGTGACGTCTATCTGGGTGCGCCGGTTGCCACACCCGTGGATCCGCGTCATCGGCTGGTGACCACGAAGTACAATCCAGCGCGCACCTGGACGCCCGAGAATGCGGTTGGCATAGGCGGAGCCTATTTGTGCGTATACGGAATGGAAGGTCCCGGAGGCTACCAGTTTGTGGGCCGCACGGTGCAGATGTGGAACCGCTACCGCCAGACAGCCGACTTCAAGGAAGGAAAGCCCTGGCTGCTGCGTTTCTTTGACCAGATCCGTTTCTATCCGGTTAGCGAAAGCGAACTGCTCAAGCTGCGCAAGGATTTCATTACCGGACACTTCAAGCTGAAGATCGAGGAGACAACATTCAGTCTGAGACAGTACAACGCTTTTCTGAAAGAAAATGCGGCATCCATCAGCGCTTTCAAAGCAAAGCAGCAGGCTGCGTTTGAAGCCGAGCGTGAACGCTGGAAGGCCGAAGGCAAGGCTGAGTACGTGAGCGAGGTTACACTCGAGGAAGCAGATGCGCAGAGCGAACTGGATTTGCCCTCTGGTTCCCAGGTTGTGAGTGCGCATGTAACCGGCACGGTATGGAAACTGCTCGTCAAGGAAGGGCAGCGTGTCGAAATGGGAAATCCAGTGGTAGTGGTGGAGTCCATGAAAATGGAATTCACCGTGGAGACGCCGGTCAGCGGTACGGTACGACAGCTATTTTGCAAGGAGGGGAGCCATATATCCGCCGGGCAGATGTTGCTTATCGTTCAGGAGGAATGAATATGAACAAGCTCGATCTCCTGGGCGATATCCCGTCCCTGCTGCAACGTTATGCCATTGGGGAACTGACTCCTATCGGGATGGTAGAGGCGGCGCATGCGCTGATCCAGGACGATCCCGACAATGTGTGGATACACAAGCTGCCACTGGAATCACTGCGGCAATATGCCCGGAAAGTGGAAGAAAAAGGGGTGGCTACACTGCCTTTATATGGCATCCCCTTCGCTATCAAGGATAATATCGATCTTGCGGGCGTTCCAACTACCGCGGCTTGCCCGGCGTTTGCCTACACACCCCAACGCAGCGCAACGGTGGTGCAGAGACTGATCGATGCTGGCGCGATTCCCATCGGCAAGACCAATCTCGATCAGTTTGCCACGGGGTTGAATGGTACCCGCTCTCCCTATGGTGTCTGCCGCAACGCCTTCAATCCCGAATACATCTCCGGTGGATCAAGCTCGGGTTCAGCAGTGGCTGTAGCGAAGGGCTGGGTATGTTTCAGTCTGGGAACCGATACCGCTGGCTCCGGCAGAGTACCCGCTGCCTTCAATAATCTCATCGGGCATAAACCCAGCAGGGGTTGGCTTTCCACACGCGGTGTCGTCCCCGCCTGCCGCTCACTGGATTGCGGGTCCATCTTTGCCTTTACTGCTGCCGATGCGGAGCGAGTCCTCGAAGCAGCCACGAGCTATGATGATGAAGATATTTATTCCCGCCAGCGAGAGAACAGCGATGATCCTGCCTCGCAAAACCTTCGACAGCGTTTCCGTTTTGGCATACCGCGCCGCCAGCAATTGCAATTCTTTGGCAATTCGGAGAGTGCCAGGTTATTCGAGGAAGCGATAACGCAACTGCAAGTATTGGGCGGTGAGGTCATCGAGATCGATTTTTCGCCCTTTATGGAAGCAGCGCACCTGCTTTATGAGGGGCCATGGGTAGCCGAGCGTTATGCCGCCATTCAGAATTTTTTTGATCTGCATAGCGATGAGGTAATTTCGCCGGTACGAGAGATCATTGCCGGCGCACACCGATTCTCGGCTGCAGATGCCTACAACGGCTTGTATCGCTTGCGTACGCTTAAACGTCAGGCTGACCGTACTTGGTCTGAAGTGGATTGTCTGTTGACGCCTACCGCTGGGACCATTTATCGCATAGAGGAAATGTTGGCAGATCCGATTCGCCTTAATACGAATCTGGGTTACTACACCAACTACATGAATCTGCTAGATTATTCAGCAGTGGCAGTGCCCGCCGGGTTTCAGAATGATGGATTGCCGTTTGGCGTAACCCTGGTGGCTCCAGCCCATCAGGACGTCTCGCTGTTGCATCTTGCCGCACGTCTGCAAAAGGCTTACGCACTACCCCTGGGGGCTACCGATATTCCACTGGGAAAAGAGGTTTTGCCAGAAAAGGTATCTTTTCAACGCCCGCCACAAGCGGAGCAACCAACCCTCATACGCGTAGCGGTCTGCGGCGCCCATTTGTCCGGTCTGCCATTGAATCCTCAACTGACCAGCCGCGACGGACGCCTGGTAGCAAGTACCACAACTTCCCCCGACTACAAATTCTACGCGCTTCCGGGAATACCGCCGCTTCGCCCCGGATTGGTGCGAGTGGATAAGAACGAGCGAGGGTTCGCGATTGAAGTCGAAGTGTGGGAACTACCAGCAAGCGAATTTGGCAGCTTTGTGGCAGACATACCTGCTCCGCTGGGAATCGGCACCATTACCCTTGCGGGCGGCGAATCCGTGCAGGGTTTCTTGTGCGAGGGCTACGCGGTAGCGGATGCAAAGGATATCAGTCAGTTCGGGGGATGGCGCCGCTATATGCAATCAACGGCTGATCCCATCGAAAGCGAAGAGGTGGTGCGTGAGGTGGATCCTGGATAAGGAAGACGCATTCTCCCCGTTATCCAGCTTCTCCCGGAACTCCAGAATGGCGTGGCACCAACTCTTCATATCTTCCAGTTTATGCTAGAAAGGAAGGGTTCTGATGAATTTCCCGGTTTTTTCGGTTTTACTCTCTTCAGATTGAAGAGACGGTGTGCTGCCGGGATTCTTGTCTTCTTCCTCGAGAGCTTGCGCTGCTTGTCCTTTTATCTTTTTAATCTCCGCCTCTTGTTCTGGGGTACAGGGCGTGAAAATTTCATAAGTTTGTTTTGCGCCCTTGGCATGCCTGTAAGCATCGCGTGCTTCACCAATAGGAACATCCACTCCAGCAAGCATGCCAAGAGTTGCTCCAAGGACGTTGGCTCCTATATCTTTGGCTTCCTCCAACGTGTTTTGAGCAAAAGAATTTTCTTCAGCTATTTCTTTCATTCTCTCTTCTGTTGTGCAATCCGGCATTCCTGCAGATACAGGTGGGCTCGTTGATTCGGAAGTAGTAGTGGATGGAGTACTGTCAGCCCATTGGCGACGGATTATCGATGTACAAAACCGTCAATCTGATACCGGATTCTATGTAAGTCCTGAAAACCGCTTGCAGATTTATCCGGTTAGCAATGGTTCGACCCCATTTACCAATAATGAGTATCACGAGGTTCTTCTAACTAACGATAATGGCACGGTTAGATATTATTTGGATGGAGTGTTGCAGAACACGAGTAATACCCACTAATGGATATTGACTCGAACAACCGGATGAACTTTTTCTTGGACAATGTAGCGGGAGCAGCGCAGACTGAGTACTCGGATGGAAGTGTTGCTCTAATAAGGATTTATAATGAAGCCTTAACTGCACCTCCGCTCCCTATTCCTGAACCCGAAACCTATGCCATGATGCTGCCTGGATTGGGTTTACTTGGTTTCATCTCGCGGCGAAAGGATAGTACTAAGTAAGGTAACGCGAAGCGAGTTCTGGGAATTTAGGCATTAATAATTTCCGGATTAAGCGCTGAGGAAAAAGTGCAAACGTTCAATTCACTTTGTTATTAGCGGGCTGATGATTCTTCAACGCTCATTCTCCGCAGTACGGAGAATGAGCGGGTAACAGGCGATCACCCAAATATTCTCTTCCAGTTCGAGAGGACAATCACGATAAAAAGGAACACCAGTGCCTGCGGCCAGTACTTGGCCACATAGTCTTTCCAGTCGGTCCCGACTTTGATCGGTATCTGTAACTTGAATTCGGTACCAGCGGGACGTTTACCATCAAGATAGAGCGCGTATTGTCCAACTGAATCAAACTTGAATGCCTGAGTGAGAGTACCGGATTCATACGCCTGCGGTGGTATTGACAGCAATTCCTGCTCCCCATTTTTGTCCGACAGTTTGACCAGCCGAAGCGCCAAGGGAACATGACGGGCAGATTCAGGATAAAGCAAATCCAGCGTCACATTGAGTGTGCCCGGGCTTGGCACTTTGCCGCAGAGGACGGGAACTGCCTTGGCGCTGGTTGGGTCATTCGGTATTTCGTAGTCACTGGGGATGAAGTAGGCAGAATAGCCCACGAGCAGGGCCTCGGTTTCAATGGTGCAGGTCCCGCCGCGATAGCCTTTTGGATAGGTTGAAGACCGATCTCCCTGAGAGCTCACATGAAATTGTGCTCCCACCACCACTATCAGCGCCACAAATCCTGTTACAACCAGAAGCCGCATACGCGGCGGCAATCTACGCCAAAAATCCATGCCGTTTTCCTGTTCGATGCTCTGGATGTTCCAGTGTACGTTGCGGTTGTTTAAGTCACAATTAGTATTCTGCTTTGATCCGGTTCAACAATAGACAATAGATAGTTGACGGTCGTAACACGGATGGACCACAAGCGCCAGGATCTCTTCCAGCTCTCTTTCAGTTATTGCCCTACTGCAAGTCTGAATAATATTGCATCTTGATGCGGTCGATATAGTCTCTGAGATTTTCCTTCGATAAGCCATATTCCTTGAGCGGGGATTCGATGGGGCAAGCGATGGTATTGATCAGGAAGCCGAAGGCGCTGGCGTCCAGCGTGGTGGGTTTATCCCCGAGAAAATATTTGTTGTCGCCGAGACATGCGGAGAGTGCATCTATATCCTGCATCCCGAGTTCAAAAATCTCTTCGGGTTTATGGCGGCCCATGCCGTGCCCATAAATTTGACGCCGAATCTTGTAGCGGTAGATAACTGCCGCGACATCCCGGATTGCTGGGGGCAAGACGTCAAAGATGGCTTTCTTATTGACCTGCCAGTTCACATCCGTATACTGCCAGCGGGTATACATGGTTGCCCAGAAAAGATGCTCTTCGACCAGGCGCTGCATTGCCAGGGACAGTGCAGTCTCTGCGGGATTCAATCCTTCGTCGAGGTCTTTATACTTGTCTTTGAGATGCCGGATGATGAAGCGGGAATCCGCTAATTTGATGTTTCCATCTTTTATATACGGCAATTTACCCTTTGGCGCAAATAGTGGAAGCGTTGTTTTGATTGCATATTCGATCCCTGCCATACGCAAATACGTCTCTGTTTTGCAACAGAAATGACTTAAATTCGGATTACCCCAGGTACGCTCAAACTGGTACAGTATCAACATGGCTGTTCTCCATCTTGTTAGTCAGCATTCTTCTCCTCAGCTTGCCTTGGCATGGGACAGCAGCCTAGCCTACTATGTTGCGAATTGCAAGTGACTATATTAAAGTTAACCTGCAAATGTTATAACCCCCGCAAGTGTTACAAGTTATGGATGGATGAAGGAGGAAGCTGTGACAGGTGGTGCGGAAGCGCGTAATGGCACAATATTCAAGCGCTCCTCATGTCCCATTACCAATGGATTGAATATCTTTGGCGACAAATGGACGCTTCTGGTCATTCGCGACCTGGTGCTCGGTAAACGCCGTTATGCCGATTTTATCTCATCGCCGGAAAATATCGCCTCGAACATCCTTTCCGATCGCCTGAAGAGATTGGAGATGGCGGGCCTTGTCTCCCGGCGGGTATATCAACAGAAACCCGTTCGCTACGAATATGTTCTTACAGAGAAGGGCAACGATCTCAAGCCCATCCTGGAAGCAATAAGCAGATGGGGCAAGAAGCATTGTCCTGGCACCGACGTGTTTCGCCCTGTCGATCAGCCTACATTACAAGTTTCAAAAACAGGAAGTACAAACAGCGATTTTAATGATTGAATGAACATTCTAAAGCTATCTCTTCGCATGCTTGCGCGCGACTGGCGCGCGGGCGAGTTGCGCGTGCTGGTATTTGCTCTGGTCATTGCAGTGGGTGGGATGACCACTGTCGGTTTTTTTGCCGACCGGGTGCAGGTGGCGCTTTCGCGCCAGGGAAATCAGTTGCTGGGAGCGGACCTGATCATTTTTTCGGATCACCCTCTGGCGCCGCATTACGCCGAGGAAGCAAAACGCCGGGGTCTGTCGATTTCCACTGCCATCAAGTTCCCCAGCATGACCGCGAAAGGGGAGGAAAGCCTGTTGACGGAAATCAAGGCCGTGACGGAAGGCTATCCGCTGCGTGGCGAATTGCGCATCAGCGAGGATTTCAGCAACGGAACTCCCCCTGCTGAGCGTGTGACCCATATTGCCAACAGGATTCCATCCCCGGGCACGGCGTGGGTGGACGAGAAGCTTATGATTGGCTTTTCTCTCAAACGGGGAGACAGGATCGAGGTGGGATCATCCCGGTTTGCTGTGGATGCACTGATAACGCAGGAACCGGATTATTCGATCGGTTTTCTCAACCTGAGGCCGCGCGTGCTGATCAATGAGGCTGATCTGGCTGCGACCGGGTTGATCCAGCAGGGCAGCCGTATTGGCTACCGCCTGCTTGTCTCCGGCGATTCGAGCGACGTGGAGGAGTTCCGCAAGTGGGCCGAGCAACGCCTGATGCTGGGGGAGAAAATAGAGGGCATCCGTGACGCGCGGCCCGAAATCAGATCAGCGTTGGAGCGGGCGGAAAAATTCCTGAGCCTGACTGCGCTGGCGAGCGTGGTGCTGGCGGCCGCCGCTGCGGCACTGGCGGTGCGTCGCTTCACTCAGCGCCACCTGGACGGCTGTGCAGTGATGCGCTGCCTCGGCGCAAGCCAGAGCGCCATGCTGCGTCTCTATCTATATCATTTTCTCACCCTGGGTTTCGTTGCCAGCAGCCTGGGTTGTCTTCTCGGCTTTGTCGCCCAGCAGGTTCTTACCTATTGGCTTTCGGGACTGGTTGAAGCGGAACTACCCTGGCCCACGGTATGGCCGGGCGTGCATGGAGTGCTGACTGGAACAGTATTGCTGCTTGGCTTTGCGCTCCCTCCACTGCTCGGCCTGCGCAGCGTCCCGGCGCTGCGCGTCATGCGCCGGGACATCGGAATGCCGCCTCAGGGACTCGCCGGCTATGGGCTGGGACTGGGCGTGCTGGCGCTGCTGTTCCTGTGGAAAGCGGGCGACATGCGGCTCGGCGCTTCCGTCATTGGCGGTTTCATCGTGGCAATAGCGGTTTTTGGCATGCTCGGATTCCTGCTGATGAGAATGCTGGCCCACATCCGTAACCAGGCGGGGGGCGCGTGGCGCTATGGTCTGGCAAGCATCCGTCGTCGCGCCATCGCGAGTGTGCTGCAGGCTGTAGCCCTCGGATTGGGATTGATGGCGCTATTGGCGCTGACACTGATCCGGGACGATTTGCTGAGAAACTGGCAAACCAGTCTGCCTCCCGATGCTCCCAACCATTTTCTGGTAAATATCCAGGAGGACCAGCTGGAGCCGTTGGCGGCGTTTTTCAAAGAGCACGGGATGCAGCTGCCGAAGGTTTTTCCCATGGTTCGGGGCCGTCTTACCGAGATCAATGGCAAGGCGATCGTTTCCGAGGATTATGCCGATATTCGCGCAAAGCGGCTGGTGGAGCGGGAATTCAACCTCTCGTGGGCAAGCGAGATGCAAAGCGACAATCAGATCGTCAAAGGCCGCTGGTGGAAACCTGAGGACCGGGGAGAAGAGGAAATTTCGATCGAAGAGGATATTGCCAAGACCATCGGAATCCACGTGGGCGACACACTGACTTATGATATAGCGGGCAGCGTATTTTCCGCCAAGGTCACAAGTTTGCGGAAAGTGAACTGGGATTCATTCCGGGTAAACTTTTTCGTTGTGACGCCGCCCGGCGTGCTGGAGCAATATCCGGCAAGCTATGTGACGAGTTTTTATCTTCCATCCACGCATGTGGAACTGACGAATCAGCTGGTCAAGGAATTTCCCAATCTGCTCGTGCTGGATGTGGCTGCCATCCTCACTCAGGTTCAAAGAATGATCGAACAGGTGACCAAGGCCGTCGAATTCGTGTTCCTGTTTACGCTTCTGGCAGGGGTGGCGGTACTCTATGCCGCCATCGTTTCCACGCAGGATGAACGCATTCAGGAGGCGGCCATATTCCGCACGCTGGGCGCAAGGCGTAGGCAGCTGGCACGCGCCTGGGCGGCTGAATTTGCCATATTAGGAGGCCTTGCCGGCTTTTTCGCGGCGGCGGGAGCAAGCGCGCTCGGTTATGTCGTTGCGGAATATGCGTTGAATCTCACTTATACCTTTAATTCGTGGATTTGGCTCATCGGTATAGGCGCGGGAGCCGCAGGCGTGACTCTGGCGGGACTGCTCGGTACGCGCGCCGCGCTTTCAACGCCACCGCTCATGACACTACGCAGGATTTGACTATTTGGGAAAGTAGTGTGCAAGTTAAACTTAGGAGTTTGCTTGCTTGATCCACACCTGATAATTAGATAATGGGATATTGGTGAAATCCTGATCTGCCAGCACGCGATCCAGTTGTCTGGCAAATTCGCTATTTCGCTGATAGGCGACAGCTCGAATATCACGTTGCTGCAATATGGAGTCGAGATTTTCTAGAATCACCTCACGCTGATCTAGGTTCACAGACCCGCCTAGTTCTTCGATATGCCGGACCAAGTTTTGGAACTCGCCTCCCGCAACTTGGTCAGGGGCTACCATTGCATACAGCAGGGCACGCTGGGTTAGATCTGGCAAGGAAAGATGCTTTTTCAGATGAATGAGATAAAGAGGTCTCGTAATCACCGGTCTTGGATGCCCCGTGAAAGTTGTGAGGTATGCGGAAATCGTATTAGGTGCAAGCACACCATCAGATGGTCTTAGCTTGCCTCCTAGCACTTTGGCAATTTCATACTCTGGCATGGGTACTCGATCACTGTGCCAGCCGAAAGCTTGCCGATGGACGGGGGCGAGTGTAGAAATTCCCATTGCAATCGATCCAATAACGACCGAAGCGGGGGCAACCCATTGCATCCAGCGACGAATGGAAAGCGCTCGAATAACACCGTGTAGCGCCACCGAGATTAACAGTAGTATTGGAAATGCCCAGAAGAGGCGCCAGTTGAGATTGCCTGTGAGATAGCGAGCCCAGAACGTGTCTAAAGCTGGATTGGCGATTGTTAAGAAAAAAATTAATGTCCAGGATAGAATGAGCCGCCGTGATGACAGGTGTGGGAGCGCTGCCCATGCAGAAAGTAAGAGAGGTGTGGCAGCCCAAAAGCGCCAGTCCCAACCTAAAACTGTGCGTAAATCACCCTCGATTCCAGAAATATCTAGCACCTCCGAGGGTGTTACATGAGTAGTTAGGAGTATCAGAACACCTATCGCTAGCGGATAAGCAACGCATCCTGCGACCAGCAGGATTCGCTTAATGGCTGCCCGGTCAGGGGTTAGGTGTGCCAAAGCCAACAATCCCGCGGCAAGTGGCGCAACGAAAATACCATTTGGCGTAAGTCCCGGGGCCGAGATAGCTGTACTTGCAAGCAGGACCACCTCCCTCGCATCAGCCGTGACCATAACTCGGCTTGTATACCAAAGCAGGGCGGGAATAATCATTGCAACTAAGATCTGTTTTCCAGCTGCCAAATATTCCCAATAAAAACTGCCCATCATCCTGAAATCAGTTGCAAAGATTAAAACGATTGCAATAAACGTGAATAATGTTGGAACTGCCCAGCGCGGCGTCAGGGAATTAATAAAGAGGTACAGGTAAACGATCCCGATAGAAGTCACTATCGATGGAAACACGAGGTGGCGCAGCGTGGAGGCATTCGCACCAAGCTTATCAATAAGGATTGCTTGGAGCGGTTCCAAAGTCAGAGAGAGATAGGCCGAAGTCATTATTGGTAATTCTGGGATACGGTGCATTGTGTCGAACCGTAGTATCGGCCAGGAGGGATGCTCGAGCAGACCGACGATCAAATTGACCTGGAATGGATCGTCAAGGTTTATCCCGCTGCGGGTTGTACCATAAACTGCTACAAAAATAGCGGCGATCAGGACGGCAGGATTAAGAGTGTCTTTAATAGACGTTTGGGAGATCCCGATTTGGCCACTTCTCATGAGCCATCGGGCAGTGGCCAAATAGGTGATTGTCAAAAACCAGAAGACTAAATAATTGGAGGTCCAGCGATAAACTAAGATAAGACCAAGAGCGCTAGCAATCGCGCCGAGCACCATCTTTTTATCGTATATATCATCGCCCTTTTCTTTAATGGGTATCGGCCTTTTTGGCGCTCCTGTCTTTGCGATAAAGCCGCAGGCTACCGTCGCCCCTAAGAAACCCAGCCAACTCCACTTCGCCAGTGTTTCGAACGAACACTCGGTGAAGGTCAGGATATGGACAAAAACGGTCCATACAGCAAATCCAGCGATAAGGCTGGCAGAAATTCGCTCAAGCAGGACCATTCAATTACACATCTCGACGATTTTGTGAATTCAGGCCAAGGGGACTTTTTGGCGGCAACTCATTATGCTAATAAGTTTGGCTTTTCTTACTACTCGCTTTATCTTTATTCTCGCCTGTTGCCGTAATAGACGAACCGGTAGGCACCCGCATAGTTAAAAAACATTGCGGTTATAGATCCAAGCATAAGCGCTAGGACAGGTAACTCATAAAACATCCTGGAACTCTCAATGCACACACCATAGATAACCATATTTATCAGTGCACCTAGGGTCTGGACGCCCATATACCTCCAATATTCCCTCACTTTGTTCGTTGACACTGTCGCCCTGAACGTGTAGGTTCGATTCAACGCCCAAGTGAGAGAGACGGCCAATAGAAAGGCTGCGCTGCGTGAAGTGTAGTGTCCAAATCCGAAAACATAGAACAGACCGGAAAATGCTGTCGCATCTACTATAAATCCTACAGCGCCTATAATCCCAAAAAAAAACGGACGGCGCGAGAATATCATGGCTGCTTGCTAGATTTGGAGTAGGCTGATTTTAAAGCTCTCTAATGACAACAGGGTATGCCAGATATGCGATACGCTTATTCTCGCGTCTCCCGTGAGTCACCGTATCGAGTATTAGGCCAGCCGTAAGGCTGAGAAATGCTAGTATCATAAGACCGGTAGCCAAAATGGCGGTGGGGAATCGTGGAACTAAGCCGGTTCTTGCAAACTCGAGAACTAACGGAATCCCCAAAGCCAGACCAATTACTGCAAAGAAAATGGACAACACCCCAAACGTGAGCAGGGGACGCTCTTCTCTTACAAGGCGTAATATCCGGACAAGAATACGCAGTCCATCCCGATAGGTTTTGAGTTTGCTTTGGGATCCGACCGGTCGAGCTCCATAAGGCGCCGCGTGTTCCTCCATAGGTATCCCTATCTCAAGCGCGTGAACACTCATCTCCGTCTCAATATCAAATCCCCCCGACATAGTGGGAAACGTCTTGACAAAGCGCCGTGAGAGAATTCGGTAGCCCGAAAGCATATCTGTAACACCCGCGCCAAAAAATATCTGGACTAGTCGAGTCAGCATGCGATTGCCTAGCCGGTGGCCAAAACGGTAAGCGTGGGCGTCATTATCTTTACGGGTGACAGTAATCATGTCAAGGCCGTTCTGTAACAGTACGTTCAGTAGACCTGGGGCAGCAGAAGCGTCGTACGTATCGTCTCCGTCAATCAGGACATAAGCATCTGCCTCTATGTCTGCGAACATCCGGCGAACAACGAAGCCCTTACCTTGGCGGCTTTCCTTCCGCACTATGGCGCCTGCACGGCTGGCTAACTCAGCCGTTCGATCTGAAGAGTTGTTGTCGTAAACATAGATATTGCAAGAGGGTAGATTACTTTGGAAATCCGATATTACCTTTTCAATTGTTTTTTCTTCGTTATAGCAGGGAACTAGGACGGCAATTTGGATACCTTCTAAATTCATGATAAGGCTTTTGGTGGCGGGGGTAGATTGGATTAACGTAAACTAACAAGGAAGCAGTTCAGGAATGATTTAGAAATTGGGTCTACCCGAATCTACCCAAATAATACTTGATTACTACGTCTTATCCCAGCAGTTTGCACACAGTTGCTCAGGGTTAATCTATTACTGTCGCGCCTGCTCTTATGGAACTTCTATAAATCAGTCTCATTGGTTATCGTTGCTCTTGTTATCTTATTCCGGGATCAGCAGAATCATAAATACTTCCTGATTTATCTCATTCTTCGTGTCAACAACAAAAACACTGGTTTGCCTCGCCATCATCATTGTAATTTTGAGTGTGCCGGCTTATGTAATGGTTTGCAACGCGTCCCGCGCCATAGCCATAGGGGTTAGCTTACAGCCTTCAAGCGGGGTATGGTGGAAGCCACTGCGGTGAACACGCGTGCCGGAACTGTAACTGTATGCCGACGTACCAAGCTCGTGCCAGCGGCAGAGGGCCAGATTTGCCTCGATGGGGAACTGCTGATGCACCGCTGCGTTGCCCATCTCGATATGGATGCTTTTTACGCCTCGGTCGAGTTGAAGCGATACCCGCAATTGCGCGGGTTACCGGTGGTAATCGGCGGAAGTGCGGAACAGCAGCCAGAGCTTTTCAACGGTAAGCCGCGTTTTGCAAAACTGAAAGGTTATGGGGGGCGGGGAGTGGTAACCACCGCCACTTATGAGGCTCGCGCTTTCGGCGTTTCTTCCGGCATGGGCTTGATGAAAGCGGCGCAATTGGCCCCGGAGGCTATCCTGCTGCCCGCCGACTTCAGCGCTTACCGCCGTTATTCGAATCTGTTCAAAACAGCCGTTGCTCTGGTTGCGCCTCATATAGAGGATCGTGGTATCGATGAGATTTACATCGATCTCAGTGGCTCGACCGAGGACATCGTGACTCTTGCCCGGCGCATCAAGCGGGCTGTGCGGGAAAGCACCGGGTTGTCCTGTTCTATCGGTGTAGCGCCAAACAAGCTTCTGGCAAAAATCTGTTCTGACCTCGAAAAGCCGGATGGTCTCACTCTCCTGGACATGGCCGATGTTCCAGCCAGAATCTGGCCTCTTCCCGTCCGTAAAATTAATGGCATCGGTCCGAAAGCAAACCAGAAACTGGCAGCGTCAGGTATTTTCACCATCGGCGATCTGGCACAGGCCGACATCGCTTTCCTGCAGGCGCGGTTCGGGCGCAGCAACGGCTCCTGGCTGTATGAGGCTTCCCGCGGCATTGACGATCGTCCCGTCGTGACTCATGCGGAGCCCAGATCGATCAGCCGCGAGACGACGTTCGAGCGGGATCTGCATGCGCGTCGCGATCGTCCCATCCTGTCGGAAATTTTCACTGGCCTATGCGCGGGTGTCGCCGAGGATCTCCAACGCAAGGGTTATGCTGCCCGTACCATTGGCATCAAATTACGATATGAAGATTTTCGCACCGTAACCCGTGATATCACACTCTCAGTCCCCACGGCGAACGCCGCCGCCATTCGCAAAGCAGCCCAGGAATGCCTGCGGCGTGTCTCTCTTGAGCAGAAAATGCGGCTGCTTGGCGTTCGCGCCAGCGGGTTGTGTTCCGAGACGCTGGTGCAGAGCGCAGGCATGAGTCAGCAAAGGGAACTCCCGCTGGCTGTCCTGGACATCCGATAAAGAAGTGTGCATCCAGATTGCTCGTGGCCCAAGTAGCCGGGTCAAATATGGGCGATAATCCTTCCTTTTTTCTTCATTGAGCAGCGTGGGCAGTGTCCTTGGCTGCTTGAAGCAGCTACTTGCTTTCACCCGATTTATCCATTCTCCATGCCAACAAAAAAAACACTGGCCCGCTTCGCCATCATCATTGTAATTTTCACGGCAGCGGGTTATGCAATATGGTTTGCAACGCGTCCGGCGCCCATAGAGGTTGAACTTGCGACCATCAAGCGGAGTACAGTGGAAGCCACCGTGGTGAATACACGTGCCGGAACAGTGACCGCGTGCCGGCGTGCCAAGCTTGCGCCGGCGGCAGGAGGGCAGATTGTCAGGTTGCAGGTTAAGGAGGGTGACAGGGTCAAGAAAGGACAGGTATTGCTGGAATTATGGAATACGGATCTGACCGCCCAGCGCGATCTCGCACGGCGCCAGCTCATCACTGCGGAAGAGCGGCGCCGCGAAGCCTGCATCATTGCAGCCCATGCCAGCCGTGAGGCAGAGCGTGCGCGTCAGCTCGCCGAGAGAGGCTTCGTCAGCGCACAGAACCGGGAGAATGCCGACGCCGACGCACGCGCCCGCCAGGCAAGCTGCGATGCGACGACTGCCGATGTGAAGCGGGCGCGGGCTCAGGTCGAAGTAACGGAGGCGGGGCTGGAGCGCACAGTTCTGGCTGCTCCATTCGATGGCATCGTGGCGCTTGTCACCGGGGAACTGGGTGAATATGCCACCCCATCACCCCCGGGGATTCCCACGCCGCCGGCTGTCGATCTGATCGATGATAGCTGTCTGTATGTTACCGCTCCAATGGATGAAGTCGATGCGCCCAAGCTGAAGATCGGGCAACTCGCCCGCATTACGATCGATGCCTTGCCCGGCCAGATCTTCCCCGGCAAGGTGCGGCGGCTGGCGCCCTATGTCACGGAGGTAGAGAAGCAGGCGCGCACGGTGGATATCGAAGTGGATTTCGAAGAAATACCGAAACGGCCATTGCTGGTGGGATATAGCGCCGATGTCGAAGTGGTGATCGAGCGGCATGAGAATGTACTGCGCGTGCCCACCCAGGCGATCCGTCAGGGCGGCAAGGTGTTGTTGGTGAACGAGGAAAACAGGTTGGTTGAACGCAGACTGGAAACAGGACTCGCCAACTGGGCATTTACTGAAGTCACCGGTGGCCTGGAGGAAGGCGATCGCGTATTGCTGTCATCAGAGGCAAAGGAAGTCAAAGCCGGTATACAAGTGCGGGAGAAGGTTGCCGAGCAGTGAATCAATGGAGTGATCCACTGAGTCACTTCGCCAGAATAGAATGATTCGCCTTACTGACATTTCGCGTGTTTTCCATATGGGAGACCAGGGGGTACGAGCGCTCGATGGGATCGATCTTGAAATCGATACCGGAGAGTATGTTTCCATCATGGGTCCCTCGGGGTCGGGCAAGTCGACTCTGCTCAACGTCATCGGCTTGCTCGATCAGCCGGACGGCGGACGCTATGAGCTCGACGGAAAGGATGTAACCGATCTGTCCGAGATCGAGAAGGCGCGCGTTCGCAGGGAAAAAATCGGTTTCGTGTTCCAGTCGTTTCATCTCGTGCCGCGATTGACTGCCGCGGAAAACATCGAGCTACCGTTGATCCTGGAGGGAATTCCCCCCGCCGAGCGAAAGTCGCGCGTAGATGAGGCGCTGCGGGGGTTCAATCTGCAGGATCGGGCGGCGCATCGTCCTTCCGAGCTGTCAGGCGGCCAGCGTCAGCGCGTCGCCATCGCGCGTGCAACCATCCTGCGACCCACCGCCTTGCTGGCGGATGAGCCAACAGGTAATCTCGACCACCGTATTGGCGCGGAAGTCATGGTGCTGCTCGAAGGCCTACATGAGGCGGGAACAACATTGATCGTGGTGACGCATGATCGCGAATTGGGGGCGAGGGCACGGCGCCATATCGCGATGCGTGATGGAAAAATTGTATCCGACGAGAGGCAGGGTAAATTTCCAGGAGGCAACAGTCTGGCATGACCTGCATCAACTTGCCGTTTTCAGGACTTCAGGAGCACTGCAATACATCCTATGGCAACAATAAATTGTTTATAATGAACTTGGCAGATTTTGTACTATCACAGCTCCCTGTCCTGTCAGTTGCGCATTCACAGGTTCGGTTCTTTCGGGGAGATGGATCGAGGCGCCTGCAATGCCGCATATTTTGGCTGCTCTGGCAATCGGGTTTTTCAGTTTTCTTCCTTGCGTGGCTTATGCTGACCTCACCGGTCAGGTAATTCATGTTGCGGATGGAGACACTCTTACCCTTGTAATAAACAAGGAATGGGTAAGGGCACGCCTTGCGGGTATCGATGCGCCTGAAGCGAATCAGCCTTTTGGCAAGCTTTCCAGGGAATCTCTCTCCGATCTCTGTTTCTGGCAGCAGGTTACGGTTATTCCGAAAGGAAAAGACCAATATGGCCGCATGTTTGCCCAAGTCCTCTGTGGTGAGGTTGATGCCGGGGCCGAGCAGGTACGGCGCGGCATGGCCTGGGTTTATGATCACTATGTAAAAGACAATGACCTCCAGCCCCTTCAGGACGATGCGAAGGCTGCAAAGCGTGGGTTGTGGGCCGATCCCTATTCAAAGCCGCCATGGAAATGGCGTGAGGTGTGGCAGGAATGAAGATTTGACGTGAAGCTTCGCGATACGTTGAGTCTCTCCATCAGAACCGTTGCCAGCTACCGCACCCGTTCGTTGCTCATCATTCTGGCAATGTCATTGGGGGTGGCAGCAGTGGTCGTACTGACCGCCCTGGGGGATGGGGCTCGTGGATATGTGGTTCGCCAGTTTTCATCCGTCGGAACCAATCTCATCATCGTCTTACCCGGTCGGGCCGAAACTTCCGGCGGCTTCCCTGGCGCAGCGTTGGGGCAGACTCCACGCGACCTGACACTGGAAGATGCGCGATCGCTTGTCCACCTGCCGCAGATCAGGCGGTATGCGCCACTCAACGTCGGTGTTGCCGAACTTGCCTCCGCCGGACGCCTGCGTGAAGTGACGGTGCTGGGAAGCACAGCGGATATACTGCCGATAAGGCACATGAATCTCGCGCAGGGCAGTTTTCTTGCGCGGGAAAAAGGAAGCGAGCGCAGCGCGCAAATCGTTCTGGGCGCCCAGCTCGCACAGGAATTCTTCCCCCAAAACAGCCCCATTGGTCAACGGGTAAGGCTGGGTGACCGGCGCTTTCTCGTTTCCGGCGTGCTTGCGCCGCAAGGCGAAACGATGGGTTTCAATACCGATGAAATCGTCATCATTCCTATCGATTATGCCCAAGCCCTGTTCAACACCTCGTCCCTTTTTCGTATTCTGGTCGAAACCAGAAGCCGCAGCGACCTTTTGCCCGCCAAAGAAGCAATTCGGAACATTTTAAAGCAGCGACATGATGGGGAAGAGGACATTACGGTAATTACACACGATGCTGTACTTGCCACTTTTGACCGCATTCTGCGGGCGCTGACGCTCGGTGTAGCGGGAATCGCCGCCATCAGCCTCGCGGTAGCCGGCATATTGGTAATGAATGTCATGCTGGTGTCGGTCAGTCAACGCACCTCTGAAGTCGGTTTGTTGAAAGCCCTCGGCGCGCCTTCCTCTGAGATCCACCGTTTGTTTCTTGCCGAGGCGTTGTGGCTGTCATTGGCGGGCGGGATAGCAGGATTCGCATTGGGACAATTTGGTAGTTTGCTGATCCGCCTGGCTTATCCGCAGCTTCCTGCGTGGCCGCCCCTATGGGCCAATATTGCCGGGGTGGGAGTGGCCTTTGTAACAGGTCTGCTAGCCAGCCTTTTACCGGCAGCGCGTGCCGCCAGGCTCGACCCTGTGCGCGCACTGAGTGGAAAATAAGCGGAAATGAGGAAATGGATATAAAAAGGGTATGAAAGGAGCGGCATGAGTGTTATCGATACGCTGCGTTTCGCCCTGCGCTCGCTCACCGCACATCGCCTGCGCACCTTGTTGTCCGCAACCGGAATCGGCATCGGGATTGCGGCGGTTATTCTCCTGACTTCCATTGGGGAAGGAATTCACCAGTTCGTGATTTCGGAGTTCACCCAGTTCGGCACCAATATCATTACGGTCACGCCGGGAAAAATCAGGACTCACGGCAGATCGCTGGGTGCGATCGGGAGCGCCCGGCTCCTGACGATCGAGGATGCGCTGTCGTTGAAGAACTCCCGGTATGTTCAGCACGTCAACGCAGGCGTAATGGGCAATGCGGAAATACGGGCGCGTGGACGGAGTCGGCGGGTCACGGTCTATGGTGAAAGCCCGGATTTCGCCCATACATTCAACATGAAGGTCGCAAGCGGACGGTTTCTGCCGGAGGATGATCCTCGCAATCCTCGCGCCTATGCGGTGCTGGGTTCCAAAGTGCGCACGGAATTGTTCGGCAGTGCCAATCCCCTGGGTGCTACGCTGCAAGTCGGCCTATCGCGCTTTCGCGTGATAGGCGTCATGGAATCGAAGGGGCAGGTGCTGGGATTCGATCTGGACGATACGGTCTTTCTTCCCACGAGCCGGGCACTGGAAATTTTCAACCGCGAGGGTGTAATGGAAATCAACATTGCCTACCAGCCAAGCGCGCCACTGGAAGCTGTAGTGGAGGATATACGCCGCATCCTCGTTTCAAGGCATGGGCGGGAAGATTTCACCATCACGCCCCAGCAGCAAATGCTGAATACGTTGAATACCGTTCTGGATGTATTGATTTTCGCGGTTGCCGCCCTGGGAGGCATTTCCTTGCTGGTAGGTGCTGTCGGCATGGTCACGCTCATGCATATTGCTGTGACTGAACGCGTTGCCGAAATCGGCTTGCTCACTGCCCTGGGGGCGACTCGTGCCCGTGTCCGCATTCTGTTTCTGACGGAATCCACAGTGCTCGCCACGTTGGGCGGCTCAGGGGGACTGGCTACAGGCGTGGGAATAGCATGGTTGCTGAAATCCCTGGCAATCGGCCTGCCCGTGCAGATCCCATGGAATTACACTGCCAGCGCACTCGGAATTTCTGTGCTGGTCGGTCTTGCCGCCGGTGTTATTCCCGCCATGCGAGCGGCACGGTTGAATCCCATTGAAGCGCTTCGGGCCGATTAGATTTTCCGTTCACTCTATAGCTCCCTCTCCCACATGTGGGAGAGGGATGGGGAGAGGGGGGCTTTGGCCTCTCCACCGCTCAGTTGGTTTCTTTACACCTGTTCACCTTAGGTCCCTTACCTCCGTTCACCCTGAGCCTGTCGAAGGACGAGATTCCTTCACTTTGGGTCACAAAAGAACAGCAGAATAAAAGATAAGGGGATTTTTAATCGCCAGAAGCCTGTTTGTTCCTGCGCAGCCACCGAAAAAAGAAAACATAAATAAAGGCCGGAACAAACGGAAGAATCCAAGGGAACATCTGCGAAAACCAGGAGGCATAGAAGCTATCCATGTAGCGGGCTTTGGCCGTGGAGCAGGCGCTGGCATCCGGAAGGCGGCAGGCGAGGTCGATTTCGTAAGAAACCTGAACATGAGCGCGCCACAGCCAGTAAGCCATTGATGCGGCAAAAACGATCAGCATAAGGACAAGCCAGTTTATCCGGCCTTCTTGTCGCATGGAACGCATTTTTTCTCCACTCCATAAATGATGCTTCCGAGGAAAGCAAGCACGCTTTGAAAATATTCTGGATAACCAGCAGGCTGACCTCTGTGGACAATCAGAATATTGTCCGCAGAGCCAGATTTGTTATCCTTTTCATTCCAACACCTCACGCATTGCGGAAGCGCGAATATCTGAGCAGGAAGATAGCCAGTAGTGGCAGTACAAGGCCAATTACGGTCACTGAAACCAGCAGTGGACCAAGTTCGCTGTAGTCAGCAGGAACAGTAATCTTCCCGGTATCGGGGTCCGTCACTTCGCGCGTTACCATGAAAATCTGGTTCATGTACTTTGTCCCAAGCTGCGACGCAGACAGGGCAAGGTTGGTGAACGAGGCCATCACCGCGAAGAAGGTGGCCTTGAGCGCCTCCGGCGCGGAGTTGGCAATCCACGCCAGCATCGGGATCATTGCAATCTGCCCCAGGGGGGATTCCAGCGCCGTATCGATCACCGCGATAAAGCGCGCATCCACCACGCCGTTCGTCAAGGACGCCGTCCATTCGTGCAAACCGTAATACATCCCGATTATGGGCAGGGACAAGAAGGTACCGACGATGGTAAGCCAACCGATAATATAGGCAATCGAACGTTCAGCCATGAATCGCCGAAAGATGAACATTCCCGCCAGAGTCAAGGTCGCGCCGATCAAGGATAATGTCGCCAGAAACTGCTGATCAAAGCCAAGGTGATCGATCATCCACCAGGTTGAACCAGCCCCTGGTCCGGGTATGGCGCGGAACACGAATATCAGGATTGCCGTGCCCACCAGTACATTGCGTGCCTCGGGCTCCAGTTCCCCCGTCAGCCGCCACATCAGGAATAAGACGATGGCCATGGAAACCAGGAAGATGATTTCCTCTCCCCCCGGTATCTGGCTCAGGCCTACACTCAGGGAGATTGCCGTGAAAGCCAATCCACCGCCAAGTATCCACCAGTTCACTGGAGGAGGATCGGGGTTAACCCCAAGCAGCGCTTCGGATTCCATCCGGCTATGTCCCTGGGCCATAAGACGCGTAATATCTCGCCGCCGCAACCATGAGGCGAACAGGACACCGGTAACGGAAACCAGCGGGATGATCAGGGCAAGCTCATAGACGAACAGGTATGCCGCGGCCTTGCCCGCCTCGGGTAACTCACCCACGCCTTGCAACACATAAACATTCACCAGCGAGACCAGAATTCCCCCGCTGATGATCGCGACCCGCCCCAGCGTCTGCATCGTGACATGCATGGATTTGCGGCTTTCGAGCGTTAACGGGTTTCCGTCCTTGTCGACTCGGGGCACCGCTTCAACCGTCATCGCATCCGCCACCACATCCTGAAGGACGTAGCCAATGGGCGCGAGCAATGCCGCGGTAACGTACCACGCCTCCACGGTAGCAATGGCGCGCATCTCCTCCAGGTGTCCAAGCAACCCGATCATGATGAGCAGGCTCAACGTGATCAAGCCCGCGCCCAGATACACCAGCAGGCTCTTCCACCGCCACACGAGGTCGACGAGGTGCCCCAGCGGCATCTTCAACGCCCATGGCAGCATCATCCAGAACCCGAGCGCCGCAAGAAATTCGGCCGAAAGCCCTAACCGCTCCTTGACGTAAAATGTGCCGACGATGCCCGTCAGGCCGGAAATGCCGGCGGCTACGTACACCATGAGCGGAGGCAGATAGGACAACCGCATTTCGCGGCCCAGCGCGAAAATATTCTCGTCCAGCCAACTGCCGGCAGTAGCGAGGAAACCCATGGCTGGCCGCGCGGTTGCGGCCACCGCGCTTTTATCGGGAGACTGGTTCATTGCTGCGGCAGGAAAGAAAGATTGTCGGGAGTATCTGGCACGGAAATGTTTTCGATTTTTCTGACTTCAAGGATGAAGCGCGGCAGCGATAGTTAATATTTGTATTTGCATATTACGCCAGCCGGCTCTGCGGTGATTGCTCTACGGCTGAGACAACCTGTTCCCGGACTCGGTTCCAGTAACTGGTTGCAACAAAGCCGTTGGCGCAGGTCAGGGTTGTCAGTGTCATTATCCGGTATACCTCGCTTCGGGGCGCTTTGACATTGACGGCGGGGTCGAGCAGATCAGGCGCCACCGCGACACGCCGTAGGGTTTCCCCGGCCAGCAGGATAGGCCAGATGCAGGCCAGCCGTTGACGAATTTCCGAGACAGGAATCGCCATGGTATAAATCCAGCCTTGATCCAGGTGCTCGACGGCCATCCTGATGAGGCGGTCGAGAACCGGTTTGAATTTTGGCAGGCTGTTGTCATTCAACAGGTCCGCGGGCTTCAGGCCTACCTCATCGAGAAGCGATTCAGGAATATAACAGCGCCCATTATGCAGGTCCCGGCCGATATCCTTCAGAATGTTGGTGAGTTGCAGCCCTTTCCCGAACCTTACCCCGATGGCTGCCATCTCCTCCACATCCCATCGTCCCATCGTCGGCCGGTGAGCACAAATCATCCTGGTCCAGAAATCCCCGACACAACCTGCGACATAATAAGTGTACCGGTCCAGGTCGTCCAGGGTGGATAGCGCCGCTAAGTGGTCACTTGATTGACCGGGGAAGCGGTTCAAGTCCATTTCCATCCCTTCGGTGAGCACCTTTATAACCCACTGCATGCGCTGCCGGTCATCGGGCGAATACTCCTCGTACAGCCTGAAACAATCCTCCAGCCGCTGCAGAAGAATGCTTTCTCCCGAGTTTTTCTGGTGGAGAACCAGCGCGCTCTGAATCTCCTGAACCGCTTCCCGATCAACCCTGGCAGTCATGAATTGCTCACGGAACTGGTTCAGGTATTTCAGACGCTCTGCCCGGTCGATCAGATCCGTATCCGCAATGGTATCGGCAGCACGGGCAAACAGATACGCCAATCCCATCTGGTCACGGACACCAATTGGCAGCACATTGAGCGTGAGATAAAACGAACGGGAAACCTGCTTGAGGATATCGTGCAGCAGTTCGTGTTTGGTGGAAGGGGTAGTCAAGGATGGAAATTCCGAATCCGTTAATGCAAAGGGCAGAACATTACCTGCTCTCCTACTAGAGGGTCAAGATGACGTGTTAAGGTAAGAGTTCTCCTTCATAGATCAAATAGAAGGGAATATCGCAGGAGTATGGTAGATTATTGAGAACCGTTGACACACTTTTAAACATGTCCAAAAATAGAAGCAGACGCCTCAGAAAAAAACTCCATCTGGATGAATTTCAGGAATTTGGCTTCGAGATTTCATTTTCATTGCCTGAAAATCTTGATAGCGAGAAACTGGACGATTTTTTTGATCAATTTCTCGTGGAAGCCATTGAGAACAACGGCTTGGTGTTTGGGGGTGGTATCGGGAGAAATAGTGGAGGTTTTGTAACATTAGGCAAACGAGGAAGTGCTACTGAAGAGCATAGAGAGCGGGTAAAAAACTGGTTATCTGCGCATCCTATGGTAGCTGATGTCCAGATCGGAGAGCTTGTTGATGCATGGCATGGGCATGATGAGTAAATAGGGTTGAGCGAAGCGGAACCCGAGAAGAAGCAGGCAGGATCATTAGCTGGACTGCTCTTCGACAATTTTGTTCTGAGCACTGCCTGCCCCTTCGACAGGCTCAGGACTAGGGCTATCGAGCGAAAATCGAATTAAAAATTCACCGGTAGTGCATGCGCCTATCCGGCAAATTTGCGTAAGTGCCGCTCTCTAGCTTTCTTTTTCTCCTCGCCCACACCCCGATCAAACCCATCCCACCCAGCATCATTGCGTAGCTTGCAGGTTCGGGTATAAGAGCGATTTGCCCGACCTGCCCATTGAGGCTTACCAGATAAAGATTGCCGGAAGCGTCCTCGCCGAATGAGGTGATATTCCCCGAAATGCCGGTTGGGGACAACAGTTCGGCAGTGCGGTCGGTGAGGTCGGTAATGCCTGAGCCGGTGAAGCGGAAGGACATCACCTTGTCGTTCACGAAGTCCGCAAAGAAGTAGGTGCCTTCCAGGCCGGGGATTTCTGAGCCGCGGTAGACATAGCCCCCAATGACTGAGGCGCCATCCGCGGTATGGTTATATTCAAAGATAGGGGGCGTGTGGTTGGAAATCTGTGGATCGTTGGGAAAATTTTCCAACGTCCCCTCAAACTTGCGCCACCCATAGTTCGCTCCGGCAGCGCCTATATCGATCTCCTCGCGTGCGTTCTGCCCGACGTCACCGATGTAGAAAGTGCCGTTTTCCCTGTCAAAACTGTCACGAAACGGGTTGCGCAATCCATACGCATATATCTCCGGATTGATCTCCGGATTGCCGCCTGCGACATTTCCATCCGGTATTGCATAGCCATACTGCGTGGGATCATTGGGCAGGCGATCAGATGAAACATCGACCCGCAAAATTTTGCCAAGATTGCTGGACAGGTTTTGCGCGCGATTACCAGGATCATCGCGGAAGCCGCCGTCTCCTGTGGCTATGTAAAGATTCCCCGACTCGCCGGGCCTGAAGCCGAGCCACCCAGCCTTGTGATTGCTGAACTCAGGTTGCTGCACAGTGAGTACTGTTTGCCGGCTGGTGATATCTGCCACGTTTGGCTGCGTCGCACTTACCTGATACGTTGCAACCACGGTATTGAGTGAGGTCTTATCTATGTAATCGACATAAAATCGACGGTTGCTGGCAAAGTTTGGATCGAATGCCATGCCCAGCAGGCCGCGCTCGCCCTCGGTATTGACCGAGTCTGACAGATCGAGAAATGGTGTTGGCTGCACAGTCCCATTCTGGAGGATTTTAATCAGCCCGCCCTGTTCGACAATGAACAGGCGTGAGTCTCCTGCTGGCGATGTTGCGAACAAAGGGCGATCAAGGCCGCTTGCAACGATTCGGGTTTGCAACTGTGCAAAAGCCGCCGGTGCCCCAAGACCAGTGGCGAAGACCAAAGCAAGCAGGGCAGAAAAGGGTTTGATCATGTCAGCTCCTCGGGACCGGTTAGAGTTGGAATCAATAGAGTCAATAACGGGAATAATGCGAAGGCCAATTTATGTATAGAAAAGGCAAAGTTCGCTGTCAACCCGATTTGAAATTTGAAATTGGTGACGAATTCGAATCTATCGTTATTGCCAGGTTCCGTTTTAAAACAGGTATCCTCAAAACCTGCCGGGGTAGAAATCTGTTGAAGGTATAAGGAGTTACAAAAGAATCACAGGGCAAGCCAAAACAGCACAACTTGCTATACTGAATCATGGGGTGTCCTATTCATTGTCATCGATCGCGGAGGGAAGGCGCATGATTCACGAAGTAAGGGGCGATATCCTGCTGAGCCATGCTCAGGTCATTGCCCATGCCGTTGCCCCTCATGATCGTTTCAGGGAGGGACTGGCTTTGAGTTTGCGCCAGCGGTAGCCCGCCCTGGTCAAGGATTTCCACCACTTCTGCCATACCATGCACCCCAAAGCGGGTGACGTGTGGGTCTGGTCGGGTGCGATGAGCAAACGAGTGATCAGCCTGCTGACGAATGAAGCGTCGCCTAGCACCGGGGGCAAGCCGCCTCCGGCCAGAAAGGAAGTTTTAGAACTGTCGTTGCGCGAACTTCGCAGTCTGCTGGAGAGCAAGAGGTTTTCCCATGTCGCGCTGCCCCGCCTTGCTACCGGCGCGGGCGGCCTGGATTGGAAGGTGGTGGAGCCCTTGATCGAGCGCCATCTCGGGGACCTGGACCTGCCTATTTACATTTATACTCAATATGAGGAAGGCGTTCAGGCCATAGAGCCGGGGTTGAGTCGCCATGATAGTCTCGACAGGAGACCGGACGCTTCCCGCAGGCAATAGCCTGACAATTCGCGGGTTTGATTCCAGGGCAAGGAGGTTCAGGAAGGATTTTTGCCGGCGGGTAGCAGATGCAACGTTTGCTCGGATGGGCCGGGAAGGAAGGGGGTGAACCTGCCTGTCACCCAGTCTTCGTGTCCGCTGCCGTAATAAGGTGACAGGGGATGCCCGCTCTGGCCGCCGGGCATCTCGAAATATCCATTCTCTTCATCGCCCGGGGCGACAGCAAACCGGTTCGACGCCCCAAATGCCGGACCCTGCACGCGTGGCATTTTACTGTCTCCGGCAAGTTCATCCCTGGGCATATCCAGCCACTTTCCAATAAATAGTGGTAAAGCCTGGCTGAAAGGATGTCGGATGCGGGCCGTATTGCGTTCGCCCCAGGTTCTTGCGGCAATACCGCCGGGTTGGCGCCGGAAACGCTCGGCTACCCGGTGCGCGCACTTGCCGAGGAGATCATCCCAGTCGGCATGCACAGGGAGTAGAAGGTGCGGGGGACGTCCCTCTATCAATTTCCAGACCGCATGTTCCGCCTGATTCAACGGCGGCAGTTCGAACTCCGGATATTTCTCCCGCACGACTGCTTCAAATCCACGGAGAACGGCATTGACAACTTCCTGCCGAAATGCGCGCACTACCCGGTAGGCTGCCGATTCCGTGGATGCATGTCCATCCCAGTCCTTGAGCGCCTGTTGCATTTCGGTGCGCCAGGGCGCTGCTTCGGTTCTTTCCAGAGTCTGCTCGAGAAGCTGCCGCCAGCGCGCGAGGAACAGCGCCCGGTCGTCCAGTTGGATAGCCAGCATGGTGGCAGGCGTAAAATAATCATGTTGATAAAGGGTGTCGCGGATCTGCTTTGCCCGTGCGCCGAGATCAAAGCCGCCATCCCCAAGCCTCTCCAGCATCAGGCCGTCCACGGTGCGCGCGTTTGCAGTCCACAGACGTTGGTCGGTAGGATCGATAATGGTTGGATAGAGCGCGGGATCCAGCCATCCGTTCCAGCCGGTACCGGGTGCACTCCAGTCTGCCGGGAGCCGCGGATTATATTCCTTGCCCCGTGCTGGAAGCCTTCCGGCAATGGTCCATGCGGTTCTGCCGGTCCGGTCACCAACGATAAAGTTCTGCGCGGGAATACCCGCGTTCCGTACGATGACGATCGCCTGATCCACGCTTTCCGCCTGTTCCAGATCGGTAAGCTTGATATCCACCGAGCCCGGTTGATGCGCAGTCCAAGCAAATGCGAGGGGCGTTCCGTCATGATCGGTTGCCGCAATGGGTCCCCATTCTGTTTCCTGGACCTCCAGTATTTCATCTGCCGATCCACGTACACGCAGCACTTCGCGATGCACCTCGATGCGCTTCCATCCATCCAGAGTCCGGTAGCGCAGAGGATCATCCGGATCGCGCATTATCCGCACCCAATCGATCAGGTCACCATAGCTGTTTGTAAAACTCCACGCAATGTGCCGGTTGGAACCGACCGTGATTGCCGGTGTACCCGGCAGGCTGGCGCCTGTGATGTCGCTTGTTTCCCCCGGTCGTTGCGGGTGGGGATATATGAAGCGTGTACGAAACCAGATATTGGGGACGCGCAGTTCCAGGTGCATATCGTTGGCCACCAGCGCTGCGCCTCCAGCCAAGGAGCCAGCCACGGCGAAGCTATTGCTCCCAAGCACGTCGTCGATGTATTCGTCTGGGCTATGCGTATCCACGGGAGGCATAAGACCGGGGTCGAGCTTGCGGAGATCGAGTTCGCTCGCAGACGGGATATCCGGCCAGGCAAGGGGAGTACCCAGTAACGGGGCATCCCATTTGCCACCCATGGCGCTAAGAAACCGGAAGGCAGCTGGGGGAAGCGCATCCCGCAGGGTAGAGAAGGCAAGTTCGCGCACGTCGCTTGCTTCTTTCAACGTGAAATACATCGCCCCGATGACCAGCAAGCTGTCTTCGCTGCGCCATGCCAGAGGCTTCAGGCCCAGCAGAAGATAGGGAAAGGAGTTTGTCGTCAGCGCATCGAGACCTTCATTTACCCCATTGCGATACGCGTCGAGCAGTTCACGCTGTTCAACCGGCAACTCTTTCAGCATCGAGGACGCACGTGCCCGCATCCGATGCTTGCGTGCTTCCCGATCGGCGGGCAAGACGCGTGATCCGAACAACTCAGCCAGCTCGCCTGCAGGCTGCCGGCGCATTAGGTCCATTTGAAAGAAGCGCTCCTGCGCATGAACATAACCCAGCGCCCAAGCCAGGTCATGCCGGTTTTGCGCATGCAGCGTAGCGGTACCGAGGGTGTCGCGTTCGACAGCCACAGATGCAGACAGGGCGTCCGTTTGCACTGTTCCTTCGTATTGCGGCAGGCTTCCGCGCAATACCAGCCAGAGAATGCCAACGACCAGCGACGCCAGGATAACAATGGCGTAGGCAACACGGACAAGACGATAAGGCATCCGAGGAGTCATGGAGACGGATTCGCTACGACGAAACAGCCACTGATGGCGTGCGGAACGACTATGGGTGCGGATCATGCCAGCAGGATGGGATATGCAAGGCGTTTTCAGGAGTTCAAAAGCTTTTCCCGGATGGATTCGATGTGTTTCCGGTTCACGCCGAGATCGGATTTTCCGAGACGGGAAGCCGAGCGCACCTGAATCACCTTCACTTCCGGATCAAGCCAGAACTCGACGTCATCCACATATTTCAGGATTCATATGGTGAATTGCGCATAAGTGTACCCAGGCTCTCTCCGCACTCCTTTTCCTCCGTCCAGAGTTTCGATGATGCGGGCAAGGCGATTCAGCGTGCTCTCGGCGTCCCCTTTCAGGGGCAGCGGAGCGATTTCGGCATAAGCCCGCTGAGGGTGATCGGGGTAGAGCGCATCTGGCTGGACACGCTGTTGGGGTTGTTGAGGGAGGCTTGAGCCTCCCTTCGCGTACCCCCAGATCGACAGGCGAGGCGGCTGCGGTCTCATATCCTGACGTCATTTCCCGTCAGAACGCCGATGCAGCCATTATTCGGCCGTTATTTCGTCTTGCTGTTCGCCAGAACGTATTCTGCGAGACGTTGCGCCGGTTCGCCCTGAATATTGGGGAAAGCCGTCATACCCATGCTTCCCTTCTGGACCTTCTGAATGATGGCATCCTTATTGGCCATCTTCTCGCTCAATATCATTGCGGCGCCAGCTTCGGGTTTGTGGCATTTTGTGCAGTTTGTGCTAAATATATCTTCTCCCGTGGCATCTGAGGGCGGGGTGTAAGGATCTGTTCTCGAACAACCCATCAAGCCTGCCAGTGCGACAAACGTCAATATTAAAGTTATCTTCTTCATTTTTGCTCCTGATTAGAGAGGAATTGTTTTTATACCGCTGGGTGGAGATTATAGCGCGCTATACGGTCCAAAGTGATATCGCACTTTGAGGCTTCATTCCACAATTCCTGATCATCGAGCGGAGCGATCTGTTACCTGTTCTGTTGCCTGTCACCTACCACTGCCCTTGGCTGGAAAACGGTTGGAAAATTATTCAAAACAATTCCTCCACCCGAAATAACCAGATCCGGGTATTCCAGATTTTTCAGGTTATCGGTGGGATCCCCCTTGATGGCGATCACGTCGGCGCGCCGGGCAGGAGGGTGCCGAGAAGGGGCAAACCGAGGTGTTCCCCCGCTTTCGACGTGGCTGTGCGCAGGACCTCCAGCGTTTCCATATTTCCCATTTGCATCATGTACATAAGCTCTTGGGCGTCGATTCCCCTGGGAACATCCGGATGTGCGATTTCAGCGCCGTACAGCAGTTCGCCACCCTGTTCCCGCCAGATCCGGACATTGTGCGCAACACCGGAACATTTCGACAGGGTATCGAGCGTCGTCACTATTTTGACGTCCTGCGACACGGCTTTTTTTAACAGAGGCTCGGGGATGATGTCACAGGGAACATGCGCCCATTCATCGACTCCTGCGTTGATGGCAATCTCCGCGCCTTTTACTTCGGCGATATGGGCCGTTACCTTGCGTTTGTTCGCATGGGCTTCATCCACTATCGCCTTTACGATTCTTTCAGGGAGCAGGGGCCAGGCTGTGCTGAGACCAGTATTGGGATGTGGGTGAGAGGAATGGGCGTGCTTTGCCGGTTCGTGATTTGTCGGTTCGTGATTGGGCTGGGCGTGATGAGCATGATTATCGGGGGTCGCATGCGAAGAGGGTCAGCTTTTCGGAAATCAGGGAGAGGCCCGCATGGGGGGAGGTTCTTGTGCGGAACATGCTGTGATCGTAGACACGTATCCCGACCGACGGCACCAGCGACCAGTTTTCATTGAGATCGATCTTCTGGCTTAATGCCACATAAGGCGATGTAACACGGAAAGTCGGCGTATCGAAGCTGTCTCGTGGAGCCGGCAGCAACCGGTTGAATCGCACATCGCCCGAAATCCAGTCGCTGTCGAGACCGGCGACAATCGCGCCTCCCTTCCATAAGGAGAATTCTTCTTTCCAGCGCATGCCGATCATTTCAAAATTGGTGAGCGTATCGCCATCCAGCCCTGCTTGACGCAGCCAGTTGCCTTCCCCCTTGTTGTAATAAAAACGCAGGTCGCCACCCCACGTATCATGCCAATGCGATACGAAGGCAGTCACCATTCCCGCCTGGGTGTTGTACCGAGGCGCTACAGCGGGAAGCGGGAGATGGTTGTCTCCGGGATCGCGCGCCTGATTGTCCACGAAGAGGAAGCTCGTGCCCATTGACCAATTGGCGTTCAGGCGCACCCCGATGCGTCCCATTACATTGTTCAGCTCGCCGTTCGCATTAGGCCGATGTCCATTCGATTGGGCATGGCCTTGCGCCAGCATGAAATCCACGTTTCCATAACGGCCCACCAGATCCGCCTGCTCTATGAAGGTGCTGAAGTAGCCTCCGGATATCCTGCCGCTGGCATGCAGGCCGTCTTCAGTGGCGCGCTTGGTTTCCAGATTGATTGAGGCAAAGTTGTTCCCGTTGATTTGTGGTTGCGGGCTTTTATATACTGTGATTGCCTGCATGCCGTTGACTGGCAGAAGATCGAGCAGGGGATGGTTCCAGACCCCCATGTAAAATGGGATGCCATCGATGTGGGTTTTGATTTCGCTGCCGGGCCGGCTGACGCCCATCCCGCGGATATAAACCGCCCCGCCCTGATCTCCGCCAAAGGCGCCCACAGTGTTGTAGCGCGATATCTGGACGCCAGGCGTGCGCCGCAACGCGGCAGCCAGATCGAATGCATTCTGGTCGTGCAATTGGCTTTCGGTGACGACTGCCGATGTGCTGGAAAAACCGTCGATACGAACGCGATCTATGATCGGATTGGCGGTTACCACAATCGGAGTGAGTTCAGTTTCATGCGCCATGGCAAAACCGGGGCAGATTATCGTCAAGACCGCAGATAGTGCGGATGCTGTGTTTTTTCTTCTTATCATTTTTCTTGTTTTCATCGAATTCCTGTGAATTGCTGCAAGCAGGCCCAAGCAATAGGGCCAAAGCAACCATCAATGCTGTAAATGACGAAGTCATTTGCTCGAAGGCGGAATGCATATCGACGTGAAGCCCGAAGTGAAGCCTCGTGCCGGGAAAAAACCGGGAGGAGCTTGTCACTTGCGGCCAGGAGAATGTTGGCAAACCCTGTATAGCTGCTGAGGTGGAATGTAAAGCAAATCGTGGGAATTAGGAATGTGGCATATTGCCGCATGTGACAAATTGTCGCATGTCATATTACGGCACTCGCGCCAGGTTTGGCGCGGAAGGTTTCATCGTCTCGACGGACTATTTCCGGTATATATCGGCTTTGCGGAATCAGCCTTGCTGCTGACTGTCTTAAACATTGCAGTTCGATATCCGCTTATTTATCATGTTCATAATGCCGGAGGCAGGTTTGCCTCCGGAAACGAAATAAGCAGCGAAAAAATTTAACAATCCTTTTGATCAGAGATTCGACACGAATTCAAAAAAGAGAATAAGTCGAGGAAAATGCTGCATTTCATGGTTTGGTTGATATCCATAAAACAGTAATGTTGTATTTTTACCCTTGCTGATTCCTACTGTGCGGCGTGCGCTCAGGTTTTTCACTCCCCGCGTATTGATCCTGCTTTTTGCTGTGCTTTCAGCTACAGTCTTTCTTGCCTATCGGGAAATAGAAACATCCTGGTATCAGGCATGGCGTCTGTCGAAGCTGGCCGGTGATCTGAAGTGGGAGATAAGAAGCGGTCCGGATGAAGACTTCACGCAACTCGCTCTTTCCCAGACCGGACCGTATGATATTCGTCTGGGCTATAGCCGCCTGCCCGGGTTGCTTCAGAACCTGAAAAAACATGGTTTCGAGGTGCAGGCGCAGGCGCATGCTTCCAGGCAGATGAAGGATCTGGTCCGGCGGGGCGTATTCGTGCCGTATCGCGAAAAATCCCAGGCGGGCCTCGAAATAACCGGAAGCAACGGACAATCGCTATACCGCGTGTCGTTTCCGAGACGAATGTATGACAAATTCGAATCCGTTCCGTCGGTGATCACGAGCAGTCTTCTGTTTATTGAAAACCGCGAATTGCTGGATGAGACCCAGCCGAAAAAAAATCCTGCCGTAGACTGGACCCGGCTCGGCAGGGCAATCCTGGACAAAGGGATTCAGGTTTTCAATTCCGACCATGACGTTCCCGGCGGCAGTACGCTTGCAACCCAGATCGAGAAATACCGTCATTCTCCCAACGGGCTGACGCTTACCGGCGGGGACAAGTTCCGGCAGATTGCTTCCGCCTCCGTGCGTGCGTATCTCCAGGGGGACAACACGCTGGCGGTCCGCAAACAGATCATGGTGGACTATCTTAATACCGTTCCGCTTGCGGGCGCTCTCGGGTTCGGAGAAACGAATGGAATCGGTGATGCTCTCTGGGCCTGGTATGGGCTCGATTTCGACGAAACCAACCGCATCCTGAACTGGCAATACCGGAACGAAGCCGAATTTGTCGAAGCCGCAACGCGCTACAAGCACGTACTGAGCCTCATGATCGCGCAGCGGAGGCCTTCCTATTATCTGCTGGCCGGCCGCCAGGAGCTGGGCGAACTCACCAATGCCTATTTGCGCGTGCTCACCCAGGTGAAAGTGATTCCGCCCAGGCTCAGGGATGCTGCCCTTGGGCAACCTCTGCGGTTTCGGGATGCCTTCAAGCTGGAGGAGATCAAGGATTTTTCCGCCCAGAAGGCGGTCAACGCGGCTCGAGTACGCCTTGCGTCACAGCTCGGGTTACAGGGGCTGTATGAGCTGGACCGGCTGGATCTGTCCGTGCAGAGCACGCTCGATATCGAGCTGCAGAAAAAAACCACCGAAATGCTGCGCCAGTTGAGGGACCCGATAAATGCGGTAGCGGCGGGACTGCATGGCCATCGTCTGTTGGGGAAAGAAGATCCATCCAAAGTCATCTATAGCTTCACGCTTTCAGAATTGACTCCTGACGGGGCCAAATTCCGTATTCTCGCTGACAATTTCGACCAGCCTCTCGATATCAACAAGGGGACCAAGTTGGATCTGGGTTCCACAGCCAAGTTGAGAACACTCGTGAGCTATCTCGAAATTGTCGAGGTGTTGCATGGAAAATATGCAACCTGGGAACCGAAGGTGTTACGCGCGGAAGAGGTCGATCCGAGCGATGCGCTCAGCCGCTGGGCAATCGACTACCTTTTGCATAGCAGGGACAAGAGCCTGAAATCCATGCTGAACGCGGCCATGGAGCGCAAGTATTCCGCCAGCCCCTATGAGCGCTTCTTTACCGGCGGAGGCCAGCATGTCTTCCATAATTTCAAGCCCGAAGACAACTACAGGATCATGAGCGTGCGTGAGGCCACGACCAACTCGGTCAATCTCGTTTATATCCGGTTGATGCGGGATATCGTGCGCTACTACATGTTCCAGGTGGGAGGGTCGTCCGCCAAAATACTCAGGGATGCGAGTAATTCCGATCGGGCGGAATATCTTCGGCGCTTTGCCGACAAGGAAGGCAGGGTGTTCATCAACCGTTTTTACCTGAAGTACAAAGACAAGGCCGTTGATCCGCGCGAGGTGAGCGACATATTCTTTTCCAGCTTCCGGCACACGCCCCGGCGTCTCGCGGCAGCTTACCGCTATATTTACCCAGCCTCCAGTCTCGTCGAATTCGTGGCCTTCATGACGCCGCATTTACCCCGCTTCAAGCAGCTGGATACTTATAGATTAGAGGATCTGTACGAGGCTTATGCACCAGGAAAATATTCGCTGGCGGATCAGGGTCACATTGTCACGGTTCATCCTCTGGAACTATGGCTGGCGCGTTACCTTATCCTGCATCCGGCAGCCGGCTATAAGGAAGTAATCGACGCGAGCGCCGGCGAGCGCATTGCCGTCTATCACTGGCTGTTCAATACCATCCATAAAAACTCCCAGGACGTGCGTATCCGTGGTCTTCTGGAGGTCGAGGCGTTTCTCGAAATTCACCGCAGCTGGAAACGCCTCGGGTATCCTTTCGACTCCCTCGTGCCATCGCTCGCCACGGCAATAGGAAGCTCCGCGGATCACCCCGCAGCCCTTGCCGAGCTTATGGGTGTCATCCTCAACGATGGCGTCCGGGTGCCCACGTTGCTGATCGAACGCCTGCGCTTTGCAGTCGACACGCCTTTCGAGACGATCGTCGAGAAGAAACCCATCCAGGGTGAAAGAGTATTTTCTCCCGAACTGGCGGCAACGGTGCGCAGTGTCCTGACCAAGGTGGTAGCGGTGGGTACGGCTTCGCGGCTGGCGCATGCAATGGTGGAAGAGGATGGCTCGGAAATCCTGATTGGCGGGAAAACCGGCACGGGTGACCATCGTCATATCACGTTTTCTTCACCCGGAGTCATCAAGGAATCGCGTGTGGTGAACCGTTCTGCAACTTTTGTCTTCTTTATCGGCGACCGTTTTTTCGGGACCATGACTGCATTCGTACCGGGGGTGGATGCAGCAAACTATACGTTTACCTCGGCACTTTCCACACAGGTGATGAAGAAACTGGTACCGGTTCTCAAACCTCTCATTGACAAGCCTCCATCCTGGCCGGAATCCACCCTGGCAGAGGATGCGATCAGGAAAGCTTTACCGGAAGAAAAGGAAAAGCTGCAACCGGCTTCCAGCTAAACTTGAAACTCACTAGCACCCGGCAGCGGCCAGATTCAATCCTCTGTGTTGATCCACCACAGGAAAACCACTATTCCCAGCACAAGGGCGAGGCCCAGAATAGCCTTGGCAAATTCCTTCACAAACCAGAACACCATCGATTCATATAAACTCAATTTTCTCCCCTGATTTATTTTCGGGTCCACCACCATAGCAGAAACGACAGAACCAGCGACACCAGCAGCCCGGTGGTGAGCGGGAAGTAGAGTCTGAAATTTTCACGTTCAATGACAATATCTCCGGGAAGACGCCCAAAGGGCAGCTTCGATAACCAGGGCCACAATAATCCTGCTAATAACAGGAGTATGCCGGATAGGATAAGCAGACGCTGCATGAGAATTTCCGACTCGTCATTTTCTGGGAACATGTTCCAACCAGTGTAAACCGTTTTTTCGGGAAAGATCAATTTGCTCTTTCCGGCTGATATCCGGGTTCACTCTGCCTTATCCGCCAATTTTTCCTCCCAGAGAACCTGTGAATAAATATTTCGCAAACTACGCTATTAAAATGGGAATGATGGCAAGGCACCCGAAGAAGATCATAGCCCGGTCTGCGCTGCCTGGAAGCGCAGCTAGTGGGATCCAGTAACGTCACACATCGAGACGTCAGCGTCGTAATACATACTTCTTATCTTTCACCCCCTTATCATGTGGGATAACCCGATCAACAGAAAAGTTCTGCAGTTGATAGAGGGGCGAATCACATTGCTTTCTCCTGTTGCCCATCCCCTCGATGGTATGGATCAGTTATGTGTGAAAGCGAACGGAACACGTGGGGGGCTGTCACTAGAATCGGTAGAATGACTTGCATCGTTCCTTCTTTTCTATGAGGAACGCCGGGTCTACTGGTTTATTTTTATCTTCGCTAATCGAATCTGATTGCAATTCTCAGATTTCTGTTTTCAAGGAGGATAACATGAATATTCTGGTAAAGAAGAACTCCCGTAGTTTACTGACCATAGTTACATTGGTGTTCGGCTTGTCTGTTTCAGCCGAGCTCAGCGCGCAGGAGCATTCTGACAAGCAGATAGTGAATAAAAAGTCGGAACAGGTCGAGAGCAAACACCCTGGAGCCAAAGATAGCAAGATGACTATCGAGGTTCCCGTATTGACGTTCGTTCCAGTCCAGGTTTCAACAGAACTCGAAAACAGAGGGTGTTGGGTGAAATTTTTTGACAAGAAGAATTTTCAAGGCGACAGCTTGTTTCTCAGTGGTCCCGTCAATTTGCCTCGATTGATCGGTCCGTTTGGCTACGATTGGGAGAACAAGGTTCGCAGTGTCAAGGTGGGACCCAGGGCCAATCTTACTATTTATGACAACCGTGAATATCGGGACCAGGATAAGTTTCTCGACGCCGGTGCAAATGTCGCTAATCTATCTAAGGAAATGGGATTTTTTGACAACTTCCGTTCAATGATGCTCAATTGTATTTAATTGACCACCTGCCTCCTGATCTAAGCGGTGCAAGGGGCTCTGGAATTTGTAAGTGGGGTCCAGTCTGGCTAGACAGCAAAAGGAATCGCGTCTAAGCATCTGGACCTCGCTACTTCCTCTGGGAGGTCCGCTTCTGTAGTGCGATTCGTTCTTGTCCAACGGGTAATTCAAGGGCTTTCCTTTCTAAGGCCGGCAGGAATCGAGAACGATGCGTTTGAGGATATGCAGGCGCCGATGAAAGAAATGCTCTGCGCCGGGTACAACGACAATGGGTAATTCCTGCGGGGCGGCCCAATCCAGAACGGTTTTAAGCGGAACGACGTCATCCTGATCGCCGTGAATGATCAGCACGCGCGGTAGAGATTGGACATCCTGCGTATCCTGCGGAAAGGAGAGAGGAGGGGCGCTCAAGCGTTCCACCGCTGGGGCAACCAGGACGACCTGTTGCGGCTTGAGCCGTTGCGCAGCGAAAACCTGGATTGCACCGCCAAATGAAAATCCCGCCAGGCACAACGGCGGAGAAGAGTCGAAACGGGAGGCATATTCCGCTGTTACAGCTTCCGCCACCGCCACTACATCCTCGACTTCTCCCAAGCCATCGTTGCCGGAATAGAGGGGGCCTTCGCTCTGCTCCACACCCCGGAAATTGAATTTGACCGTGATAAACTCGAGCTCCAGGAAGGATTTGAACAGGGTATGCACTACCTTGTTATTCATGGTTCCGCCATAGAGCGGATGAGGGTGTGCGATGACGGAAATCCCTCGCGGGGAAGGCGAAGCCGGTTCCGCCAGAACCGCTTCCAGCTTTCCCGCCGGGCCGTCAATGAACAGGTTTCTGGACAGGTTTGGGGAATTATGCGCAGTCAATGGATGTACATAAAGTCGTGAATCGAAGGAGCAATACACGGGGATCAGATCCGTAACCGCTCGACCACACGGCCGTTTTTCAGGTGCTCTTCGATGATTTCATCGATATCCTCCTTATCCACGTAGGTATACCAGACATCTTCGGGATACACGACGATGACAGGGCCTTCATTGCAACGGTCCAGGCAACCTGCATTATTAATCCTTATCCTCTTGTTTTTAGTGTCCAGTTTGAGTGCCTTTACACGCTCTTTGGCGTAGTCGCGCATCGCCTGGGCGCCAAAGTTATTGCAGCACAAGGTTCCGGGTTCACGCTGGTTCACGCAGAAAAATACATGCCGATGGTAGTAGCTCATGGTTTTTGTCTTGAATGGATGAGCAGAAATTATAACGATTATCGCAGTTTAATTTCTGTCCACAAGCGGCTCAGCAGTCGCCGCTGCTTGCGATCGAGATCGCGCAGCATTTCAAGCCGGGCAATCAGTTCTGGATCAGGAAAAATGGCCTTGTTGCTTGCAATTTCGGGCTGGATGTATTGCAAAGCGTCGAGATTGGGATTGCCCGAACCGATGAGGTTGGTGAGTTCGGCGGAATTCTTTCCATCCAGCATGAAATTGATGAATTGGTGAGCAAGATCGGGACGTTTCCCGCTTTTGTGCAGAACCATGCTATCCACTGCCAGCACCGCTCCCTCTTTGGGCGTCGAATAGCTGATCGTGAATTTTCGCCCGGTTTTCTGGGCGTCGAGTGCCGCCTGGAACATGTCGTTAGAATAACCGTGCGCCACCCACAGATTTCCCACTGCCAGTTCCTTGATGTAGCTGGTATTGCTGAAGGCCGCCCAATAGGATTTGGCGCGTACGATCAGATCAGCGGCCTCCTGCCAATGTCTCTCATCCGTGTCGTTCACGGAATAGCCCAGATACTTGAGCGCGGCGGCCATTAGCTCGCGCTGGCTGTCGAGCACGGTCACCCGTCCCCTGATTTTTTCCAGATATTTGGGCTCGAAGATAATTGCCCAGGTATCAGTCGGCAGACCAAGCTGCTCGATCTTCTCCTTGTTGAAACCGAGCAGAGAGAGCGTGTAGGCGTAGGGGACCGAGTATATATTACCGGGATCGAAGGCTGTATCGAGATAGGCGGGGTTGATATTCCTGAAATTGGGCAGCAGCGATTTATCCAGTGGCCTCAGTGCTCCCTGGCGGATAAGGGTGTCGATCGCATTACCCGTGGGAACGATAACATCATAACCGGTGGCGCCCGCCGCGAGCTTTGCCAGCATTTCCTCGTTATCGGCATAATAATCCTGCGACAGGTCGCACTTGCAGGATTTCTCAAAGCGCGCCACGGTTTCCGGCGCGATATAATTATTCCAGTTGAACAGGTGCAGGACATTTTTGCCGCTGCTGGCCGCATCCGGATTCTGGGGAGTACACCCCGCAGCGAACGGGAGCAGTGACAGCAGAAAAAGAAGGAGTCGTGGAGAGTTCATTATTTCGCCGCTTGTTTCGCCGTTTTGCGAGGTTTCGCGCTCCCTTCCGATGAGCTGCTTGATTCAAGCCGGGCAGCCATGCTGATCATGATCAATGTCAGCAGCATCAATAATGTCGAGATGGCGTTCACTTCAGGCGTCACCGCCACTTTTATCATCGTATAAATCTGGATCGGCAGAATCGGCTCCCCTACACCCTTGGTAAAGAATGTGATGACAAAATCATCGATGGACAGGGTGAACGACATCAAGGCGCCGGCGACCACGGCCGGCATGATGAGCGGCAAGGTGACAAGCCGGAAAGTTTGCCAGGGCGATGCACCGAGATCGCGCGCGGCTTCGAAGATGCTTTCATCCATTCCCTGCAGCCGCGCCCGCACGATGATGGCGACAAAACCAATGCAGAAGGTGGTGTGCGCAATGATGATGGACACCATTCCGAGCGTGAAATTCAGGACTTGCAAAAAGAATAGCAGGATGGATACCCCCAGCAGGATTTCGGGCATTGCCACCGGAGTGAATACCAACACCGGTAATACCTTGAGCTTGTACCGGTGTATCGCCAGGCCGGCCATGGTGCCCAGCAAGGTTGCGCAGAAGCTGGTGCAAAGCGCGATAATGAGCGAGTTGCGTGCCGCTAGTAGCATCTCCGTATTGTTGAACAGCGCTTTGTACCAGAACAATGTAAAGCCGACCCATTCAGCGTTCAGCCTGGAATCGTTGAACGAGTACAGCACGACGATGATCAGCGGGATATAAAGGAAGGCGTAAACCAGCGCGGCCGCGGACCACAGCCAGAGATTTCCGCGCTTCATGCTATATCGCCCGTTGGCCGGTTGCAGAGCGGGCGAACCATGTGGTCAGGCCTGCGACGGACAGTACTGCGAGTGTCAGCATGATTGATAATGCAGAACCGAAAGGCCAGTCACGGGTACCCAGGAACTGGTCCTTGATCAGGTTTCCGATCAGGATGTCGCCTGTACCACCTAATATGTCCGGCACGGCGAACATGCCCAGCACCGGAATGAATACCAGTGCGGAACCTGAAAATACGCCCGGCAGCGACAGCGGCCAGGTAACTCGCCAGAAGCGTTGCCAGGCATTCGCTCCCAGGTCCTGTGCTGCATCCAGAAGCGAGGGGTCGTGTTTCTCCAGGTTGGTATAGAGAGGCAGCACCATGAACGGCAGATGTACATACACCATGCCTACCAATACCGCAAAAGGCGAGAATAATAACGTGACAGGGGCGATTCCGAACGCGCCGAGAACGGTGTTGACAAAGTGGCTGAGCGCGGATTCCGGGCCGAGAATGATCATCCAGGCGTAGATGCGGATGAGGAAATTGCTCGCGAACGGAAGTATCACCAACAGGACCATCAGGTTGCGCAAGCGTTTTCTGCTGCGGGCAATCAGTAATGCCAACGGATAAGCCAGGATAAGACAGATCAAGGTCGTGCCGAATGCAACCGCGAACGATTTGAGAAAAATCTCGGTGTATATAAAGTCGCTGAAAAAGAACTGGTAGGCATCAGGGGTGAATCCATATTCGCCGGCCGCTTTTTCCGAAGGTGGCGTAATGGGCGCCAGTCCCCCAAATTCGCCTGGAAAGCGAAACGAGGTGAGAATCATGATCAGACTGGGTGCAACAAAGAACACTATCAGAAACAATAGGGGTGGCCCGCTTACCAGCAGCCGGGCGAGTTGCTTTTCTTTCATTCCGCCCTTAATCATTGAGAAAAATGCCCGCGTCATGGCGCCAGGAGATCGTTACCTCGTCATCCACCTCGAAAAACTTGGCCCGGCCAGGAGCGGAATTTGGCAGTAAAGCTTCAATATAGGCACCGTTGACGAGTTCCACAATATAAGTAGTTACGTCGCCGACATACAGGAAGTCGTGCACTTTGCCGCGGAAATGGTTTTTTAGCTGCGATTCATTGGACGGGTGAGAAATTCGCACCTGCTCCGGCCGGATGGCCAGCACGCCCTTGTCGCCCACCTCCACACCCTCCCTGGCCGGCGCCGTTACCTCTCCCAGTCCTTCTATCGCGAGTTTCAGATGAGACGGAACAGCTTCCATAACCGCTGCATTCATCACGCTGATTTTGCCGATGAAATCTGCAACAAAATGATTTCTCGGCGTACTGTAGATTTTAGAGGGTTCGTCTATCTGCTCGACATTGCCCCGGTTCATTACTGCGATGCGATGTGATAGCGCCAGCGCTTCATCCTGTGCATGAGTGACAAAAATAAAGGTAATACCGATTTCTTTCTGGAGGTTGATGAGCTCGATCTGCATCTCTTCGCGCAACTTTGCGTCAAGTGCGCCCAGGGGCTCATCGAGCAGGAGCAGTCGCGGTCGATTCACCAATCCTCTGGCGAAAGCCACGCGCTGTTTCTGCCCGCCGGAGAGCTCGTGTGGAAAGCGATTACCGAAGTTCGGCAGGTGAACCCGCTCCAACAGTTCATTCACCCTTTTTTTTATTTCCTGTGGGGCTTTCCCTGCCATCTTGAGGGGAAAGGCGATATTGTCCGCCACCGTCATATGCGGAAATAAAGCATAGGTCTGGAATACGGTATGGACAGGGCGTTTTTCCGGCGGGATACCCACCATATCCTTGCCGTCCAGCAGGATTTGACCGGAGTCCGGCAGGTCGAACCCGGCTATCATCCGCAGCAGCGTTGTTTTACCGCAACCGGACGGCCCCAGCAGCGTGAAGAACTCGCCGGCTTCCACATCGATGCTGACGTTGTCGACCGCGGTGTAACTGCCGAAACGACGCGTAACATTACGGATTTCCAGGAGCGCCATAGTCGGGACAAATCAAGGTAAAACTCGACATTTTACCAAAATTTATGAAGCAACTGCTGCTTCGCCATTCTCTTAAGAACTTCGACGCTAAGATAAAACGATAGCAGGTCAGTATCGGGCAGCCATCGATCCGCCTACAAAAAACCCCATCCCTATGGAAGCGGATGGGGTGTACCACGCTGGTTAGAATCTGGAGTTAAAACTTGATCCTTTACCTTTAGACAACGTTATCCAGGATCACCTGGCTTTGCTTGTTCCATTGCACATCCAGGAGGTTGGAGAAACGTGCAATGATTTGGACGGCGAGGCCCCCTTGGAACAGCCCGGCCCAGGCCAGTACCACGAAGCCCCAGTGCAGCGGTGCGCTGAAGAGTTCCTCCATGAACCAGAAGGCATGGCCCCATTCGTTCAGGCCGACGTTCGGGAGACTCATGATCGGACCGGCAATGACCATCACCAGCGGAAACGAGGTCGTCTTGTTGTAGAGTGGCAGACGCGTGCTGGCATAGATGTACATCGATACGCCCATGATGATGTACATCGGGAACGAGCCATAGAACAAAGGAATATGGCTGGGAGTGAAGCTCGTGTCACGAATGATCACCTGGTGCCAGGAAGCGTCCTGCTCGGTGAAGAAGCTCGATCCCCAGTAGACGCCGAACAGGTATACCCCCAGCCACATCAGGAAATAGAAGTACCGCTTGATTTCCTGCTTGATCGTCAGGCTGGCCAATTCCTCCTTGGTGCTGCGGGTCTTCCACAGCCAACCCCAGTATAAGGCGGCCATGGTGGGCCAGAGTATCATCTGGAAGCGCCATAGCCCCATCCAGATTTGCTCGAACTCCGGTTCCATGGAGTCCATCCCGTGGGAATAGGCGTAGGTGCGTTGGAACCAGACCCAGAAAACCGCCAGCCCCAGTATCGGCAGCAGACCCAGCTTGTAGAACTTGGAGTCATACCATTCCGACATGTCGTAGGCAGGACTGCTTGCCTTCACTGCCTTATCTACTACTCTATTTTCAACTGCAGTAGCCATCACCAGCTCCTTTTGCAAATAATCCAGAATCCCCGAAGGAATTTGGAGATCAAGAACAAAGATTCAGGGGAAGTGCAGGAGGAGTACTTCCCCTGGCGTCTCAGCGGATCAAAAGAGTGCTGCCGCAACATCCAGGGGGTTGAGGGAAGGCCCCCTTGGCAGCCTCAATGGATCAGAAGAGCGCTACCGCCAACAGTGGTACCGTCATGCCCGTAAAATATGAAAGGGCAAGGAGTTTTCCTACTTTCATCATCTTCCTCCTTATCAAAGCTTCGCCTTTACCGATACAGCGATTTGTTAAGAAGTTGTGATCTTTTTGTGAAGTTTTTGTTATATTACTGTGAAGACACTTCCTGGTCAACCCAATTCCCCTTCAAGGATTTCTCGCGAAGAATGGTCGACGAAAGGTCTCGGATGACGGCCCTGTACGAATCAACCCAGCGAATTAACCCAGTGGATCAACCCAGGATGTGAGTTTCCTTTGCAGAACGCCGGGGTGCGGAGGGTGTTGCGGAGATTGCGTGAGGAGCACCGGACGTGCCGGCCAAAGGGAATTCAAAGGGGAATTTAAAGATGCCGCCGCAAGCAGCGCTTGGATCATGGGCCATGACGGGCATGCCAGGTGAAGCGCTGCCTCAAGTAATGGGCGGCTGGCGTGGCCTATGACTTAACGGAAAACGAGGATAGGAAAGATTTTTTGCGCGCGCAAAAAATCTCATGAAGAGCGTGTGAAAGGAATCATAGCGGGATATGGAGATATGGATAGCGGAACTGATTGCACTCCAATGGACCGCTCAAGGGGAGGGCGACCTGCCAGTCTGGCCACCTTGCTCTATCGCGCCCTAACCCCTGGATTCCCGTACTGCGATTCTTCCATCTTCAACGAGGGGCGTTCATGCTCTCGGGAGTATGCAAAAACCGTCCTTATTTTCCCAGATGCCACAGTATCACTACGATCAGCAATACGATGAAGATGGTGAGTCGCCGGGTCTCACGTTTTTTCTCCAGGATAAACCGGTCCATCTTTTCTTCCAGAGCGCTGGTACGTATCTCCGTCAGGGCATGATGCATCAGGCGGGGAAACTGGGGCATGATTACCGCCCAGCTCGTGGCTTCCTTGCGCAGGCGGCGGCTGAGCCCTCTCCAGCCCAACTGCTCTGCCATCCAGTTTTCCAGGTATGGCTTGGCTGTCGTCCACAGGTCGAGATTGGGGTCGAGGTCCCGTCCCAGTCCTTCGATATTGAGCAGGGTTTTTTGCAGCATCACCAGTTGTGGCTGGATTTCGACATTGAACTGGCGCGATGTTTGAAACAGCCGCAGCAATACCCGGCCAAATGAAATCTCGCTCAAGGGTTTGTCGAAAATGGGCTCGCATACCGCCCGGATAGCGGTTTCGAAGTCGTTGACTCGCGTGTTTTTCGGCGCCCATCCCGCTTCCACGTGCGCTTCCGCCACACGTTTGTAGTCACGACGGAAGAAAGCAAGGAAATTCTGCGCGAGATAATTCTTGTCCTCGTCGGTAAGGGTTCCCATTATGCCGAAGTCGACAGCGATATATCGGCCGTCACTGCCGACAAAGATGTTTCCCGGGTGCATATCGGCATGGAAATAGCCGTCGCGGAACACCTGGGTAAAAAAGATTTCCACCCCGACGCGGGCAAGTCGCGGAATATCCACGCCCTGCTCCCGCAAGGCTGCGACATGACTGATGGGCGTGCCTTTGACGCGCTGCATCACCATGACGCTCGAATAGCAGTAATCCCAGTAGACTTCCGGTACAAGAAGCAGGGGAGAGTCCAGGAAATTGCGCCGCAACTGGCTGCAATTGGACGCTTCGCGCATGAGATCCAGTTCGTCATCGAGATGACGGGCGAATTCAGTCACGACTTCCCTTACCTTGAGCCGCTTGGCATCCGGCCAGACTATTTCGAGCAAAAGAGCGCCTGTGTCCATCAGCGCGATATCATGGGCGATCACAGGCGCGATACCGGGACGCAGCACCTTGACTGCGACTTCCGTACCATCATGCAGCACTGCCAGATGAACTTGGGCAATGGACGCGCTTGCTACCGGCTCCGCATCGAACAGCAGAAAAACTTCGTTGACGGGTTTTCCGTAAACCTCTTCAAGTGTCTTGAGGGCAATGCTGGAGGGAAATGGTGGAACCTGGTCCTGTAGTTTCGCCAGTTCGTCGGCGATATCGGGCGGCAGAAGATCCCGCCGGGTAGAGAGCATCTGGCCGAACTTAACGAAGATGGGACCCAAGGCTTCCAGGGCGAGGCGGAGACGTTCGCCCCGCGCACGATCCAGTTTACGCCAGAACGTTGCCGCTCTGACGACAGGTCGCAGCAGACGCAGACGCTCGTGGCTCAGGAAGAATTCGTCGAGGCCGAAGCGGAATGAGACGGCGAGTATTTTGAGAAGACGGAAGAAACGCATTTATTCTATTCTGCTACCCCGATTCGCTCAGGGATTTGCCCAGATGTTCCTTGATCTTCTCAGTTCACTTATAAGGACTTGTTTATGAGGCTTTCCACACGAAGTTCCAGTCTTGACACCTGGTCCTGCAATCCGCTCACTTCATTGGCAAATGTGCGCATGTCGCTGGGCTTGGCAAGTACCGGCTGCTCTTCGGTGAGGTACTCTGTCAACGCCTGAGACAAATTATGAAGGGTTTCGTTATGCCAGTGGACCAAGCTTTCCCCCGCCCGGACCACCCGGTGAGCGAGGATGTCCCCCATCACGTCGCTTAAATCCTGCTCCACGTCCCAGCGCAGATTTTGCCCGATCTCGAGGATTTCCTGGCCGAACATGCTATCCCCGGAAATCCGGATTTCACGGTATGCGGCTTCATCGCGAACGAGCAGGCGCGGCAGCAACGCCGGCATGATGGTCAGGATGGCGTCGTTGCCAGCGACGGTGGATGCTGCCGCCACCTCGCCGGTAGGCTGGATGATGACGGCAAGATCAAAAAAAGGTGGGACGCGAAAACGGGCAGTCTTCCCGGCGCACGGCTGCAGCCGTTTGCGCGCCCAGCTTTCTCCACGCAGCACATGGTTGAGCGGAGCTATCGCCACCGATGCCAGCATGGAATCCGTCTCTAGGAGACTTGTTGAATTCCAGAGAGCAGCCAGACGGCATCAGGATCTTTGAGATCCTTCTGCACATGCCAGATTTCATCGAACGCTTCCGGCGCTGACTGGGGCGATTCGCGCAACTGACCATTGAAGCGGACACTGGCAATTGCCATGTCTTTTTCCGTGATCACTTCGAGCAGCTGCGCATTGATCGCCAGCACGTCGGTCCGCTGGGGCTCGTTACCGCGCTCGTTGATCTGCATGCTGATCTCCGCATACATCTCGGGGGTAGTATATTCCCGGATATCGTTCAGGTCGCGCGCATCATTTGCTGCCTGCAAGCGTATGAATGAAGTCTTTGCATTACGCAGGAAAGGTTCCACCTGAAAATCAGCGGGAATATTGGCTGTGCCGGAAATCGGTGCCACCGCGCTTGCTCTCGGGGTTGCCTCCGGTCCGGAGCCCGTTGCGGCTGTTGCTCCGGGTGTGACGCCGTGATCGGTTGAGGTTCCCTGCATGCCCGAATACTGCATTGGGCGAGCCGAGTGTTCCTGCCTTGGTTTACGCAGCATGCGCATGACAAAAAAGACCCCGCCGATCAACGCTGCCAGCATCAGCACGTCCATCATATTGATTCCTTCAAATGCGCCGCCCATGAAAAGCGCGGCCAGCAATCCTCCCGCAGCTAAACCGGCCAGCGGTCCCAACCACTTATTGCCGCCTGGGCGCGCGGCTGCTCCCGGCGCGGCGTTGGGTGTTTGTCCGGGCTGGGGGGCTGCCTGTTGGCTCATGGATTCCCGTTGCTTGCCGATACTTTGACCGCCACCGAAGCGTTTCGCCTCGGCATCGAAGGCCGCCAATCCTAAGCTGAAAACGGCCAGGGTCAACAGAGTCAATATTTTCTTCATGAAGGTCTCCCGGGATACGGTTAAAGTAAGGAGTATAGCACCATCAATTCAAGGAAATGTCGCCTAAAATCAGAATCGCTCACGTCTTTGAGGAATCCTTTCAGGGATAAACGATTGATGGAGGAAAAACGGATAAGTTCAGGGAGGGATTGCCACGGCAGTCCGGCAGCAAGGGGTGCAAAACATCTGTCATATGAGGGTTGACGTACAGACGCCGCCGAAGATCGTGTCTCTAATCGCCAGTTTGATGCTGGGATGCGGTATCGTGATTTTCCGCAGCGCTGCTGGCAGCAGTATAAGGAACGGGGTAAAGGGTCCTTGCTGACAAGGCCGAAGGAGCGAAGGACTGAAGGATCGTAGGGAACCGGAAAATCATTCGGTTTATCCCCGTTCCGGCTATCGCAACATCTTTCGACCGAATATCTTTTAGCCAGATTTCAAGTGACCGTGTTCGATAAATGCTATTGCGAGGAACATACGTGGAGAAAATTCAACGCATACTCATCGCCACCGATTTCTCCCCACGGGGCGAGCGAGCCGTGCAGCGCGCCGCGCTACTGGCGTCAGAGCATGCAGCCGAGCTGTATCTGTTGCATGTCCTTCCCACGTTGCCGCTCGAAGTATTCAAGCATCTGATAGCAGAAACGCCGCTGGAAACAGAACAGAGGCTCTACAACCGGGCAAAGATAGCACTGCAGGGCAGGGCGGAAATGTTGGCGTCGAAAGGCATACGGGTAAAGCATCACGTTGCCATCGGCAGGGCGCACCTCGAAATTAACCGCTGTGCCCAGTCCCATCATGCCGATCTCATTGTGATCGGAGACCAGGGGGAAAGCTTCGCGCGCGAATTCTTTTTAGGGACGACCGCATCGAAAACGCTCCGCACGGGTCATCATCCCTTGCTTATCGTCAAGCAGGAGTCAAGGGATAAGTACAAACACGTGCTGGTACCTGTCGATTTTTCGAAAAACTCCCTGAATGCGCTGGAGATGGCATTGAAAGTTATGATGGATGCATCCATTCACGTCTTGCATGTGGTGGAAATGCCGCTCGGGCAGAAAATGAAGCAGGCGGGGTACGATGCAGATCGGGTCGACCACTACCGCGAGGAAATGTTGACTCATGCCCGCGAAGGCATGGAGAAAATAGTCAGCGATTACGTACACGGCGGCAGGCGCGTTGCATCCATTATCGAATACGGCCGTGCGCCGGATACGATCCGCGAGAAAACGCAGGCTCTCGATATCGATCTCATTGTGATAGGCAAGCGCGGTCAGACAGAACTGGATGAGGCGTTGTTCGGATCAGTCACAAAGCATATTCTTTATGAAACGCCCTGCGATGTGCTCGTAGTCAACCCGTAATATGATTCTGTAATTCTCAAACGCTGACGGAGCACCGGCAGCAGCCTTAGTCTTTGCCATGAAAATTTTGACGGTCAATACGGGCAGCTCATCGGTTCGTCTGGCAGCATTTGTTCACCATGAGGAAAAACTGACGGAGCTTGTGAGTGTCAGGGAAAATTCCGGCGGTGAACCGGAAGATACTCTCCAGGAATTCGTGCAGGCCCACGAACTTGCCAAGGTGAACGTCGTGGCGCACCGCGTCGTGCATGGAGGCATGCGTCTTACTTCCCCTTGCCTGATCGATCGCGATGTGGAGAGGGAAATCGAACATCTCGCGCCGCTTGCGCCCTTGCACAACCCCGTCGCATTGAAGTGGATACGTGCCGCCGGCGAAGTATTCGGTATTCATATGCCGCAAGTTGCAGTATTCGATACCGCATTTTTTACCCATCTGCCGACAGTTGCGCAAACTTACGCAATTCCGCATGAGCTGACCGGAAAGTATGCATTGCGGCGGTACGGTTTTCACGGACTGGCCCATCAGGCCATGTGGCAGGCCTGGCACGATCAACATCCGGACTTTCTGCAAAATGGAAAAATCATTTCGATGCAGCTCGGAGCAGGTTGTTCGATCACGGCGACAGATAAGGGATTGCCTCGCGACACTTCCATGGGATTCTCGCCTCTGGAGGGACTCATGATGGCGACGCGCTCGGGCGACCTGGATCCGGGCCTGGTGACGTTTTTGCAGCGACAGGAGAGCTTGGCGCCGGAGGAGATGGATCGGCTGCTGAATGAGCAGTCCGGCTTATCGGGAGTATCAGGAATCAGCGCCGATATCCGGGAACTGCTGAAATCGAAAGACGGATACGCTGACCTGGCTATCGAGCTGTACTGTTACCGGGCGCGTAAATATCTGGGTGCTTATCTTGCTGTGCTGGGCGGGACAAACGCAGTGGTTTTTGGCGGAGGAGTAGGGGAGAACGTTCCAGTCGTGCGGGAAAAGATTCTGGCAGGAATGGAATGGTGCGGAATCCATCTCGATGCGAAAAAGAACAGCGATGCGAGCGGGATGTCATGCATCAGTAGCGAAGCAAGCCGGGTCGAGGTGTGGGTGGCTCCCGTGAATGAGGCGACAATCCTCGCCCAGGAAGCAGAGGCAGTCATTTCCAGCCGCCTCTAGCCTTTGCGTCAGTGCCGGGATTCTTCGGCAGTAACCAGTGTCCGGAAAAAAGGAGGATTCAATATGAACCGCGCTTCGCCTGCAGCGAAAACCGAAAGCAATCCGCTATCCACGGACGAACTGCGCAAGATCGATGCATACTGGCGGGCCGCCAATTATCTCTCGGTAGGGCAAATCTATCTGCTGGACAACCCCTTGCTCAAGGAGCCACTTACCCTCGCGCACATCAAGCCGCGCCTGCTGGGTCATTGGGGCACATGTCCCGGTCTCAGTTTTATTTACGCGCATCTGAACCGCATCATAAAAAAATTTGATCTGGATATGTTCTATGTATGCGGACCCGGGCACGGTGGACCGGCAATGGTTGCCAACACGTGGCTGGAGGGCAGTTACAGCGAGTTTTATCCTCGTATCTCCAGGGATGCAACAGGCATGAAGAGACTGTTTCGGCAGTTTTCCTTTCCCGGAGGGATTCCAAGTCATGTTGCCCCGGAAACACCGGGGTCGATAAACGAAGGCGGGGAACTGGGTTACTCGCTTTCGCATGCTTTTGGAGCGGCCTTTGACAATCCGGATCTGATCGTGGCTTGTGTGGTGGGTGATGGGGAAGCTGAAACCGGACCGCTTGCCGCCTCCTGGCACTCGAACAAATTTCTCAATCCGGTTCGTGATGGAGCGGTGCTGCCTATTCTGCATCTCAACGGCTACAAGATCGCAAATCCGACGATACTCGCACGCATCAGCCATGAGGAACTGGAAAGCCTGTTTGCGGGTTATGGCTACCAGCCCTATTTCGTCGAGGGGTCGGACCCCGAGCCCATGCATCAGTCGATGGCTGCGGTGCTGGATACCGCGATCGAAAGTATACGGAGAATACAGCGTGAGGCGCGCAGCCGCAGAGTGAATTCAGGGGAGAGGCGGGAAGCCATGACCTATCCCCGCTGGCCGCTGATTATCCTGCGCAGCCCTAAAGGATGGACCGGACCGGAAGAAGTGGATGGGAAAAAGCTGGAAGACTACTGGTGTTCCCACCAGGTACCCCTTGCGGAACTCGGTTCCAAGCCGGATCACCTGAAGCAGCTGGAAGACTGGATGAGGAGCTACAAACCCGAAGAGTTATTCGATGAGAACGGTTGTCTCATGCCGGAACTGGCGGCGCTTGCGCCCCAAGGGGACCGGCGCATGGGCGCCAATCTCCATGCCAATGGCGGTCTGCTTCTGAAAGAGCTGGAAATGCCCGATTTTCGCAGCTATGCCGTTGACGTACCCGTACCGGGGACAGAAGTGCGCGAAGCTACACGGGAAACGGGTAAGTTTCTTCGCGATGTCATGAAACTCAATCTGGATAGCTGCAACTTTCGGGTAATGGGACCGGATGAGACCAGCTCGAACCGGCTTGACGCCCTCTTCGATGTAACAGCTCGAGCCTGGGTTGCCCAGCAGCTGCCCGAGGATGATCGCCTCTCTCCCGACGGGCGAGTGATGGAGATATTGTCCGAACACATATGCCAGGGCTGGCTGGAAGGTTATTTGCTTACCGGACGTCACGGGCTTTTTTCCTGCTATGAGGCCTTCATCCACATCGTTGATTCCATGTTCAACCAGCATGCCAAATGGCTCAAGGTCAGCAAGGAAATCCCCTGGCGGCGCCCCATCGCCTCCCTCAATTATCTGTTGACATCGCATGTGTGGCGCCAGGACCATAACGGCTTTTCCCATCAGGACCCCGGTTTTATCGACCTTGTCGTCAACAAGAAGGCAAGTATCATTCGTGTTTATCTTCCCCCGGATGCGAATACCCTTCTTTATATTACCGACAAGTGCCTTCGTTCCCGAAATTTCATCAACGTCATCGTCGCGGGAAAACAGCCCGCACTCCAGTGGCTGGATATGGATGCGGCCATCAGACATGGCAGCGCTGGTATCGGTATATGGGGGTGGGCGAGCAATGATCAGGAGGGCGACCCGGATGTGGTCATGGCTTGCGCGGGCGACATTCCCACCCTGGAGACGCTGGCTGCCGTGGACCTGCTGCGGCGCCATGTCCCGGAGTTGAAGATTCGTGTTGTCAATATCGTCGACCTGATGACCTTGCAACCTCAATCGGAACATCCGGACGGGCTTTCAGACTGGGACTTCGATACGCTGTTCACAACCAATAAGCCCATCATTTTCGCTTATCACGGCTACCCCTGGCTGATCCATCGCCTGACTTACCGTCGCACCAATCATCCTAACCTGCATGTGCGCGGTTACAAGGAAGAAGGCACCACGACTACGCCTTTCGATATGACAGTACTTAACGATCTGGACCGGTTTCATCTGGTAATGGATGTGGCGGACCGTGTACCCAAGCTGAGCTCCAAGGGCGCCTACCTCAAGCAACTGATGCGCGACAAGCTGATCGACCATAAACGCTATATCCGGCAATACGGCGAGGACATGCCGGAGATACGGGATTGGCATTGGCCTTCACCCGGTTCGTCGCCGTTGTTGCCTGTCTAGTAAAATCGCGGTTTTCCTGCTAAAAATGTTTTTATCACCGCGCATGCTATATTGAAATATATCTCCAGTAACTCCAGTATTCTCCATGGGGCGCCCGTTCAAGGGTGGGATCGCTCCTCGCAGGAAGAGGGTACATTCACATGAGAAACTCTTTCCGGACCGCTCTGCATCTTACGCAATTCATATCGATATTGATTGGAATCGTATATCGTTCATTATTCCAAATATCCAACCACCGGATCGGATAGGAGCATTGATGATACTCCTCATCAATTTCATTGCGTTGTACGCATCGTTTTCACTCAATCACATGCTTGCCATTTACTGGGGGGCGGTGCTGCCTGTGTTATATGCCCTAGTCATTGCTCCGCACGCGGTGATCGGCAGATCGGATATCCCTCCATTGACGATAACGAAAGTTCTCGCGGTGAAGTGGAACAATGCGGAGGAATTAACCGCTTACATTGTGAAATACTGGATGGCTTTGGCATATCCGACCACTTCGTGGAAAAAGCAGCGCAACAGCATCGTTTTGTCCCTGACATCGTTCTTCCTGGGCGTGGTTTATATTCTCAAGGAATTGCTCGTCGCAGGGGTGGTGATGTTCGTAGTCGGTTATGTCCTGTATCAGATGAGCGTCCGGGTGGACAGACCGCGAGCGGTGTTGGGTAATTCTGACTTCAGGGACGGCACTGACAATGAATTTGCCAGGAAAGAATGGGAGCTGGCTGCAATGTCCATCATCGCGTTTTCGGAGCTCTATCCAGACGACAAGGCATTCAAGAAGGCGGCTGATGAGGTGCTGGAAGATAACGACGTGAAATCGATGCTGACAAAATATCGCTATGATTACGGCGCAAGCTGGTTGAATGTTGCATGATTTTCTTCCGGGATATCCTGAGGCGAGGCTACGTGCGGGAATGGTGCGAAGCCGCGACAGACCGGATCGACGATTTTACGTGTGCCTTGTCGTCACTTCTGCCGCGAGGATGAGGTTAAGCCACCAATGGCGCTCGCCAGTAAGGGAAAGGCTCGATAAATTCGAATGCTGCCATACCCGATGTGAGCGGCGCATTTACCGATGGCGACAGGATTGCCAGTGTGTTTGAGTCATAAAAGTCTGTTAGCAGCAAGGAAATCGCTATAGCCGCTGACTTGCCTTAGCGGCAAAATACGGACTGCTCTATCGAATGCGCAATCCTTTTTGTCTCATTATTTGTCGTTCGTGACGAGATTTTTTTCGTTGGTATCGACGACAAAAACGGCCAGCAGGCGTGCAGGCTGAGTCTTGCTGTTATTTGCGCTGACGGCATGATGGTCACCCGGTAGTTCGGCGAAGTTCTCGCCGGCGCGGTAAACCTTTTCTGGACCGTCATTGACTTTGCTACGAATTTCTCCCTCCAGAACCGTTGCATAGATGAAAGCCGACTTTGGATGGGTATGGGCGGGCGACGAGCCTGCCGGTCCGTATTCGACAAGCACGCCTTTCATGCTTTTGCCAGGCACGTTCGGAAGGGCATGATCAAAGACCAGGGTTACCTTGGATTTATCAGCAGGCAGGTTATCGGCTGAAGCCGCACTTATGGAGAGAGCTGCGAAGGCAATGCCGCAGAGAAATCTGGTAAACATTATGTCTCCTTTCGTTGATGGAAATGAGCGGAGAATTGTTGGCCATGCTCATGCCTTCACAGGATAACGGCTGGAAATGGCAATGCGATTCCAAGCATTGATGACTACCGAAAGCCACTCGACAGCCGATATTTCATCTTTTGACAGATGGGCTGCTGCTTGCTCATAGATAGCATCTGGCACTTGCCCCTCGGAGATCAATGTGATTGCTTCTACCAGTGCCAACGATGAACGTTCCTTTTCAGTGAAATACCCGGTTTCTCGCCAGGCAGGCAGGACACTTATGCGATCACTCGACTCGCCACTGGATAGGGCGTCATGAGTATGCATCCTGATACAGAATGCGCATTGGTTGAGTTGGGATGCACGAAGGCGCAACAGATGTGCAAAGCCAGCGGGGATGCTTGCGGAAGCAATGGCCTCCGCTGCCAGCTTCTCAAGGCCCATGACGGCTTGGTAAAGGGCTGGAGCGGATTTGCCAAGATTGATTCTTTCTGACATGAAATTTCCTCCCCTGTATGTACCCGCCAGCGAATAAGCTACTGGCCGGGTTGATCCATAGTGATGGGGTTCGGCGTAACGAACCTTTAGGATCGACAAACGTCGAGTTGTCCTTGAAAAGCGCGTCCCTCTGAGAAGCGCGCGTCCCCTCGTGAAGCGTGTCCTTGTGAAGCGAGACAAATTCCCGGTGCTCATCCCTGCCGGGCCCGCTCTCTATGGCGTCCGCTTGATTATCTCCTGTAAAAGTTTGATAGCGGATCGTCTAATGGCATGGCATTCCGTATTTCATTTCAATTTATAGATGAGGATAAAGAAAAAGCAAATTAGAGGCGGCTAAATTTTTATTCCTGCATTTACCTTGATAACGTACGTATTTATCAATTGTAAGTGTCTCTCATGAATTCCCTCATTTTTATTCCCAAAAATTCCCAAAATCCGGCCTTTCGGGTTTCATACCATAGGGGTAAATTACTGGAAATGTGTGCCTGTGCTGCCGGATTCTCTCTTACGGCTTCTCCGGTTAATAAATCTTCCGTTCGAGTTTTGCTTCGTGCAATACCGCGGTCGCTAATTCTTCGATGGATTTGCTGGTTGCGTCGAGATAGGGGATGCCTGCGCGGCGCATCAGCTTTTCCGCACTTTGCACTTCATACTTGCAGTTCTTGAGGGAAGCGTACACGCTCTCTGGCTTGCGTTCGCTGCGTATCTCATGGAGCCGCTCTGGGTGAATGGTAAAGCCGAACAGCTTGCTTCGCATATTCCTGATCTGGGCAGGAAGTTCTCCGCGCTGGAAATCCTCGGGAATAAGCGGGTAGTTTGCCGCGTAAACTCCATATTGCAAGGCAAGATAGAGACAAGTGGGTGTTTTGCCCGTACGGGAAACGCCCACCAGGGTAACATCGGCCCGGTTCCAGTCTTTTTGCGACAAGCCATCGTCGTGCTCCAGAGCGTAATTTATTGCGTTGATGCGCTTCCGGTACCCGATTGGATCGGAAACACGGTGAGAACGCCCCATGTTTTCCGACGAACGCGCACCCAGCTCGGCTTCCAGTGGAGCAATAAAAATGCTGAAGCAATCGAGATGCAGAGCGTCGGCAGAATTGATAACAAGCCTGATTTCGGGATTCACCAACGTACTGAACACCAGCGGACGCGCGCCGTCCGCGTTGCACCGCTCATTGATCGTTCGGACGGCCGAAGTGGCTTTTGCCCTGCTGTCAATGTAGGGTAGAGTGATCTTATCTAGGAGAATATTTTCGAATTGACTAAGCAGGCTATGCCCCAGCATTTCCACCGTAATCCCGGTACGGTCTGAAAGAAAGAAGGCAGTTCGATGAATTGGTTTGGTAGTGATTGGCATGGTTATGCGAAACTATGGGTGATTTTCGGGGTGGAAATCCCGCCTGAAAATGTAGCACAGTTCTTCTTTAACCAGCATTTGCGCAATCAGGAGTCAAAATGAACGAGTCGCCCTATATAGCCTGGTTTGACACGCTGCGCATGGCGGATGTGAGTCGTGTCGGCGGCAAGAACGCTTCCCTTGGCGAGATGATCAGCCAATTGACCGGAATGGGAGTTCGGGTTCCCGGCGGTTTCGCAACCACTGCGGAGGCCTATCGCGATTTCCTGACTCAGGATGGGCTCGCACAGCGTATCGAGCAGACCCTTGCTGAACTTGACATAGAAGATGTTCAGGCGCTGGCGGTGGCCGGCGCAAAAATTCGCTCCTGGATAGTGCAAGCATCGTTCCCATCTCGTCTGGAAAATGAAATTTCTGTTGCTTACGAGAAAATGTTGCGCGAGGCGGAAAGGGAAATTTCGGTAGCGGTGCGTTCTTCGGCCACTGCCGAGGATCTGGTGGATGCCTCGTTTGCCGGACAGCAGGAGACTTATCTCAATGTCCAGGGATTGGATAATCTCCTGAAAGCGGTCAAGGATGTCTTTGCTTCCCTCTACAACGACCGGGCTATCTCTTATCGGGTGCATAAAGGGTTCATTCATTCCGAAGTTGCGCTTTCGGTCGGAATACAGCGGATGGTGCGCAGCGATATCGGTGCCGCGGGAGTGATTTTTACACTGGATACCGAATCCGGTTTTGACAAGGTGGTTTTCATCACCGCCTCTTACGGCCTGGGCGAAACCGTCGTGCAGGGCGCGGTCAATCCCGATGAGTTCTACGTCTACAAACCGGCATTGACGCAGGGAAGACCGGCCATTCTGCGGCGTAACCTTGGCTCTAAACTCATCAAGATGGGGTTTGCTGGAGGCCGCGGCGCTGGGCGCGCAGTCGAAACAGTGGATGTGGAAGAGGAGGAGCGCAAACAGTTTTCCATTACTGACGCAGATGTGGAAGAGCTGGCGCGTCACGCTCTCGTCATCGAGGGGCATTACCAGAGGCCGATGGATATAGAGTGGGGCAAGGATGGGGTGGACGGAAGACTCTATATTCTGCAAGCCCGGCCGGAGACAGTGCAGGCGCGCGCCGGGATGGACACATTGCGCCGCTATCGCCTGAAGAGTAAATCCGAGATACTCGTGTCAGGGCGCGCCATTGGCCAGAAAATAGGAAGCGGCCCCGTTCGCCTGGTTCCGGACGCGCGGGAAATGTCGAGGATATGCGAGGGTGACGTGCTGGTAACCGATATGACCGATCCTGACTGGGAGCCGGTAATGAAACGGGCCTCCGCCATCGTCACCAATCGCGGAGGGCGAACCTGCCATGCGGCAATTGTTGCGCGTGAGCTGGGAATTCCCGCTGTGGTTGGCTGCGGCAACGCCACCGACTTGCTGAGGGAGAATGAGATCGTCACCGTATCCTGCACCGAAGGGGATACCGGCAATATTTACCAGGGGAAGCTGGAAGTCGAGGTAAGCGACCTCGCGCTCGAAAGCATGCCGAAAGCCCCGGTCAAGATCAGCATGAATGTTGGCAACCCCGAGCTCGCCTTCGGGTTTCAACGCATTCCCAATGATGGGGTAGGATTGGCGCGGCTTGAGTTCATCATTGCGCGCATGATTGGCGTGCATCCGAAAGCAGTGCTGCAATTTGCCAAGCTTCCGCAAGACCTGAAGCAGCAGGTCGAGACCCAAATCAGCGGTTACGCCGACCCTGTCAGTTTTTATGTGGAAAAGCTTACAGAGGGGATCGCCACTCTGGGCGCAGCCTTTTTTCCAAAACCTGTAATCGTGCGGATGTCCGATTTTAAATCCAACGAATACTCCAGCCTCATCGGCGGTCATGACTATGAACCGAGGGAGGAAAACCCGATGCTCGGCTTTCGCGGTGCTTCACGCTACGTGGCGGATGAATTCCGGGATTGCTTCGAGCTGGAATGCCTGGCGCTGAAGAAAGCACGCGACGAAATGGGGCTGACCAACCTGGAAATCATGATTCCGTTTGTGCGGACACTGACCGAGGCCCGACGTGTGGTGGAACTGCTATCGGAAAACGGCTTGAAGCGCGGTGAGAATGGGCTGCGCCTAATCATGATGTGCGAGATTCCATCCAACGCATTGCTGGCAGACCAGTTTCTGGAATATTTTGACGGTTTCTCGATCGGGTCCAACGATCTTACCCAGCTCACCCTCGGGCTGGACCGTGACTCCAGCCTCGTTGCGGAAGCCTTCGACGAACGCGATCCGGCGGTAAAAACGCTTCTGAGCATGGCCATCCAGGCATGCCGTAAAACTGGTAAATATATCGGAATCTGTGGACAGGGGCCTTCCGATCACCCTGACCTCGCACGGTGGCTGATGGAAGAGGGTATTGAAAGCCTGTCGCTTAATCCCGATACCGTCATGGATACCTGGTTATATCTGGCAGAGGAGGCAAAAAAACAGCTATAGTCAAAGAATCCCGTCGAGCTCGACAAGTTTGTCGATCATTTGTCGGCGGGCGACTTTCATTGTCATAGATTCGACACATCGTTATGAGAACATTGATGTCGGTGTTAGCATTTACCCCTTATGTAAACACCTTGGGTCTATCCTCTCCCTTACGACCCAGGCCCAGATATGGTCAGCCCTCCATTCTGGGCTTTTTCTTTTCCAATGCTATGACATTTCACTACATGCAAAGAGAAGAGGGTGAAGGGAAGTGATAAAGCGACCAACTTTCGAGGAGATGAGGGATATGGCGGGCAGTGTGCCATGCATATATCTGAGCAGGAGATTCGGGATTTTCGATGCAGGAGCGACAATCGTCGGCAAGCCCATTGCGAATATCTCCTCCGACCGATGCGTGTCTGGCAATTTATTATCTAGGGGACCTTCCTTGGGAATGCGGGAAGACCTGCTCGTCAGCATGATGCTGGTCGGCAAGCACGGGATGAAAGTACGATATATCAGGCGGCAGCCGCCTTTGAAGGGTTGGGAGTTGGAGAGGGATGTAGCGGATCTTGTATTCAGAGATTGATTGCAATGGATACCTTTGGTGAAGGAGATAAGAAGTGTCGGTAGCCTCGGATGCGAAAAGAATGTTTGTGGAAAATCTGAATGCGTTTGGCGATAAGGAAACTCAGCCGGAAAAATACAATCTTTATCTCGGCCTGATTTACCTGATGGCGTCGGTGGAGCAGATTCAGCAGGAATTGGAGGAAATCAAGCTGCAAATAGCCAAAAGGAATTAAGGCGACACCTGCAGGAGTTGAACGATCCTTGTCCCCCATTCGCCTTGGTTTTCTCCTCCCCGTTCACCCCGAGCCCTTCGACAAGCTCAGAACATGCTTGTCGAAGGGTCAGTCGGGAAATCACGTGAAATAGGGGGGACGATCAGATTGGTATCGAAGTTATTACAAGTCATTCCAGCTCCCGGGAAGGTTACAGAGCACTTTGATAGGGCCGTGCATCCACCGGAATATCTATCGTGAAGGTTGTGCCGCGATAAGGTGAGCTATCGACCGCGACGCTTCCACCATGGCTCTCCGCAACGCTTCGCACGTACGGCAAGCCAATACCCCAGCCTTCCTTGTTTCCCTTTTTTGCAGCCTCTGCCCTTCCGAATATCTGAAATATACTCTCGATTTGTTCAGGGGGGATAAGTTCTCCTTCGTTATGCACAGACAGTAGCATGCGCTCGTTTTGTGAAGCAATCTTGATTCGAACAGGCGTATCGGCAGAGCCATATTTCACTGCATTCCCAATAATATTTTCCACCGCTCGTTTGATTGCTTCCGGGTCCCACCATCCAATGATAGAAGTGCCGATCAGTCGGAAGCGTCCCCCATGAATGGCAGTGAAATCATCGAGTACTTCCTTCAGGACTTCCTGTATATCGAATTCCTCGAGCCGCAGGTGTAATCGTTCTCCCATCTGGAATTTTATCGAGTCGAGCAAATCGCAAATCATTCCATCCATTCGGCTCAGGTTGCTCATGATCCCTTCCGCGAATTCCTCTATCTTGGTCAAATCGGATGTGGATTTGATCAACTGGGCGGCAAGATGGGCATTCGATAATGGATTTCTCAGGTCGTGAGCAAGTGTTGCAACAAATCTTTCCTGCAGCGCTGCCTGGGTCAAGGCGAAGGCGTTGACAGCCTCACGGATTGATCCATCAATAGAAGCATTGATAATGTAAATTTCGCGATCATTGAGGTGTACGTCATTCATCTTTAGAACATCAAAGATTGTCCACCGCAGTTGCTGATATTCTGCGATTACTGAGTGCGCGTTATAGCTTGTAAGGCGCGCGCGCTCCCCACCGTGCTCCGCAGCTACCGTAGTACCCTCATTTCCTGTTGCTCTCGGATAATCAGGCGTAATAGCTTCGGCGAGGTTATCGTACAGGGCTGGAAAGGTATTGATGATGATCGGGTTGGGTAAATGCTCGGCTTCCTTGATGCTGTTTCGAACCCTTTTTACCCATTCCGAAAGTACTTCATCTCGAAGCTCGAGCATTCTTCGAGCAGTTGGGGAAAGTTTCTCAGGATTGATATTTTGGTCGCTTGCCAGAGTCATGATAAACGCCCTTTTTTATTGATGAGGAGGGAGCAATATGATTTTGAGCCTTGAGAAGATAGCCAAGAAGAGTCGGTGAGTGACGGATCGGAGCATTTACCAGGTTGGGGAAGTATTACATGTGAGGGGCGTGACTGCAAAGCTTCGGCTATCTGGTCATGTTATTGTTGCGAAGGGGAAGCTATTTGGGGTTATGGATCCAAGCTCGAACAGGGTATAAATCTAAATCAGGCGGGGGGAACCCGTCTTTTTGTTTTATAGGAACGAAACGATGAGAAGAATAATTGAAGCTTTCATACTGGTGGCTGTCATGAGCAGTGAAGCCGCCGCCTACGAGGCTTATCCAACATGATGGAAGACGAGTGGAACCATAGCGATAGTTATCGGAAGTGCAGCGGATCGAGCGGGGTGCAAGGCGCTGCCAATCGGGAATTGCCGATTGCTTAATGCAACTCGAACATCAGAATAGAATTGAGCAGAGAGATAAGGAATTGCGTCACCGCCAGCTGGGAGTGGGGCGATACAGGTCGGAGTGGCGTTAATGTATTACCTGAATGTTAAGTAACTGTTGGTGCCGACACCAAGATTCGAACTCGGGACCTTCTGATTACAAATCAGCTGCTCTACCAACTGAGCTATGCCGGCGTGAATGCAATTATAGAGATTGGGAAGGAGGGGAGCAAACCGGTGATACGGGGGTGACAGGTTGAACTTATTTGACTACCTGAAGCCGCCGATTTTTGGTCGCGCCGACAGAAGGCCGGCCTGATGGGGGCTGGGATTCATCGGGTTCTTTTCCGGCCTCATCCTGCTCCACCTCAGGTGGAAAAAGCATACCGCGTGCGGTTTCTTTGGCAAATATTCCCTGGACTGTCCCCAGGGGGATGGAGATTTCACGCGAGACACCGGCAAACCGCGCCGAGAATTGTATCACTTCATTTCCAAGCGTAAGGTGGTGGGCGGCGTCATGGCTGATGTTGAGAATAATTTCGCCATCCTTCACATATTCGTCCGGTACCCGGGTGTTGTCATCCACTTTAACCGAGATGTAGGGCGTATAGCCGCAGTCCGAGCACCATTCGTAAATGGCGCGAATCAGATAAGGCTTGGTGGAAAGCTCTCTCATTTGCGCATGGCCTTTTCAGAGGCTGTGAGCGCATCGATGAATGCCGGTCTGCTGAACAGGCGCTCGGCAAATTTCAGCAGGGGCGCAGCTTGCTTGGGTAGCTGAATGCCATAATGATCGAGGCGCCACAGCAGCGGTGCTATGGCGACATCGAGCATGGAAAATTCATCCCCCAGCATATGTTTCTGTTTGGCAAAGACAGGAGCGATGATCGTCAGGTTATCGCGAATCGTTGCGCGCGCTTTTTCCGCTGCTTTCTGGTTGCCATGCTCCACTGCTTCGAGATGACAGAAAAGTTCCTGTTCAAAGCGGTGCAGAAACAGGCGCGCGCGGGCCCGCATTACGGGGTCTGCGGGCATCAGTTGCGGGTGAGGAAAGCGGTCGTCAATATACTCGTTGATGATATTAGACTCGTACAGGACGAGGTCGCGCTCCACCAGGACGGGGACGCGACCATACGGGCTCATCACTGCCAGATCTTCAGGCCTGTTGTGCAGATCAACATCGATGATCTGAAAATCCATACCTTTTTCGTACAGCACGATCCGGCAACGATGGCTGTACGGGCAGGTGGTGGCTGAGTACAAAGTCATCATGACCGGTTAATTCCCAGCGATATCAAGTCGATGGCTTTCTGGATAATGATCAATGAACGTCCTTCCAGTATTCCTTCTTGAGGGCGTAGGTTAGCACAAGCATGAGGAACAGGAAGAGCATCACGATAATTCCGATCTGCACGCGCTTGTTGGCCGCGGGCTCCCCCAGATAAACCAGGAAGTTCACCAGATCGGCAACGTACGCGTCGTATTCCGTCTTGGAAAGCGACCCCGGTTTCGCGAGGATCAATTCCTTTATTTCGTGCGTACCGCCGTGGCCGTCATCCCCTGACTTTACGTTGAGGATTTGCTCTCCCTGCAACTCGTACAGCACATGAGGCATGGCGGCCTTGTCGAATACAAGATTATTCCAGCCGGTTGCAGTGCTGTCATCCCGATAAAATTTCCGCAGGTAGGTATAAAGCCAGTCAGGACCGCGCGAGCGGGCAATGACGGAGAGATCAGGCGGAGTTACACCGAACCATTGCTTTGCTTCCTTCTTTGGCATTGCCACTGTCATGAGCTCACCGACTTTCTGACCTGTGAATATGAGGTTTTCACTGATCTGCGACTCGGTAAGGCCGAGATCGCGCAGGCGGTTATAACGCATGAATTCCGCACTATGGCAGGACAGGCAGTAATTGACAAAAGTCTTTGCACCCCGCTGCAGGGAAGTCATGTCCCTCGGCTTGATGGGCGCCGTATCAAGCGTTACTGCCGACTCGCTTGCAAATGCGACAAGTGGAGCCAGACAAAAAACAAATACGATGCTTTTAAGGTTTCTCATTATCTCACCCTGGTCGGTTCAGGCTTGGTTTTATCGATCTTGCTGTACCACGGCATGAGAATGAAAAAAGCGAAATAGATTACCGTGAATATCTGCGCGAGCAACGTGTAGAGGGGTGTGGGCGACTTCGTGCCCAGCCAGCCAAGCACAAGGACGCTGATGACAAAAAGTGTAAGGGCAAACTTGAAAATTGGCCCCTTATACCGGATGGATTTCACCGGACTGCGATCAAGCCAAGGCAACAGGGCAAAGATCGCGACGGAGCCGCCCATCAGCACGATGCCCCAGAGCTTGGCATCTATCCAGAGAAAGTTGACTGTGACTGCCCTCAGCATCGAATAGTATGGCGTGAAATACCATACCGGTGCGATGTGGTCGGGCGTCTGCAGCGTGTTGGCGGGGATGAAATTATTGTATTCCAGGAAGTAACCGCCCATTTCCGGCATGAAGAATATGATGCCAGTAAACACGATCAGGAACACGACGACGCCGAAAATATCCTTTACCGAATAATAGGGATGGAAGGGAATGCCATCCACGGGGATATGCGTCACGGGGTCCTTGTTGGCCTTGATCTCGATCCCGTCCGGATTGTTCGAACCTACTTCATGCAGCGCCAGAATATGGACGATCACCAGCACTATCAGCAGGCCGGGCAGGGTCACCACGTGATAGGCAAAGAAGCGGTTGAGCGCCGCATCCGAGAGCATGAAGTCGCCCAGAATCCAGTTCGACAGCGTCTGGCCGACCACGGGAATTGCGCCGATCATACTGATGATCACCTGCGCGCCCCAGTATGACATCTGCCCCCAGGGCAGAATATAGCCGGTGAATGCCAGCATCATGAGGACGAAAAAGATGCCCATGCCGATGACCCAGAGAAGCTCGCGCGGTTTGCGATAGGAGCCATACATCATCCCGCGGAACATGTGCAGGTAGACGACCACGAAGAACATCGAGGCGCCGGTGGAATGCATGTAACGGATAATCCAGCCATAATTCACGTCACGCATGATATATTCCACCGAGGCGAATGCCATGCTGGCATCCGGCTTGTAGTTCATCGTGAGGAAAATACCGGTGAGAAGCTGGTTCACCAGCACGAGCATGGCAAGTGAACCGAAGTAGTACCAGAAATTGAAGTTCTTCGGCGCATAGTACTCGCTTAGATGCGCCCTCCAGTTGGCTGTCAACGGAAATCGGGCGTCGATCCAGCCGATCATTGCCTCCAGTCGCTTGCTCATTTTATGCAGACTCCTTATCAGACCCGACCAGCAGGCGCGTGTCGCTCAAATACATATGGGGTGGGACAACCAGGTTAGTGGGTGCCGGAACTGCCTTGTACACACGTCCTGCGAGGTCGAACTTGGAGCCATGGCATGGGCAGAAAAAACCGCCGAGCCAGTCCGGGCCGAGGTCTGCGGGCGCAACGTCCTTTCGGAATACCGGGGAGCAGCCCAGGTGGGTGCAGACTCCTTCAACCACGAGAATGGCGGGCTTGATCGAACGGGTTTCATTCTGGGCGTATTTCGGTTGCTGATTCTTTTCAGATTTGGGATCGGCAACCTGGTTGTTGAGCTTCGGCAATGTGGCTAACATATCCTGCGTGCGGTTCAGAACCCACACCACCTTGCCGCGCCATTCCACCAGAAGCAGCATGCCCGGCTCGACCTTGCTGATATCCACTTCAACTGGTGCCCCGGCCGCCTTGGCGCGTTCGCTGGGCATCATACTCATCACGAAAGGAGTCGCTACCGCAACAGTCGCGATCCCGCCGGCAACAGAAGTTGCGGCCAGGAGAAAACGTCTCCTGCTGTTCATACCTTCTTTTTTTTCAATATCTGCCATATTTGCAGTCCCGTTTTCCGATTCGGACTTCTAGAAAAATTTATAAAAAAACTTAACCATTTTACCATGATACGTATTGGAAAATAAATATTGATTGCAAGATGACTTGAGTGGACAAAGCGAGGAGACTTGAAACATTATAATTTATAATCAAATAGATATGGCCTGCGTATCTCCCTCCCGGTTGAAACGGCTCCAAGTGAAATAGTCCCGGATTTGAAGCCTTCAAAAGACCAAGCAGGCGGACAAACAGGCAATCTTGCAACTATAATGTTTTGATGATGGAAAACCTGTGGCGCAAAGTGATGCTTCAGTCGATCTGCACGAGGTAATGGGTGCGAGGGGGCACGACCGTTACAAGGATGACCGGGGCGGAAAAGAAGAGGCCAGCCCTAACAGAACAGCTGGATATCATGGGATAACTACGAGACCTGCATGAAACGACCTGTTGTCACTTGTCCGCAGTGCGGCAAGAGTGTCGCGTGGGATAACAGCAATCCTTTTCGCCCGTTTTGTTCGGAACGCTGCAAATTGATCGACCTGGGGCAGTGGGCGACGGAATCCTATCGTATTCCCGATACGGGAAAGGATTCGGAAAAACAGGAGAGCGATCCGTCAGGCAGCGAGAAATAGAGACAGAGGCGGCCAGGTTGTCAAGGTGTTTAGGGAACCGCTGAACAGATTCCTTCCAGGCGCGACGGCGGCTTTGCAGGATAAGATGCACGAAAGGTGAGGACGCGATGGTGCGACCGCGGAGAGAGGAGCAGTATCTTCCGAAGGAAGATGCGATCTCGAAGCGGGATACAAGGTTCTTCAGGCCATCTGCCCGGTGCCGCGCACCTGCTCAATACGGCGCATTAGGGCGATGCCGTGGGCACCATGTTCCCAGGCAATGGCAAGATCTTCGCTTCGCAGCCCACCCAGCGCATATACAGGAATGGCGCTCCCGTGGATGAGTCTGCCAAACTTCCGCCAGCCCAGCGCGGGAGAATCAGGATGGCTTAATGTCGGAAGTACGGGAGCCAGAACGGCAAAATCCATTTCCAGTTGCTCGGCCCGGAAAAGCTCTTCGGCATTGTGGCAGGAGGCTCCGCACCATTCCACATCGGGTCGTTTCGAAAGATTCATCAGATCAACCGATGTAAAGTGGATTCCATCCATATCCAATTCTTGGCAGAGGCTCGCGTTACCCGTACCGCTGTTCACGAGGATGCGGGCACCGTAATGATGGGCCAGCGCAGTCACTTCACGGGTAAAGGCCTCCAGCGCTTTACTCCGCATTTCTTTTTCGCGTAGCTGCACCAGCCGTAGTCCTTTCTGGAGAGCGTGTTCGATTCGGGCTGCTGCAATTTGTGGTCCCCATTCCTCGGCATTCGTAATTCCATAAACGGGGGGCAGGTCAAGTGCCCGTAATACGGGTGCATTGGCAGGAAGCAACGGCTCTACAGAGACATTATCCGCAAACTGCCACGACAGCTCCTGGTCTTCATACGGATGAGGCTCGCCATGCCACTCCACGACCCGATAAAAGTGAAGCCGTACCATGGCATGAGGGTAGGTAAATGTGCGGGTTATCCAGGGGTACGCATGCTTGACATGTATGCCCAATTCTTCCAGCAGTTCGCGCTTGAGTGCGCGCAACAGGGATTCTTCCGGATTGACCTTGCCACCCGGAAATTCCCAGTAGCCGGCATAGGGTTTGCCTTCTGGTCGACGGGCCAAAAGAAAGGAACCGTCGCTCCGGATGATGATGGCGGCAGCAACTTCAACGATAGAGGGAGCAGGAAGCATGAAGAAGTTTATTGTTCCTCGCGGAACTCTGTTTTGCCCGCGGTTTTCTGCCCAGCTTTCTTTCTACCTGCCCAGTCGCGCGCGAACTGCCATGCCACCCGGCCGTTGCGGGAACCTCGTCCCAGGGCCCAGCGTAGCGCCTCTTCCCGTATGCTGTCGTCCATTTTCTCTATGCCGAAGTAGGCAAGCCAGCGCGCCACAATGTCCAGGTACTGTTCCTGGTCGAAAGGGTAAAAAGATACCCATAAACCAAAACGTTCCGATAGCGACGTCTTTTCCTCGACCGCTTCGCTCGGGTGAATCTCGCCCCCGATATGCCGCGTGTCCTGGTTGTCCGCCATATATTCGGGCATCAGGTGGCGCCGATTGGAGGTGGCGTAGACAAGCACATTCTCGGACGCAGTAGCAATCGAGCCATCGAGAACCACTTTCAGCGCCTTGTAGCCTGGTTCACCGGATTCAAACGACAGGTCGTCGCAATAGAGAATGAAGCGTTCCGGACGCCGAAATATCTTCTCCACGATTTCAGGTAGATCAATGAGATCGTGCTTTTCTACTTCAATGAGACGCAATCCGTCGCCCGCGTATTTATTCAGCATTGCTTTTACCAGCGACGACTTGCCTGTTCCCCGAGCTCCCGTAAGCAGCACGTTATTGGCAGGATGATGCCGTACGAATTGCCGTGTATTCTGGTCTATAAGGCTTTTTTGCCGCTCTATGCTCTGCAATGCCTCGAAGGTGATGCGATCAGGATAACGCACCGGTTCGATGAACCCGGTGCGTCCAGTCTTTCGCCAGCGAAAAGCTGTGGCATTCCAGTCCGGATCGGCTGCGTCAGCGCGCAGCAGCCCCTCTAGGCGAGAGAGCAGGGTTTCCGCCCGATCATATAACTTATCCCAATCGTTCATGAGCAGTCCTGAAATTGCTCAATTATACCCGTAACAAATCCAGGGCCAGCCCACGGAACTCGCTCACGGTAGCTGGAGGTATATCGAGAAAGACCAGTTATAAGCTTCCAGCAGTATCGGGACGGTATCTGCCGCCGAAAGCTGGTCAAATGCACGATTTATGTGCGCTAACGAACGGAATGGCTCAGCTAAAAACGCCATGATTTAACGCGGTACGTCAGGCAGTTGTCCAGGTGCCGGGTTCCCGGTTTCCGGTTCCGATCGAACCGTAAAAACCAAGAAGATAAAAATCTTTGATGGGTTTCAGCAATTGGCAAGCGTACGCTTTCCGGGAAACTTCCTTTAAATTGAGTAGCCTCTCAGGAGAATACATTATGAATAATATGCCCAGCAAAAAGTCAATCATTTCTCTCGCGCTCGGATCTGCTTTCGCTGCAACGCTCGGTACTGCTTCCGTTGCTTCTGCGGCCGACAATCCTTTCGCCGTACAATCCCTTCAAAAAGGCTTCATGGTAGCGGGCAGCCACTATGATGACAAAGGCGGATATGGTGACACGGGGGGCGGATATGGCGACAGGAAGGATGGATATGGTGACAAAAAGGACGCCTACGGTGGTGACAAGAAGTATGGAGAAGGCCGCTGTGGGATGTCCATGGCGGACACCGATAATGATGGCAGGGTAAGCAGGGAAGAGCACGCCCGCCACGCTGAAATGATGTTTGACAAGATGGATACCAACAAGGATGGGTATATCGATAAGGATGAGGCCAGCGCGATGAGGAAAAAATACCGCGGCCATGGCCACGGTTCCCAATCCGGCGACCAATACCGTGGATCAGGCGACCAGTACCGTGGCGATCAGTACCGCGGCGATCAGTACCGCGGCGATCAGTACCGCGGTGACCGCGATGGCGGCGTCGATGTGCATCGTTACCGCGAATATGGTGCAGGCGAGACGGTTCCCCGTGATTTGCCCCACATGAGGCCCATGGGCGAGTAAAGCACTGTTCGTCAGTGATGACCTTCAGCCTTCGAGAACCGGTTTTAACCGGTTCTCGGCAAGGTTGTCCTATTGCAGAATTCCTGTTGCAGAATCATGGGACATCGGTGCTTATATCTTATATATTTCTACCCGATTGCAGCGTGGCGGACCAGCGACATACACACTGGTATCAGCTCCGATACTCCGCGTTGATCTTTACATAATCGTAAGACAGATCGCATGTCCAGATGGTGGCTGCGGCCTGTCCTCTATTCAGTGTGACGCGCACGATAATTTCCTGTTGTTTCATCACCCGCTGTCCTTCCTTCTCCTCGTAAGCGAAGGCTCTCCCCCCATTTTCCGCAACCAGTACATCGTCGAGATAAAGTTGCAGTTTGTTGATGTCAAGAGCCTCTATGCCTGCATAGCCGATGGCGGCCAGTATTCGCCCGAGATTAGGATCTGAAGCGAAGAACGCTGTTTTGATCAGGGGCGAGTGTGCAATCGCATAAGCAACCTTACGGCATTCCTCCACGGTTTTGCCACTTTCTACTCGGATTGTAATGAACTTGGTCGCGCCTTCACCGTCGCGTACGATTGCCTGAGCAAGTTCCACTGCAACACCGGTTATCGCATCTTGCAATTGCACAAACTCCGTACTTTCCTTATCCACGATGGGTGAATGAGCGGTGCATCCGGTGGCCATCAGAATGAATGCGTCATTGGTGGAGGTATCTCCGTCTACCGTGATGCAATTGAAGGAATGGGCAGCAGCGTGCTGGACCATGTGTTCCAGCAACGGGTTGCTTACGGCGGCATCGGTTGCGATAAAACCCAGCATTGTTGCCATATTCGGACGAATCATCCCCGAGCCTTTGGCAATGCCGGTAATCGTCACGGTTGTACCATTGAGGGAAATCTGGCGGGACACTGCTTTCGGCACAATATCGGTTGTCATGATAGCCTGCGAGGCGGCAAACCAGTTATCGGCTCCAAGATTGTTTATTGCCCGGGGCAATCCGGTAACAATTTTGGGCAGAGGCAATGGCTCCATGATCACGCCGGTTGAAAAAGGCAGTACCTGTTCGCTGGCACACCCCAGCAGCCGGGCAGTCTCGGCGCAGGTGGTGCGGGCGTCTTCAATGCCTCTTTCGCCCGTGCCAGCGTTGGCGCACCCCGTATTGATGACAAGGGCACGAATAGAACCCTTTGAATCGAGGGTCGAAAGATGTTCCCGGGCGACTATGACTGGCGCTGCGCAAAAATCATTCTGTGTAAACACTCCCGCCGCCGCCCCACCGTCATCCAGAACGATAACTAGGAGGTCCTTGCGCCCTGGTTTCCTGATGTTGGCTTCCACTATGCCCAGGGTGACGCCCTTTATGGCCAGGAGCTGTTCGGGTGGAGCGGGTGTAAAGTTGACAGGCATAATAGATAGGCGAGGTAATGGGCGAATGAAGCGCAATCGATGCTCGGGTAAAAGAAGACAATGGTATTATCGTCCACCGTTGTTTTTTGAATCTGAAGAGCAGATTGTGGAAAAACGCAATCCTAACCCATCTTCAGGTTCTCCTCCATCTCATCTTTTCAGCGCTGATAATGCCGAATAGTCCGGCATTAACCTGACGAACAGAAATTAGAATTTTTGCAACTGATAGAAATATTGTTATCGGCGAATGGCTTTCTTTCGCTGGGCCCCCGTTTTACCTGGTATGCCGCTTGATGCGATCAGACCGGACCAGGAATGAAGGAGAAGATGCATGAATTGTGATAAAGAACTGGATGTGCGCGGATTGAACTGTCCGCTGCCTATATTGCGCACTAAAAAATCCCTTGTGGACATGATATCGGGTCAGGTATTGAAAATTATCGCCACGGATCCCGGCGCTGTAATCGACTTCCAGGTTTTTGCCGAGCAGACGGGAAATGAGCTGCTGTCGTTGTCAGAAGCAGCGGGTGAATTCACGTTTTATATGAAGAAGAGGTAGCAGAGAAGAAGTGGCAAGGAGTAGGAGTAGCTTAAGGAAAATCTTAATCATCGGAATTTACGGTATGTCATGGCCTTTCCGGACACGCACGCAACCGTTGCGTTACGCGCTGGTAGGCTACCGGTGAATCGATCGCGCGGTGAGCGGCGACGACACCATTCATCAGACGCTGCTGCAAAGGTTTCAGTATCCCCTCCACCCAAGGCCTTGAGTCAGCCCGGGCCTGGTTTTGCGAAGCATAATAACGCGGTTGGGAAAAGGCCGCTCGTAACGGTTCCTCCAGCATCCTCGCTCCAATACGAAAGTGCGACCGCCACGCGGACACATGCTCCAGCTCATGTTCGCGTACGATATTTCTTCTGCAGCTGTCGTTAAGTTCCTTGGCAAGATATACCCGCATTGCCGCAAATCCCAGTTTGACCGAGACGTCCGGCACCATGCACGTTCGCCCATCCGTGCTTGTCCACTGCCTTGTCCGGAATTCGTATCTGAATTCCGGTTCGGCATGCGTCAACCCGTACACGTTGTGATACGCGTCGCTGGTCTTTCCTGACGCCGATTGAAGCGCCTTGGCCGTGCGCGAGCTGTCCTCGGCCGGTGTGATATCCATATACACAACCGCCACCTTGCCGGGACTCATCAGTTTCTCGCAATCGGCTTTAAATGAGTCATTGCCGGCCAACGCCATCCGTTCCGGTAATAGAAGCAGCAATAGCAGCCCGGCGAAAAAAATGGCTGCACGGTCTTTGCCGGTTTGATCGTTCCCAGTGAATCTCAAATGGTTAAACCAGGCAGAGTAAGGTGGGAAGTGGTGTCGCGATAAGGTTCACGCACAGGTCAGCGTGGCAGGTCAGCGTAGTTTCATGCCGGATACAATAACATTCGCATACCCCCTTGTCCCCTTTGTTGGCTATCGCACAGAAGTCTGCTGCTCGATGGGAAATACTGGACTTTCACGTGAAGTCATCCCTCTCTGGACCCGCAGCTTGTTGGGTGGACCGGCCTGTTTAATCCTGGTGTCATCAAAGGACCAAGCACAAAGGAGCCTAATCCTTGAATGCTTCCGCGACACAAGCAACAGAAATCTGGCCCCTGGTTGCATACTTCTTCCTCGTCGTTACGCTGGTTGCGAGCGTCATGGCGCTTTCGTACATCATGGGCGAGCGTCATCGATCGAAGGCTACGGATGAGCCATTTGAAAGCGGCATTGTCACCGTCGGCCTTGCGCGCTTGCGCCTGTCCGCCAAATTCTATCTGATCGCAGTGTTCTTTGTGATCTTCGATGTGGAAGCCGTATTCCTTTTTGCCTGGGCCGTTGCTTTTCGTGAATTGGGCTGGCCGGGTTATATCGAGGCGATCATCTTCATATCTATTCTCGGAGCGGCCCTCGCTTATTTATGGCGGCTAGGCGCCCTGGATTGGGGACCGCCTAGGCATTCGGCTGGCAGGTTTGCCAAAGATTCAAGGAGTCCAAACCATGCGGTGGTCTCTAAGTAAACCCTCCGCCAAACCATCCGGGGCAGCAACGCCTGGATCTTCAATAATTCGCGATAACGGTTTTGAGGAAGACGGTCGCCGCAGCGTATTACTGACGCGATTGCAAGATCTTGTCGCCTGGGGCCGTAAGAATTCGGTCTGGCCTTACAACTTTGGCCTGTCGTGTTGTTATGTGGAAATGGCGACCAGCTTCACCAGTAAGTATGACCTTGCCAGGTTTGGCTCCGAAGTTATCCGCGCCTCTCCTCGCCAGGCCGACCTGATCGTTATTTCCGGTACGGTTTTTATCAAGATGGCGCCCGTGCTCCAGCGGCTTTACGACCAGATGCTTGAACCGCGCTGGGTTATTTCGATGGGCTCCTGCGCGAATTCGGGTGGAATGTATGACATTTACAGCGTGGTGCAGGGTGTAGATCGATTCCTCCCCGTAGATGTTTATGTTCCGGGTTGCCCGCCTCGGCCTGACGCATTCATGCAGGGGCTGAATCTGCTTCAAGACGCAATCGGCAAGGAAAAACGCCCCTTGAGCTGGGTGATTGGTCCGCAGGGGATCGAGCGACCGGCTGAGGGATCGCAGCGGGATCTCAAGCGGTCCGACCGAATGCGCGCCACGACCCTGCACAATCCCGACGAGGTACAAAAGTGAGCGCAGCCTCCAGCCTTGCCCCACCGCGGTATATGCAGGATATGCGCGGTGCGTCGAACGCTTCAGATGTGTTGGAAGAACTGAAGAGCCGCTTTGGCCCCCCCAACACTGGTAATCCAGGAGGGCCAATGGGTTTAGTGCAGAAAACCGGCGATGACCTTCCCGCGCAATGGGTCTCCAGACACAGGGTGCACGAGGTTCTGCACTACCTCAAACTGGAAGCGGAGCGGCCTTACCGCATGCTGTACGACCTGACGGCGATTGACGAACGTACACGCGTCCACCGCGAAGACCAGCCGGCAAGCCGGTTCACTGTCATCTATCACCTGCTGTCGTTCGAACGTAATGCGGACGTGTGCCTCAAGGTCGCGCTCAACGATACTGATCTTCGCATGCCCACCATTACCGATATCTGGCCTGCGGCAAACTGGTACGAGCGTGAGATATGGGACATGTTCGGGATCGTCTTCGACGGGCACCCGCACCTGCGTCGAATTTTGTTACCCCCTTGGTGGCAGGGTCACGCCCTGCGCAAGGATCACCCGGCTCGCGCGACGGAGATGGAACCATTCCATTTGTCCGCGGATAAGGAGGAGGCTGAGCAGGAAACGCTGCGTTTTCATCCTGAAGAATGGGGAATGCGCCGCGCACACGACGGCACCGATTTCATGTTCCTCAACCTGGGGCCGAACCATCCAAGCGTGCATGGGGTATTTCGCATTGTGCTGCAGCTCGATGGCGAGGAAATCATTGACGCTGTGCCAGAGATTGGCTTTCACCATCGCGGAGCGGAAAAGATGGGTGAGCGCCAATCCTGGCATACCTACATTCCCTACACCGACCGCATCGATTACCTGGGAGGGGTCATGAACAACCTTCCCTATGTGCTGGCCGTGGAAAAACTGGCAGGCATTGAAGTGCCTGATCGGGTAAAGGTGATGCGCGTGATGATGGCTGAATTTTTTCGCATTGCAAGCCATCTGGTGTTCTATGGGACTTTTACCCAGGATCTGGGCGCGCTTTCCCCGGTATTTTTCATGTTCACCGACCGCGAACGAGTGTTCGATGTCGTCGAAGCCATCTGTGGGGGGCGAATGCATCCGAGCTGGTATCGCATCGGCGGTGTGGCGCAGGACTTGCCCAATGGATGGGATCGGATGGTGCGGGATTTCCTGGATTATATGCCTGCAAGACTGGATGAGTATGACAAGATTGCTGTGGGCAACCGCATCCTGAAAGCCCGGACGCGCGGCGTCGGCAGTTACTCGGCAGAGGAGGCGATCGAATGGGGCGTGACGGGACCCAATCTGCGCGCCTGCGGCTTCGAATGGGATTTCCGCAAGGCTCGGCCGTATTCGGGCTACGATCAGTTCGAGTTCGATGTGCCAACCGGCCAGCATGGCGATTGCTATGACCGCTGTGCCGTTCGCGTCCAGGAAATCCGCCAGAGCCTGCGCATCATCGAGCAGTGCCTGGAAAACATGCCCGCCGGGGCGCATAAAGCGGATCATCCGCTCACCACGCCGCCGCTCAAGAAGCATACCTTGCATGACATCGAAACGCTCATCGATCATTTCCTGGGGGTGAGCTGGGGGCCTGTCATTCCTCCGGGGGAAGCATTCGTAGGCATCGAGGCGACCAAGGGAAACAACGGCTATTACCTGATTAGCGACGGCAATACCATGGCTTATAGGGTGCGTATCCGCACGCCTTCCTTTCCGCACCTGCAAATGATTCCTTTGATCAGCCGTGGACTGATGATTTCGGATTTGATCGCCATTCTGGGCAGCATCGATTTTGTCATGGCCGACGTGGACCGCTGAATTGGACCGCTGAATTGGACCGCTGATGTTGATGGCCGAGGAGGATACTGAGGGGAACAATGCTGAGCGAACAGGAGAGGAGAGAAATAGAAGCACATGCGCGGCACTATCCGAATAATCGGGCGGTATGCATCGAGGCGCTCAAGATCGTACAGCAGCATCGCGGCTGGGTATCGAATGAGGGGATTGCCGATGTAGCCGAGGCGCTGCAGATGAAGCCGGCTGAACTGGAGAGCGTTGCAACCTTCTACAACATGATTTTCCGGAAGCCGGTAGGCAAGCACGTCATTTTGCTATGCGACAGCGTCAGTTGCTGGATTATGGGTTATGAACGCCTGCGCCAGCACCTGGGAGACAGGCTGGGTATCAGGCCGGGTCAGACCACTGCCGACGGGCGCTTCACGTTGTTGCCGAACGTGTGCCTGGGTGCCTGCGACCATGCTCCTGTCATGATGGTGGATGAGGCGCATTATCAGGACCTGGATCCCGCCAGGATCGATGAAATTCTAGCAAGTTATCAACAGGAAGAAGAAAAATCGACCGATGGAAACGCCGCTCACTCATAACATTTCACCAGGCAGGGAGCCTCCAAATCTTGCGCAGTACGAGAAGGCGGGTGGTTATGCCGCGCTGCGCAAAGCTTTGAGTATGCCTCCAGCGGAAGTTCAGGCAGCGGTGAAGGAATCAAATCTGCGCGGGCGTGGTGGAGCGGGATTCCCCACTGCACAGAAATGGAGTTTTGTGCCGATGGGCGATGATGCGCCGCGGCCCAAGTATCTCGTTTGCAATGCCGACGAGATGGAGCCGGGTACATTCAAGGATCGTATGTTGCTCGAAGGCGACCCCCACCAGTTGATCGAGGGCATTATCGTCAGCGCCTATGCGATCCAGGCCGATGTGGCTTACGTATTTCTGCGCTGGGCTTACAAATTGGCGGCCCGGCGCATGGAGGGGGCAATCGCTGAAGCATACCGCCATGGCTACCTGGGTAAAAATATCCTGGGCTCGGCATACAACCTGGAGATGCACCTGCACGTCAGCGCCGGGCGCTACATGTGCGGGGAGGAGACTGCGCTGCTCAATGCCCTCGAAGGCAAGCGCGCCAATCCACGCGCCAAGCCTCCCTATCCCCAGGTGAGCGGCTTGTGGGGCAAGCCTACCATTGTCAATAACGTGGAAACTCTGTGCAACATTCCGCATATCGTGAACCACGGCGCCGAATGGTTCAAGAGCCTGAGCCGCAGCGACGACGGCGGAACCAAGCTGTACGGGGTAAGCGGGAGAGTGAAGAATCCCGGGCTATGGGAATTGCCCATGGGCACTTCCATGCGGGAGATTCTGGAAGAGCATGCGGGCGGCATGTGTGACGGCTATCAGTTTCGCGGGTTGCTGCCGGGGGGCGCTTCGACGGATTTTGTTACTGCCGAGCACCTCGACTTGGCGATGGATTTCGATTCGATGAAAAAAGCCGACAGCCGCCTCGGCACCGGCACCATGATTGTCCTTGATGACAAGACCTGTCCCGTTGGGATGCTGCTCAATCTGGAGCATTTTTTCGCTCAGGAGTCGTGCGGCTGGTGCACCCCTTGCTGGTCGGGGCTTTCCTGGATCGAACAGATATTGCAGGACATGGAGGAGGGTCGCGGCCGAGCTTCCGACCTTGAACTGCTGGAGTCCCATACGCGCCTCCTGGGTCCCGGACATACTTTCTGCGCTCTGGCGCCGGGGGCAGCCGAGCCGCTGCAAAGTGGCCTCAAGTATTTCCACGATGATTTCGAGCGCCATATCCATGAGAAACGCTGCCCCTGGAGTCAGATGTGAGAGGTGAAACGGGAAATATAGCGAGGCTAGCAAGGCGAATGTGATGACGACTATCCATATCGACAATCGTCCCTATCCTGCCAAAGATGGTGAGAATTTATTGCAGGAGTGCCTGTCGCTAGGATTCAACCTGCCTTATTTCTGCTGGCACCCTGCGCTCGGCGCGGTAGGCGCATGCCGCCAGTGCGCAATCAAGCAGTTCAAGAACGAGGAAGACAAGCACGGCAAGATTGTCATGGCGTGCATGACTGCTGCGAAAGACGGAATTCGGATTTCCATCGATGATCCCGAAGCGCGGGAATTTCGCGCGAGTGTGGCGGAATGGCTGATGGTGAATCACCCGCACGATTGCCCAGTGTGTGACGAGGGCGGCGAATGCCATCTGCAGGACATGACGGTCATGAATGGGCATATCTACCGTCGCTACCATGGCCGCAAGCGCACCTTCCACAACCAGAACCTTGGCCCGCTGGTCAACCACGAGATGAATCGCTGCATTCAATGCTATCGCTGCACGCGATTTTATCGTGAGTATGCCGGCGGTCGGGACCTGGATGCTCTAGTGCTGCGCAACCAGGTCTACTTCGGCCGCCATGAGGATGGCGTTCTCGAAAACGAGTTCAGCGGCAACCTGGTGGAGATTTGCCCTACCGGTGTTTTTACTGACAAGACACTGAAGCGGCATTATACGCGCAAGTGGGATTTGCAAACGGCGCCCTCGGTGTGTGTGCATTGCGGGCTGGGTTGCAACACCATTCCCGGCGAGCGTTACGGCACGTTGCGGCGCATCCGCAACCGCTTCAATGGTGCGGTAAATGGTTATTTCCTGTGCGACCGCGGTCGCTACGGTTACGAGTTTGTCAATAGCGGGCGCCGGGTCAGGCAACCCCTGCTGCGCAAAAATAGAACCCAACTCCTGCAACCTGCCAGCAAACGCGGTGCACTTCAGCATCTTGGCGAAATGCTATCCGCCGGGGCTCGGGTGATCGGGATCGGTTCTCCGCGGGCTTCGATCGAAGCTAATTTTGCGTTGCGCACCCTCGTTGGGCGCGACCAGTTTTATCTCGGAATATCTGAAAGGGATCTTCGCCTGCTTGCTTCCGTTCTGGATATTTTAAAAAAAGGCCCTGCCCGCACCCCATCATTGCATGAAGTGGAGTTGGCGGATGCGGTGCTGGTATTGGGGGAGGATGTGGCCAATACTGCGCCCCGGCTCGGGCTGGCTCTGCGGCAGTCGGTGCGCCGGCAACCGGAAGAGATAGCGAAAAAAATGGGGATTCCGCTCTGGAATGATCATGCGGTGCGTGAGGCGATGCAGGAAGAGCATGGGCCGTTGTTTATTGCCACCCTGGCGAATACCCGAATCGATGATATCGCCACCCGCACCTTCCGGGGACCTCCCGCTGAATTAGCCCGGCTGGGTCTCACAATAGCGCACGCGCTCGATCCGATCGCGCCCCAAGTACCCGGTTTATCCAATACGGCACAGGCATTGGCAGGTGCAATTGCCGAAAAGCTGAAGGCAGCAGAGCGCCCCCTGGTCATTTCCGGCATAGGTTGCGGGGACAAAGCCGTTGTTGAGGCAGCGGCCAATGTGACATGGGCGCTTTGCAACATGGGCCGTCCTGCCGAGCTCTGCTATGTAGTTCCCGAATGTAACAGTCTGGGCGCCACGATGCTCGGTGGCGGCAGTCTCGAAACCGCACTGGAAGCGATGAACGATGCTGCGGATATTCTCGTCATTCTCGAAAATGATCTTTATCGACGGGCGGATGCTGCCTTGGTTGATCGGCTTCTCGCTGCCGCACGGCACATCGTGATGATCGATCACATCAAGCATGCAACCAGCGCGAAGGCTGACGTGGTGCTGCCGGCAGCGGCCTTTGCCGAGGCCGATGGTACCCTTGTGAATAACGAAGGCCGGGCGCAACGGTTCTTTCAAGTATTTGTGCCCAGGGGTGAGATCGAAGGTGACATCAGGGGCGATACTCCACGCGATATTCCCGGCGATATCCAGGAAAGCTGGCGCTGGATGCGGGACATCATGGTTGTGGGCCGCGGGGATGAAGGGCAATGGTCAAGCCTGGATGATGTCACTGCCGCCTGCGCCGCAGCGATTCCCTCCCTGGAACCCATTTTACGCGCCGCCCCCTCGGCGGCTTTCCGCATGGACGGACAGAAGATTCCGCGTGAATCCCATCGTTATAGCGGGCGCACTGCCATGCACGCCAATGTAAGCATCCACGAACCCGAACAGCCGCAGGACCTCGATACAGCCTTGGCATTTTCAATGGAAGGCTACGCGGGTCATCCGCCGCCGTCGCTTATTCCCCGGTTTTGGGCGCCCGGCTGGAATTCAATACAGGCGTTAAACAAATTCCAGGACGAAGTGGGTGGCCCGCTTTCCGGGGGCGATCCAGGCGAGCCCCTGATCGAGCCGACGCCAGGGAAAAAAGCTGCTTATTTTGAAAATATCCCGGCCGGCTTCGAGCCGCGCGTGGGTGAATGGCTGCTGTTGCCGTTGCACCACATCTTTGGTTCAGAGGAGTTGAGCATCCTCGCGCCCGGTATCGCCGAGCTCAGTGTCCAGCCCTATCTCGCGCTCAACCCGGAGGATGCAAGTAATCTCGGACTGACTGCCGGGGATGAGGTGCAGTTACGCTTGAGGCCGGAGGCGGATGCGCAGGTGGATGTTAAGGATGCTCAGGTGGATGTTAAGGCAGATGACTCGGCGAACGTCACCACTACCGCTGAAATTTTCCGGCTACCGCTGCGCTTCGAGCCTGAGCTGCTGCACGGCACTGCGGGACTCCCTGCCGGCTTGACAGGTATGGGTAATCTTGGGGGAGTCGCCTTGCCAGCATGGGGCGAACTCAAGAAGGTGGAGAAGGGAAAGCAAATGGAAGGATAGATAGAGGAAAGAAGCCACAAATGGATTTAGCCATGAATAGTGGATTCAGCCATGAATGGGCCGCCATCTGGGTGAACCTGATCTTGATCCTGGCCGTCTTGTTTGCTTTCTCGGCGATGCTGTCCTGGATCGAGCGCCGCCTGCTCGGCCTGTGGCAGGATCGCTGTGGGCCCAACCGGGTAGGGCCGTTCGGGGTTCTGCAAATTGTCGCCGATTCGATCAAGCTTCTTACCAAGGAGGATTGGATACCTCCCTTTGCAGATAGGGCGGTGTTCGTGCTGGCGCCGGCAATCGTTGCCGTCACCACACTGCTTGCGTTTGCCGTCGTACCCATCGCGCCGGGCCTCGGCGTGGTCGATCTGAACATCGGATTATTGTTTTTTCTCGCCATGTCTTCGCTTGGCGTCTATAGCATCGTGCTGGGCGGATGGGCGTCCAACAACAAATATTCGCTGCTTGGCGGTTTTCGCGCGGCAGCACAGATGTTGAGCTACGAGGTCTTCATGGGCCTGGCGCTCATGGGTGTCGTCATGCTTGCAGGTTCATTCAACCTGCGCGATATCGTGGCTGCTCAGGAAAATCTCTGGTTCTGCATTCCGCAGATCCTCGGTCTGGCAACTTTTGCCGTTGCCGGCATTGCTGAGGCGCGCAGGCTTCCTTTCGATTTGCCCGAGTCGGAGAACGAGCTGGTCGCGGGCTTTCATACTGAATATTCCAGCATGAAGTTCGGGCTGTTTTTCATTGGCGAATACGTCGGTATCACCCTTATCTCGGCAATGATCGTCACATTATTCTTTGGCGGGTGGCTGGGCCCACTGCTGCCTCCACTGGTTTGGTTTCTGCTCAAGACTCTTATCGTCATCGTCTGCTTCGTCCTGCTGCGGGCGGCATTGCCACGCCCCCGTTACGACCAACTGATGACCTACGGCTGGAAAGTCATGCTGCCAGTCACGCTGGTCAATTTGTTGATCACCGGCGCAGTCGTATTGTCAGCGGCATAGCCCGTTCATTTAGAACTTGGGAGAAGATGCATGTGGAATTCTCTGAAGACAATGTGGATCGTTTTTCTGCACATGTTCCACCGCCGCGCAACCATTCAATACCCGGACGAGAAACCCAACATCCCGCCGCGCTGGCGCGGACGCATCATTCTAAGCCGCGATCCGGACGGTGAGGAACGCTGCGTCGCATGCTACCTCTGCGCGGCAGCCTGTCCAGTGGATTGCATTGCGCTTCAGGCCACCGAAGATGAGCACGAACGCCGTTACCCCGAGTTCTTCCGCATCAATTTTTCGCGCTGCATTTTTTGCGGATATTGCGAAGAGGCCTGTCCTACCGACGCGATCCAGCTTACGCCGGATTTTGAAATGGGCGAGTACAACCGGAAAAACCTGGTGTATGAAAAAGAGGACCTGCTAATCGATGGCACCGGCAAATACCCCGGCTATAACTTCTACCGGGTGGCGGGAGTCACAATCGGAGGAAAAAACAAGGGCGAAGCCGAGAATGAAGCATCTCCGGTAGATCCGCATTCGCTATTGCCTTGATTCGTACCTTAATTACGTATCTTTGATTACTGATTCAGGAGGAGGCTATGGAAGCGACATTCTACTTGTCCGGATTGATTGCCGTCGCAGCCACGCTGATGGTCGTTACGCGGGCGAGCGCCGTACATGCATTGCTCTACCTGATCGTCTCCCTGCTTGCGGTGGCGATCATCTTTTTTGTGCTGGGGGCGCCGTTTGTCGCCGCACTGGAGGTCATCATTTACGCAGGTGCTGTCATGGTGCTGTTCGTGTTCGTGATCATGATGCTCAATCTTGGCAAAGCTGCCGCGGTTAAGGAGCGTGAATGGTTGAGTCCCGGCATGTGGGTGGGACCCTCCATACTGTCGGCATTGCTCCTGGCAGAACTGATTTTTATCCTTGTTCAGAATGTACAGGATGGGCAGAGCGTATATGGCGGCACCGCAATTTCCAGCGGGGCCGTGATCGATTCGAAAGAAGTTGGCATCGCGCTCTTCGGACCCTATCTCCTCGGTGTTGAGCTGGCATCGCTGCTGCTGCTGGCGGGGTTGGTCGGCGCCTGTCACCTCGGCTGGCACACCGACCTGCGTTTCGGTTCACATTCGGCGTCCCGTTCGGATGGGGCGCGGTCATGACGACGGCTGAGGCTATGTCCGCCGCTGCCGCGAACGCGGCCACTATTCCCATGCATCATGGCCTGCTGTTCGCTGCAATCCTCTTCGCGCTAGGAATGATCGGCATTCTTGTACGGCGCAACCTGATTTTTATCCTGATGTCGGTCGAGATCATGCTGAATGCTGCCGGGCTTGCCTTCGTGGTGGCCGGTTCACACTGGGCGCAGGCCGACGGCCAGGTGATGTTCATCTTTATCCTGTCAGTGGCGGCGGCCGAAGTCTCTGTCGGCCTGGCACTGCTGCTGCTGTTGCACCGCCGCTTCCAGACACTTGATGCCGATGCGGTAAGTCAGATGCGGGGATGACGTGTTGCCCCTGCTGTGGCTTATTCCCACGCTGCCTCTAGCTGGCTTCCTGCTGCTGGCGCTAGGTGGAAACCATTTGGGGCATCGCAGTATTGCGGTAATCGGAACGGGATCTGTAGCCCTCTCGGCACTCATTGCCGTCCTGATCGGGATCGACTTTATCGCTGCGCCGCCGCCGGGTTTTGTTTTCCGGCAGGAAGCATGGACCTGGATTGCTGTGGTCGGTTTCTCGCCAGGGATTGTCTTTTATCTTGACGCGTTATCACTGGTGATGGTCCTGGTCGTGACTGTCATCAGTTTCCTAATACACCTCTATTCCACGGAGTTCATGAGCCGAGATGAGGGCTATGCGCGCTTTTTCGCCTATATGAATCTCTTCGTCGGCTCAATGTGCATCCTGGTTCTTGCCGACAATCTGCTGTTTCTTTATCTGGGCTGGGAAGGGGTGGGACTTTGCAGCTATCTACTGATCGGATTCTGGTATCGGGACCCTGCCAACGGGCGTGCGGCGCGCAAAGCATTTATCGTGACCCGGTTCGGCGATACCTCCATGGCGATCGGCTTTTTTCTGCTGTTCACTCATCTGGGAACTCTTGATATCCAGCCCTTGATGCAGCGCGTGACGCAGCAGTGGCCGGAGGGGTCGGAGCTCGCTATTCTCGCTGCGGCACTTCTGCTTGGCGGTGCGGCGGGCAAATCCGCCCAGCTCCCGCTACAGACGTGGCTGCCTGACGCAATGGCCGGCCCTACACCGGTGAGCGCGCTGATGCATGCGGCAACCATGGTAACAGCAGGCGTATATCTGATCGCCCGCACGCACGCGCTCTTTGCGCTTGCGCCGGCAGTGCAGCTTGCGGTAGCAGCGATCGGCGCCCTTACCCTGCTGCTTGCGGGATTCAGTGCGCTTGTGCAAAACGACATCAAGCGGGTGTTGGCCTATTCAACTATTAGCCAGCTGGGTTATATGTTCCTTGCTCTGGGAGTAGGCGCCTGGTCAGCCGCCATCTTTCATCTGGTGACGCACGCCTTCTTCAAGGCTTTGCTGTTCCTGAGCGCCGGCGTGGTCATCATGAGCCTGCACGAGGAACATGATATTTTCCGGATGGGTGCACTGAGGAAAAAACTTCCCGTCGCATTCTGGACTTTTCTGATTGGCAGCGCATCGCTTGCGGCGCTGCCGCTCGTTACTGCGGGCTTTTACAGCAAAGACCTGATTCTTTGGCAGGTCTGGTCATCAACAGGAGGGAATCCATGGTTATGGGCCGCGGGATGGGGAGGTGCGATATTGACTGGCCTCTACATCTTTCGCGTGGTGTTTCTCGTTTTTTTTGGCGAAGCGAGGACTGCGGCGCCTCCCAAAACCAGACGGCCAGGGCTGCGCATAACCATACCGCTCATCGTTCTTGCGGCACTCTCTCTGGTCGGTGGATGGATTGAAACTCCACCTTTTCTCGGAAATTTAACACTATTTTCCGATTTTGTTCAGCATGCCTTGCCGCCGACCCGGGTCGTTCACGAGGGTAAAAATGACGAAACCCTTCTGAGTCTGCTTGCAATTGCTGCCTCTCTTGGGGGCATGGCATTGGCGTACCTGTTGTTTTTGAGATATCCCGCCTTTCTCCATGGACTGATGCTGATCCCGGCACTGGCAAGACTCCAGAAGTTCTGGCATTTAGGCTGGGGTTTCGACCGTTTTTACGAGTTCATGTTCGTCCGGCCCTATCTCTGGCTTGCGCACGTCGATCAGCGTGACGTGATCGACAATATCTACCGCATGGCGATTTCATGCACACTCAGGTGGCTCCAGAAGGTCGATCGGCACGACAGGATCGACAATATCTACAGCGGCCTGGCCGAGCTTTGTCTGTTTCTCCATCGCACCTTGAGTGCAACGCAAAACGGACAGGTACGTCGCTACGCGGCAGCGATTGCAGCCGGATCGCTCGGTATTATATTCATGGGGGTATTCGCATGATCCTCGCTGCATTGATTTTCATCCTGGTGGCGGGCGGTTTGCTGTCATGGATAGCGGATCGCTGGCATCCGGGCGCCGCAAAGTGGCTCGCATTGGCCACAGTGGGCATCGAGTTCGTATTGGCGATATGGCTTTGGCTGCAGTCTGCCAGCGCTATGGCTCTTCCCGCTCACGGGCGGTGGCTTGCCGAGACCCGGGCGGAGTGGATTCCGCGTTTCGGGGTGAGCTTTCATCTGGCTATGGATGGAATAAGCCTCATCCTGGTCGTGCTGACCGCTTTTCTGGGGATAGTATCGGTGGCCTGTTCCTGGACGGAAATCCAGAAGCGTACCGGATTCTTTTACTTCAACCTGCTATGGACTGTGGCAGGGGCGATCGGTGTATTCCTTGCGCTGGACCTGTTTCTGTTTTTCTTCTTCTGGGAGCTGATGCTGGTGCCGATGTATTTCCTGATTGGGATCTGGGGCCATGAGAATCGGCAGTATGCATCGATCAAGTTCTTCATTTTCGCGCAGGGGAGCGGTATGTTCATGCTGGTAGCAATTCTTGCGCTGGTATTCCTCCATTACCGCAGTACAGGAGTCCTGACATTCGATTATTTCGAGCTGTTGAATACGACGATGTCCCCCTCCACCGAGCTGTGGATCATGCTCGGCTTTTTCATTGCGTTCGCAGTCAAGACGCCCATCGTGCCATTTCACATCTGGCTGCCGGATGCACATACCGAGGCGCCGACAGCAGGAAGCGTGATTCTTGCAGGCGTGCTGCTGAAAACAGGAGCCTACGGGCTATTGCGCTTTATTGTTCCGCTATTTCCCGAGGCCGCGACTTATTTTGCCCCGGTGGCGATGGTGTTGGGAGCAACCGGAGTTCTCTATGGCGCTTTCCTAGCCTTCGCCCAGACGGATTTCAAGCGCCTCGTGGCCTACACCAGCGTGAGTCACCTGGGCTTTGCGGTGCTCGGGATATTCGCCTGGAATCCCTGGTCGCTTGGAGGGGCTGTGATGCAGATGATCGCGCATGGCATCAGTACGGGAGCACTGTTTGTAATCGCAGGCATTTTGCAGGAACGGACCCACACACGCGATATGCGTCGCTTTGAAGGCCTGTGGAGCGTCATGCCGCGGCTGGCGGCAATGGGATTGTTTTTTGCCATTGCCGCGCTTGGGTTGCCGGGAATGGGTAATTTCGTCGGGGAATTCCTGGTGCTGATGGGATTATCCAGCACCAGCAGTGTGCTGGCAGCCGTCGCGACTGTGGTATTTGTCGCCAGCGTCGTGTATGCGCTTGCGCTGGTGCAGAAAACTTTTCATGGCGAGAATACGCACGGTTGGCAACTCCGTGATCTGTCCGGCCGGGAAATGGCGACCCTGTATTCAATGGCAGCCATTACCTTATGGCTGGGGTTGTATCCGCAGCCGGTACTGAATGCCGCGCCAAACACCGCAAATAGTCTGCCTTCGATTGCTGTCACTCGCCATGAGATCAATGTGGAATGAATCCGATGCCCTCCGCGCTACACTCCGACTCACTACACTTCGACCTCCTGGCCCTGTCGCCGCTCATCCTCCTTGCCGCAGCCGCGATAGTGGTGATGCTGGCCGCAGCCTTTTATCGTCATCCCCGGCCAGTCATGATGTTGACGCTCGCCGGGCTGGTTCTGTCAGTTGCGTCATTGTTCCTGCCCCAAGGCCGCGCGTCTCCTCAGGTCACAGCCCTGCTGATACTGGATCACTACGCATTGTTTTTTATCGGACTCATCGTTGTCGCGACCTTCGTGGTCACGGTGTTGTGTTACCGCTACTTCGGGGGAGACGAAAGCCGGCATGAAGCGCTTTACATCCTGTTACTGCTGGCCGCCCTTGGCGGTGGGGTTCTCGTGGCAAGCAGCCACTTTGCTTCGTTTCTCCTGGGTCTGGAAATACTAAGCATTTCGTTGTTTGCATTGATCGCCTATCCGCGATTCACAGAGCATCCTCTCGAAGCAGGAATCAAGTACCTGATCCTCGCCGGGTTCTCATCCGGGTTGCTTTTGTTTGGCATGGCGCTGGTCTATGCGCAGCTCGGGACGATGCAGTTTGTGAAAATCGGGACAATGCTTGCTGCGCCTGACGGGGCGCTGGAACTCTATGGGTTGGCGGGACTCGCACTGATTGTGACAGGTGTCGGATTCAAACTGGCGCTGGTGCCCTTCCATATGTGGACTCCGGATGTATATGAAGGTGCACCTGCGCCGATTACCGCATTCATCGCCACTGTTTCAAAGGGCGCCATGCTTGCCCTGCTGCTGCGGTATTTCCTGATGGCGGGAGCATACCAGTCGCAGTCGATTACACTGGCATTGAGCCTGATTGCCGTCGCGACGATCCTGGTTGGCAACCTGCTCGCCCTTTTACAGGATAACATCAAGCGGATTCTCGCCTATTCCTCGATTGCACAGCTTGGCTATCTGCTGGTCGGGTTCCTGGCCTTTGATCGGCTGGCAATCGAGGCGGTAGCTTATTTTCTTACAGCTTATTTCGTCACCATGCTGGGCGCCTTCGGTGTGGTAACGGTATTGTCCGACGGGTTCAATGACGGATCTGGTGGCGAATTCCATGGTGCAGCGGAAAGGGATAGCGACAGGCTTGCGGATTATGCGGGTCTGTTCTGGCACAGGCCGTGGCTGGCGGGAGTGTTTACCGCCATGCTATTGTCGCTGGCCGGAATTCCCCTGACGATGGGCTTTATCGGCAAGTTCTATATATTGACGGCTGGCGTGGAAGCATCGTTATGGATACCCGTGATTGCGCTGGTCGTTGGCAGCATCATCGCGCTATTCTACTATCTGCGTATTATCACAGTGATGTATGCGCCGGGCTTGGAGGCAACCAGGGAAGCAATCATGCTGCGCGTTGTATCACCCTCCTTTGCGGAAAGTGCGACGCTGGCCGCGCTGGCGTTATTGCTTATATGGCTGGGCATCTTTCCGGCTCAGCTTATCGGTGTGCTTGAAGGAGCGGGAGTGGATTTGACCTGATTACCGGTGCTTCGTCTATTGTCCCTGTCTTGCTGCCTCCTCGTCTGCCTCCTCGCTCGCCTTGGCGTTTTATCGTTGAATGGCTGCGCATGCGTCCGCCGCATCCACGAACTTCCGGTATCGCGCCAGCCACTGAAATGGAATAGGGAATTCGTAAGTATTCTGTCTTGCCGAATGTATCGCCATGAGGGCGCCCAGCATGATCGCGCGGCCGCAGCTATCTCCCCCTGCGCGTATATTGGCCTCGACTGCGCTACGATAATCCGTCGCATTTTGCGCAATGTGGAAGACGACAGGCAAGCCTTCTGCTACGTGGCAGGCGGGACCGAAGCGTGCGGCAGCGCTGACGCTATCCAGCGTGGGCATTGAGAGTGCTTCTTCAAGCAGCGGTCGGAGCACGCTGCCTGCAAACAGCAAGGCTTCCGTCAGGGCTTGCGTCATTGTCATGCCCTGCAAAAGATTGAATAACGCTGCCGAGGAACACTGTGCAGCGGCCACCGCCGTTTCGTTATTGTTTGTTATGCGCACCACTTCATCGACCCGCGGCATGAGTTCATCCAGTGTTCCTGTGTGTGCGGCCACCAGTGATGGGATCGCTGCCAGGGATGGATGCTGGTCGTCGTCCGCGCCGGAGGCCGCCGGGAAATCCGCCGGCTCCAACGGTAACAATGTGCGCAGCGTGAGGCGAGTAGGGGAATCAATATACCCCACGTATTTCCCGCCCGGCCCGAAGCAGGCGCGATATTCGCTCTGATACTCGACCCGGTTGAACCGTCCGTGCTTTGCCAGATGCTTTAGCATCAGCAAGCAAACCTCTCCATAGGAGCTTGACTCGCCGGGTGTCTTTCCGCCGTGCGCAAAGTATCCCTTTACCCCGGCATAATTTGCCTCCTCCGGCTGCAGAAATACGAGGCCGCCCACTGCTTCGATCTCTGCGATGCGGGCAGGATCATAAATCCAGTGCAGTCCCAGGGTGGCGCTGTCCGCTACCAGCGCGCCAAGAATCGCCTCACTATTCAGACTCTTCATTCTTCATATCCTTTCAGACTGCCTGAGACCAGGAATCCGATACATCGCTGGATATCTATCGGCTGATCTCTTCTTCCACCCGCAGCCTTCGCGCTTCATCTTCCAGCATGATGGGAATTCCATCCCTGATGGGGAACGCCAGCCTGTCGGCCTTGCAGATGAGTTCGTTCTCAGGCTTCCGGTACAGCAGCGGCGATTTGCATAATGGGCATACCAGAATGTCGAGCAATTTCGGATCCATAATTCAACCTCAATTTTAAGGTTTCACCTCAATCAGTTGCTTCCAATCAGCCGAGCGTTCCGTTTTTCATCGGGCTCTCAGCGCTATTCCCGATTCCGGGTGGTGAAAGTGATGCGATTATATCCCGCCATCCGCGCCGCCTCCATCACGGTGATGACTGACTGATGCGTCGCCTGGGCATCCGCGTTGATAACTATCACCGGGTCCACACGACTGCCAGCCGCGGTGCGCAATTCCTCCTGCAGTTGCACGACATTCCGAAATTGAATAGGCGTCCGATTGATCATGTAGTTCCCGGTCGCGCTGACCGAGATATCGATGACATTCGACTGCTCGCCGGATTTTTCGGAGGAGGCTTGCGGCAAGGTGATTTCCAGTTCCGAAAACCTGGAGTAAGTGGTAGTTATCATCAGAAAAATCAGGATGACAAGCAGCACATCGATCATCGGGACCAGATTGATTTCAGGTTCTTCCTTGTGTCTGCCGCGCTGAAAATTCATGACCAGGATTCGATGGACGGAAGCAGTGATAGAAGAAGCAGTTTCAGGTACGCGGATTATGACGGATCGGGCATAGCTGTTCCCAGTAATTAACCCTTTCTGTCGCCATGGATGATTTCCACCAGTTTCAATGCCTGCAATTCCATCTCTACTACCAGCTCATCCACCTTGGCACGGAAATACCGGTAAAACATGATACTGGGAATGGCGACAAGGATGCCAAAAGCGGCATTATAAAGGGCTACGGAGATGCCGTGCGCCAGTTGCGCCGGATTGTTTCCGCTGACAGGAGTGTTTGAGCCGAATATTTCGATCATGCCCACTAGTGTCCCTAGCAGACCCATCAACGGGCTTATGGAACCGATCGTTCCCAGGGTGGTGAGATAGCGTTCCAGTTGATGGGCAACGGCACGGCCGGCTTCTTCTATGGATTCTTTCATGACTTCCCGCGTGCTGGTGTCATTTTTCAGTCCGGCAGAAAAAATCTGACCGAGGGGAGAATGCTTCTGGAGACGGCTGAGCATTTCGGAAGACACGCCCGCTTCGCGGTACTCACGCACGACCAGAGGCAAGAGGTTCCGCGGTGCGACCACGTTGAGGCGCAGTGCCCAGATACGCTCGCCGATGATGGCTACCGCGACGATGGATGCCAGAATGATCGGCCAGATCGGCCAGCCGGCGGCTTGAATCAACGCGAACACGCGGGGAGCCTCCTCGGTAAAAATACAGAAATCAAACCCGAATCAGAGTAGAGCAGGTCTTCAGGAATCGTCTTAATGTAGCTTGCTGCTGTGATTTCAGCAAGGATGAAAGGTTTTTATTGTCCACAATTGCTGTGGATAAGTTTGTGGGTAATATGCAGATAGAGCCATTAAGTCGCCCTTCCATAACAACTTTTTCTGATTAGACTAATTTTTGAACTTATTACAATTCATTTTAAAACATGGGGTTATGTTATATCTGGATTTCATGCGGGTTGGCGCAGCATAATATGCTATTTTCGTGATAAGTGTGGATTATTGTAAAATGTCAAGATGAACCACGTTCTGGAAATGGGTTTCGAGCGGGCGGTCATGAGCGTGAGCGAATTGAACCGCAACGCCAAGGAGTTGCTGGAGCAGGCTTTTCCATTGTCCTGGGTGGCTGGCGAGATCTCCAATATCAAGTGCTATGGCTCCGGCCACTGGTACTTTTCCCTGAAGGATGAGATTGCTCAGGTGCGCTGTGTCATGTTCCGGGAAAAAAACCAGTACCTTGATTGGCAGCCCCGGGATGGCATGCGGGTGGAAGTGCGCGCCCTCGTAACGCTATATCATGCGCGCGGCGATTTCCAACTGAACATCGAGACTATCCGCCACGCCGGACTCGGTTCGCTGTTTGAAGCTTTCGAGCAACTCAAGGCGAGGCTTGGAAAAGAAGGGTTGTTCGATTCTGAGCGCAAGAAACCATTGCCCGAGTTTCCAAAGCAGATCGGGATCATCACTTCTCCTGCCGCTGCGGCGCTGCATGATGTGCTGTCCACTTTGCAGCGGCGCATGCCTTCCGTGCCCATAATCGTTTATCCAACGCTTGTTCAGGGCGCTGGCGCTTCAGTAAGGATCGCGGGCGCCATTCAAACCGCTGCAAGCCGGGCTGAGTGCGATGTACTGATACTGTGCCGGGGGGGTGGCTCTCTGGAAGATCTGTGGGCTTTCAACGAGGAGGTTGTGGCACGCGCAATTGCGGCTTGTTCCATTCCCATTGTCAGTGGAGTAGGTCACGAAACCGATTTTACCATTGCGGATTTTGTTGCGGATGTCCGGGCGCCCACGCCGACTGGCGCATCCCAGCTCGTGTGCCCGGATCGCGCAGAACTAGCGAGACGCGGAGAAATTCTTTGCGGCCGCATGCACCGCGCGATGCAGCGGCGCATCGAAAGCCGGATGCAGCATACCGATATGCTGGGATGCCGCCTGGTACATCCGGGAAAGCGCATCGAAGCGCAACTGGCGCAGCTTGCGCGTTTGCGCGAACGCCTGGAAAGCACATGGCTACGTCATGCGAAAGAGAGGCATTGGCGCTTGCGCGAGCTCCAGCAGCGCATGAAGATTGCCAGGCCCGACATCCCCCGGCTGGAAGAGCGCCAGCAGGAACTCGGTCTACGCCTTCAGCGGGCGATCGCATCCCGGATTGAAACTCTCGGCATGCACTTGCAGCGCAGGGAAGCAAATCTTTCCCATCTGAATCCGGATTCCGTTCTGGCGCGAGGCTACAGTATTGCTTATACCCCCGATGGCACGGTATTGAGAAGAAATGATCAGGTCGACGTTGGTGATGTCATCCAAGTGACGTTTGCGAAAGGATGGAGCAAGGCGTCCGTGATGGAGAAGGGCGAGTAGCGGGAATGCGCATGCAGGATCGCATTCCATGACCTTCTGTCGAGTCTGGACATTCAGCCAAGGGTGGTGCAGACTTGACCGTTGGTGGGATTGTGCCGAATCCACATCGAACTCCCGTTCTATCGCAGGGGAGAGATAAGTTTTTTCCCGGATAAAAAGACGTTATGGAGATCGTTGCCATTCAATTCCGTTTATATGTTTCAGCCACTGATCTCTGCCACTGAATCCTATCAGCTCTTTCCACAAAAATATGTCTCCAAAAATCTTTCTCACACTGGGCGCAGTCAATGCATTTCTCTGCGTCGCTTTGGGTGCGTTCGGCGCGCACGGCCTGAAGCGGACGCTCTCCGCTGATATGCTGGCCGTATACCAGACCGGTGTGCAGTATCATTTTTATCATGCGCTCGGCCTTATCGCAGTGGGTCTCGTGCTGTTTCAGTTTCCCGCTTCCAAATGGGTGGCGTTATCCGGATGGCTAATGTTTGCCGGAATTGTTCTGTTTTCTGCCAGTCTTTATGCGCTGAGCCTCACGGGCATACGCGGACTTGGCGCCATCACCCCATTGGGCGGCGTGGCATTCCTCACGGCGTGGGCCCTGCTTGCCTACGGCTCGTGGACAGCAAGATAAACCCATTTCTGCGAGTAGCCGGGGATCAAGTTCCTCTGATATCGTGACCCGCCTGTATTCTGTCATCCTGTGACGCTTCATCATTTTTTTGCTCCCTGTCCCCGTGGCGTGGAATCCGGGCTCGTTGCCGAGTTGGAGCGTCTCGGTGCTTCTGCCATAAATCCTCAGGACGGGGGAGTGGAATTTCAGGGGGATTGGGATACGTGCTATCGAACCAATCTGGAAAGCCGTATCGCCAGCCGCATTCTCTGGCGCGTTGCCAGCGAATCTTACGCTACCGAAATTGACGTATATAGGGTTGCGCGCCAGTTGCCCTGGCACGATTGGTTCGCGCCGGCGCTTACAATCAAGGTCAACGTGGCTGCCATCAAATGTCCGTTGCAGAGCCTGGATTTCGTTACGCTCAAGATCAAGGATGGAGTCTGCGACAGGTTCCGCGAAGTTGTCGGCAACCGGCCAAGTGTCGATACTGCGCAACCGGACATCCGGATTCACGGCTTTCTCGATGCCCGCAGGATTTCCTTGTATCTGGATACCTCGGGTGATGCGTTATTCAAGCGTGGCCTGCGAAAGAATACCGGGGAGGCTCCGCTACGGGAAAATCTTGCTGCAGGAATTTTATCGTTGGCAGACTGGCGCCCAGGGATTCCGTTGCTTGATCCTATGTGCGGGAGCGGAACCTTTCTGCTGGAAGCGGCACAAATTGCACTGAATATACCTCCAGGGCTGGAACGAAGTTTTGCTTTCGAAAAGCTCAGGATATTTGACAAAAAACGATGGGAGCAGATCAGAAAGGCGGCAATTGCAGGGCAGAAGACGAAATCGCAGCAACCGATATTCGGCAGCGATTTGTACGGCAATGCGATTGCTGTTGCCCAGGCCAATCTATCCGCTGCCGGACTTTCTGAAGCAGTTACTCTCAAGCAGGCGAACATGCTGGAACTGTCCGCTCCGGTATCTTCCGGCTTTCTTGTCACCAACCCGCCCTACGGGGTGAGGTTGGGGGAGCAGAAACAGCTCATGGAGTTTTATCCAAAACTCGGAGACGTGCTTAAGAAGAAATTCAGCGGGTGGAACGCCTACATACTGACTGCTGATCCGCAGCTTCCCAAGCTCATACGTCTGACAGCCTCGCGTCGTATTCCGCTCTTCAACGGCGCGCTGGAGTGCCGCTTACTGGAATATAAAATTGTATCGGGCGGGATGCGCAAAACGAAAAAAACCCCCATCGGTGAGCCAGGACGGGTAACGGGAGCGGAGCATGAGTAACTCCATGACGCCGGTACGGGGCATATTGCTGGCGATCTTCACGGGTTGCACGGGCCTGATCGGCTACGCGCTTTATCTGCAACTCGTGGAAAGTCTTTTGCCATGCCCGCTTTGTGTCGTGCAGCGTATGGCCTACTGGTTGACAGGCTTAACCGCGCTGGCCGGTTTTTTTCATACTCCGGGAACTACCGGTCGCCGCATCTATGCCGGTCTGATGACAGTTTTTGCGTTCACCGGCGGGCTGGTTGCCTTGCGTCAGGCCTGGCTCGTCCGCTACCCGGAGGCATTCGAATGCGGTATCAGCCCTGAAGAAGAGTTTCTGAACGCGCTGCCGTTGGCACGATGGTGGCCCGTCATGTTCGAAGCAAATGGCGATTGCGCCGATGTCACATGGAAATTTGCTTCGCTTACTCTTCCGGATTGGTCGGCAGTTTTCTTCATGATCCTTGCCGCGCTCTCTATTTATGTCCTGCTCATCCGCGAGAATCGGCGCTAGTGATACACTAACAGCCTCCTGAACTCTTCGTCCACCGTTCGCGCTGAGCCTCTTTCACAGGCTGGTTTAAGAGGGGCTGAGTCGATCAGGGCAGGACAAGAATATTGCGAGGAGCATGGTTCTACCTGCAGCGTCTCCTTGAAAAATTGAACTCCCATCCCTATATATGATCCATCTTTGATACAAGGAAACGGAACTGTCCATGAAGCGAATTTTTCTATTTGTAGTTACCAATCTGGCCATCTTGCTGGTGCTGAGCATCACGTTGCGCTTGTTGGGTGTTGATCGCATGCTTGATGAGCAGGGTGTGGGCATCAATTACAATTCACTGCTTGTCATGGCGGCAGTGATCGGTTTTGGCGGTTCGCTGATTTCGCTTGCCATGTCCAAGTGGACTGCGAAACGCATGACGGGTGCCGTCGTGATTGAGCAGCCTTCCGATCCGACCGAGCGCTGGCTGGTGGAAACTGTCCGGCGCCAGGCTGAGCGCGTTGGCATCGGTATGCCGGAAGTGGCAATCTACGATGCACCGGACATGAATGCCTTTGCTACCGGCATGAACCGCAACGAGGCATTGGTGGCGGTAAGTACCGGCTTGCTTCAGGCCATGACAAAAGATGAAATCGAGGGAGTGCTGGCACATGAAATAAGTCATGTTGCCAACGGCGATATGGTGACGCTTGCGCTGATTCAGGGTGTCGTCAATACCTTCGTGATTTTTTTATCAAGAGTCATCGGCCATTTCGTGGATAGGGTCGTATTCAAAACCGAGCGGGAGTACGGTCCCGCCTTCATGGTTACCACGCTGATCGCTCAAATGGTACTTGGGATATTGGCTAGCATCATTGTAATGTGGTTCAGTCGCCAGCGCGAATTTCGTGCGGACGCGGGTGGAGCGCAGCTGGCCGGACGCAACAAAATGATCGCAGCGCTTGAACGCCTGCAACGCCGGCATGAGCCCTCCCAGTTGCCAGAGCGATTGGAGGCATTCGGTATTTCCGGAGGAGAAGGGGGTCTCAGAACCCTGTTCATGTCTCATCCGCCCCTTGAAGTGCGTATTGCAGCGCTTCGCGCGATGACCTGATCAACCATGAAATAAAAAGGGCGGAAGCATAGAAACGCTTCCGCCCTTTTTGCACCCCGTCAGAAGTGACGGGGCAGGTTCGACAGGCTTTTACTTTCTTGTTCCTTGCTGCAGTTCAAATTTCTTCCTCATCCTCCGTATCCTTCGGGGGATTCCCGTCATACACCAGATTTTGACGTCTCTGGAGATAGGCATCCCGGATAAACTCATATTTGTCGAGGGAAGCTTCTTCCAGAGTTTTTTCGGATTTGAGCAGTTCGGCGCGGGCATCTGTAACCTTGGTGGAGCCCACTATCGGACCTATAAAGGGTGCCACGAAAAAGCTGCCCACAAATATAGGGTCGGTCACGGTGTCAATGACGCGTCCGCCCGCATCCCGGGTGGAGCTGGGTCCGAGGAAGGGCAACACGACATACGGTCCGCTTGCGACCCCATAATGACCCAGAGTCTGCCCGAAATCCTCATTATGCTTTTCCAGACCAATGCCGCTTGCCAGATCCACGATTCCGGCGAGACCAAGCGTGCTGTTCACTACGAACCGGGTGCTGCTGGTGAGCGCGTTACTGAATTTGAGCTGCAAAAGATTATTCAGCGTGATCGGTATGTCGCCGAGATTGGCAAAAACATTTCCTACTGCCGTTTCAAGGGGGTCCGGCATTATCCATCTGTATCCCCTTGCAACCGGCCTCATGACGTAGTCATCAACTGATTCATTGAATGAAAATATCTTGCGATTGACGGGTTCCCATGGGTCTTTTTTACTGTAGGCCGGGTAAGTGGCAGGCGGAGCCGCATTTTTGAATACAGGTCCCTCAATCGCTTCTGTTTGCGTGTTGTCATCAACAGAAGCGGTTTTGGCGGTCGAAGCGTTCTTCTCTGCGGGAGCGCTTCCATCAGCCGCAGTGTCCTTGGCCATGGCCCCACCGTTAAGGAGAGCTCCAAGAAGTAACGGCAATAATAGAGGAGAAGGTTTGACAGAGCGTGCCATAGTCAAGGTAAATCCTGAAGTTGACAGGGAATATTTTTTCGCCATTATATGGCTAATTTCAAGCAAGAAAACACTTTTTTTCTCGCTCAATCCTGAGGCTTTTTCTGGTATGTTTGTCCTGCTTCATCTGCTTTACGACGCAATTTTCACGATCTTAACGTCCTCTCTCCTATCCCTCTTCCACAGGTGAGAGAGGGATATTGAGGTCCGGTAATCCCACCTTTTGCTGTCTATCCAGCAGTCTTTTGCACACGAAGATGGAAATGAAGAGCAATTTAGAGCTTCCTGCAAACATGGCCTTCGGTAATCCTTATGCAAGAACGGTAAACGTTGGCGAGTCTGAAATTATTCGATACTCGTACCGTGAGCTCCAGATCACTCTTTCTTCCCTGTGTGCGAGAGGAGCGGGAGGGGGAGAGAGTGATAACGCTACCAAAAGCGCGCTGTACGCTATTCTATGCAGCGCGCCGCGAGAAATCCTTAAGGCGGAAACCGAGCAGCCATAAGGTGACAAAGTAGCTTGCCGCGCCGATTATGACGACTCCTGCCAACCGTACCCCTCGCACCATCGCCGTATCCGTCAACCACGAAACATCGCTGCCTGAAGCAAACCATAATATGGTTCCCATCATCGCCAGGGCTGCCGATATTTTTGTCATAAAAATGCCCCATCCCGGCTGAGGCTGATAAATCTGGTGACGCCGTAATTTGTAATAGAGCATGCCCGCATTGATACAGGCGCCTAATCCAATGGCAAGCGCCAGCCCGGCGTGCTGCAGCGGTATGATGAAGGCAAGATTCATTAACTGGGTCGCGACAAGCGTGATAAGGGCTATTTTTACCGGTGTCTTGATGTTCTGCCTTGCGTAGAAACCAGGGGCCAGCACTTTCACCAGAATCAGCCCCAGGAGACCCACGCTGTACGCGATGAGGGCATTGCGTGTCATCCAGACATCGTTGGTCGAGAATTCGCCGTGATGAAACAGTGTCGTGATAAGCGGTGTGGCAAGCAGCGCCAGCGCCAGCGCCGCGGGCAGCGTCAGCAGCATGGTCAGGCGCAAACCCCAGTCAAGCAGCCGGGAATATTCATCCGTGCTGTTGTCGGCATAGTGTCGCGACAAAGACGGCAGCAGGACCGTCCCGAGTGCAACACCCAGCAGACCGGCGGGAAACTCCATTAGCCGATCCGCATAATAAAGCCAGGAAACGCTGCCTGTGACAAGAAAGGAAGCAAATATCGTGTTGATCAGCAGACTGATCTGGCCGATGGACATGCCGAAAACAGCCGGTCCCATTTGCTTGAGAACGCGCCAGGCGCCGTTGTCGCGGGATTTCAGGCGCGGGCGCGGCATCAATTTGAGGCGCATGAGGAACGGTACCTGGAAGGCAAGCTGGAGCACTCCCCCGATGAATACCGCCCACGCGAGCGCCAGCACTGGCGGGTCCATGAGTGGCGTAAGCCATAGCGAACAGCCGATAAACGACAGGTTGAGCAGGGCCGGAGTCAGCGCAGGCACCGAAAATCTGCTCCAGGTGTTGAGTATGCCGCCAGCCAGCGACACGAGCGAGATGAACAGGATGTAGGGAAACGTGATCTGCAGCAGTTCCACCGTAAGCTCGAATTTCCCGGGACTTGCCGTGAATCCTGGCGCACTTACATAGATGACCAGCGGTGCGGCAATAACGCCTGCCAGCGTGACCGCAAATAGCGTGATGAACAGCAGTGTTGCGACATGACTTACCAGCTCGCGTGTATCTTCGGCTGTCCGGCGATTCTTGTATTCGGCAAGTATGGGCACGAATGCCTGCGAAAACGCGCCTTCGGCGAACAGCCGGCGCAACAGGTTGGGGATACGGAATGCCACAAAAAAAGCATCGGTTTCGACGCCTGCACCAAAAATGCGGGCAATGATGACATCCCGCGCGAATCCCAGAATGCGGGATATGAACGTCATCCCGCTGACGGTGACAAGGGCTTTGAGCAGATTCATGGATGCGTATGTTAACTGAATACTTGAGGTTTAGGGCCGCTTCACCATAAGTCGTTCTTCACTGTCGTTCTCCGACGGGTGCAAATCAGTACAAATGCTGCAATGGTTAGCAACAACAGATAGAACAGGTAGAGTTGTCAGTTTTCTTGCAATCAGGCGTAAACACCCGTATCATTCAAAAATTTTCCGTAAAGGGTAATCCGAGGAATTTTCATGGCCAACAGCGCACAAGCAAGAAAACGTGCTAGACAGAATATCAGTCATCGTAACCGCAACATGAGTCTGCGCTCCGAGTTGCGCACAGCGATCAAGCATGTAAGAAAGGCGATCGGATCGGCCGACAAAAATACTGCCCAGGCCGCATATCAGGCGTCTGTCGGTACCATAGATTCGATTGCGGACAAGGGAATCATTCACAAGAACAAAGCAGCCCGTCATAAAAGCCGTCTCTCGGCAGCCATCAAGGCGATGGCCTGATCGTTCAGATCTCAGCAAAAAAAGCCCGGGAATCACCCGGGCTTTTTTGTTGGCGCTCCTTTGTCAATGGTTTGGCATAAACCCGATCCGTGACATGGATACGCAAAAGTCTCCGGCTTGAGCAGGAAAGGATCGGTTTCGGTTGGGTGGGGTTCGCATTGGCGTTGGCATTAACGGCGCTTACGTGGATTCCGCGGAATTATGTATCGGAAGCGAGGGTGCCTCTTCTGGTCCTTCGGTATCAGAAGCTTTCGCCCTCCGGTTCCCGGTCACCTCTGTCAGCGTCGATATCAGGTCCATCGGCACTGGAAAAATAACCGTATTGGATTTATCGCCCGCAATTGTCGTGAGTGTCTGGAGATAGCGCAGTTGCATGGCACCGGCCTGCCGCGACAGCGTTTCTGCTGCCTGCATGAGTTGCTCGGATGCCTGCAGCTCACCCTCGGCGTGAATTACCTTGGCGCGGCGCTCGCGTTCCGCCTCCGCCTGCCGGGCGATAGCCCGTATCATGGACTCGTCAATGTCTACATGCTTGATCTCGACATTCGAGACCTTGATGCCCCAGGCATCGGTTTGAATGTCCAGTACTTTCTGGATGTCCATGTTGAGTTTCTCGCGTTCCGCCAGCATTTCATCGAGTTCGTGCTTGCCCAGCACCGAGCGTAGGGTGGTTTGTGCGAACTGACTCGTGGCGGCAAGAAAGTTCTCCACCTGGATAATGGATTTCTGGGGGTCGACCACACGAAAATATACCACCGCACTGACTTTCACAGAAACGTTGTCGCGGGAAATGACGTCCTGGCTGGGTACATCCATCACCACGGTACGCAGGTCAACTTTCACCATTTTCTGGATACCGGGAATGATGATGATCAGGCCGGGGCCTTTTACCTTGTAAAAGCGGCCGAGCAGGAACACGACGCCGCGTTCATATTCACGCAAAATCCGGAATATCGAGAATAGCGCGAGGATAAGAATGAGGGCGAGCGTGCCGAATACCGAATTGGCGAGCATAAATGTCTCCTGGTTATTTCTCTGCTGCAATCACGTGCAAGACGAGGCCGTCGATTCCTGTTACACGTACTTTCTGGCCCCGGGTCAGCGGTTGGGTGGAATGCACGGCCCATAACTCACCGCGAATACGGGCCATGCCGTCGCCGGAAGTATCTTCCAGCATTTCTCCCACTGCCCCGACCAGATGCTCCTGGCCGCTGACTACTGGCTTCCGGCGCGATTTGAGCGCCATTCCGATTACCGAAATCAGGAACAGTGCGCTGGCGAAGGCTACTCCGCCGACGATCTGCCAAGGGATACCGAAATCGGGCGCATCGCTGTCAATCAGCATCAGTGAACCAACGACGAAAGCAATAATTCCACCGATACCGAGAGCGCCGAAGCTGGGCAAAAACACTTCGGCCACCATGAACCCGATACCGAGCAGGATCAAGGCAAGCCCAGCATAACTCACCGGCAGTAATTGGAATGCATACATGGCGATAAGCAGACAGATAGCGCCTGCGACGCCGGGTAGCACAAAGCCGGGATTGGCAAACTCGAAGAACAACCCATAAATGCCGATAAGCATCAGGACATAGGCGACGCTTGGATTGGTGATGATGGCAAGCAGCCGCGTGCGCCAGTCGGGTTCCACGACTTCCACAGTGGTGGAGCTGGTATCAAGTGTGCGCTCCTGGCCCAATACGTTCACTTGTCTGCCATTGAGTTGCTTTAACAGGTCCGCGACGTCGGTAGCGACATAATCGATGACTTTGAGATTCAGCGCTTCAGCGGCCGACAGGCTGACTGCTTCGCGGACGGCTCTTTCCGCCCATTCCACATTACGCCCGCGCATCTGCGCCAAGCCGCGTATATATGCGGCGGCGTCATGGACTATTTTGCGGGCCATTTCGTCCTTTACGGGGAGTTTGTCCTCTTTCTCCGAATTTTGCTCGCGATTCTCGCCTGATTTCGGTTTGGCCTTGGGTTCAGGCTCTGATCCCGGCAGGCTGCCAATTTCTATTGGCGTTGCGGCGCCCAGGTTGGTGCCCGGCGCCATGGCGGCGATATGGCTGGCATACAGGATATAAGTGCCGGCACTGGCTGCCCGAGCCCCACTCGGTGCCACGAAAGTTGCCACTGGTACGGGCGACGCCAGGATACCGCGTATGATCTGGCGCATGGAAGTATCGAGGCCACCGGGCGTGTCCAACTGTAACACCGCAAGCAGCGCGTTTTCGTTCACTGCGCGTTCCAGGCCTCGCTGTATGAAATCGGCGCTGGCCGGAGCAATAGGACCATCGATTTTCAACACGACGACCGGGGCAGCCAGAACGACTGGCGGCAACAGAAGCGGTATCGCCAGGATACCGGCATAAAGAATCCGGATGAGCAGTTTCATTTATTCAATATAGACCGTTTCACCCGTTACAAATTCGCCAAAAAAGCTTGCAGATGCTTGCAATGCCCTTTGTTTTGGCGCATAAAGCGACTTCCATATTAAAAGCATTTATTTCATGAAGAGACCGGTAAGCAGAATTCTCGTTATCAATGATGAAAAATTGATACTCAAGGAGCTGATAAAGGGATTGAACGCCGCGGCCAAATCCCTTGAGAACCCTTTAGGCATCACATTTTCTGGGGTCACCACTGCGCGTGAGGCGCTTCAGGCCATTCAGGACGACGGCGACATTCAGTCCGTGCTGGTGGACGATACGCTCTACACCCTGAAAAATGGCGAGAAGGGTTCCCGCATTCTGCAGATGACCGCGCTGAAACTGGTGCAGGAAATAACCCGTTTCCGTCCCGAGCTGGATATCTACATCCTGATCGCCCAGGAAAAAGAGGATGAAGTGGTGGATGCGCTGTTTTCTGAAACCGTGGATGGTTATTTCTACCGGGAAGAGCGCGATTACCGGGGCATGTACCGGATTCTGAACGCGCAGCTTCAGGAAAAAGCGCGCACGCCTTTTTACGACCAGCTCAAAAATTATGTATTAATGGCAAAGGACGCCTGGCATACACCCGGGCATTCTTCAGGCGATTCGTTGCGGGACAGTCCCTGGGCCAGTGATTTCTACCAGTTTATCGGTGAGCATATTTTTCGGGCAGACCTGTCGGTGTCGGTGCCCATGCTCGATTCGCTCATGGAACCTTCGGGCGTCATTGCCGAAGCGCAGAAGATTGCGGCAAAGGCGTTTGGCGCCCGCCGCACTTTTTTTGCCACAAATGGCACTTCCACCGCCAACAAGGTGATATTCCAGACGTTGCTCGCCCCTGGCGAAAAGCTGTTGCTGGATCGGAACTGCCACAAGTCGGTTCATCACGGGGTCGTCTTATCCGGCGCCCATCCGATCTATCTCGACTCCTCAGTAAACAAGAAATTCGGGGTTTATGGACCTGTGCCCAAGCAGACGCTGTTCAGGGCAATCGAAGAACACCCCGATGCCCAGGCGCTCATACTCACGAGTTGCACCTACGACGGTTTCCGCTATGACCTGCCTCCGATCGTTGAGGCCGCGCATGCCAAAGGCATCAAGGTGATCATCGATGAAGCCTGGTACGGCTTCGCTCGATTTCATCCGGCTTTCCGCCCCACTGCCCTGGAAGCAGGCGCCGATTATGCTACTCAAAGTACGCACAAGGTGCTGTCGGCTTTTTCCCAGTCCAGCATGATTCATATCAATGATCCCGAATTCAACGAGCATCTGTTTCGGGAAAATTTCAATATGCATACTTCCACCAGCCCGCAGTACAGCATGATTGCAAGCCTCGACGTGGCGCGCAAACAGGTGGTGATGGAGGGATACAAGCTATTGTCACGCACGCTGGAGCTGGCGAAGGAAGTACGCGAGCAAATCAATTCGACCGGCGTGTTTCGCGTACTGGAACTGACGGATCTGCTGCCTGACGAGGTGAAGAACGACAATATCCAGCTCGATTCGACCAAGGTCACCGTCGATATTTCGCATTGTGGCTTTACGGTGGAAGATTTGGTCCGGGAACTGTTCGAGCGATATAACATTCAGGTGGAAAAATCCACTTTCAATACGCTCACTCTGCTGCTGACCATCGGTACCACGCGCAGCAAGGTGTCGCGCCTTTACGATGCTCTCATGCGCATCGCACGCGAAGGCAGGGCGCCTCGCAGACTCTACCAGATCCCGGAGCTTCCGGGATTTACTGAATTGAAGTATCTGCCGCGGGATGCCTTTTACTGCGGCGGCGAGATCGTTCCGTTGCTCGACGAGCAGGAGCGGGTAAATGATAGCTTGAAAGGGAAGGTCTGCGCGGACCAGATCACGCCTTACCCGCCGGGTATTCCGGTGCTGGTGCCAGGCCAGACCATCACGTCCGGGGTGGTGCAATATCTAATCAGCATGCTACGATCCCAGAAACGGGTGGAAGTGCACGGGATCGTTTATGACGGCTATCTGCCGTGTTTGAGGCTGTTGAGCGACGCCGAGGAAAAGAGCTTGAAAAAGCTTGCAAAATAGGTAAAACTAAAGGATTCCACAGAATAAACCACAATAAATTCCACCACGTCGCACGGCGGCTCATGCCGCCGTGTTGCATTCTGATCTGGCAAATTTACCTATGTCGAATTTGATGAACACTTACCTGCGCCTGCCCGTTACATTTACAAAGGGGGAAGGGGTGTGGTTATGGGACGAGGAGGGCAAGCGCTATCTCGATGCGCTTGCCGGAGTAGCGGTATGCGGACTGGGGCATTGCCACCCGGCGCTGGCAAAGGCGCTTTGCGAACAGGCAAGCACCCTTATCCATACTTCCAATCTCTACCATATCAGGAAGCAGGAACAACTAGGAACGAGATTGACCGCCCTTTCGGGCATGGACAACGCATTTTTCTGCAATTCAGGGGCTGAGGCCAATGAGGCGGCGATCAAGCTCGCGAGGTTGTATGGGCATGGGAAGAATATCGATTTGCCGACTATTATCGTCATGGAAAAATCCTTCCACGGACGTACCATGGCGACCCTGACTGCAAGTGGCAACCGCAAGGTGCAGGCTGGCTTCGAGCCGCTCCTCACCGGTTTTGCACGGGTTCCCTATAATGATCTCGATGCAGTGGCGCAGGTTGCGGAACACAACAAGAACGTCGTCGCTATCCTGGTTGAACCTTACCAGGGGGAGGGGGGGGTCAATGTGCCGCAGGCAAATTATCTGCAAGGTCTTCGCCACCTCTGTAACCAGAACGGCTGGTTGCTGATGCTGGATGAAGTGCAGTGTGGAATTGGCCGCACCGGCAACTGGTTCGCTTTTCAATACAGCGGCATCACGCCGGATGTCGTCACGCTCGCCAAAGGCCTGGGATCGGGCGTGCCCATTGGCGCCTGCCTGGCGAAAGGTAGTGCGGCAAATGTCTTCAAGCCAGGCAATCATGCCTCCACTTTCGGTGGAAACCCGCTCGCCTGCAGTGCTGCGCTCACCACGCTCGAAGTAATCGAGAAAGAAGACCTGCTGCGCAATGCAATGGAAGTGGGCGATTTCATGCGCAGTCTGTTCAAGGCGCAGTTGGCCGATTTGCCGGATGTAACTGAAATTCGCGGCCAGGGCCTGATGATAGGCATCGAGCTTTCGAAACCGTGCGGTGAACTGGTGAAGGAAGCTTTGAAAAAAGGTCTTCTCATCAATGTAACCTCCGACAAGGTAGTGCGTCTGCTACCGCCGCTCGTGATTCAACGCAGCGAGGCTGAGCAGGTAGTCAACACTTTATCTCCCATTGTGAAGGAATTTCTGGCAGCTTGAGTTTTTTTGCGATCGTGAAAAGTGAACGGTTGAAGTCAGCTGGGCCCAAGTCTTCACAATGGTCTTCGCAATAGACTCGCCCCTGACACCAAAAATATGCAAATCAAGCATTTCTTACAGTTCAATGATTTTTCCCGGGAGGAATTCGAGTATCTGTTCGAGCGCACGCGCTGGATCAAGCAGGAGTTCAAGCAGTACCGGCGCTACTGGCCGCTGGAAGACCGTACTCTGGCCATGATCTTCGACAAGCATTCAACCCGTACCAGGCTTTCGTTTGAAGCGGGCATGCACCAGCTGGGCGGGGCGGCGATCTATCTTTCCACTCGTGATACCCAGTTGGGGCGCGGCGAGCCGGTCGAAGATGCGGCACGGGTGATTTCGCGGATGGTGGATATCGTCATGATCCGTACCCATGAGCATGATATCGTCAGGCGGTTTGCGGCGCATTCGCGTGTTCCGGTCATTAATGGACTGACCGATGAATATCACCCCTGCCAGATCATTGGGGATATTTTTACGTTCATCGAGCACCATGGCAGCATTACCGGCAAGACAGTGGCGTGGATAGGGGACTCCAACAACGTTTGCAATACGTGGCTCCAGGCAGCGGAAGTATTCGATTTCAACGTCCATGTCTCCACTCCGCGAGGCTACGAAGTGGAGCCGGAACGGGCCGGTCTTTACGGGACAAGCCACTATGAGGAATTCGCTGATCCACATGAGGCAGTAAAAGGCGCAGATCTCGTTACTACGGACGTCTGGACCAGCATGGGATTCGAGGCCGAAACCGAGGAGCGAAAAAGGGATTTTGCGGATTTTCGGGTGGATGCGGAAATGATGTCGCACACCCGCAAGGATGCGTTGTTTATGCATTGCCTGCCTGCTCATCGCGGGGAGGAAGTGGCGGCGGAAGTGATAGACGGACCGCAATCGGTGGTATGGGACGAAGCGGAGAACCGGCTGCATACGCAAAAGGCGCTGATTGAATACCTGTTGCTGGGAAGACTGGATAACGCCTGATAGAGCAGGATTTTCAATAGGGGTTATTCGGGAAGCCAAGCCGGCATTTTTATTAATGAGACAAGCATGGTAAAAGAAAACAAGGCGAATGTCGCTGAAATTAAAAAAGTAGTCCTGGCATTTTCCGGGGGTCTGGATACGTCGGTAATCCTGAAGTGGCTGCAGGATACCTATCGGTGCGAAGTTGTCACCTTCACCGCTGACATTGGTCAGGGGGAGGAGGTGGAACCTGCCCGTGCAAAGGCGAAGCAGCTGGGCGTGAGGGAAATTTTTATCGACGACTTGCGTGAAGAATTCGTACGCGATTTCGTCTTTCCCATGTTTCGCGCCAATACCATTTATGAAGGGGAGTATCTGCTCGGCACCAGCATCGCACGGCCGCTGATTGCCAAGCGCCAGATCGAAATCGCGCGGGAAACTGGTGCGGACGCCGTGTCGCACGGCGCGACCGGGAAAGGCAATGATCAGGTGCGCTTTGAACTTGGTTACTATGCGCTTCAACCGGATATCCGGGTGATTGCGCCGTGGCGCGAATGGGACCTTACATCCCGGGAAAAGCTTCTGAAATACGCGGAGCAGCACGGCATCCCGGTGGAAATGAAGAAAAAGGAAGGCTCCCCCTACAGTATGGATGCCAACCTTCTGCACATTTCGTATGAGGGACGTATTCTCGAAGACCCTGCGCAGGAGCCGGAAGAATCGATGTGGCGCTGGAGTGTTTCGCCGGAAAAAGCACCGGACAGTCCCGAATATATCGACCTCGAATTCAGGCAGGGCGATATCGTTGCATTGAATGGGGAAGAGCTTTCGCCGGCGCGTCTGCTCGCCAGACTCAATGAACTGGGGGGCAAGCATGGGATAGGGCGCCTGGATCTGGTCGAAAACCGGTATGTCGGTATGAAATCCCGCGGGTGCTACGAGACTCCCGGCGGCACGATCATGCTGCGTGCCCACCGGGCCATGGAGTCCATTACACTGGACCGTGAAGTCGCACATTTGAAAGACGAGCTTATGCCACGCTATGCCGAACTGATTTACAACGGCTATTGGTGGAGTCCCGAACACAGAATGATGCAGATGATGATCGATGCGTCACAGGCGCATGTGAACGGCTGGGTGCGGGTGAAGCTCTACAAGGGTAATGTGATTGTCGTGGGGAGAGACTCGAAAACAGATTCGCTGTTTGATCCCCATATTGCAACCTTCGAGGATGACCAGGGTGCGTACAATCAGACGGATGCTGCCGGTTTCATCAAGTTGAATGCACTCAGGATGCGGATTGCCGCTAATTTGAGAAATCGCAAATAATAGCGCTGGAATTACCAGCAGCAATGGAACAACCAAAGGTGTTGAAAGTTGTGCAAGCATCATGCAATCAGGGGCGAGCCTGTACATCTTTGATGATCATGAACAGAGCAGTGCCAGTGGGGTGGAAAGCCTACCTTATGAGAACTGCATGAGATTCTTTTGAGAAGATTGATATGCCATCATTCGATATCGTTTCCGAAGTCGACAAGCAGGAAGTTAGAAACGCGGTTGACCAGGTGAATAAGGAAGTGGGCACGCGTTTCGACTTCAAGGGTTCTGACGCCCGCGTGGAACAGGCGGATTACACGCTTACTGTTTTTGCCGATGATGAATTCAAGCTGGACCAGGTGTTCGACATCCTGACTACCAAACTGGCCAAGCGGAATGTCGATGTGCGCTCCCTGGACAAGGGTCAGGTAGAAAAAATCAGCGGCAACAAGGTGAAGCGGCTCGTCACGGTAAAAACCGGCGTGGAAAGTGAGTTGGCTAAGAAGATTATCAGGCTCATCAAGGACAGTAAACTCAAGGTACAAGGCAGCATTCAGGGGGATACTGTGCGCGTTTCAGGCGCAAAGCGGGATACTTTGCAAGAGGCCATCCAACTGGTCAAGAAATCGGTCACGGATTTTCCCCTGCAATTCCAGAATTTTCGCGATTGATCAATGTTTCGATTGATCCTGAACGTTCTGATTTTCATCGCTTCTCTGCTTTCTGATTCTCCTCGTTCCCACAATTTCCCGATCAATTCGATTAATTGAACCTGATCCCATTGATCCAGCGCTCATAGAGCTTGTCGGCTACACGCTGCAACCGTGATATTCGGGCAGACAAGTTTGTTTGCATTGCCTCTGCGGACTGCACCGCGGGGCCCGGGCTCGAAGCAATTTCCTCCGCACCGTGGCTGCACCAGTCTTTCACCATTTCTTCGGTCATTTCCACATGGCACTGCAATCCCAGGTGCTTATTATCCAGTGCGAATGCCTGATTTTTACACCAGGGGCTGGAAAGCAGCAGTGTAGCGTTATCCGGAATAGTGAAAATCTCGCCATGCCAGTGGAACACCTCGCACTTTGACAGGTTCCCAAACCACTGCCGAGCTGGCTGATTATCGGCAGTGCTCGCCTCACCCCAGCCGATTTCCTTGACCGGGCTTTTGGAAACCACTCCTCCCAGTGCCTTTGCCATTAATTGACCACCGAGACAGTGCCCTAATACAGGAATATTGTTTGCCACTGCCTGGCGGATCAACGAGAGTTCATTTCTGATCCAAGGCAAATCGTCATTTACACTCATCGGGCCTCCCATGAATACCAGGCCCCCAAATTGGCCGGCATCGGCAGGGACACTATCACCCGCATCGATTTTTATGAGTTGCCAGGGAATGGCCTGGCAATCGAGAAACGTGGCGAAATAGCCTGGCCCTTCGATTGGAAAATGCCTGAAGATTGCGACCGGCTTCATGGATATGCATGCACTCCGCTGGCTGGCGAGTAGGAATGGGAGGAAAGGGAATCTAGATGTTTAGTACCGGTCAGCTTGTCGCCAGGGGGCTACCTCGGCATCCGCAATCACCCGTTGACCGGTAACCTGGACGCCATCAAAATCCGCGCGTTCGTGCGCGCCTACGAGGTAAGTTCCGGTCTTAACCAGGATCTCCACCTGCCCATTCGCTACCGCAACGCTGCCGCCAGCGGCGCGCTTGCTGACACTGAAACGGGTGCCGGTGTCCCTGATATAGGTGGTTCCCACCTTCAGATTCAGTTTTCCGGGCTGGTTACCCCTGACATCAAAAAAGGCGTTGCCCCGCAACAGTTCAATCCCGCTGGGTTCCGTATTGGTAACAGCAACACTGCTGTCGGCATCGAGACTGATGGCGATATCGGGCGTTGCAAGAACGGTGAGCCGCTGGCCGGGAATGGTTTCATGGAGACGCGTCGTAACCGGCTTGGCAATGAACCAGGATAACAGACCGAGCCCTACGGCGATAGCTACGATGGAGCCATGTACCACGAACGGTAACCACCACCGGTCGCGGATCACGCCGGGCATGCAACTATTATCCCCGCAATGACGGAGCGTTCGCCGGCGTGTCTGTCATCGCTTGAATTGACCGTAATGATATTCCTTCCGCGGCCGTGCTTCGGCAATTGTTATTTTTGTGAAGGGTCGGTAACGAAACCTATTCGCACCAGTCCCGCCTTTGCTGCAATAGACATCACCTGCGCTACATGCTCGTAGTGGACATGTTTGTCGGCGCGGATATGAAGCTCGATATTGGGATTCTGCCCTACCGCTTCAGTGAACCGCGGAGCCAGTTGATCCATTGTAACCGATTCACCGTTCCAGTAAAGACTGGAGTCGTCACGCAAGGCGAATTCCACGTGATCCGGTTGAGTGATGTTTGGACTGCTCGATGCCTTCGGCAGGTCGATTTTAACGGAATGCGTGAGCAACGGCGCCGTAATGATAAAAATCACCAGCAGTACCAGCATCACGTCCACCAAGGGTACGACGTTGATTTCTGCCATCGGGAGCTGCCGGTTACTGCTGTTCATGCTGCCGAATGCCATTACAGCCTCCTTTCGCCCGGTGCCGCTGCGGGGGAAACCAACGGGGTAACCACCCGCAAGGAACGCTCATCGCCGGGAGCTCCGCCTGCTTTTGTTCCAACCGTGATCAGGACGAAAAGATCATGGGCAAAGGCATCGAGTCGCGCCAGCCAGATGCGATTGCGTCGTCCAAATGTGTTATAGGCCAAAACCGCGGGAATTGCCACCGCCAGCCCGAGCGCTGTCATGATCAACGCTTCTCCCACGGGACCCGCTACCTTGTCCAGCGTACCCTGGCCGGATAATCCGATTTGGATCAAGGCGTGATAGATGCCCCATACCGTGCCAAACAAGCCGATATAGGGCGCAGCCGAACCTGCGGATGCGATCACGGTGAGACCATTTTCCACCTGCGCTGCTTCCTGGTCGAGGCCATTGCGCAGTACGCGGGTGATGAATTCGCTCGCCCCACCCGCTGCCGCGAGATTTTGCAATCCGTGTTTCTCCGAATCGGCGGCTGCGTTCATTGCCAACCGGGCAAGTTGTGCAAAGGCGTTGTCATCCGAATCCTCCTTCAGCGTCGAATTTACTTCCTGCAACGAACCCGCGCTCCAGAAGCGCTTGAGAAAGGCGTCAGCCCGCTTTCCCGCCATGATATTGGAGATACCCTTGGTCAGGATGAGATACCAGCTTGCTACAGAGAGTGCAAGCAGCAGTATGAGCACCGTCATACCGACGCCGTCGAGCTGCGCCAGAAAATTTGAAAACCCGAGACCTGTTTGCATTAGGTTAATCTCCTTGGAGTACAAAGTTGAAGGGTTGCAGGGCAACAGCCCGCACCGGTTGACCATTACGTACGGTGGGTGTGCAGCGCCAGGTTTTGACAGCGGTCATGGCAGCTTCGTCCAACCGTTTGAAACCGCTGCTGTTCACTACGTGCGCCACATTGACGTATCCTTTTTCATCCAGTTCCACTCTTAGCACGAGCTTTCCTTCTTCGCCGAGCCGTTTCGAAAGTGCCGGATAAGTCGGCGCATTCAAGTGGGGGCACGCGACCGATAATTCCGAGGAAAGTGAAACCGGGCCAGCTGGCATTTGCGGTGCAGGAGCTGCTTCCACTACCGGTTCGGGTTCGGCTTCAGGCTCGGCTTCGGGTGCCGGTTCCGGCGGGGGAGGCAGTGCGACCGGCTCCCTCTCGGACAATGGGGGCGCTTTTGCAACGAGTTGCTGCGGTTGCGGTTTCTTTACAGGTTTAGGCTTAGGCTTGGGCGGAGGAGGTGGCGTTTCAGGCTTGGCCTCTTCCTTCGGCTGGGGCGAAGGAATGAAATTTACCATCAGTGTCGCTAATTGTTCCGGCGGGGGAATCAACTGTTGCTTGAACAGGAAATAAAGCAATCCGGCGTGGATCACAACGACGAACACCAGACCAGACAAGGATATGCTGCTGTGCTTCAAGGTCATTGCCTGCCCTGCGGTCTCAATACTTTCCATTCTGCTTTCCGTTCGCGGTATCGACAGCATTTCGCGCCAGCCATTCCTCGACGAGCGACTTGTTGATCAGGCCCATCTTGACCGTGCGCTGGTGTTTTTGATCATAGAAATAGGTCCGCGGTACTTCGCCGTACCAGCGGCCATCGATTTCCTGGCGCAGGCGTTCCGGCATATCCTCTGCGAAAACCCATTGTTCGAATTTGGCCGTTCCATAGTTTCCCGCCCGGTCAGCGAGTTGAGGCATATCATCAACCGTGTCGGTAGCAATCAGTACCACATCCAGCCCGGGGTGACTCTTTTCAAGCTCACTCAGCATTTTGAGTTCGGTGGGGCAATACTGGCAGTCGAGGGACCAGAGGACGAGAATGAAAGGTTTGTTCGGCCGGGATGCAAGCACTTGCTTGAGGCTTCCCGATGTAAAAGGGCGAATACTTTCCGCCGCGGCGACAATGTCGGCAGCACCGAGGAAGAACATCAGTATGAGTGCCATCCGAAGTACAAGACTGCCATAACTACCGGCCGAGCGATGGAGCGCCGGGGCAGATGGGAATTTCAGAGTACCAGGCATTGGTGGTAATGTAAATCTAATTAAGAATCACTTGCAATTCAAGGCGGGATTGTACCACTAACAGTCGGCCGCACAAATATTCGAATGCAATTTCAGAATTTTTTGGTCAACTTTTCTCAACTTTGGGAAGGAATTTTCCATATCTCCGACGACCCCGCATCCATGATAGGCAGGAAAAAGCATTATCGCAATGTGACAAATTGTCGCAGGAGCAGAAGATAGTCCTCCGAAAAACCTCCTTAGACTCAAATGCGATGCCTGGCTTCTCGTGATACGATATGAAGCATGAGATCATGAAGATTGTATTTCTGCATACCTTGCTCAAGCCGGCCCTTGAGGGGCATACGAGTAAACTCCCCCTGGAATAAACTTCCCTTGGCATTACCTCCTTTGTTAAAACAGCTATAGTAACCCGCCAAAAGTTTGCTAACATTGCCGCCGGTGAGTTTGCTCCTGTTCTTTCATCTTCCAAGAGGCGAATCGTCCTGGCTACAAAACAGGAATTTTCGAATTTTCTGGCTGAAATCGAACGGCGCGCCTACAAGCAAGCTTTGTTTGCCATACGCGATGAACATCTTGCCCTGGATATTGTTCAGGATTCGATGATGAAGCTTGTCGAGAAGTATTCGGCCAAGCCCCTGGAAGAACTACCTCTCCTGTTTCAACGCATCCTGCAAAATACCATCCGGGATTTTTATCGTCGACAGAAAACGCGCTCACTGTGGACGACACTGTTTTCAGCATTTATTCCTTCCGATCATGAAAAGGAAAGCGAAGATTTCGATCTGCTGGAAACTTTGCAATCCGATGCGTCATCATCTAAGGTTAATGACCCTCACCAACAACTCGAACAGTCGCAACTTATCAATCTGCTCGAGAGGGCTATTGAAACCCTACCGGCACGTCAACGCGAGGCTTTTCTACTGCGTTACTGGGAGGAAATGGATGTTATGGAAACTGCAAAAATTATGGGGTGCTCCGAGGGGAGTGTGAAAACGCACTGCTCCCGTGCAACCCATGCACTTGCCGCAATGTTGAAAAAACATGGAATTGGGCTATGAGTGAAACTGATGTAGGGAGGGAAGTAGCGCGGTTGCTGGATCGCGGACTCGATGACATCAAGCTGAGCACGTTAAACCGTCTCCAATCTGCTCGCAGAGCTTCTCTGGAAAATTACCATGTGGCGGAAACAGTTGTTCGACTTGGTCAGAGCGGGCAGGTCGCTTCATCGCGAGGTGGACATCATGGTCATTCGCGAGTTGGCAAGTTGTTATCGGTGATAACATTGTTGCTGGCTTTGGCGGGTGCCATTTATTGGCAGAATTTGCAGCAGAGTGATGAGAATGAGGAAATCGAGATAATGCTGCTCGTGGATGATCTGCCGATAGATGCCTATCTGGACGATGAGTTCGGTGAATGGTTAAATCAGTCATAGCCATCACCTCGGCGCTGTATCTGTTACTTTCGGTCCCGGTTGAAGCAGGTCAACCTGCCTGGGAAGAATTGAAGCCGCAGCAAAAAGAGGCGTTGGCTCCGCTCGCGCAGGAGTGGAACGGGATGGACCCTGCAAAGAAGAAGAAATGGCTGGGCATTGCCAAACGCTATCCGCATATGACACCCGAGGAGCAGCACCGAACCCAGTTGCAGATGCGGGATTGGTATTCGCTGACCCCTGAACAGCGGGAGCTGGTACGTGAGAAGTATAAAACCATCAAGAAATTACCGCCGGAAAAGCGCCAGGAAATAAAGCGCAAATGGCGTGAGCATGAGCACCAGCAATGAAGCATCCTACTATAGCAGCAGGTTCAATAGACAGGCAGGCGCCTCCGGTTTTCTGAGTTCTGGTTGTTTTCTGTTTTTTCTCAATACTGCACTGCAATAAGACCAATACGAAAGCTTTTCTGAATGAAATTCCCGACACCATGAAAATTTCCGCGCCGGGATTGGGGCGGAGATTACTGAGTATGTTGTACGAATCGCTGATTCTGGTTGCGGTTCTGTTTATCGCCAGTTTCGTTTTTCATCTTGCCTTCCGGGATACCAGTTCCGTTTTTTTCCGACCCGCATTCCAGCTTTATCTGCTCGTGGTTGCAGGTATTTATTTCACCTGGTTCTGGACTCACGGTGGACAAACATTGCCCATGCAAACCTGGAAGCTTCGTGTGATCACTGCGGATGGAAACCGCCTTAATCTGAAGCAGGCGTTCGCACGTTATCTGTTCGCCGTCATCGGCATCTTTTTGTTCGGTTGCGGGATATTGTGGGCGTTATTCGACCGGGATGGATTGTTCCTGCATGATCGGCTTGCGGGTACCCGGATCGTGAAGATCGAGCAGTAAGGGACCTGGTGGAAACGTATTATGGGTCGATCGTCATCTTGCCGTGAAACCGCAGCTTCAAATCGGCCGCTTTCGATGGCTGATGATGGGGAGTACCGCCACTGAAGCCTACGCTGTTCCTCCCACCGTCAGTCCATCTATGCGAAGAGTGGGTTGACCCACGCCTACCGGCACGCTCTGGCCTTCCTTGCCACACGTCCCAACACCGGGATCAAGCGATAGATCGTTGCCGATCATCGAAACGCGGGTGAGTATATCGGGACCGTTGCCAATGAGGGTGGCGCCCTTCACCGGATACGAAATTTTACCGTTTTCGATCATGTAAGCTTCCGCGGCCGAAAATACGAATTTTCCGCTGGTGATATCTACCTGCCCCCCACCGAAGTTGACCGCATATAATCCGTGCTTTACGGAAGCGATGATTTCTTCCGGAGTTTTGTCCCCATTCAGCATATAAGTATTCGTCATGCGCGGCATGGGAATGTGCGCAAATGATTCGCGTCTTGCATTTCCTGTGACGGAAACATTCATCAGCCGTGCATTCAGGCTGTCCTGCAAATAACCCTTGAGTATCCCGTTTTCAATCAGCATTGTGCACTGGGTGGGATTCCCTTCGTCATCGACATTGAGCGAGCCCCGCCGGCGTGCAATAGTGCCATCATCCACCACCGTCACTCCCGGTGCAGCCACGCGTTCGCCGATTCGGCCCGCAAATGCGGAACTCCCCTTGCGGTTGAAGTCTCCTTCCAGCCCGTGGCCAATGGCCTCATGCAACAGTATTCCCGGCCAACCCGAACCGAGCACCACGGTCATGGTTCCGGCAGGCGCCGGTTTTGCATGCAGGTTGACGACCGCTTGGTGAACCGCTTTTGCAGCATAGTCGCGCAGCACGTCATCCGTGAAGTACGCATAGTCGAAGCGTCCTCCTCCTCCTGCAACTCCTTGCTCGCGATTACCGTTTTCCTCGGCGATAACCTGCAATGAGAGACGTACAAGCGGGCGCACATCGGCTGCCAGAAGGCCATCACTGCGGGCAACGAGAACCACTTCGTATTCCCCTGAGAGGGAAGCCATGACCTGGATAACACGTTTGTCCAAGGCCCGCGCATAATTTTCGAGCTTTTCGAGCAAAGCCACCTTGTCCGTATCCTTAAGGCTGGCAATCGGGTCTTCAGGCAGATAAAGCTCGCGCCCCTTGCTGCGTTTGACGGCTTGCACCGATTGCGTGACGCCATGGCGAGCGATGGCGCGCGTAGCCTGTGCGGCGGACACCAGCGCAGGCATGCTGATGTCGTCCGAATACGCAAAGGCGGTCTTGTCTCCGCTGACTGCGCGTACACCCACGCCCTGATCGATATTAAAGCTGCCGGATTTGACTATGCCTTCTTCCAGAGCCCAGCCCTCGGCTCGGCTGTACTGAAAATACAGGTCGGCATAATCGATGCGATGCGCAAGCATCTGGCCGAACACGTTCTGTAATCCGGTTGCATCCAGTTCATGAGGTGCAAGCAGGCAATTGTTGGCTGTCGCGAAAAGATCGTTAACCTGGATAGTCTGTTCTGTAATCATGGTAGTTAGTGGGGGAGAAGGAGAACAAGGTTCAACGGAATTCAAAAGTGACGCAGTATGCGGTGATTCAAGGCGGGCAGGCTGCTGCGCAAGCTCGCCTGGTATTCCGGGTCAATATCCGCGATGACAACTCCTGGTCCGCGCGGGAGGCGGTCCAGCACCACGCCCCAGGGATCGACTATCATGCTGTCCCCATGGGTTTCCCGCCCATTGATATGGTATCCCCCCTGAGCAGGCGCAACGACGTATGCCAGATTTTCGATGGCCCGGGCACGGATCAAGGTTTCCCAATGTGCCTTGCCCGTAGTGGCGGTGAAGGCCGCCGGAGCGAAGATAATGTCTACCTGCCCCATGGAACGGTAAAGCTCGGGAAAGCGGATATCGTAGCAGATGGAAAGACCGATGCGGCCAAAGGGCGACTCCAGGGCAACGACACCCTGGCCTGCCTCAATGGTTTCTTCTTCGGCATAGCGTTCAGTTCCCAGCTCCAGACCGAACAAATGTATTTTGTCGTACCGTGCGACCTGCTCACCGTTGTCGTTGTATACCAGGCAACTGTTTCGCACCTTGTCAGGCCGGGAAGAAACCAGGGGCACCGAGCCGCCTACCAGCCATAAGCCGAGACGCTTGGCAGTATTGCCCAGGAATTCCTGTATCGGCCCCTGATTATCCTGCTCACGTGCCGCTACTCTATCAGCATCCTCCATTCCCATCAGGCAGAAATACTCGGGAAGCGCTGCCAGCTTCGCTCCGCGTGATGCAGCAATGTCCAGAAGTCGTCCGGCTTCTTCTAGATTGGCGTAGATATTTGGGCCTGCCGCCATTTGAATGGCGGCAACACGAACCGGGCCCCTGTGAGCTGTTTCAGGGGGAAGCGAGTTACAGGTTACGGAGTCTTGCATATTTGAAGTGTATTTTTCGGGCAGCGGAGAATACAGGGTAACTTAAAAGATTGTCTTTATAAAGTATCGTGGTTGATACCGATTCCGGCATTGTCCACAGATCGCTCGCAGGCGCGAAACAAGCGTTAATAGACCCTAACGCATACGTTGGATGGCGAGCGCAGTATAACGGGCGTGATCAGTCAATGCACTGCCGGCAGACCTCGTGCGAGGAGACTCTGGTCATGGTTGAGGCTCCGCCAGTTCCGGGGCCGGTTGCCCTATCCGGGTTACGACAGGATCTGCCCAGGTGCCGGTAATGTTGTAGTCTCTTGATGGAGCAGGTGTTTTCTTCATGGCTGTGCTTGCAATTACCGATGCCATCCCGACTACGGGAGACGCAAGTCCATAGGAAGGGGTAACTCTGATATGAAGTTTTTGCGTTTCCGCTTCGAGATTCATCTGTCCATTCATGGTAACCCTTGCAGCCGGCCCGTTTATTTTAAGCTCATCGGTCGATGCAATACCACTCGCGATATTTATGCTGCCGGAAATGTCGTCAAATCCGAAACCTTCACTGAACACATCCCGAAAGTCCAGCGTGATCCGCCGCGGCAGTGAACGGAGATTGAAAATGCCAAAGAGCCTCCCAATTCCAGGCTCAAACTTGGGAAATTGTCCACGTCTTGCGCCAAGCTTAAACCTGCCGGACAAGGTGGAGTAATCTATCGACAGGGGATCCCCCTGCCAGGACAAGATGCCCTCAAGCGTACCGCTTCCACTGGTTACGCGATCAGGAAGGCCGATCCGCTCCAGAAATTTCCCAATGTCATCTGCTTCCAGCATGACTGTGGCCTGCGTCTGCGGAGCCGGGACCCGGTTTTTCCATAGCCCTCGCATTGTTATCGAGCTGTCGGGGCTGACAATGTGCAGTTTGTCGATATACCAGTTCCGTTCTTCCTGATTTGCAACCAATTCCAGCTTACCCAGTTGTTTCTCGCCAAAAACAAAGTCGTCCGCGATCACATCGAGCGCCGGCAGATCCTTTTCCTGTTGCCTGCTCCTGGATACCTTACCTGGTCCGGAAGGAGGGTTTGCAGGAATGATCAGCCTGTTCAATCGCGCCACTATCTTGCCGGCACCGGATGGATTCCAGGTGATGCCTCCATTGACCTCCTCGCTTGCGATCCTGCAATACCACAGGCCGTCTTTTCTGTTGGCATCCAGCCTGACATCATCGAACTGCCTGCCCAGAAAGCCAAGCGATTCTATATACAGGTTTAAGCCGTTCAAACTGGAAGGGGTAGCAGGTTGGATTTCGAATTGCTTGAGCAAGAGGCGCCAACGGTCGAGATTCAATACGGGCAATGCACCCTTTATCACGATACCGGGCTCTTCAGGGAGAAAAACGGGCGAGGGACCGAAAACGACGGAACCGCGTTCCACATAAAAATGACCGGCATCGTCCCGGGTGCGGCTGATCTTTGCCTTGATGCGCTCGCCATAGCTCAGGTGTAGTTCCTCGCTCTGCGTGCCCGTCGCCTTTCCTTCAAATTTCACTGATATTGCATCGTGCGCCGCCTTCGACAAAGGCTCGGGCAGATCCGATGAAATTCCCTTCAATGATGATTCAACGATCACATCCGTGGACCGGTTGCCTACGAGCACGGCTGCTTGCCAATCGCTGCTGCCGTGTATGTGCCTGGTCCAGAAAGGGGCGCTGCGTGGCCCGCTGGCTTGCGGGGCTGCATTCAGGTTGTCGAAGTCGACCTTTCCGATAGCGGAAAAACGCACGCCCCCGCCGGGGATATCAGAGGAAGTGATCAGCACGGGACCGCCGAGAAGACGGCCGCTCAGGTTTTTCGTTCTTATTTCAGAATCGGTAAAGGTCAGCGCCCCGTTCAATTGCTCCAGCTCGGGAATATGTGAGCTCGGAGCGATCCGGTTGTTCATGAATTGGTAGTTGCCCCACAGTTTAGTTTCCCCTGAGCCGCGCAAAGGAGTATCAAGTTTGAGCAGCAATCTTCCGTCGCCAAAAATACGGGTATTCTCCATCAGCCAGTTATCGTAGGTGTCCAGTGTTTTTGCGGCAGCGAATGCCAGAAACTGATGAGTGGCGCCGGTCGCTTCCAGTTCGGTTTTGAGTCTCGCCTCGGCGGCAGTCATGTCAGGAATGATCAGTCTTGCCTTCCCCAGACGCGCCCCCACGATATCTCCTTTGGAAACATTGATCTCCATGCGATTATCGTTAAGGCGCACGGTGCCTGCGAGATTCTCTATCGGGGGCCAGCCAGGGAGGTGATCGAGCAACATGCCCGATATCTTTGCGGAAAATTCGAAGACGCCGGGATTGCTTGAGACGAAGGGAGGTCGAGCCAGATTTCCCTTCAGGTGAAACCGGGCATTCGAAATACTCCCTGCAACAATAGATTTACCCAGCCAATCAGGAAAATACTCTCTCCCTTTCCCTCTGGTCGGCAGGAGACGCAGCAGAGAAGGCACGTCAGCGCGGGTGAGATGAGTTGTCAAGTCGAGGATACCCGGACTGGCAGGCGCTGTCTGGTAATTTCCATAGGCTGACCCGGCTGCGTACGCACTGGAGAAGGAGATATTGCTGAATTTTATCGACTTTGAACCGTTGCTGGTCAGGTTCCATCTTATCTGTCCAGCAAGTGTATTCAGTGTTACCGGTTCGATAGGTGTATCCGGTAGTTGCAGCACGGTGTTTTGGGAATCCAGATTCAGCGTGCCTCCCTGTTCGGTAATGTCAATATTCCCGCTGACGCCAGTGAAGGCAGGCATGCTATCAGACCTTTTCATTCCCAGTTTGGTAAATCTTCCCGTGGCATGGAAAGAAGAAGGCGCCGGCCATTCGCCCGTCCATTTTATCAACATCGAATGCAGTTTTCCGCGGGGGGAAACAGCGCGGATTTTAGCCCGGAGCGGCTCGCTCATCGGCAGGTATTTTGCCAACTCCTCCAGTTTATCCAGTCTTAGATTCTGGACGCTCAATGTGTTGCTATTCGGTTTGCCGGCATCGTGGTGAAGCTGCTGCAACGAAAAATCCAGCAAAGGCAGGGGCGGTTTGCCATAAAATGCAGCGTCGAGTCGACGTGCGAAAAGTTGACTGCCGTTGCTGCCGTTGTCATCCACCTTGTGCCATCCGATCCTGCCTGCCAGCTTGGTCAGGTTCAATTCCGGCAGAGTCGGCGCAAGCCGCGCCTTTACATTCTGCAAGCGCATGTCTGCCGTAACTTTGTTCATGTCTGCACCGTCGATATCCGCCCAGATACGCAGCGCGCCAACGCCCCGATTCAACTTTATTTCCTCGGGGAAGGGCAGCCAAGCGCGCCAAGCCGCTATATCGGCACGGGTTATCTGCATGAAAAGCCGGCCGCGCCATAATCCGGGATCCGCCAGCGCCTCCCCCTTGAAATCCCCGCGCATATCGAGGTGGGCGGCAAGTTGCGCGGGAGGTACGGCGCGGATGCCGAAGCGATGGTGCCTGCCCCGGTTCTCGAGGCGCAGGTTGACCAGCAGTTCCAGTTGCGGCGCAGTGCGCTGGTCATCCTGCCAGAGGATATTGGCATTGTTTATGATGACTTGCCTCTGGTTGAGGAGCCAGTCGAAAAAGCCATCTTCGCTTCCAGTAAATTCCTGCTTCAGTGCGAATCCGGCGACGTGAATGACGCCGGCAGTGTCTCGACGTACGATCAAATCAGGCCGATCGATTGCGATTTCACGAAAAAGCAATTCGCCATGCAACATCGAACGCCATGAAAGCGTGCCTTCAAGGCGGTTCAGCAGCAAGGTGACACCCTCGTCATCATGCACGCGCACATCACGCAGCATCATGTGAGGGCGGAACCCATCCCAATTCGCGCTGATCTCGCCTAGTGTTACATATTGACCGGAAGCATGGCTGATGGCGGAAGCGAGGTTTTCACGGTACTGTTCGATATTCGGCAGCAGCCAATAGCGGAGAGACAGCAGTAGAACCGAAAAGACGGCTGCAACTGCAATCAGTACCCACATGGAAAGCCGGAACAGGAAGCTCCGTAGCACAAAAGGTAAAATTGCTGACAGGTTCAATAAATTGTTCCGATACGGATACTAGGGGAAGAACGCAGGAACATTCGGACCGCTGGTGATTATTCGTTAAATCATACTCACAGGAAGAAATCTGATCCGGAGGTAAATGCGGGGGGGCAGATGCGACAAAGCGGATTAGATGCGGCAGCAGGTTCTTTGTTCAATCCTTCAATAGAAGCCGCGGCATAGGTTGTGCAGGAATTATCTACTCCACCCATTATCCTCCCATTTTATTTTAACCTGAATTCAACCATGCCTTCCGATCGTCCCGCTGGAGAAATAGTGCAATCTGTCCTGTCGCTGAGCCGTTACGTCCAGGCTCAGCTGGCAAACGACGCCGCGCTGCTGGCTGAGTTGGAGCAAAACCTGTGGCGCCCTTTCATGCGAGAAGAAATGCAGGCATTTTTGCAGGCATCCGCCGAAGGGATAAATAATGAGGAAGGGCTGCACGCAGTCTTGCGCGGCTTGCGCAAACAGGTGTTGCTGCGAGTGGCGATACGTGACCTGGCAGGACTGGCTGACTTGGCCGAGGTGATGTCATCCATGACAACCCTGGCAGAGCTTACCATCGGTTTCGCACTGGAGCGCTTGTACGCCTGGCTAGCCGAGCCGGGGCGTTACGGTCAACCAAAAAATGCCGACAATCGAGTTCAGCAGATGCTGGTCATCGGGATGGGAAAGCTTGGCGGCGGAGAACTCAATGTTTCCTCAGATGTGGATCTTATTTTCGTATACCCCGAAGATGGCGAGACCGATGGGCAGCGATCAATTTCCAATCAAGATTTTTTCGTTCGCCTGGGGCGGAAGCTGATTACAAGTCTTAATGACATTACCGCGGAAGGTTTCGTTTTCCGGGTGGATATGCGGTTAAGGCCCTATGGGGAAAGCGGACCGCTGACGATGAGCTTTGCCATGTTGGAAGAATATCTGATCACCCAGGGACGAGAATGGGAGCGTTACGCGTGGATCAAAAGCCGCGTCGTAGCAGGTTCGCGCGAAGAAAAACCGGTACTTGTAGAGCAGATCACACAACCCTTCGTGTTTCGCAAATATCTGGACTTCGGCGCTTATGAATCCATGCGCGCGCTGCATGCCCAAATCCGGCGGGAGGTTCAGCGCCGGGAAATGTACGGAAATATCAAGCTTGGGTCGGGCGGTATTCGCGAAATCGAGTTCATTGCCCAGGTATTCCAGCTGATCCGGGGCGGACGCGATCCGGATTTCCGCATCCGGCCCACGCTTGCTGTACTGGGTTTGCTGGGGGAAAAGCAGCAGTTACCGGGGGAAACGGTGGCAGAATTGGTCGAGGCATACACTTTTTTACGCAACCTCGAGCATCGCCTGCAGTACCTTGACGATCAACAGACTCACGTCCTCCCTGACAGCTCTCCGGACCAGTCGCTGATTGCAGCTTCGATGGGTTTTTCGTCCTATGACGGATTTTTAAAGAAGCTCAACAACCATCGCTTGAATATAACGCGACATTTTGAAGCTATCTTCGCGACACCTCGCACTTCCCAGGCCTCCAATGTGCTTGCCGACCTGTGGAAGGCTGGAGAAAACGGCGTTCAAACCGAAGCCGCGCAGACGCAACTCGCCAAACTGGGGTTTTCCAATCCGGAGAAAGTTCTTGAGTGTGTGGAAGGATTTCGCTCGGGCACCCGCTACAGGCAACTGCCGCAAACGAGCAAAAAACGCATCGATGCGCTTGTTCCCACTCTGATCGAAGTGGCTGCGAAGTTTCCTTCCGCAGACCTCACGCTGGAACGACTGATACAGTTGCTAGAAACAGTCAGCAGGCGCTCAGCTTATCTGGCCCTGCTGCGCGAGCATCCCGACGCGTTAGGGCGGGTAGCCAAGCTCGTCAGCGCAAGCCACTGGGCCAGCGAATACCTGAACAGGCATCCGATCCTGCTGGACGAACTGCTTCCGGGGCAGTTTCGAAATCCGCTCGATTGGTCTCGTGCCAGGGAAGGTCTGATGCGTCAGTTGCAGGATGCGGAGGGCCCCGGCGGCACCGATGTCGAACAGCAAATGGATATATTGCGGCACTTTCATCATGCCCAGGTATTTCAGTTGCTGGCTCGCGATGTGGAAGGGCTGCTGCCACTTGAGACCTTGAGTGATCATCTTTCCGACCTTGCCGATCTGCTGCTCGATACGGTATTGCACCTTGCCTGGTCGGGGTTGAGGAGGAGGCATAGAGATATACCCGCTTTTGCCATCATCGGCTATGGCAAGCTCGGCGGCAAGGAACTTGGCTATGCCTCCGACCTCGATATCATTTTTCTCTATGACGATCCCCATGCCGACGCTCCAGAGAGCTACGCCCGGCTGAGCCAGCGTATCAACTCATGGCTCACCAGTTACACTTCAGCCGGATTGCTCTACCAGACAGATCTGCGTTTGCGCCCCAACGGCAGCAGCGGCCTCCTGGTGAGTTCGGTTCAGGCATTTGCTGAATATCAGCATCATCATGCATGGGTCTGGGAGCATCAGGCGCTGAGCCGGGCGCGATTCGTGGCCGGAGATGCACAGGTAGGGGAGGCATTCGAGCATATTCGCAGGGAAGTGCTGCGTCACCCGCGGGAATTGTCGGATCTGAAACGGGAAGTACTGGTAATGCGGCAAAAAATGCTCGACGCTCACCCCAATAACAGCGGGTTGTTCGACATCAAGCATGATCGTGGAGGCCTTATCGATGTCGAGTTCATTGTGCAATACCTAGTCCTTGGATACGCCTACCATCACAAGGAGTTGACCGGCAATATCGGTAATATCGCGTTGTTGAAGCTGGCGGCAAAGCTGGGATTGATCAGGAATGAAGTCGCAGAACCGGCCCTTAATGCCTATCGGGAATTTCGACGGACGCAACACTGGCTGAGATTGAGCGGATACTCCGATCTCGCTGGCTCGTCTTCCGCGAACGGCAAATCGCAAAAGTTTGCGCGCGTTGAAGCAGATTATTTTGAGAATGAAATCGCAGCAGTTTTTGAGTTGTGGAGCGAAGTCTTCGGCACATCCGCGGTTTAGTCCTCCCTGGATTCAGGGTACACCGCCATCATAATCCAGCAGTTCGAGAGAATGAATGCGCACAATTGTCTCTTGCGATTTGGGTACGAAGTGCTATACCTCTAAAAAGTCCTGAAAAAATTCGACGTTTTCTTTGGTTATAGGTCCGTAAAGCCTATTAAATCTTTTAAGAAAGAGGGGAGAAAAGGGAAGTTTACTATGCACTCAGTCAAAATGCTCGCCGGAGCAACGTTTGCTACCGCCATTCTTTGCAGTCCCTCCGCCTGGTCCGCCGCCCCCGTGGTGTACAGCGGATCGGGCGCCAACGCAACTACCGCTCTTCGCTTTTCGCGCCGCAATCGGGGGCGCCAAGAATACCGGCGCGCCCCGAAATGAGCGGTCGCCGCGAAATCAGTTGGGATGGAGTCAGGCTTGACGGTACAGACGTGAATCCGAACACTCAAGTGGTTGACAGCGGTCATACAGTCATCATCCCCGTTGATCGTTTCCGCGGCCAGGGCGCATTATTCGAGGATCCCTATGCCGTAAGCGGGGATGGCTTTGCCAGTGTTAACCCCGCCACGGCGGGGCAGTTTCCTGCCTTCAGTCCCAACAATACCTTCGTCATGCAGGATGACACTCCATACCAGTTCGATGACCGCTTCATCGCCCAAAGCTTCACCATTCCCGGCACGGCGACACGCGGTTTCGGTGCCATCTTTGTCGATGTAGAAAAAGCTGGCAGCAGCATCGAATACTTCGGTCACGACAGCAGCGGACACGAGGTCAGTCTCGGCACCTTTAATGTGCCTACGGGCGCGATGAGCGGCGAGCCGCAGTTTCTCGGCGTGCTGTTCGATCAGCCGGTAGTGACGGACGTGAAATTGGCTGTGGGGACTAACACCCTGTTCAACTTCGATGGGACGAACTTTCAATCATTCGGCCCGGAAAATTTGGCGGAAGGTACTGATCTTGCCGTCACCGATGATTTCGTCTACGCGGAACCGACCATGGCAGCAGCCATTCCCGAGCCCGAAACCTATGCCTTGATGCTGGCGGGCCTTAGCCTGCTTGGTTTGATTGCCTATCGCAAAAAACCCGCGTTTAACCAGCTCTAGCATCATTTCAAACAAACCCCATCTCAGCGATGGGGTTTGTTTTTCAGCGACATTATTTTTGTAGCCGTACTGCTGAGAAGGATTCAAAGCAACCGGCTGTTCCCGCAAACGACCCAAACGCTCTCAGCCCCTCTGCAATCGTATTTGCCTATAAAGGGCTTATACACTCTATCGGTACTCTAGCGGCAAATCACCGGCGATTGTACTCAATCCTAAAAACTGCCGGCAGTAAGCTCCAATCTTCCACCTGTCGCGAAACCGCATCTGCCCCGCTGGTATTCAGGATACATTCCACTTTGATAGCAATTCCAGAATAATCCCACGCACTAACGGACGAGCCTGACAGGTATGTGGAATGGTTGCAAGTCCCGTGCAAACAGTCTGCTTTCCTGTACCCCTTCTCTCGAAAGGGAATCCCGAGGATCAGGAAATGCGTTAGAATATACGAACTTAAATTCTCTCCGGAGTTTGTGAATGTCAATGGCTGACCGCGACGGTGTGATCTGGAGTGATGGAAAGATGATTCCGTGGCGTGAGGCTACCACACATGTACTCACCCACACCCTGCACTACGGGATGGGGGTATTCGAAGGATTGCGCGCCTACGAAACCCCCCGCGGATCTGCAATTTTCCGTCTGAAAGAACACACCGATCGTTTATTCAATTCCGCGCACATCTTCATGATGAAGATGCCCTATGACAAGGCGACGTTGATGCAGGCGCAGTGCGATGTCGTAAGGCAGAACGATCTGAAGTCTTGTTATATCCGTCCCATCGTGTTTTATGGTTCGGAAGCCATGGGCATTTCAGCTAAAACGCTTTCAGTGCACGTGGCTATTGCAGCTTGGGCGTGGGGCACGTACCTCGGGCCTGATGGCCTCGAAAAAGGCATCCGTGTCAAGACTTCGTCATTTACGCGGCATCATGTGAATATCAATATGTGCCGTGCCAAGTCGGTTACGACCTATGCAAATTCCATCCTCGCGCATCAGGAGGTAGCGCATGATGGTTATGATGAGGCACTGCTTCTCGATGTGGACGGCTATGTTGCCGAAGGGGCTGGTGAAAACATATTCATCGTGAAGCAGGGCAAATTGTATACCCCCGACATGACTTCCTGTCTGGAAGGCATTACGCGGGCATCTCTCATAGAGCTTGCGGAAGAAATCGGAATTCCGGTTATCGAGAAGCGCATCACCCGCGATGAAGTCTATTGCGCGGATGAAGCCTTTTTCACCGGCACCGCAGCCGAGGTAACACCAATCAGGGAACTGGATAACCGCACGATCGGCAGCGGCAGGCGTGGTCCTATCACAGAAAAGCTCCAGACCCTCTTTTTTGAATGCGCCAGGGGCAATGGCAAACATGCCGAGTGGCTCACCTATGTCTGAAAAACGTTATATCCTCATCGATACATTTAAGCGATACGTCTAGGAAAATCTGATGCAGAAGCTTGCCTCCAATACCCAGCGCGAGATCGAGGTGACACCCGATGATTTGCCGCTTCATTGTCCCACGCCTTCCATGCTGTTATGGAATTCGCATCCCCGGGTTTTTCTGCCCATAGAAGATACAGGGGAAGCGCTGTGTCCTTACTGCGGCACACATTATGTACTCAAGGGCGGCGCAGTTGCAGGCCACCATTGAGCTGAACATACCTTAAAGTCCAAATACGAGCAGCACAGTCGTAAACGGTGTGATGCTGCCACTGAAGATACTTTAATACCCTGATACAGCTGAAGCTCATCTCTTATCCGTCCATCATCCATGCGCCAACTTCCACCAGAAATTTTCAAAGCCTATGACATCCGAGGTGTTTTCGGAAAAACACTGACCGTTGAAGGTGCCGAAGCGATTGGTCACGCCATCGGCTCTGAGGGGCGTGCGCGCGCACTTGCCGCAATCACCATAGGGCGCGACGGAAGGTTGTCGGGCCCCGAGCTGGTGCAAGCCCTGGCCAGGGGTTTGCAAAGAAGCGGGATCAACGTAATCGATGTCGGTGCTGTCGCGACCCCGATGCTCTACTACGCGGCGCATGAATTGTCCGGTTATTCCGGCGTGATGGTAACCGGAAGTCATAACCCTCCGGAATACAATGGTTTTAAAATGGTATTAGGGGGAGAAACACTCGCTGCGGAATCAATACAAGCCTTGCGGGCGCGTATCGAAAATGAAAACCTTGCTCACGGCAATGGAAGCTACCACAAGCAGGATATTGCGGAAGGATATCTTCAACGCATAACAGCGGACATAAAGCTGGCGCGGCCCATGAAGATTATTGTTGATTGTGGCAATGGGATACCGGGTTTATATGCTCCGGAACTGTACCGCAGGCTCGGATGCGATGTAACGGAGCTGTTTTGCGAGGTCGATGGCACTTTTCCCAATCATCATCCGGATCCCTCGGTACCCGAGAATCTGCGGGATGTGGTGCAGGCGCTTGAAACGACTGATGCCGAGATAGGGCTGGCGTTCGATGGAGATGGTGATCGCGTGGGTGTGGTTACCAAAAGTGGAACGGTCATTTATCCGGATCGGCAATTGATGTTGTTTGCAGCCGACGTATTGTCGCGGAATCCGGGCGGACGAGTCATTTTTGATGTGAAATGTACGCGTAACCTGGCGCCGTGGATCGCACAGCACGGAGGCGAGCCGATCATGTGGAAAACCGGTCACTCCTTCATCAAGGGTAAACTGAAGGAAACCGGGGCGTTGCTAGCGGGAGAGATGAGTGGTCATATTTTTTTCAAGGAGCGCTGGTATGGCTTCGACGACGGACTCTATGCCGGAGCGCGTTTGCTGGAGCTGCTCAGTTCCAGGATGGATATTGACGCGGTATTCAACTCGATTCCGGACGCGGTCAGCACGCCAGAGTTGCAGATCGGGTTGAAGGAAGGGGAAAACTACGCGATTATCGCGCAGTTGCAGAAAACAGCGCACTTTGACCGGGCTGAACGCATCATTACTACCGATGGAATGCGAGTCGAATATGAAGATGGTTTTGGTCTTGCGCGTTCATCCAATACCATGCCGGTAATCGTGTTACGTTTCGAGGCGGACAGCGAGGCAGCTTTGAAGCGTATTCAGAATGATTTTTGCAGAGCGATCCTGAAAATCAAACCGGATGCGGAACTGCCTCATCAACTGAGGGGAAATCTTCTTTCCGCCACATCCTGATGAGCTGCTGGAATGTTCTGAAGGGCGTTGCCATTAAGTTGCAAGAATGGAAATGCCCCGAGTGGGAAGTCAAGCTGAGATATAACTGAATATGATGAACAGGAGAGAGGGTGTCAGGACCAACGTTTTGTTCGTTTGCATGGGCAACATCTGTCGTTCGCCCACCGCGGAGGCCGTTTTCCGGCACCAGGTCATCATGGCTGGTGTGGAGGAAGAAATTTATATCGACTCTGCCGGTACACATGATTACCACATCGGCGAGCCGCCGGATGAAAGGGCGCAAAGAGCAGCGGGAAGAAGGGGCTATGACACAAAAGCATTGCGTGCTCGCATCGTAGATGAAAAGGATTTCGAGTTTTTTCACTATATTCTGGCAATGGACAGGGCGAATCTGGCTGCCCTTCAGAGAGAATGTCCAGCGGAATACAGTCATAAACTCGGATTATTGATGCAGTACAGCGAAAAGTTCTCCGAAGGAGTACAGGAAGTGCCGGACCCTTATTTTGGAGGAAGCCAGGGCTTCGAGCATGTACTCAACCTGGTGGAGGACGCGGGTCGGGGATTGCTTAACCGGATTCGTAACGGAAAATAAAGCGAGGCAGAATATGAATTATAGACCTGCTCTATCCCGCCGGAGACGGAATGGAATATATACAGTTCGTATCCTATTCGGCAGGAGAACTGTAATAAACTGAAAGTGTAGGTTTGGCTTTTGGCAGACTTGCCTGAGTCTTTAAAAGAGGCGACGGATTGTCGCCTCTTTTATGAGACTTTTATTTATGGGTCTCCACCTGTACCAGCGCTTCGTGCTGCTCGATTACTGGGGGAGGAGGCGTTCTTCTACGTCGAGGCTGTGCTTTCATTGCTTCTCCTTCCGCTTCAGTTTCAGCAGGTTTTATTTTTTCGGGAAGGGTCTCGATCATGATCAGACCAGCCGCGCTTAAATCGAGAGATGGCGTAGCCCCTGGTTGCTGAGTGGGTTGCTGAGGAGGCTCACCTTGCTGTCCCTCTCGTGCAGGAACTTCTTCCTGTTCGACTTTTGGATGAGGTATAGGCATTTCTAGGGCGCTCAGGGGAACCCTGGAGGTGTCGCCCTCCGGAACGACCCTTGCTGCTTCAACTTCAACCGGCGCCTCTGATGCAATTAAAAGTGACGCACTGGTAACTGCAGCTTCGGTCGCTGCCTCTCTCCGGTCCTCAGGAAGCTTGTCGGATGGCTCAGGAGCAATCTGCTGTTCATTCGCCAGAGCCACTTTTTCGGCTATCGTAGCTGCCGGAGCAGGGGCAGATTCCATCGCAGCCACTTGAGGTACGACTTCGGACGCAACTTCGGACACAGCTTCGGGCATAATTACCGGCAGAGTTCTATCTGTCCGCAAAGGTTCGGAAGGGGTGTCATCCCTTGCTCCCGCAGGGGATTCCTTTAATGCCTCTTTTTCGTCCAGGAGAGCAGAAGCCAGGACAATTGACGGTGTTCCATTTATCGGACCCGAAATGATATCCGCCCCAGGATTTTCCTCGTGCGCTACCTGATCGGTAGATTGCTGGAGAGGAGAATCCTTTGCAATTGCCTGCCTGGCTTCACGCGCTGCACGATCCAGGCGCTCGCTCCGGTCGCGTTGCCTGCCACCACGCCGTCTGCGGCGGCTGCCTTCCTCACTCGGCTGTACGGCTTCTTCCGTGGCAGGCGGTAGCTCGGAAGAGGGTTTGAGTTCTGTCCGCGGCTTTTCTTCACGCTGCGACCGGGGATGTTTTTTTGCAGCAGCTCTTTCACCCTGAGTTTTTGCCTCGCTGCGTTCCTGGCGCTGCGGCACAGCTTCACGCGCCGACTCCGGAGCACCGCTTGGGCTGATTTCGGCCCCTCGCTCCGCGCGCGCATCGCGTGGACGTTGGCCGGCGCGTGCTGCCTTTTCATTTTCGCCGCTGCGTCCTTCCCGGCGGTCACGGCGTCCCTGACCCCGTTCCTCAGGATGTGCAGCAGCGGCAGGCGGTTCGTGCCGAACGGTCTTTTCGCCGACCCCCACCTGTTTAAACCAGCCGAATATTTTATCGAGCAGGGAAAGCGGTTCCGGTTCATGCTGTGGTTTTTGCTCGCGTACCGGAGCAGGTTGTGACGGTGTGATGCCTCGTACCGCTGCCTGCTGCCGCACAGGCTTGGGCTCCTGTCCGCTGGAAGGCAGCGGGATATCCTGGGCGGGTTTTTCCACCATCTGGTAACTCGTCTGAACTTCACCAAGTTTTACGTCGTCATGACGCAGGCGGGTGATGCTGTAATTGGGCGTTTCGAGATGGATGTTGGGGATCAGAACGACACTTACTTTCAGGCGTGCTTCGATTGCATGAATTTCCGCCCGTTTTTCGTTCAGCAGATAAGTCGCTACATCTACCGGCACCTGAGCATGCAGCACTGCCGTATTCTCCTTCATCGCTTCTTCCTGAATGATTCTGAGGATATGCAACGCCGAGGAATCGGTACCCCGGATGTGACCGGTACCGTGGCAGCGCGGACAGGAAATATAGCTGCTTTCACCCAGGGAAGGCCGCAGGCGCTGGCGCGATAATTCAAGCAAACCGAAGCGGGAAATCTTGCCCATTTGCACCCGTGCCCGATCGTAGCGCAACGCGTCGTGCAACCGGTTTTCCACCTCCCGCTGGTTGCGCGAGACTTCCATGTCAATAAAGTCGATAACCACAAGTCCGCCGAGGTCGCGCAGGCGCAGTTGCCGCGCAATTTCATCTGCCGCCTCCAGATTGGTAGCCAGGGCCGTCTGCTCGATGTCGGAACCGCGGGTGGCACGGGCTGAATTTACGTCCACCGAAACCAGGGCTTCTGTATGATCGATCACGATCGCGCCGCCCGAGGGGAGGGTAACCTGCCGCGAATATGCGGTTTCGATCTGGTGTTCGATTTGAAAGCGGGAAAATAAGGGCACGTCATCCCGATAGAGCTTGACCCGCGCTACGTTGCCGGGCATGACATGACCCATGAACTGGCATGCCTGCTCATAGATGCTTTCCGTATCAATTAGGATTTCACCGATTTCCTGATTGAAGTAATCCCGGATTGCCCTGATGACGAGACTGCTTTCCTGGTAAATCAGGAAAGCACCGCTCTGGCCTTTGGAAGCATCTTCAATAGCACGCCACAACTGCAGCAGGTAGTTGAGGTCCCACTGCAACTCTTCTTCGGTGCGTCCTATCCCCGCCGTCCGCGCAATGATGCTCATGCCCTGAGGAATGTTCAAATGCGACATGACATCGCGCAGTTCGGCACGATCTTCGCCTTCTATGCGGCGCGAGACACCTCCCCCGCGCGGGTTATTGGGCATCAGCACCAAATAACGGCCCGCGAGCGAGATATAGGTGGTAAGTGCAGCTCCTTTTGTTCCCCGTTCGTCCTTGTCCACCTGGACGATGAGTTCCTGGCCTTCATGAAGCGCGTCCTGGACTCGGACCCGCCCAGGGTCCGGGCTCTCTTTCAAATAGGAGCGGGAAATTTCCTTGAACGGCAGAAAACCATGCCGCTCGCCCCCGTACTCGACGAAGGCGGCTTCGAGGCTCGGTTCAAGACGGGTGATAACAGCTTTGTAGATATTGCTCTTGCGTTGTTCCTTGCCGGCAGATTCAATGTCGAGATCGATGAGCTTTTGACCATCGACAATAGCGACACGCAATTCCTCCGGCTGTGTCGCATTAAATAGCATGCGTTTCATTTTATGCCTCCCGCGCTCTAGTCACGGCAGACAGCCTACGCGCGCAGGAGAACATGTCCTGCGCGGCGTATACGAGAGCTTTTAGTCAGACAACTTGATCATGGCGTCAGGGCTGCTTGTTAAAAATGGCCACTTCTCTGGCTTATTCTCTGGCTTGTCACTGTGGCCCTGCTTTATTTCGGAAGCAGAACCAGGAAATTAGTTTCAATCAGGCTTCGACTAGGGCTGCCCGTAACCAGGCGCTTCGAAACTGAAAACTGAAATCGACGTGTGCTTTGAGCGCGTAAATCCATTACTATCGCTACTTTATTGGTGAGCGACATTAACCATATCTTGAGGTCAGCTCTTTTCCCTCGGATAAAATCCCATCAACAGTACCACCTCGTGCACCGGATAAAGGATAGGCTGGAACCCTGACTTGATAAGTATAAGTAGAGTTAAAGATTTACGCAAAGAATTTCCTCCAAGCCCTGTGGTGAGGGAAATCATAGGGGAGGAGAGCAAAGGGCAGCGTATTGATAATTTTTTAATCAAACGCTTGAAAAACGTGCCCAAAAGTCACGTCTACCAGTTGTTGCGCAGCGGGCAGGTGCGCATTAACAGCAAGCGAGCCGCTCCGGACTATCATCTCCAATCCGGAGATATTGTTCGCATACCCCCGGTGAGAACGGTGGAAAAATCGGCGCTGTCCTCGAAGAAATTGAGTAAACCGGGTTTTATTGCATTTCAGGTTTTGTTCGAGGATGATGCACTGATTGCCGTCAATAAACCTCCTGGGGTTGCCGTGCATGGAGGAAGCGGCATCAGTTTCGGAGTAATAGAGCAATTGCGCGCCCAGCATCCTGACTGGAGATTTCTGGAGCTCGCACATCGGTTGGACAGGGAAACTTCTGGCGTACTGCTCCTTGCCAAGAACCGGCCGGCACTTGTAGAGTTGCATCGGCAACTTCGCGTTGGAGAGGTGGAAAAACACTACCTGACCCTGGTCAAGGGCAGGTGGCGTAATGCGCGCCAGAGTGTCAGGCTGTCGCTCAGGAAATATCTGACACCCGCCGGTGAACGGCGGGTAGCGGTGGAAAAGGATGCAAATGAAAAAAAAGGTGGAATGAGCGCCCATACCGTTTTCATCCTGCGGGAATCGTGGCAGAGCTTCAGCCTGCTGGAGGCTGAGCTGAAAACCGGACGTACGCATCAGATTCGCGTACACCTTGCTTATCTCGGGTTTCCTATAGCGGGAGATGACAAGTATGGGGATTTTGCCTTGAATAAGGATATTGCCCGGCGTGTTCCTGGTTTGGGACGCATGTTTCTCCATGCTTGGGCAGTCGAATTCGCGCATCCCGTTACGCATGAAAAACTTCGCCTCGAAGCACCGCTGCCGGACGATCTGCAAAAATTTCTGGATACGATGGATAGCCCGGATAAACCACCGAAGCTTCCGGCGGAAAGGACGTTCTCCTGACTTCCTTCCCTCACAGCAGTTCAAGTATCTTATTCAATAGAGATTGCTACAGGGGTAGCCGGAGGCGGAAACAGCAGTTTTGGCAGTTTTGTTTTTATATTTGTGGCCTGTCGCTGCGGCAGGACGCTTTATTTGACTTGAAGGATCGAAATAATCATGTCTGATTCACAGAATCGAAATGAAGGTTGGGACAGGCAGGTGCTGGAAAAATTGGTGTTCTCCACCTTGCAGGAACAGCGCCGCACGCGGCAGTGGGGAGTATTTTTCAAGTCTCTTACTTTTACCTGGCTGTTTATCCTGCTATTTTTCGGTCTTGGCTGGTTTGGAGACAGCAGTATGTCCATTTCCGGCAAGCATACTGCTCTCGTCGATTTGCGCGGTGTAATCTCTCCCGATAGCATCAGCAGCGCGGAAAACATTACTGCCGGCTTGCAGCAGGCATTCAAGGACGCAAAAACGCAGGGTGTGATCCTGCGCATCAATAGTCCTGGGGGGAGCCCCGTCCAGGCAGGATACATCAACGATGAGATACGCCGCCTGCGCGCAGAATATCCTGAAATACCCCTCTACGCGGTCGTGGAAGATATCTGCGCTTCGGGCGGCTATTATGTAGCGGTTGCCGCCGACAAGATATATGTGGACAAGGCAAGTATCATTGGCTCCATCGGCGTCCTGATAAACGGGTTCGGTTTCACAAAAGCAATGGAGAAACTTGGCATCGAAAGGCGGTTGATCACGGCAGGGGAAAGCAAGGCTTTTCTCGATCCATTTTCTCCCAACAATCGCGAGCAGGAGGAATATGCAAAGAAAATGCTGGGTGATATCCATGAGCAATTCATTCAGGTAGTTCAGCAAGGTCGGGGCGAACGCCTGAAAGAAAAGCCGGAAATATTCAGCGGCAAGGTGTGGACAGGTCAAAAAAGTGTCGAACTAGGACTTGCTGATGGAATGGGAAGCGCGGAATACGTGGCACGGGAAATTATCAAGGCCGAACACATCGTCGACTATACAACCCGGGAGGGAGTTGCCGAGCGCCTCGCCAAGCGCTTTGGGGGAGTTCTGGCGGAAACGCTGAGTGGTTTGGGAATGAGTGCGGAACTCCACTAACCCGGATATTTCGCCGGGTCGCTCTCGGGGCGATCGGGGCGGTGGAGCGGTGTCTTCCGAAGGAGGATGCGACCCCGAAACGGGAAGAAACGGGAAACTGCAAAGCGACTCTTGCCTTATTATAGTAGCGACACTCCTCTCCCGAGATTGAACCTGCAAAGCGACCGCGCGGGGAAAAGTATATTTTGTCTGACGATACGCTTCCTCTAAGCGTATACCCTGACATAGGGCGCGGTCACGGCGCCCCTCCACTGCCCGATCCCGCTTCGCGGGTCCCTCGTGCTTCGCTTCAGGGCGCCCTGCCCAATCCCGCTTGGGGGCCCTTCGGGCTACGCTCTCGGGCGCCTCCATGCAATAAAAAGACAGCCGGTTTGTTGCTGAGGTCGGGCGAGACGCGCTTCCATTCCTTGATGCTCCTGGTTGCGATGAATTCGTCTGTAAGGGTAAGGTTGCATGCGATACAGAGATCCGTTCCTTCGCGGCAGGTGGCAGTGATCGCCTCTAGCAGCTTCTGGTTGCGATAAGGCGTTTCGATGAATATCTGGGTTTGATCGCCGGTGATGGAGTCTTTTTCCAGTTCAACGATTTTTTTTATACGCTTGCTATTTTCAACCGGCAGGTAGCCATGAAACGCAAAGCGCTGGCCATTCAATCCGGAGGACATCAGCGCGAGAAGAATGGAGGAGGGACCGACGAGAGGAACTACTCGGATATTCTTCTGGTGGGCGAGGCGCACCAATCCAGCTCCCGGATCGGCTATTGCGGGGGAGCCAGCCTCCGATAACAATCCTGTATCTATTCCCGTGAGCAGTGGCGCAAGCAGGTTCTCAAACTCCCTGGCGTGAGTGTGTTCGTCCAACACCTGCATGGTGATCTGCTGCAAAGGGAGAGCACAGCCCACCTGTTTCAGGAATTGTCTGGCTGTTTTTGGATGCTCGACAATATAATGATCAAGCCGGGCAATACATTCACGGACCGCGGGAGGCACTGTCCAGCCAATATCGCCGTTGCCCAGTGGGGTAGGGATGAGATAGAGCGTTCCTATACTCAAACTATCTCGACACCTTCAAGCGTCAGCATTTCAACAAGCGCAATCAGCGGTAAACCGATCAATGCGGTGGGATCCTCGCTTTCCATATGCTCTATCAGCGCAATCCCGAGCCCTTCGAGCTTCGAACTGCCGGCACAATGATAGGGTTGTTCCTTATCGAGATAATTTTCTATCTGACGGTCGCTTAATAGACGGAATTTGACGCGAGAGGGCACGAGGCGCGCCTGCATAGTGCCTTGGTCGCTGTTGAAAAGGCAGAGTGCAGTATAAAACGAAACTTCTTTTCCACGGATAAGCTGCAACTGCCGAGTGGCGTTGTGACGGTTCAGGGGTTTTCCGAGCTGGATACCTTCGAAAACCGCAACCTGGTCGGCGCCAATAATTAAAGCGCCGGGATGAGTTGCTGCAACTGCACGGGTTTTCGCAGCAGCCAGGCGAACGGCAGTGGCGTCCGGAGTTTCTTCGGGCAGAGGCGTTTCATCGATATCCGGATTACTGACGTCGAAGGGGATCTGCAGGCGCTGGAGAAGATCCCGGCGATAAATGGAACTGGACCCTAATATAAGCTGTGGCGCAATCTGCTGTGTTTTCAATGTTTATTATTTTGAAGGGGAAGAGCTTTTTTGACACTCAAGGGCAAAAAATATATCATGCGCGCCGTATAACGCTGCAAATTCACCGGGATTGTAATACCAAGTACGCGCTGACATCAATTGAGTACCAGGCGGGGCTCGCGGATATAAAGCATATAAGGTTATGTCTTATGTCCGGTAACCCTATCATCCGGGGTATTTCCGAAAAGGCAGCGAGATTTTGAAGCCGGTAGGAGACAAGAGCGTAACGTTTATGGCTGTCCCGCTTGTCATAGATTCCCTGGATTTCGCATGTAATGCGGAAGTGCGCCGTGGTAAGATCGCGATTGCCAGATTTCAGCGCCTGCAGGACTATCTGGCTAATAATTCCGGTGAACTGGAATATGCAGTTACTGGAGCGCTGGATGCAAACGGAAGGCCAGTTTTGCGCGTAGACATTCAAGGTGTCGTCAGTCTCCAATGCCAGCGTTGTCTGGAGGAACTCGAGCATGTGCTCGACATCCATACAGAGTTGCTACTGGCGCAAAATGAGCAAGAGCTCCAGAGTCTTGATGAGGACGAATTGGTGGACTGTATTCTGGCTCAGCCCGAAATGGACGTTCTATTGCTTATCGAGGATGAGATCATTCTGGCTCTGCCCGTATCTCCACGCCATGAACAGGACGAATGTATGCCTGGCGGACGGGAGGATGGGAAAGCAACAAGGGAAGCATCTCCCTTTGCCGCTCTGGCGGCATTGAAAAAAACACATTGAATTTATTGAGGAGTTGAATTTATGGCAGTGCAACAAAACAAGAAGTCCCCCTCCAAGCGGGGCATGCACCGATCACATGATTTCCTGAGGACGACGCCCTTGTCGGTTGATTCCGACACGGGTGAGGTGCATTTGCGCCATCACATCAGCCCCAACGGCTACTATCGCGGCAAAAAGGTCATCAAAACAAAAGAAGATTGAATTTCGCCTGTTGATTTTTCGGTCCGAAGTTTATTCCGGCCTCAAGGGCAGAAATTGACTATAACCGTAGCTGTAGACTGCATGGGCGGCGATCACGGCGCCCATGTGACGGTTCCCGCAACCGTCAGCTATCTCCAACGCAACCCCGCAATCGACGTGGTTCTGGTAGGGTTGCCTGATGTTATTGAATCCGAATTGCGCGCCCTGAGGTATACGCAGAGCCCTCGGCTCAGGATTCATGCTGCAAGCGAGGTTGTCAGCATGGATGAGTCTCCGGCCACGGCATTGCGGGGTAAAAAAAATTCTTCGATGCGCGTTGCGCTCAATCTGGTCAAGAGCGGCGAAGCCCAGGCCTGTGTCAGCGCCGGTAACACTGGAGCGTTGTTAGCGACTTCCCGATTTGTGTTGAAGACGCTTCCCGGCATCGACCGGCCAGCACTTGCCGTGGTATTACCTACCATGAGAGGGCACACCTATGTGCTTGATCTTGGCGCAAACGTGGATTGCACTGCTGAGCACCTGCTTCAATTCGGTGTGATGGGCGCTACCTTGGTATCGAGTATCGAGAACAAGGAAAAACCGAGTATCGGTTTGTTGAATATCGGCGAGGAAGAGATCAAAGGAAATGATGTGGTGAAGCGCGCGGCGGAACTGCTACGTGACAGTGGGCTTAATTTCTATGGAAATATCGAGGGAAACGATATCTATAAAGGAACGACCGATGTGGTTGTGTGCGACGGCTTCGTTGGCAATGTTGCGCTGAAAACCTCGGAGGGCGTGGCGCAAATGCTTTCCCATTACCTGCGCGAAGAATTCAGGCGAAACCTTCTCACCAAACTTGCGGGACTTATCGCCCTGCCCGTGATCAGTGCCTTCAAGCGCCGCGTCGATCACCGGCGCTACAACGGTGCCAGCTTGCTGGGACTCCGTGGCATCGTCATCAAGAGCCATGGTTCGGCTGACAAGAGCGCATTCGGCTTTGCAATTGCGCGCGCCGTGGATGAAGTACGGGGCGGCATGTTGCGCCATATAAGCGAGCGAGTGGCGCAATTATCGCATCAATCCATGCAATCCTCCTCATACCGCCGGTCGCTCCCGGAAGAGAGCCCGGTATGAAGTACGCCAGAGTCATTGGAACGGGCAGTTATCTGCCTGAGAAAATTCTCACCAATCACGATCTGGAGCGCATGGTCGACACGAGCGACGAGTGGATTCGGACTCGTACTGGCATTGCACAACGGCATATCGCCGCCGACTCGGAGATGGCGAGTGATCTTGCCTTGAACGCGAGCCGTGAAGCAATAAAGGCAGGTGGGATCGATGCGCGGGAGATCGAACTGGTAATTGTCGCCACCACTACGCCCGACATGATCTTTCCCAGCACGGCGTGCATTCTGCAGGACAAGCTCGGTATCGGGGATTGCGCCGCATTTGATGTGCAGGCGGTGTGCAGCGGTTTTATCTACGCGCTTGCCACTGCAGATATGTTCATTCGAGCCGGGAAATGCCGGACGGCGCTGGTTGTCGGCGCAGAAGTCTATTCACGCATACTGGACTGGAGCGACCGCAGCACTTGCGTGCTGTTCGGTGATGGTGCGGGTGCTGTGCTGTTGACGGGCGATGAACGGCCCGGAATCCTTTCGACGCATTTGCATGCGGACGGGAGTCAGAGCAAGATCCTTTCCGCGCCGGCTAACATCTGTGGCGGCAAAGTACAAGGTAAACCCTTTGTCGTGATGGAGGGTAATACGGTTTTCAAGTTTGCGGTAAAGGTTCTTGAAGAAGTCGTACACGAGGCTTTGACTGAAAACAACCTGGAGTCGTCGGATATCGATTGGCTGATCCCGCATCAAGCCAATATCCGTATTATTGCTTCGACCGCAAAAAAACTCGGTATTCCCATGGATAAGGTCGTCGCCACCGTGGATAAGCATGGCAATACTTCCGCCGCCTCGATTCCATTGGCCATCGATATCGCTGCCCGTGACGGACGCATCAAATCCGGTCAGCATGTGCTTCTGGAAGGCGTGGGGGGAGGCTTTACCTGGGGAGCGGCATTGATCCGCTGGTAGCCAGCTCCTGCTGCTTGACTCCTGCATTTTAATTATTCTTGTTTCAGTTCCCTTTTCAGCCGGGTTTAACAACTTTTCTTTCCCCGGCTCGAAGGTTTTTCTCGTTACCTGCCGCAGATGGAACTGTCGAAGGGTGGGTACTGATACTGATGAGCGCACAGGTTAAATTTGCATGTGTTTTCCCGGGACAGGGGTCTCAGTCCATAGGGATGATGGCTGGATACGACAGTTTTCCGGTGGTACGGCAGACTTTTGCTGAAGCATCCGATGTGTTGAAGCTGGATTTGTGGGAAATGGTATGCGACGGTCCGGCCGAAACCCTCAACCTGACCGTTAATACCCAGCCGCTGATGCTGACTGCCGGGGTAGCGGTTTATCGGGCGTGGCAAACGCTGGGCGGAGTCAGGCCGTCTTTCGTGGCGGGCCACAGTCTCGGGGAATATACAGCGCTGGTGGCATCCGAGGCATTGTCTTTTGCTGACGCCTTGCCATTGGTACGCTTTCGCGCGGAGATAATGCAGCGGGCTGTACCTGAAGGAGTGGGCGCGATGGCGGCGATTCTCGGACTCCATGATGACGTCGTACGGTCGATCTGCCAGGAGGTTACAGAAGCATCGGATGGGGAGTCGCTGGAACCGGCAAATTTCAATTCACCCGGGCAGGTCGTGGTTGCGGGGCACAAAGACGCGGTGGTTCGCGGCATGGAAGTGGCAAGATCTAAAGGCGCGAAGCGGACTGTCATATTGCCCATGAGCATTCCTTCGCACTGCTCTCTGATGAAACCCGCAGCGGAAAAAATGCGTCAACAACTGGCGCAAGTCACGCTTCGTTCACCCAAAATCCCGCTATTGCACAATGCGGATGTGAAACAGCACGAGGATACTGAGAGCATCAAGGAAATTCTGGTCCGGCAGTTGTTCAGTCCCGTCCGCTGGACGGAGATCATCCGTTTTATTTCCGACGCCGGGATCCATCATGTGGTGGAATGCGGACCCGGCAAAGTCCTGTCAGGACTCAACAAACGTATAGATGCCAATTTGCAGAGCCTCGCATTGATCGACGATGCAGCGCTTGGTCATGCGGCAGCTTTGGCAGGATAAAGGTCAAGCAGGGCCGCATTGCTCATCATTGAACGACGTACTGGAAGATCATGCTGCAAAATCAGATAGCACTTGTAACCGGTGCCAGCCGGGGAATCGGACAAGCCATTGCCCTTGAACTCGGCAGGCAGGGGATTACCGTCATCGGTACAGCGACAACCGAGGAGGGCGCCCGAAATATCGATCACTTCTTGAAAGAGGCTGGCTTCAAGGGCACGGGGATGGCATTGAACGTGAATAATGCTCCCCAGGTGGAGAGTGTTGTCAAGGCAGTACAAGAGGAATTTGGCGGGATCGCAATCCTGGTGAATAATGCCGGCATCACCCGCGACAACCTGCTTCTCCGCATGAAGGATGAGGAATGGGATGAGATCATGGAAACGGATCTCAAATCTGTGTTTCGCTTGAGCCGCGCCGTGCTGAGGTCAATGGTGAGGGCTCGTTACGGGCGCATAATCAATATTTCCTCGATAGTCGGCACTACCGGAAATATCGGCCAGGCCAATTATGCCGCTGCAAAGGCCGGAATATTCGGTTTCAGCAAGTCCCTGGCGCGGGAGGTAGCCGGTCGCAATATCACGGTCAACTGTATCGCGCCCGGGTTCATTGCAACAGACATGACTCAATCCCTTACAGAAAAACAACAGCAGGTATTATTTCAGCAGATTCCGGTTGGAAGACTTGGACGTCCCGAGGATGTGGCGGCAGCAGTGGCTTTTATTGCCTCACCCGCTGCCGAATACATAACGGGCGTGACCCTTCACGTGAACGGCGGAATGTATATGGATTAGCAACGGGAACGACGCACCATAAATGGATTCCACTTCATCCAGCCGCGGTACGTGGGTATGCGGCTTTCAGGGATGAGTTTGATGTCCGGGGTCTTCAGTCTGGAATGCGTCGATTTTACTAATATGGAAAACTTGCTAGAATGGCGGCGTTTTTTCTTACGGAGAGAGGTTATCTAGATGGAAAACGTGGAACAACGTATAAAAAAAATTGTAGCGGAGCAATTGGGCGTGAACGAGGCTGATGTCAAAAGCGAATCCTCCTTTGTGGATGATCTGGGCGCCGATTCGCTCGATACAGTGGAGCTTGTGATGGCGCTGGAAGAGGAATTCGAGTGCGAAATTCCTGACGAACAGGCTGAGAAAATAAATACTGTTCAACAGGCAATCGACTATATCAATTCTCACAGCAACTGATTTTGTTCCCAGTAAATCCATATCGGAGTCACTTTGTCGAAACGTAGGGTAGTGATCACCGGACTAGGCATAATCTCGCCGGTCGGTAATTCGGTTTCAGATGCCTGGGCCAATATTCTTGCCGGAAAATCCGGGGTTACTCGAATCAGCCGTTTCGACTCTTCCCCCTTCGCTTCTCAGATAGCTGGAGAAGTCAAAGGTTTTGATATCACGAATTATCTTACCGCCAAGGACGCGCGTCGAATGGATGTGTTCATTCATTACGGCATGGCTGCAGGGATTCAGGCGGTAAAGGATGCGGGTATTGAAGACATAGCCGCCAGCAATCTCGATCCTGAACGAATCGGCGTCAATATCGGCTCCGGTATCGGGGGACTGTCCATGATCGAGGGAACGTATGACGCCTATCACGCTGGTGGTGTGCGCAAGATTTCCCCATTTTTCATTCCCAGCACCATCATCAACATGATCGCAGGTAACCTGTCCATCATGTATGGTTTTCAAGGACCGAATCTGGCCATTGTCACCGCTTGCACCACCGCTACCCATTGTGTGGGGGATTCAGCCCGGCTGATAGAATATGGCGATGTGGATGTGATGATCGCGGGTGGAGCGGAATCCTGTGTAACACCCCTTGCGATAGGGGGATTTGCGGCAGCACGAGCGCTTTCCACCCGTAATGATGACCCTGCCACTGCCAGTCGGCCATGGGATAAGGGCCGCGATGGTTTTGTCCTGGGCGAGGGAGCCGGTGTTCTGGTGCTGGAAGAGATGGAGCATGCCAGACGTCGCGGAGCCAGGATTTATGCTGAGCTTGCCGGTTTTGGCATGAGTGCCGATGCGTACCACATGACTGCACCCTCCGAAGACGGGGAGGGTGCCGCGCGTTGCATGACGAATGCGCTCCGAAATGCCGGGTTGAACGCAGATGACGTCGACTACATCAATGCCCACGGTACATCGACGCCGTTAGGGGATGTTGCAGAAACCGTTGCAGTAAAGCGATGCTTTGGAGAGCATGCAAAACAGCTCGTGATGAATTCTACAAAATCCATGACGGGTCATCTGCTCGGTGCAGCAGGCGGGGTAGAAGCAATATTCAGCGCACTGGCCGTACACCACCAGGTTTCACCTCCCACGATCAATATTTTCGATCAGGACCCGGAGTGCGACCTGGATTATGTTCCCAACCATGCGCGAGAAATGAAGATCGATGTGGCAATGTCGAACTCATTTGGTTTTGGTGGTACAAATGGCACCTTGATTTTCCGAAGAGCCTGATTTCTGCTTTGTGGCGAAACTACTGAAGCGCTTCATCCGCGTCGTTTTTCTGGGAACGGCGCTCTTTTCCGCATGGGTGGGGTATAGGGTCAGCAAACCCGTCGAGCTTCCCATCGTTCCTTATGAATTTTCGATCGAGCAAGGCAGCAGTGTAAAAACCATCGCCAATCAACTGGCGTATGCCGGTGTTTTACCTGACGCCTGGTCTTTTGTCCTGTTGTCGCGCTTGATGGGTGTCGCTACATCACTCAAGGCGGGAGACTATGAGATCACTGCGAGCATTTCGCCATTTCAGTTGCTACAGCGGATAACCAGGGGTGATAGCAGCCAGAGTGAAATCAGATTCATCGAGGGTTGGACTTTTTCCCAGCTCAGGCGAATATTGGATGAGCACCCCGCTCTCCGCCACCAGACCACTCACCTGAGCAACGGGGAGATTCTGCGGCTGATCGGAGCAACCGAGACTGCGGCAGAGGGGTTGTTTTTTCCGGATACCTATTTCTTTGCCCGCGGGAGCAGCGATGTTGCAGTATTGAAACGCGCCTACCACGCCATGCGCAACCACATGGATATCGCCTGGGCACAGCGGGCAGTAAACCTTCCTCTGAAAGATCCGTATGAGGCCCTGATCCTGGCATCGATCGTTGAAAAGGAAACAGGTCGGGAGGATGATCGCAGAATGGTCGCAGCCGTGTTTATCAACCGCTTGCGGTCACGCATGTTGCTACAGACGGACCCGACAGTTATTTATGGTTTGGGTGATAAATTCGATGGCAACCTGCGTAAAAAAGATCTCTTGAGCGACCAGGAATATAACACTTACACACGTCCTGGTCTGCCGCCAACTCCCATTGCCTTGCCTGGGTTGGCTTCAATCCGCGCCGTGCTCAATCCCGCAACGACCGACGCGTTGTATTTTGTTGCGAAGGGGAACGGAGAGTCTCATTTTTCCAGCAATCTGTCTGATCATAACCGGGCCGTTTCCAAATACCAGAAACAGTAGCGTCCGTTCCCATGACATGTGTGTATCCACGCATTGCGAAAGGTAGGGTTTTTTCCCTTATTTAATCCTGATTTCAATCCCTTTCATAAAAGTTAAATTGAATATTACCTTCTTCAAAAGTAAAATAGTGCGTTATTTATCACAACGATAAGCAGCGCCGAGCCAGGATGTCTCCCGCAATCCGGCCGCGCCAGTTCCCCTCCCAATCACGTCTCCAAAATTAAATAACTCAATCAGGAAGGAGCAAATGAGTCATACACTATATGAAGCCTCTGTCATTCGTGTGCAACGATGTGAACTGGCTGTTCCCGGTTCAAACCCTGGCATGTTCGAGAAAGCCCTGAAAAGTGGTGTGGATTTCGTTTTTCTCGATCTCGAAGACGCCGTTGCCCCGGATGACAAGTTGACGGCGCGAAAAAACGTTATCGAGGCGCTCAACGACTTGGATTGGAGAGGTCACGGGGTGACTGTTTCGGTACGGATAAACGGTCTGGATACCCAGTTCATGGTTCGGGATGTGGTGGATGTGGTCGAAAAAGCAGGCCACAAACTGGATACCATACTAATCCCGAAGGTGGGAGTATATTCGGATGTCTATATGGTTGAAGCCATGCTCAACCAGCTGGAGATGCAGCAGGGACTGAAAAACCGGATAGGCATTGAAGCATTGATTGAAACGGCGCTGGGTATGGCGAATGTGGAAGACATTGCGCGCAATGGTGTGCGCGGACGGCTGGAGGCGCTCCACTTCGGCGTGGCGGATTACGCCGCCAGCAATCGCGCCAGAACGACAAACATCGGCGGCCTCAATCCGGACTATCCCGGGGACCAGTGGCATGCTGCCATCAGTCGGATGACTGTCGCCTGCCGTGCCTATGGCTTGAGACCGATAGATGGTCCTTTTGGCGATATCAAGGATCCGGAAGGCTATAAAGCGGCGGCCAGACGAGCTGCCGCTTTGGGCTGTGAAGGTAAATGGGCTATCCATCCGTCGCAAATCGATCTTGCCAACGAGGTTTTCACGCCACCTCCATCCGAAATTGAAAAAGCACAACGTATCCTCGCGGCCCTGCAGGAAGCGGCAGCTCAAGGGAAAGGGGCAGCCGCGCTGGACGGGCGCCTGATCGATGCCGCATCCGCAAGAATGGCCAATAACGTGGTAAAAATGGCAGAGGCGATAGGCGCAACCGCGACATAGCACACTTCCGACCGCATCGAGCGGTCTTTCTTTTTCTTCTGATCCTGCCGGGGAGACTCAGGTTGGCGGGTACATTACTGTGAAGTGTGACGCCGTTTCCGTTTCCATCAGGCAGGTTCGCTTTGTGCTTGAGCAATTCAGGGAATCCATGAAGCTTCCTGGATTGCGAGAGCCATGACCCCGGGGAATAGTGAAAATTATTGTTGATAAATAAGGTGACGCATTGGATATACATGAGTATCAGGCAAAAGAAATTTTAATGAGGTATGGGGTCAGGACAGCGGAAGGGGGGTTGGCATATACGATAGAAGAAAGTGTGCAGCGTGCCAGGGAAATCGACGGCAATGTATGGGTGGTGAAGGCGCAGATCCATTCAGGGGGCCGCGGCAAGGCGGGCGGCATCAAGGTATGCAGGACTCATGACGAAGTCCGGGCGGCAGCTGAGGAGTTGCTGGGAAAGATTCTGGTGACCCGTCAGACTGGAGCTGTGGGGAAGGTGTGTACACGGGTATATGTGGAAGCGGGCACGCACATTGCCAGGGAGATGTATCTCTGCTTTCTGATAGACAGAAGTTCGGAGCGCATCGTCATGATAGGCTCGGGACAGGGTGGAATGGAAATCGAGGAGTTGGCTCATACAAATCCCCAGGCCATCAAGAAGATTTTTATTGAACCCGCAGTTGGGTTGCAGGATTTTCAAGCGAGAGAGATGGCTTTTGCACTAGGCGTGGAAGCGGCACAACTGCCTCATGCCGTTAAAACCATTCGGGGCTGCTACCGCGCCTTGCGTGATCTGGATGCGAGCATGGTGGAAATCAACCCCCTCGTGGTCACCGGGAGTGGTGAACTCATTGCTCTTGACGCAAAAATGAGCTTCGACGAAAACGCCTTGTTTCGCCGGCACGAGGTTGCCGAATTGCGTGATAAAACACAAGCCGATCCGCGGGAGGTAGCAGCCTCCGATCATGGGTTGAGCTACATCGGATTGAACGGTGACATCGGATGCATGATAAACGGCGCTGGGCTCGCCATGGCGACGATGGATATGATCAAGCTTGCGGGCGGTGAGCCGGCAAATTTCCTTGATGTGGGAGGGGGCGCATCCGCCGAGCGTACGGAAAAGGCATTTCGCCTGGTTTTGGCTGATAAAGGAGTCAAGGCGATGCTGGTCAATATCTTTGCAGGTATTAACCGCTGCGACTGGATTGCGCAAGGCGTCGTGCAGGCGGTAAGAAATATCGATATGAAAATCCCGCTGGTCGTGCGCTTGTCGGGCACCAATGTCGAGGAGGGCCAGCGGATCATTGCCGAAAGCGGCTTGCCGATCATCACAGCGGGAACGCTGGCGGAAGCGGCCGAGAAGGTTGTCCAGGCGCGCAATGGCGCGGTTGCGGAAGAGTGCAAAGGGATATAAATGGCGATTTTAATTGATGAGAGCACACGGATCATAGTTCAGGGTTTCACCGGCAAGATCGGTACCTTTCATGCACAGGATATGATCAATTACGGTTCCAACATTGTCGGCGGTGTAACTCCCGGTAAAGGGGGGCAACAGCATCTGGGGCGACCGGTTTTCAATACGGTGAAAGAGGCTGTTCAGCAAGTCGGTGCGAATGCAAGCATCGTGTTTGTGCCTCCAGCATTTGCAGCGGACTCAATCATGGAAGCAGCCGACGCAGGCATCAAATACTGCGTTGCCATTACTGACGGTATTCCTACGCAGGATATGATGACGGTCAAGAACTTTTTACGCCGCTTTCCTATCGAAGAACGCATGGTACTTACCGGGCCGAATTGTGCGGGTACGATCAGCCCGGGCAGGGCGATGCTGGGAATCATGCCGGGCCATATCTACATGGCGGGAGATGTGGGCGTCGTTGGCCGTTCCGGAACGTTGGGATACGAAGCCGCGGATCAAATGCGGACATTGGGCATCGGCATATCGACATCGGTTGGGATTGGTGGAGACCCGATTATTGGCAGTTCGCATCGCGATATTCTGGAGAGATTCCAAGAGGACCCGGAAACAAAAGTAGTGGTCATGATTGGAGAAATTGGAGGACCCCAGGAAGTCGAGGCAGGTATTTTCTCCAGAGACCACATGAGCAAACCCCTCGTGGCGTATATTGCCGGCCTGACAGCGCCGGAAGGTCGCCGCATGGGACATGCGGGTGCGATTATCTCAGCGGCGGGTGAAAGCGCTGCGGAAAAAGTTGCCATCTTGAAAGAACTGGGCGTCACCATTTCCCCCACCCCCTCGGCCATAGGGGAGACAGTCGCAAAGGTCTTGGCTAAGATGTAAGCGCGCAAAAGATTTTGCCACGCACTTTTTGAAATGAACGTGGAGACTTGGATATGTCAATCTGGATGACAGCGTTAAAAATCATTCCCTGGGGGAATGTGGTGGAATCCGCACCGCATATCGTAAAGGCGGCCAAACACCTTTTTTCTGCCACAAAGAAGGAAACAGCCGATTTCTCGGCCGATTGGCAGACAGGAGATATCTCGGGCAGCCTGGATAAACGCGTTCGTTTCCTAGAGGCAAAACTCATCGAGTTGAGCGATGAGCAGAGATCTTCCGCCGAATTGATAAAGTCGCTCGCCGAGCAGAACGCTCTGATGGTCGAGGCAATCGAGGTTTTCCGGGTTCGGGTGAAAATGCTGCTTACTGTTTGTATCCTGCTGCTGGGGGGACTTGCGGCTGTCATATTCAGGCTCGTGGTCTGATCTCAATTTTCTTGACATGGGATGTGTGTCCGGTTAGGCTACGCGCTGTTTTGGTCTGACCCGGTTACACGGGTCTTTCCGGCGCAGCGGATATGTGCAAGGGGGAGCCGTATTCAATATGGATGCGGTGATGCAAATATCCGGGGAACATTGAATGATTTCGCGGAATTGCAGCATTTCTTGCGCTTTCCGGTTATCCCGATTTTACTCTGCGACGTCCTTTTGCAAGGACTTGTTCAACGTTCCTGATAAACAACAACATCATTACGGAGTAAAGGAGAGAAGCAGATGTTAATGAAGCCTTGGCTGAGGCTGGTTACGCTTGCGTGTGGGGTGCTGTTTGCGGG
>NZ_FOCT01000005.1:0-72410 GCF_900110185.1 Nitrosospira multiformis
CATCGTGTGCTGGTCGTAGATCTGCTGGGCAATGACTGTCTGCGGCTCGGGCAGATTTAACTGGTAGGGGTCGGCTGCCGCCATCGCCAGTCCGGGATACGTCACGTACGTCATGACTCCTGCAAAGGCGGAGGGTACGTTGATCTTCATGTTTTCCTCATTGATTCCCGAATATTTGGTCCACGAGTAGGGTTATTAAAGATAATCGGATTCTCTTATCCGGTATCGAATCGTATGCCTCAGCACGACGCGAAACCTTGACTAATATCAACTTTTATCGAGGTTGAGTGAAAGGGAATGAGCTGAGGTGATAAAGGGTGATAGAAGGGATAGAGGGGGATAAATGGACTCGGGCATATTCCCAGCGGGAGATATCCGGTTCGTACCCTACCAAATCTCGCGCGATCCGAAATTCAGCGGCAGGAGGATGAAGGGAGGCGATCTATCCGCGAGGGCATCGAAGTACGATAGGATGGGTAGAGGCTGAAAGCCGCAACCCCTCACCAAAAATTCGATGGGCTACTTTATTTGAAGGACTTGAACACGCCCAGGAACGGGTAGCGAAGGAAAGGATAGAGCGGGAAGCTCGGTGAACCGAGATTCCGGCGGAATCGCGGTGCCGCGTCAGTCTCTCCCGAAGAGGCCAGGGTCGTGTGCGAGGTGCCAGAATCCGTGCGGACCTTCGCGACAGAGCCCGAATACCAGGGATGGCTGAAGGGAAGGAACGATAAAACGCAAATCAAGAAAAGACACGCAGACTGCGTCCGGGTAATACTCGATCCGATCGAGAACAGGAAACACCGCAAAGTGGCGAAACCCGGCGAAAATCTCCTGTCGCCACGCCTCGCGGGCAAGAGCACTCTGACGCTCTGTTTCACCAAATCGACTATGCCGTGTCCATTTTGCTGTTGAAACAGGCTGATAACCTGCAGCAATCGCTTCCCACCAGTCCAGCAAACCGCTCTCGGCAGCGGGGGCATCAAGTTCTTGCGTACGCCACAGATTGACCGAGGCTACTTCATAGTCATCGTCATGGCTGACGATAATCTTCCAGTTGAAGGGCGAGAGCGGTTGAGGGAAGGCGTGGACCTGAGCCTCCTTTAATCGATGGTTTTTGACGTATGCCTCGCCAATCTCCACGGCCCGTGAATGCAGAATCCCCTGGAAGCCAACGTAACATCCCAGGATCAGCAAGGCAGCCACCGCCGGATATCGGCTTTTTGGCTTGAATATGCTGGTCACAAGGCCGATCACGATTATTCCGGTGAAATAGGGGTCGATAATGAATGTGAAGGGAATGCTGAAAGCATGCCTGGAAAACGGAGCCAAAAGCATCGTGCCGTAAGAGGTGATCACATCACCGGCTATATGAATGCCTATACCGAGCGCAGTGATGCCATAGAATGCCTGCCATGGATACGGCCGGCGTGAAAGACGAGACAAATTCGAGAGGAGCCAGGCAACCAGCCAGGCCCAGAAAGGCAACAGTATGATTGAATGGGTAATGCCACGATGAAACGTGATATACGTGAGCGTATCGATTGCGCGTAACACGAAATCGGCATCGGGAAACGCGGCTGCAATGAAGCCGACAGTCATGCGAGCGTGCAATGTCAGTTGCCCGGTGTCAGGGGCATGATGTGAGGGTGAAGCGGTTGCCCGCGCAAGCAATGCACCGCTTAAAGCATGGGTCAAGGTATCCATGCGGTGAAGGGATTTAATGAGAACTGATAATGGGGAACGAAAGGGACAGATCAAAGAGGTAGTGCAACGGAGCAGTCTGCTGGGCGCTCAACTGGGCACTTAGCGGGTGGGAAAAACAGCGGGACGCATTGCCGGAGTGATTCCTGTACTCTATCCTTAATCTACCCGTACGTACCCTTATGCATCCTTATGTACCCTGGGGCGCTTCTCCGCTATCCCTTCTTTCTCCGCCGTGCCAACGGAAAAATAGCATTCGATCCAGGTTTTCACCTACGGACAGGCATCCATCCAGAAATCGGCTCGTCCTGGAAGAACCGGACGAACTGTCGTTCATCCAGTGGGCAAATGTCGCCAGATAAATGGAAGTAAGCGCACTTTCTTCCAATGCGCGCCGGAGGTACGTAGCATCCCTCCCCGCAGCCTCCCGCATCCATTGCACAGTACGGCTAATGCGCATTAATCCGGGAATCTGAACATGCAGATGACCTGGCTCCAGCTTGCCATAGATCATTTGCCTTGTAGCCTTGCGGTAAGGGTAAAGAGACGCCAGCCAAGTCATGATCAGCCGGTGCAGGCGCTGCCGCGGCGTCAGGAAGGAAAAGTCCGGGGCCTGCGCCATCCTGAGCATTGCACTGTCTGCCCGCTCGAACCAGGCTTCAACGATATCTTCTTTCTCACGAAAATGCGCATGCACGTCATTCAGAGTGATGCCCAGCGCAGCCGCCACGTCATGCAGGCGTACGGCCTCCCACGATTTCTGTTCGCCAAGCTCAACTGCGGTGTTAACAATCTGATCAGCAATCATCATTACCGATTACATATCACACAAGTAGTTGATTCAGGAAGGAGATTTCAACAAACTCAGACTTGGTCAGAGCAAACGTAGCGCAAATCCCGATGCAATGTCAAGCATCTGTCAAGGAAGCTAGTAAAGCCAGGATTACTCCTGTTGGAGAAGGAGAATTGCTGTTCACCAAATCGTCGTTGACGAAAAACAGCCTGTTGCTCCCAGGAGTAACCGCTGGCGCCACCACCTCTTAACGCAATCCGAGGAAGCTCAAGACAGCGAGAAGGATAACAATAAAACCCACCCACCAGATTATGTTGTTCATGCCTGCCTCCTTAAGCCGGTTCATATTCAAATGATTGGGAGTTGTTTCACCCATCATTCAGGTACTTGCTGGTGACATTATTCTTCCTCTGATCAGGTTTTATTTCAGTTCGCCAACACACATATCAGGATTTGCAGCTTCATCGGTGCCTGAGGATTGCCTTCATCGCGCCCCGCTTCTTCGTCATTTGCTTCTCTCATGAATCAAAGTTACACGGAAATCTGCCAGGAAATGAACTACACTGAGTTCTGAATGTGAGGCAACCGAGATAACGATTGCGATAAATGGAGGAACCATGGCAAAAGCGAACCCGATTCAGGTACAGAAATTCCTGTCTGGTGTGGATTACCCCGCGAACAAGGATGAACTCGTGGATCATGCCAAATCCAAGGGCGCTGACGAGAATATAATGCAGACGCTCGAACAGTTGCCGGATGAAGACTATGAGACGCCAGCGGATGTGAGCAAGGCAATCGGGCAGATCAAATAATTCCTGGGAGCCTTACGGGGCAGGATAAAGTCCGTGGGGAATCCACGTATCCGAAGGATGAAACGTGTAAGGCAATGAGACGATACCGGGAATAGAGAACAACAATAACCTTTTTTACTGACATTGGCAGCAGGTAATTTTCCTCCGGCTCTCCCGTTCTCACCCCGCAAAATCGCGGTTCTCCATGCCAAGGCGGTGGGTGACTTTATCGTCATCCTGCCCGCGCTGGATGCGATTAAACGGACATATCCCAATGCAGAACTCATCCTGCTCGCCAAACCGTGGGTAAAGGAATTCTTCTCCGGTCGCCCGTCGCCGGTTGATCGGGTTGTCAGCATTCCCCCACTTGCCGGTGTCAATGATCCTGTGGAGTCAAAAGGCCGGGTTCCCCCCACAGGCAGCGACGCCTACCCTGTCGAGGTCGAACTGTTCTGCCAGGCGATGCAAGGCGAGAAGCTCGATGTCGTCATTCATATGCAGGGTGACGGTAAATCCGTCAACCCCTTCATCAATAAATTTGGCGCCCGCGTGACGGCAGGCATGTGCAACCCGCCTGCCGAATCCCTCGACCGTTCCATCCCCTATGTGCATTATCAGAGCGAGGTTCTGCGCAATCTCGAAGTGGCCGCCTTGGTTGGCGCTCATACCACAAGTACTGGATTCGAACCACGCATCGAGGTGACGGAATCCGACGAACAGGAAGCAGAACCGGTCCGCCAGACGATCAAGGGCAAACCCTATATCGTTATCCACCCGGGTGCGGATGATATCCGCAGGGTATGGCCTGCAACCAGGTTTGCCGAGGCAGCAGATTGCCTGATCGGAAAGGGATATGAAGTTGTCGTGACAGGAACACCGAAAGAAGAAGAGCGCGTCGCGAATGTCATTCGGGCAATGAGTCGCCCTGCGATTCCCTGTACCCGACTTGGCCTGGGCGGTCTGGCGGCCCTCTTACAGCAAAGCGCGCTCGTCATCAGCAACGACACGGGTCCGCTCCATCTGGCACGCGCGGTAGGCGCACGTACAGTCGGGATTTACTGGGCGCCCAACGCACTCAACTGGGGCCCGCTCAGCCGCGACCGGCACCGGGTCGCGATCGGGTGGCAGCTTGAATGTCCCCAATGCGGCATCAGGCCTGTTTCACCCTGGCCGTTTCAGCCTCAGACGCCGGACTGCAGTCATCCGTACTCATTCGTGGAAAGTGTACCGGTTGCAGAGGTTCTTGCATTGGTCACTGAATTATTGCGCCCGAGGACTGAGCACCAAGCCGTTTTTCAGTGAGCATTCTGAACAAAGTTGCCGACGACTCTTTGCCAGTCGTTGGCAAACCGCTGGATGCTGAATCGGCGGGTTGCGTACTCCCGCGCGTTCCGGCTCAATTCCTGCGCATGATCGTGATCATCGAGCAGATAACGCATCCGTTCGATCAGCTTGTCCACATCCGTTTCGACATAGCCCCTTTTGCCGTTTTCAACTGCGGTGACCATCTCGGTTGTCGCAAGCCCTACGATGGGCAGTCCCGTCATCATCGCTTCACAGACGGATAACCCGAGGCTGGTATAACGAATGGGGTTGAAGAAGAAACGGTACCTAGCGACAAGAGCCGGCAGTTCATCATGCGACACTTCCCCCAGGCCACCCAGTTCCGTTGACCCCATCCCCACCAGGTCCAACGGTATCTGTTCACGGATTTTCTCGAATACATCGAGACCCAGGCGCCGGCCGCGCTTGTGCATGTTATTCACCACGACAATGCCTTTGGCATGCTCGCCCGTATATTTCACGTTGTCCGGCACCATTACCCCATGATCGATGACGGCGGTCGGTGTTCCGTTACTGTCCCACATCAGGCGGTTGAAATCGGTTACGTGGACCAGAAGCATGGAGGGATCGTCCACCCAGTGCCCAGTATTGGTTGGGTGTTCCTGCGGGGGATCGTGCTCAAGGTAAATTTTGGGCAACCGCCGCTGCGCCTCGGACAGGATTTCATACTGGTCAACCTCGTAATTCTTGCGATGTTGAAACAGAATCACATCAAAATCGAGATCCTTCACCTGCTCGATGGGCACGTCGTGCACGTTATCCCCCCAATCGAAACCACGCGCACGGCCGCCGTAACCTGCACCCTCTCCTTTGGGTAAATAAAACTCCAATGGAGCTTGCGTGAGGTAGTAAAGGTAATTACCGTGGATATGCCAAGTAAGGACCCGCAATCTCTCCTGCCTTATCGGTCTCTCCTTTCTTCCTTGATTCCCCATTACTTCCATATCAATGCCCAATTAATTCCTCCAGCGCCCGGATTGCCACTTCCGGCGTCTCCACGTCGTTTCCCGAAACAACCCGATGACGGACCTGATCCAACGGACCCCAGATCAAAGGATCGGTCGTAGTAAAGACAGTGACACTCGGGGCATCGACCGCTACCGCGAGATGCGCAACACCCGTGTCATTCGAAATCACCGCCTGGCTGCCTTTCAGAAGGGTGGCGAGCGAGCCGATGTCGGTTTTACCGGCAAGATCAATCGCTGTACCCGTCATTTTCCCCGCGACCGCTTGCGTGAGCGGTTTCTCTTCCGCGGTGCCCGTCAACACTACTTTCAAACCCTGCCGAATACACTTATCAGCCACCTCCGCAAAATGCGCGGCAGGCCAGGGGACGGCGGAAATGGCACCCGGATGCAGGCAGACGTAAGGCTTATCGCAAATAGTCGCATATTCTTCCAGTGCCTCAAGTTTTTGGTAGTCCGCATCCAATACCGGAAACTCCATTGCCCTATCCCCCGCCCGGTCCGTCTGGCCCAAACCGAGAAACTCAAGCAGCGCTAGGCTCTTCAACAGCTCAGGCCGCTCCACGGGATAGGGCATGAAGAAATCACGGTTAGGCCAATGGCCATCCTCGCCCGCAAACCCGGCTTCAATAGCCGCTCCAAAAAGGGAGACGACAAGATTAGAGATTGTACCTTTGCCGTGCATTTGCAGGACAAGGTCGTATTGTCGCTGCTGCATGCCATCCAGGAAGGCCGTAACCGCTTCGGCCTTGAAGGGGCACTCCGGCAATCCAGGAAAACCCGGAAATTCGACAAACTCGTCGATATAATGATAGTAACGCGTGGCAAGCGTCTTGTTCCAGGGCAAGCCGACATAATCGATGGTGGCTTGTGGAAAAGCCCGCCGGATCATTCGCAGCGCCGGGATGAACAGCAGGAAATCTCCCAGCTTCAGGGCCCTGAAAACAGCAATTCTTTTTATTGGCAGACTGGGTAGCCGAGCCATATGCTTCCCCTTCCCTTACGTCCCCGGTATGAGTCAAAATCAGTCAGAACCCTTTTACTCAACAGTATTGCATGTCAGCCAAGGTTTCGCTATTTTTGTAGCCAATTCTCCTGTTTTAACTCTTCTTTTCTGAAGTCCACTTATTGAAAGGAGTCACGATGTTCATATCCAGCCCGGCTTTTCCTAATCGCACCATCGTTCCCAAGCCACATACCTGCATGGGTGAGAATGTCAGCCCTCCCCTGGAGTTTGGAGATCTTCCCCCACAGACGAAAAGCCTGGTCCTGATCGTGGAAGACCGCGATGCAACACCAGTTCCCTGGGTACACTGGCTGGTATTCAATATTCCCCCTGACACCACAACGGTTTCAGCCGGCAGTATTCCCGCGGGCGGGACGGAGGGCATTGCCAATGGGGGGACGCACGGTTATGAAGGTCCTTGTCCCAAATACTTCCACGGCACCCACCACTACCATTTCCAGTTATTCGCCCTGGATGTCGTATTGGATTTACCCGCAAGCGCAAATAAAACTCAGGTGGCGGCAAGCATGAAAGAACACATCATTGATTCCGCGACGCTCGTCGGTTTGTGCGAGGGGACGAAGGCCGAAACGGAGGCTTCTTGAGAGATTTGCATAAATTCTCACCTTAATCCCCGCCTCTTTGCTTAGCCCGCATCTTATCCAGCTATAGAGAGGATAAAAGCAAAGGACAGGTTAATTGAATTATTGGTTGAACAATATTTTTTTCTGCCTCAACTGTGTCTTTCCATACAGAAGTCTTCAAAAATAAAGATAAAAATAAGATTTACCTGTTATGTGTTCACTGGCATCAGAAACTTAAATGAATCTCTCCCCTGGGATCACTTCTTCAAAGGAGAACGAATCATGTTACATGCCGAAGACCGAACGAGCAGAGATCGCGTTCGCCACTCAACAGCCCCAAATGTGAACCGCGAAATAGACCGCCAAACAAATAGCAACATCCGACGTTATGCCAACAGCAGCGAGGAAATCATCAATCGGCGCATTGAGGAGCTCGAGCAGGAGTGGGACATCGAGCGCGCACTTGAAGCCAATGCATCGGCACTGGCCTTGACGGGTCTTTTGCTTGGCCTGACTGTCAACAGGAAATGGCTGGCGTTACCCACGGTTGTACTCTCATTCCTGCTGCAGCATTCGCTGCAGGGGTGGTGCCCGCCTTTACCCCTACTGAGACGTTTGGGCGTGCGTACACGAGGCGAAATCGACCGTGAAAAATATGAATTGAAAGCGTTGCTGGAGGGGAGGTAATTTCTATTAGGCGGGTAGAATTATCCAAAGAACTTTATCCAAAGAACTCAAGATATTTACTCGCAAAGAGACTGATGGACGCCAATATTATTAATAATGCCCGCATGACGGGTTGCTCGAACATGGGTTGAAAAGCGCCCTCGCAAATGCTGTTTATTTTTTCAATAGTTGCATCTGCTTTTATACGGTCGCTTTTATTACTTTTGGGTAGTTTCTTGATGCGCTCAAGGACGGAAAGCTTAAGTTGTTTGGCTACTTTTCGAATCATGAAGCCTGAAAAAAAGAGTAACGAAATGCTCACAGCAAAGGTGATGGCCTTGCTAAGCGGAAAATCCTGATTATCAAAATAAGTAATTTTCGCAAATAGCATCAACATAATGCAGAGCATTGGATAATAAATAAGCTCATCCACTACCCGAGTCCTTTCTGCAACCACTTCAATAACCTTTTCAAGTGACTCAAGTGGATTATTAAAAGCATTAAGATTTTCCTCACCATTTTTATCATCGAGCAGGGGATGTTGTGTACGCAGCTTCCTGATCCAAACAAAGCTCAGTTTGACCGCATCGAGTATAAAAAAGAGCAGGACCATGATTACGACAAAACTCGTGACTCCTGTCCAGTAAACCCATGTACAAGTAGGACCTCTACAGGGCCACGGCCAAGGCGGCAGTATGTAAATAAGTATGGTTTCAATGATGGCGAAGAATAACCATATCGCGACAGCTCGATTTACACAGTGGTCAGCCCGGTTATACTTGCAATATTCCCTCCACAAACTATTGTCGTCCTTAGTTGTTACTTGGAGATTATCTTTTTCTACCCAATCTTTGATAGAGTCAAAGTTAAAATTATCTTCGTCCTTCTTAGTCCAAGTTCTAGTTAAGAAGAAGATTGTAAGGAGAACGAGCCCGATTAAACATGGCCAGAACCGAAAATCTGCCGGGTAGGCATCATTTACTGTATAAGCTATCGCAGTGGATATAAAAATAATGATGGGCAGTCTTAGCTTGGGCTGAAAAAACTCAACCCAGGTGATTAGCCGCGGCAACAGCGGTTTAATCTTTTCAGGAAGTAGTAGTTTAACCTTTTCGGGAAGTGGTTTTCCCTTTTCGGGAAGCTTAAAAATATGAAGGTGCTCGGGTTCCTTTAGGTCAATTTTAAAAAAAGGAGCATTTTCATCCACATTCAGGCTATCAAAATTTTCCTCAAGCTCTTTCCTGGCCTTATAAAAAAACGCCAATGCAAGGAAGATTGCAATAATTTGTATGAATATGGTAGGCCAAAGACTGGTACCATCTGTAAAGCTGAGCGGCTCTCCTACCTCTTTAGTCGCAGAAAACAAAGCGATGGCAAATATCACCAATGTACCAAACGATAGGTATATCGATAGTCTGTCTGAGTGAGCGCGTATTCTCCAATAGAAAGCAATAAGAGAAAATATGATCCACGTGAGCAACGTTAACTCCGTTTTGATCTGCTTCGCAGCGTCGTCGGGGGGATGGTAATAATTTAAGTCTTCGTATTTCTCCTGTATTGAGGACAAGCGGACCAAAACGTCACGGCCTATTTCAAAAATTTGAGGTGAGGTAATTTCAGATTTTTCGACATCACCTTTGACGATACTGATTGTGCGGTAAAAAATGCTGGTTTGTTGACTATCCCGAAAGGAGGGAAATGTGCTCTGATATTTTTCGTTAAGTAGCAGATCGAAGTTTGAAGCTACAACGAGGTTTCTAGTCGAGGGCCAGTGCTTCGCATGAAGCATTTGCGCATCGAGATCAGTTGTGAAAACCAGCATATTGGGCATTTCTGCCCGCAGGGCTCCAAGTATCAGCAGCTTGTCATAAATATCACTGCCAAAGATTCCTACTGCTTTTATCCCGCTATCACGTTTCTCTAGATTTATCTTCTTGTGGGGGTTTCTAATATCCTCTGCCAGTCGATGAAAGTAATCCAACTGTCTCGGGCCAACAGCCAAGGTCGTTGGATTGTCCATATCGACAACAGAAAGGCGCTCAGCCCGTTTGTTCGTTGCTTGCTCACCCTCATTTTTATCCTGTTTTTGGATTGTTTGGTGGGCATCCAGGCCTTTCAGATAGAAGACGTTTTTTATTTCACTTTCATGAGCACACGGAACAATAGGCTCGTTCATGATTTGTTTCCCTTCGATATCTTTAATATCTTTAGCAAGGGAGTTACAGAGCGTTTTGCGGAAGCTATGTGAGAAGTTACGTACATTCTCTGAATCCTGTTCTGTAATGACCATCAAGTCAGATGGTCCTTTAATATGCTGGCGCTTTATCAGCTCCTCAGTTAATTTTCCAATTAATTTTTCAGTAAGTTCTTTGCTGCCTGTGCCAGCGGGTTTGATGAATGCGATATTCTTATGCTTTTCTGTTATCTCCTCGAAATGATCTCGACCAAAAATATTGTTGAGATCAAATAGATAAAAATTATTCTTATCCTCCTTTCCGGGTATGAGCAGATTACCTGGTACAAAAGCAAGCTTATCAAGAGACAACTTCGGATCATCATCATCCGTCTCAAACATCTCGCTATTCATCCAGGCAACAATAATGTCTGGCTTATCTCTGGATTGATGAAAGTAATGCTCCCAGCGCACGTCATATTTATTATTGCTACTGCTCTTTTGATCAGGACCTTTGTTGCTACTGTTTTTTTTACTGGAGCAAAAGTGCAAACGGTCCGATTCCGAGGGGCTATAACCTGATTCTATCAATCCGGCAATTACTGCATAACGTTGCCTGGTTCGCAGCTCTTTGTTTTCTAAAGAATTAGGTTGAACTTTTAATAATGGAGCCAATATTTTTACACCGCTTTCACTGATACCAGGCATTCGCGGGTCATTGCTGGAAGCATTTAAAATTTTATTTAACTGATATTCGCATTGGTCCTCGGACTCTTCTTTCTGGTCAAAGGGTTCCAAATCCATCTTTTTAAGTACCTTATAGTGGACGTTAGATCTCTTTTCTAAACTGTCATTAAACTCAATGTAGTATTCATTTTTTTGGGTATTAGAGTCCAGATCAACGCCAAAAGGGTCCTGCCACAGCCAGCTTTCGTAGGCGTATTCTTTGATATGCGGGACTTGATTTTGAGTGTATGGGTCAAAGGGACGGCCGTTCTCGCGTGGCACGTCATACCACATCAAGAGCCCAAATATGAAAAGTAAGGTCAACCCTGCCGGCGCTAAGTCTGGCAATTCTGGCTCTTTTTCCTCGGCCATAATCTGCTATAACCCCTGGGTTATTATTAGGTGTTGTTTTACAGCAGCATAATCAGACGGCGAATTTTGATAACTTCCTACTTCTTAAAGGGGCTTGAACCTAGCAACAGCGGTCGCTCTCAATGCTCGGTTCAAAATCGCACCGAACCTCCTTCTGTTAAGTTCAAGTTATGTAAAAACAAGGCATATAGGCTTCTATCATCCCGGAAGACCCCGCAATGACTCCTTTCGAATGGATTGTCCACTCCTCACCTTCGTAATCAACCGCCTTACCTCCCGCTGCCCTGATCATGCAGACGCCTGCTGCCATGTCCGTCAGTTTCGTAGACGGACGGAAAAACAGGTCTAGCCGTCCCGCCGCAACTTCTGCCAGCGATAGTACCGGCGCCCCCAATACCTTTACTGCGCGTGCCTGTTGCAATACGCGCGATAGCTGATCGAGTGTTTCCGGGCGCGTCTGCATTTCAGAGGAAAAATCGAGTCCCACAACTGCGTTTGTCGGGTCAGTACGTTTCCTCAGTTGCGTAACTTCTCCATTTATTTTTAGCAGACCCCCTTGCTGTGCGCTATACAGGATGTCGTGAATCGGGTCGTAAACTACGCCTAGGACAGGCGTTCCATTGCGAAGAAGCCCGATAGAGACAGCAAGAAGTGGCGGATATCCAGTCATGTTTTCCGTCCCATCCAATGGGTCAACGACCCACTGGTCGCCTTGCTCGATAATGACTCCACCGCTTTCCTCTCCATAGAAATGGCACGGGTAGAGTTGCAGCAGCGCTTCTTTCAGGAATTGCTCGGATTCCCTGTCGGCGGTTGTCACGACCTGCCGGAGGGATTTGAATTCGGCTATCACACCTTGAGTGTAGTGCGCTTTGATAATGCCTCCGGCTGACCTTGCTATTTGTTCTATTTCCTCGATAAAAAAAATGCCCTGTTCGGGCAAGCTGATCTTCTGGTTTTTCATAGGCGCTTTGTTTAATTCAATATTAAATGGCATAATCGCTATACCTTGAGGGGGCATGTAGGATGTGAACTTGCGAAACTGCGTTTTCGACTGAATTCCGGGTCAAGCCCCGAATGACGTCGGTTATTTACTGAAGCTATGTTGTTTACTGCTCACAGGGCCAGCTCTTTCGGAATATCGAAATTTCTGTTGACTACGGTGGTTGGCGCTTCCTGATGGTAGGCGCCGGAGGGGATAAGGCCGCAGCCGCCGTAGCGCTTCATGACCCTCAACTGCGCAAGAACGTCCTCCCCCGCATGTTCTTGCGGCACCTCTTGCCAGAATTCAAACCCGCCCGTTTCCCGTAGCTTTTCCGTGTCATACAGCACGCAGCCCCCCACCCAGGCGATCTTGTATTTTTTCTGGGTTTCCGGAGTCAATTTCAGTTTTTCCTGCACATGAAGGATATTGGCGGCATTGTGCAAGCTGTAGCGCTGCCAGCTTGCGTGCTGGGGGGTAATAATCTCCGGTTCAACGCGTCCGTGCCATAGCTCGATCGCCTGCTCCGAAGGCCGGCAATCGTCCCGATATGACAACCCGATGACTGCCTGCCCGACAAATCCGATCTCTTCTTCCTGATGCGCCTGCAGCATGTTTCCCAGAACGAAAGACTCCAGCAGAATGTCATCGTCGAGGTAAAGACAGTATAACGAATCGACCGTATCCAGCAGGAACTGCCGTTGCTGCGCCAAGCCGCGACGAGGCAGATTGGTCAGTTGCTGCACCGCATGGCCTTTTTTTTCCAGAAGGCGAATTGCCGTCTGCACAGAGGCATCCCTATAGACTGGGAGGTCGCTCTGGTCGGAAATAACGACAGCAAAATCCTGGTATTGCTGGAAACAAAGCCCCGTAAGCGTCACCGCCAAGGCCGTAGGGCGATTGTAGGAAGGAATGACTACGGTAACGCCTGCCCGCATCATGTAGCCCTTGTTTATTGATCTGGCGAATGAACAAAACGGTCCTCGGAGCGCAAGGGACGGAATGCAGTAGCATGCGCGGCCTGCCGTTGTTGTTTCCGCCTGGATCCCGGATTAGGCCCAGAACGACGCAATATAAATACAACCCGGGTTTGTGCTTGCTTCATATATCCTCGCTATATCTATCAGGCGAGCAAAGGCTGACTTCATTATGCGGAGTGAAGCAGGCGGCCACTGCAACATCAGGAAGGCTGCTAAAAGTTTGGACTGGATTCCGGGTCAAACCGGGAATGATGGATCTATATTTTCTCCTTTGTGGAGAAACAAGCTCACCTACACCCGCCACTATTGCCTCCGGCGAAGCCCTGGGTGTGGATACTCCGGGAAAAGACTGAAGCAGCCGGTTCTTTGTCCTCAATTCCGGCGGCACCTCGAAGTAAAGCACCTTGCTCGGCACCTGCCACGGAGTATGTTGAGGGTTGGTCATCGCGTACAGCACCACTACGGGGGTGCCGACGGCTGCGGCAATATGGACAGGACCAGTATTATTCGACACCAGAACGGACGCCGCTTCGATGAGGACAATGAGTTCTGCAATGGATAGCTCACCGGCGAGATTCACCACAGTTGGCCCGAGTTGGCGGGCGATCTGATCCACATAGCCACGCTCGCTGCCACTGCCTGTGAGCAGGATTTTATAACCTTGCCTGATGAGCGACTGGCAGGCCGTTACATAATCATTGGCTGGATAAAGGCGCTTTTCTTCACTAACCCCGGCATGGAGCACGAGCCAGCGCATGCCCGCCCGGATGCCAACAGCATTTAATATATTCGATACCTTTTCCGCTGCTTCTTTCCGCGTCTCCTCCGGAATTTTCAGCAAGAGCCTTGTATCGGAGGTTTTCGCACCGACCATCTCGACCAGCCGAAGCTGCCGTTCGACCTCGTGGACAACATAATCGAGCGGTTCCCTGTCCGGCACCCACTGATTGATAAGCTGATAGGGGTTTTCACGACAATAGCCCAGAACGGTTTTGATACCTGCCAGGTAGCACAGCATGCCCGCGGGCAGCGGATTCTGACTGTAGACGGTAAAGATTACCGCGGCATCAAACTGAAGGGCTTGCAATTTACCAGCAAGCGCCAGCAATCGTTGCGCTCCATTGGTTTCGGTCGTCTTTACCCAGGGAACATCGAACGGAATCGTTTCGTCCACTTCTGGAATGAAGGGAGCAATGCATGCTCCCACGGTGGAAGTCAGTAACGTTATTTTTCTGCCCGGAACCGATTCCTTGAGTGCCCGCATGGCTGGCTGGCTCATCAGCACGTCGCCCATGTTGTCCGGGCGGACACATAATATGTTCCTGTAATTTTTCCAAGCTTCGGCAAACACTTTGGTTTCCCGGCTATGCAACCTGTTTGTCCATGCTTTTGATCCTGGAAATGATGTTTGTCGTGGATCTATCCTGGACAAAAGGCATGATTTCCACTTTTCCACCATATGCCTGGACAACCGGCGCTTCGGGAAGCGTTTCGATCGTATAGTCGCCGCCTTTTACATACAGATCCGGCTGAATGACTTCCAGAAGATTGATCGGAGTGTCTTCCTCGAATGACGTCATGAGTGTCACCGACTCCAATCCGGACAGTATGCGGATACGTTCGTACAGGTTGTTGATGGGGCGATTGCTCCCTTTCAGGCGTTTAATGCTCGCATCGGAATTGAGGCCCAGCACGAGGACATCGCCCAGATCCCGCGCCTGTTCAAGGTAGCTGACATGGCCGCTATGAAGGAGGTCGAAACACCCGTTGGTAAACACGATGCGCTTGCCTTCTTTTCTGAACGCAGCCAAGCGATTATTCAAGCCTTGCCAGTCGGGGATATATTTACTGCTGCTTCCCAGATAATGCCGCAGTTCGTTCTGAGTGCAGGTCGCGGTGTGGGATTTTTGAAGTATCACCATCGCCGCAGACTTGGCAATCTCACCCGCCACTTCAATGGAAGATCCGGTGGCAAGTGCCAGCGTGAGCGCACTTACATAAGTGTCCCCTGCTCCCGCGGCCCTGGTGTTCTCTACCGGTTTGGAGAAGGTGCGATAAGGCTCTTTGCCGTGCTGAAACAGCAATGCGCCTTCGATATCGATGGTAGCGGCCACATATTTCGTTCCGGTTTTTTTGAGCAGCTTCTGTCCATAGAGCCTGATCTGCTCCGAACGCTGACCGACAGGCGCCGGTTCCGTGATGGCAAGCAGCGTGACGAGTTCCTGGTAGTTCGGCTTGGCCACGGTCGCCCCAACCCGGCTGTATTTATCGAGCGATTTTGCGTCGATTACCAGAGTTTTTTCCTTTTTTTTCTGCAAAGCACGCAGAGCATCGATCACCCTGTCCGTGAGAATGCCATATCCATAATCGGAGACAACGACAGCATCCATCTCATGAAACTTTTCGTTCAAGGTATCGATCATCTGCTGTTCATGCTTATTGCATACCCGTTCCGTCGTGCCGGCATCAAAACGCACCAGCAGTTGGGTGCCTGCGGCGACACGCTGTTTGGTAAGCGTCCGACGGGTTGGATCGCAGATAACCAGGGAAATGTCGAGGCCATGACTGACGAGCGATTCTTTCAGCAACTCGGCCTCGTGATCACATCCGACAACCGAAAGATAGTGGACTGTGGCACCCAGTTGTGCCAGATTTACTGCCGTATTAGCTGCCCCTCCCGGCACTGCCTTGACATCCCTGATATCCACGATAGGAACAGGCGCTTCCCTGCAGATACGGTTTGCCGCCCCGTCGAGATACACATCGAGCATCGCGTCGCCGATTACCAGTACGTTCAAACCGCTAAAGCGATGGATAGTGGCAAGATAATTGCTGTTCATGCTGCCTCCTTTTACCTGGAATGTGTCGTCTGTAGGCTATACGGGGTCAAAGCAAATTCCAGTGAGCAATCGAGAAAACTGCCAGTATCAGCAGTGGGCGACCTCCCCGCGCACGGTATCGCAGTTGGCACCCTGACAAATAATTTCCGCTGCTTCCATCCAATCCCTTACCGAATACACGGGTTCTCGATCGCTACCCTTTACCCACTCCGTCTCGTTACCGTTATCCAGATGAATCGTGCGGCAGCCCGCGCGATTTCCCGCTTCCACGTCATTCAGGATATCGCCGATCATCCAGGAGGCTTGCAGGTGCACGCCCTGATCTTTGGCAGCCTTTAAAATCATTCCCGGCATCGGCTTACGGCATTGGCAACCATCGGCCGGCCCATGCGGGCAGTAATAAAAAGCGTCGATGGAAACGTCATATTGCGCCAGCAAGGACTGGATGCAGCCGTTAACAGGAAATAAATCCTTTTCCTCGAACAAGCCCCTGGCGATCCCGGATTGATTGGAAATGACAATCAATTTATAACCCGCATTTTTCATATTCCGGAGGGCTGGACCCGCACCCACGGTCAACCGGATATATCGCGGATCGACGTTGTAAGGTACGTCGCGAACAAGGGTACCGTCCTTGTCGATAAACACCGCCTTTCCGGTTTCAGTTTCCGTAAGCACTACGGCCACGATGTCTCCCGCATCGGAAGAACCATAACTTCGGGAATCACCGTCTCGTCGGGTTGTGTCAGGACAAAGTGCACGGTATCCGCCACGTTTTTTGGATCCTGGAGAACGTTTGGATCGGTATCGGGGAACCTGTCCATGATAAAAGGCGTGCGCATTCCGCCTGCTATTACCGCAGTGACCTTGATATTATCCCGGCGTCCTTCCGCGTGCAGTGCGTGGCTGAAACCGAGCAGGCCCCATTTGCTCGCATGGTAGGCACTTGCCTCCGTCCAGACACGCTTCGCGGCTGTCGAGGCAATGTTGACGATATGACCCTTGCCCTGACGCTTGAGAAGCGGATAGACAGTTTTCGACAACAGGAAGGGACCGCATAAATTGACGTCCACCACCCGGTCCCAATCGGTCACGCTTAAATCTTCAATCCCCAGTGTCATGTCAGTACCGGCGTTGTTGATCAGGATGTCGATGCGGCCATGCTCGGCCATGATGTCATCGACAGTCTGCCGAATATCCTCCGCGTTGCGTACATCCAGCATGAATGGATAAGCCGTGCCGCCCCCATCGTTAATGGCCTGGGCCACGTTTTTCACCTTGTCTTCCTTGATATCGCAGGCGCAGACGACTGCTCCTGCCGCGCCGAGCGTGTTTGCGATCGCCTCGCCTAACCCCTGGCCTGCGCCAGTTACAATAACGACTTTGTCAGTCACACTTTGTTGATTCATGCTTGATTTTCCTCTTATTAACGTTTTTAGCCATTTCCTGGACCTGAAAGTGCTTTATTGACCACTCTTCCGTTATCTGAACGGTATTCAGGTCGTCCACCACGATTTGCTGCTCGATAAGATGGCTCAGCACATGGAGAACAAGCAGTTGTACTTCCTGGATGCGTGAAGTTTCGTTTGACGGAACGATGATGCCGACATCAGTCAGTTCGCTGGCAGGACCGCCCTCCTTGCCGAGCAGGCCGATGCAGAACATCTCGCGCCGGCGCGCAGTCCGGAGCGCCTTGACCAGGTTGACTGACTGCCCGCTCGAGCTGATGACAACCAGAACATCTCCCGGCTGCCCATGTGCTTCGACCTGTCTGGCAAACACATCGTCAAATGTATAGTCGTTCGACCAGGCGGTCACAAAGGCGGTATCGGCAGTGAGTGCCATTGCGGGCAAGCCGCGACGACCGTTCGCCTCGAACCGCCCCATGAGTTCGGCTGCAAAGTGCTGCGCTTCGGCGGCACTCCCGCCATTGCCGCAAACCAATACCTTTCCGCCGCGTGCCAACGACCGGTAAATAGCCTGGGCCGAATCGAGGATGGCAAGGCGGATTTTCCGCCTGGACTTTTCAATAGTCTCTATTAATGACCCGAAGGAGTCGTCGATGTAGGACAAGGAATCTTCTTCGTCATCCGCCCGCAGCGGGCTCTGGGTTGCAATCCGCTCGTACATGTTGGCCGTGAGATGCGTTGCCTTCATCCAGGTGTAATTCTGATTGACATGGCGGATGGCGTTTTCCTTGAAATACGTCATGAGCTTGTTGCTGCTCAAAAGCTCTATGATGCGGCGGCCAAGCGATGCGGGGTCGTTAGGTGGCACGAGAAAGCCCGTCCTGCCATCCATGACGGTGGATTTAATGCCCCCCACATTTGAACCGATCACGGGCGTCCCGCAGGCCATTGCTTCAAGCGGGGTGATCCCGAACGGTTCATACCAGGGCGTGGTCGTGAATACGTCGCACGCGCTATAGTAGTAATGCAACATGTCGCGCGGGCGGCGCCCGACAAACGTCACAAGATCGCCCGCACCCTCTGTTTCAGCCAGTTTTTGCAGGCGACCGATTTCAGGCGTTGTTTTTGGATCGGGCTCATCCGACTCCCCGCCCACTATCAGGAGACGTGCTTCGAAGTTATGCTCGCGCCGCATGTAGCCCAGCGCTTTTATGACGTTATCGACACCTTTTCGCCGCACCATGCGCCCCAGTTGCAGGATGATCTTTTCCTTGGGATCGAGTTTCAGTGCCATGCGCGCGAACAGCTTGTCGAGAGGATAGATCTCATCCGGTCTGAATCCGTTTGGAATAACCGTTATTTTTCCCGGATCAGCTTCATAGAGATTGACCAGGTCATCGCGATCCTGCGGGCACAAGGCGACAATCTGGTCTGCTTCTGTTATCACCCTTTCTTCGATGGCAAAACCCTCGTCCGGGAACCAGTCATTCCCCCCCTGGTGAAGCCTCCGCACTTTTGCAAGAGCGTGAAAGGTAACGATGAAAGGAATACCCAGTTTTCGCTTGATATCCGCCGCCACCAGCCCGGACATGAAGAAATGGGCGTGAACGAGCTTGTAGCGATTGTTTTCTGCCTTGATAAACCGCAGGATGTCCCGCGTGAAGGCAGGCATATAAGGCAGCAGCTTTTCCTTGGGAATGAACGTGACGGGCCCGGCTTCCACATGGACGATGCGTATGCCATCCCGCCAGTTGAGGATTTTTGGAACACGACGGTCATCCCAGCGGGTAAAGACGTCAATTTCGTAGCCGAGGGCGGCAAGATGCCGGGCCAGTTCGGCTACCGCGATATTTTGTCCGCCGGTGTCCGTACCCCCTATTGCCGCGATGGGTGAAGCGTGTTCACTGATGAGGGCAATTCTCTTCTTCATACTCCTCCCCTTTCATTGAAGCCGGTCGCGAAGCACCTGCCGGTAAGGAAACAGAAGAGGGCGCAAGCGAGAGCACTTCCTGTTTCTACAGGCCGACGTCTGCAAGTCCAGCCAGAGTATGTCGGATGCCGCAGCGATCGAGGACTACGAGATTTTCAATGGAGACACAACTGCACTCCAATGCAGTCTATCCCTTTGATCCCAGATCAATCACCGACTCGAATTAGAGCAGAACCCGAATTTTAAGAACGAAAATACGTTCCCTCTGTTCGGTACCACACTCATGCTGAGCGGTGAGGCTTTTCCGGTGGAAGCCTGCTCAGGCCAGGCGAAATGGTGATGCGTTATTCTCCGGGCTTTCCGGTGCGGGCATCTGCAACTGAAGAATAAGCAGGAAGGGTATTCTTATGACGCGGATACGAGGTTTGTTCATCCGGGAATCTGATTGATTCCCGGCCTTTTTCGCGCACTCGGCACGGATTCAATCAATCGAAACTGAGCGAATAAAGCACATCGATCGCATTATCCATTCCCGCACGGGCAACTAACGTGATCTTGGGAGTTAGCGCATAGGTGAGCTTCGTCACACCCGCCGCCGCGGCAAGGCCTTGTTCGTAGCTGATGTAAGCCTCCTTCGACAGGCGCTTGCCGATCGTGCCGATTTGTCCGGTCAATGGATCGCTTCCCGCCTGCCGGATCGATAGCTCGTCTACTCCCAGTGCCCGGGTTATTTTATCGGTCACACCGCCGGACTGCCCTCCGAGAATGGAGCCGGCCGCGGCAAGCAATAATGAGGCGTCTGCCTTGCCTCCCGGAGCCCGCCCCAGCGTAATCCACGAGAGTTTCTCCAGATCGGACACGGCCGGCGTCGACACCAGCCGTATGACGGGATGACGCACGCTGCCAGTCACTTCCACTCCTGCCACCACTGCCAACCCCTTGCGCACTGCACGCACGTTCAGTGCCGGATCGTCGATCGAACCCTGAAAGCTCACGATGCCTCGCTCCACAGTCAGGTCCTGCCCATAGGCCTCGAATTTCGTATCCTGAGCGGTAATGGTGCCGACAGTACGGAGCTTCTGTCCAGGCTCGCCCCTCAAATGCAATTGTCCGGCAAGCCTGCCTTCCAGCCCCGAGGCATGAATGTAGAACCGCTCGCCCAGATCGAGGGTAGCTTCAACATCGATACGCAATCCCCTGCGCTCGGATTGCGGTCCATCCGGCGCGTCCCGGCCGATGATAATCACGTCATCGGGCAAATGAGGACGACCTGCGGTAGGCTGCGCCAGCAGGCCTGCATTCGCCATGAGATTCCCTTTGAGGGTGAGCATATTGTGTTCCAGCGTGGCATTACCGCTTCCCGAAGCAATAATCCAGCGATCGGGCCGTTGAGCCAACGGAACAAGATTGGCGGTAATTTCGACACTGCCGCGCTCCCCGGTAAAATCCATGACTCCCGACGCCCGCAAAGTACCCGGTCCTTTTGCGAGTTCCAGGTGCCGTAACAGAGGGTCCTGCGGAGGGGATTGATGCGGTGACGAGAAATTCAGGATGTCCATGTGAAGGGATTTCTCGTCAAAATGCGCGGCGAGCTTTCCCTGTTCAAGCCGCACGCCATGCTCCAGCGAGGCAACCGCAAGATTATCTCCCTGTATCTTTCCTTCCAGACGCGGCTTGCCAAACGTCCCGATCACATCTGCCTGCAATGCGACTGCACCGCCGGTTTTGATGCTGTCGTCAATAGCGGGACCCGCCCAGGAAATATCCTGCATATTGACAAAGAGGTGCCCGGAGAGGGCAGCATCCTGCAAAATCGTCCAGTGCATCCCGGACTCTACTGATTTTGCCAGCGGCATGGAGACAAGAGCGTTCGCCTCGCCCAATCGCTTGCCTCTTGCAGTGAGTTCTGCGGTCAGTTGGCCCTCTGTGGCCCGGCCGGACAATCTGAGGATTTGCAGACCCAGCGGTAGCGGCGGCTCGTCCGGCAATATCCAGTCGCCACCCTCGCGTTCGATGTCAATAAAACCTTTCAGTTGGCTACCGGCTGAAATATCCCATTCTCCGTGTAGCCGGAGAGCTTCATAAGCTGCTCCCCGATCGGCTTCATACCGCCTGCGCTCGTCCGCACCTGCGTTTTCATTTGCCCCTGCAGTCTTTACGGTCTTCGCTGCCGCCACAGCCTCCGCAGCCCCCTCCGACTTTTTCCCTCCAGCCCCGGGACGCAGCCCAATCCCCGAAAAATGCCCCTTTGTGCTCCACCTTTCAGGGCTCCAATCGATTTCACGAATCTGCACTGCGCCTCCCGCGATGCCGATATTCGATAAACCGAGTGATGCGTGGCTGGAGCCGATTCGCACGGGAGAGGCATTTTTGAGGCTAAATGGAACTCGACCGGACCCGGACAACTCCACCAGTTCCCCCGCCCACTCGGCATCCGGCCACTGCCCCATCTTGGTGAGACCCCCTCTGCCCCGGAGGAACAGGCTCTGATCATCGACCAGTTGGACAGAGACCTGGATCTCGTGTTGTGAAGTACTACCCCCCACTTCCACACTGAGTTGTTGCAGGCGGGGATTTGCCTGGAGCCGGTAGTCCGCAGCCAGGATCTTTAACGTGATCGCATCGCCGTGCAGCTTGCCATCGGCAGTGAAATTATCCAGATAATGCTCATTCGGGAGCTTGATACCCTTTCCCGTGGCGTAAAAGCTTATATCCGCCAATTCAAGCGGCTTCTCGATAAAACTGGCGGAACTGCTCCCCATTATTGCCTTCGCCATCAGTGAGCCTGCAAGTCCGTAGCCGATTTGCGCCAGCGCAGGCGCGTTCAATTCAAGCTGTAGTTGATCACCTGGACGCCCGTAACCGCCATGCGCCAGAAGCCGGTTCGTGCCGAAGTTTAACTCGATTCCCCCTTTAGCCCGGCTGAGCCCTGCAAACTCGATGCGGCCATTGCCTGATACCGGTTGTTCCGCTACGTGACTGTTGGCGATTGCAAACTGAGCCGTACCCGCCGGTTCTGAAACTTTTCGGGAAGATTCGCGTGTTCCGGTTGAACCCAGTTCGCCTGTCAGTTTGAGTGTCGCGTTGAGATCGGTTCGAGGCCCCTGTAAAAACGCAGAAATATCGAAGCGCCGCAAGCTGCCCGCCAGGTCAAACTCCCGCTGCCCGTTCAACTCCATCCTGGCTTGACCGGTGAACAGGGATTGCCCATGGTTGAGGCGCACTTTTTCCAGTGTCAGCACATCGTCCGCCAGTGTCATATGAACACTCGCACTCAGCTTCCGATCATGAAGCGCCAATATTCCCTGCTGCCTCTTCACATCGGCACTGAGTCTCAGCGATCCACTGACATTCGTGGGGCGTATGCGCGTATCCAGCCTGGCCATGTTAACCTGCAGGACGCGCAAATCCGCCGATCCGCTTGCCTCCGTGAGTTGCCATACGACATCACCCATGATCGATCCGCCGCCTGGCAGCAGCAGTTTCAAGTCATGAAGCTGGAGCAATTCCGCTGACAACACAGGCTCCGCGCGCGCCTCGAGCACCGGGAGACCGCCCGCATCCAGGGCGGCAGGCTTGCTGTTTTTAACGGTCAGGGTACCTTCGAGTTGGCCCGCCATTTTTTCATTCAAATCCGCCTGCAAATCAAGCTTGGCCTGAGGCGCCGTAGCGGAAAAAACATGAGGATCCAGACCGCTCAGTGACAACCGCAGGCCCCCCACCACAAACGGGGCAAAGGGACGCAATTGCGCGTCTCCCTCCCCTGACAGCCCGGCGCCCTGCCCCTCGATTTTCACGTCGATCTGTGCCAGATCGCCGCCAAGGGTGGCAGAAATGCGTGCTTCCGATTTCTCCGTCGACGTACCGGCTGGTTGTTGCACTTTGGGAACGGCAATTCCTGCCAGGGTTACGTGACCTTCCAGGGGAAAAGGCTTCTCGCCTTTCAGTTCGGCTGATGCAGTGAGGCGGCCATAGTCGAGCATGACGCGCAGTTCAGGAATCTGATGAACGTGTCCATCACTTGTCAATTTCGTGGCAAGGTCCAGTGCCCGAAAAACCGGAAGGCCCCCTTTTTCGCGCATCACACGGAGGACGCCGATCTCGAACTTGCGCACATCCAGCGACAAGGGCAGTTCCAGATTATCCGGCTGTGTTGCCGGTTCCGGAGAAGGGAGTGAAACCACTTCCACTTCCCCCGCTGTCAAGGCGATGATCTTGAGTTGGCCCGACCGTAATGCACCGGGTTCCCAATCCAGTTGCACCTCCCGTGCGACGATAAGCAGGTTTTCCCCGGAAAAGCGCATGCGCCGGACGCTGACGGATCGGGACAGTTTTCCTTCCAACCCTTCAAAAGAAATGCTATCCGCGCTCAGGCGAGACAGGGCCGACCCGAGCCAGACGAGGCCCGAGTTGCTTGTGGCCAGCCAGAGGGCGGAGCCTGCGACCGCGAGGATGATGAAGATCGCCGCCAGCAACATCCATTGCCACCAGCGGAAGCTAGGGAACGCATGCTGGATTCGCTGTTCGCTTGCAGGCTTCATGCGCTGTCAGAACGCCACGGCAATCGAAAAATGAAAGCGGAATTTTCCGTCCCGCTGCCCGCGAGCAACATCCACCGCCAGTGGCCCCACAGGACTACGCCAGCGTATCCCTCCACCGTATCCGACAGCCGGATTCAGCCCACCTATGGTATCGGCTGCATCCCCCACATCGGTAAAGATGGCAGCACCCCAATTACGCGTAAGCCAGTGATTATATTCAATCGATCCTGTGAACATTACCCTGCCTCCGACCACGGCACTGCCTTCCCGCACGCCTAAACGCTGAAAAGCGTAGCCGCGAACAGATTGAATACCGCCCGCTCTAAAGAGATATTCCTGGGGAATGCCGAAGCGTGAAGGGGCAAAGGTGTACCCCAGCTCGCCCCGCAGTAACAACACGTCACGCTTGCCCACCGGATACCAGAATTGATGTCTTGCATAGGTCCGCAAGAAGTCCTGATCGGACAGCAATTCCCGCTTGCCACCTCCGATGCGCAATTCCGAAACACTGCCATCCCTGGGGAATAACGGGTTGTCCACAGAACGATAGCGCAGATAGCCATCCAGCACCAAGGTCTGGTTGATCTGCTCCAGGCCTCCTTCCGGCTCCCGGTTTTCCCGCTGCCAGTTCAACGAAAGTCTTGTTTCAGTCTTGTCTAAGAGCTGGTTGCGGCTGACGCCGACTTTCTGACGTATGGTTTCCAGTTGCTGGATGAAAGTTCTATCCGCCGACGCCCCCAAGGAAAACCATGTTCCCGACGCATCCGCCACGCTGTCGATTGAGCTCGTCAAGCTCTGGCGTTTCTGCTCGATACGCAATCCACTATTTAGTCTCAATGCGCTATTCAGCAAATCGTTATTCGTGTAAGTGACCTCGCCACGCGCACCCGTATTGGAACTGTAACCTGCGCCGAACCCTACCCTCTTCGACTTCGCCTCTGATAGCACTACCTCTACCGGCGCCGCCTGATGCGTTGCTTCGTCAGGTTGAATATTGACAGCCGCGGAACTGAATTGAGGCAGATTCTGCAATTTCGTCTGGAAGGAGAGTAATTGATCACGGCGATAAAGGTCCCCCGGTTTAAATGGGGCAAGGCCGCTTATGAGTGAGGGTTCATAGCGATTAAGCCCTTTTATGTCGAGATCGCCAAAGCGGAATGCCGGCCCGGAGTTCACTATCACCATTAATCGCGCCTCCGAAGAATCAGGATCTATCTCCGCCTTGCTTTCCTCGATCTGCGCTGCGACATAATCCTCTCCTGCGACATTGGATAGCAATACCGATTTGGCCTCTTCCCAGGCAGGGGAGCGAAAGGGCTGGCCTTCCTTGAGGGACCAGGCAGATCGGAGCTTTTCAATCCGTGCGCCCCGTCCAGGTTCATCAACACTCAGATCTCCCTTGAACTCGATATGCACCCCGACAACCATTGTCCGCGGTCCCGGCGCGACTTCCAATTGCGGTATCTCGCCGGGTGTGGAGAGATGCAATGTTATCCTGGGCATGAAATAACCCTCGGTGGCGAGCAATTCGCTGATTTCGCGCTGGGCGCGCCGCATGAAAGTGGCGCGTGCGGTTTCGTCTTCCAGAGCCTCTGTCGGCAGACGGAAATGTGTTTTCAGCAGATCCGCCACGGGCTCCGGAGCGGAAAGTCCGATGGAGGGGGGCGGAGCATCGTCTCCGAAGAGACCCCCGAAAAGACCCGCTTCGACCGTGCCGTTACTCAGCATGAGCAAAATGATCACCCCGAGGTAAAGACACGCTTTATCCGCCAGAAGAGAAAACAAGAATTTCAAGACGGGCAAATGCAAGAAGGGCTGTATAAACACTACTGGAAGCCCGCAAATGAAAGGCAGGCTTTGCATGTAAGCCTGCGGAATAAGGTAAATCTTTGTCCCCACAGGCGGACCGTCAGAATCAAAGAATAGCAGACCAGCGATATAAGCAATTTTCCTGAGTAAAGCGCATGCGACCCGGTCGCGTCAAGCCTTTGTTTGGCAAGCTCTCTCCTCCCATAGTCTACACAACCTGCGGTCTATCCAACCTGCGCGCGGCGCTTTGCGCTATAGCCTCCGTATACTATGCTGAACAAAGTCAGGCATTTGACTGTCTACTAATATAACAGTACGAGAGCAAGGATATCTGATGGATAAAAAGGATAAAAAGGCCCAACTTCCCATGGACAAAAAAACCCAGATCAACTTCTGGTACGTCATTATTGCGGTACTCGGCATTCTGCTCATACAAAGCATGTATGCCCGCTATACCAAGGTCGAGCCCATTCCTTACAGCCGCTTTCATACCCTACTGGATGAGGACAAGATTGCGGAGATAGCCATCACCGAAAATCATATTTATGGCACCCTGAAGGGGGAAGGCGCCGACGGGTTGAAGGATTTCGTGACCACGCGGGTGGAACCCGAGCTGGCTGATAAGCTCGATCAACATCACGTGACGTACACGGGCGTGGTTCAGAGCACCTGGATGCGCGATCTGCTGTCGTGGCTATTGCCGATGGCGATTTTTTTCGGGATATGGCTGTTTATCATCCGCCGCATGAATCCAGGCGGCATGACCGGCGGGTTGATGTCGATCGGCAAGAGCCGCGCCAAAGTTTTCGTGGAGAAAGAAACCAAGGTAACTTTCGCAGACGTGGCCGGAGTGGATGAAGCCAAGGAAGAACTGGAAGAAGTCATCAATTTTTTGAAGGATCCTGCCGGATACAGCCGCCTGGGCGGGAGGGTACCCAAGGGTATCCTGCTGGTGGGTCCACCGGGTACAGGCAAGACGCTGCTGGCCCGTGCCGTGGCAGGCGAGGCGAATGTTCCGTTCTTCTCGATCTCCGGTTCCGAGTTCGTAGAGATGTTTGTCGGGGTTGGGGCTGCGCGTGTGCGCGACCTGTTTGAACAAGCGCGCCAGATGGCGCCTGCCATCATCTTTATCGATGAACTGGATTCGCTTGGACGAGCTCGGGGCGCCTATGGGCTTGGGGGTCATGACGAGAAGGAGCAGACGCTGAATCAACTGCTGGCCGAGCTTGATGGTTTCGACCCTAAAAGTGGCGTGGTGCTGCTCGCAGCGACCAACCGGCCCGAAATCCTCGACCCCGCCCTGTTGCGGGCAGGGCGATTTGACCGCCAAGTGCTGGTGGATCGGCCGGACAAACTGGGGCGAGAGCAGATTCTTGCTGTGCATCTGAAAAAGGTGAAGCTCGATCCTGATGTAAAAAAAGAGCAGGTCGCAGCTTTGACGCCGGGGTTTACGGGTGCTGATCTCGCCAACCTGGTCAACGAAGCTGCCCTGCTTGCCACCCGCAGGAATGGCGCCGCCGTGACGATGGGAGATTTCAATAACGCCATTTTGCGGGTGGTAGCCGGCCTTGAGAAGCGCAACCGTCTGCTCAATCCGGAAGAGCGCCGCGTGGTCGCGTTTCATGAACTGGGACACGCGATGGTGGCGCTCGCCTTGCCGGGAACCGATGCGGTGCACAAGGTTTCTATTATCCCACGTGGAATAGGCGCGCTAGGCTACACGGTACAGCGGCCCACTGAAGACCGGTTTCTGATGACCCGGGTAGAGTTGGAAAACAAAATGGCGGTGATGATGGGCGGACGAGCGGCCGAACGTGTGGTATTCAACGAAATATCGACCGGTGCATCGGATGACATCGTCCGCGCAACCGACCTCGCCCGTGCGATGGTGCTCCGGTATGGAATGACCGAAGCTCTCGGGAATGTTGCGTATGACCGGGAACGGTCGCAGTTTCTGCAACCCGGCATTCCCATGCCGCAAAGCCGGGACTATAGCGAAGATACGGCAAACACGGTTGACAACACCGTGCGTGCGCTCGTCGATGGGGCATTGAAGCGGGCGATAGAGATATTGGAAAACAATCGCGCGCTGCTCGACCGGACGGCGGAGGAGCTACTTCGGGTCGAAACGTTGAATGAACCCGAGATAGAGAACCTGAAACGGCAGATTACTGCCAGGCCCGTGCTTCCTCGCACCGACACTACTCCCCCGGGAAGCGACAAAGTCCTGGAGAAAGTGTAGGCTTCGAATGCTGACTTTTGCATGACGGCTTGCCAAGCTGGAACAGACTCCGTTGGGTCTGTGCTGAATCTGTTCCAGCTGACAATCTCACCATCCCAACCAATTCGCGCATGCCCTCAATCTCGAGGAAGCATGAAACTTTGCGGGAGACCCCAATGAACCCGGATTCCAAAGACTTGGTTTCACGGAAGCGCCCCATAATCTCCCCACCGCAAGTCGCAAGGCTGTCTTTACAGAAAAACTTTTTCTGCTGAATGAATTTTCCCGGAAACGAAATCGCCCCTGCTCCCACCCAATTTCTTTTCCGTCTGCGCTTTTCATACTCTCTTCATGCATTTATCCACATAAAAATTTCTATACAGGCTCCAGTTTCCTGTATACTCCGCGCTTCGACGAAAAGCCCTAATAGCATCACGGCTTTTTTCGGTCCATCGTTCCTGACCGTTTCAGAGCTTTTTCGATTTTCAAGTTTCCAGCGGAAATTGGCGGCACCGTGGTTAGCGGCGATGTTTGAAACGCTTGATCAGCCCTTTGCGGGTGCTTCAAGCGGTTTCTTATGTATGTGCGCTGGCCGACCAACAGCCCGTCCATTTTCGAGGGTACGTCCTGCTTGCGCGCTCGAGAGCGCATCCAAGAATCAATACCGGATCACCTGACTCAGACACAAAATGGGATGAAAAACATCCCTGTGCAGAAATCGACAGTCTTGTCGCAACTCTCTTGGCGCAAAATCCTTCCAAGTAGGGGCTGAGGCACGGAAACCCGGGTTTTTATGAGGATGCACACTTTTTCATTCAACAGGAAAAAACAACGTGTCTTTTGAAAGTTTAAATCTCCATCCGCTCATTCTTAAAGCCATCAATGATGCGGGCTATACCTCGCCTACCCCCATTCAGGAACAAGCCATTCCCGAATTGCTGACGGGGCATGATGTCCTGGCATCAGCCCAGACCGGCACCGGCAAAACTGCTGCTTTCATGTTGCCCGCTCTGCACCGGCTGGCTTCCCCTTCCCAGGTGCGTAGCCGCGGACCCCGCGTGCTGGTATTGACACCAACGCGGGAACTTGCACTCCAGGTATCCGAAGCCACTGCCAAATATGGGAAGTACCTCCCGCGGGCGAAAGTGGTGAGCATACTTGGTGGTATGCCTTACCCGCTGCAAAACAAGCTGCTCTCGCAGGTGGTCGATATTCTTGTGGCCACTCCAGGGCGGCTGATCGACCACATCCAACGGGGGCGGATCGATTTTTCCCGCCTGGAAATGCTGGTACTGGACGAGGCCGATCGCATGCTCGACATGGGCTTCATAGAGGATGTTGAGCGAATCGCATCGGCCACTCCTGCAACCCGCCAGACCCTGCTGTTTTCAGCCACCCTGGACAGTGCAATGGATAATGTGGCTGCACGTCTGCTGAATTCACCGAAACGCATCCAGGTCGCCACCTCCAAGGCCCGGTTGAACAATATCGAACAACGGCTGCATTACGTGGACGACATTTCCCACAAAAACCAGTTGCTGGATCACCTGCTTCGGGATATAGCGCTCAAACAAGCCATCGTTTTTACCGCCACCAAACGTGATGCGGATATGCTCGCCGACGGTCTTTCCGCCCAGGGTCATGCGGCAGCCGCCCTGCACGGGGACATGAGCCAGCGCGACCGCAACCGTACTCTCATAAAACTGCGCCAGGGCGGCATAAGAGTGTTGGTCGCGACCGATGTAGCCGCGCGGGGAATCGATGTAGCAGGCATTACCCACGTCATCAATTTTGATCTGCCGAAATTTGCCGAAGATTATGTGCATCGCATCGGGCGGACAGGACGCGCGGGGGCGTCAGGAATTGCGGTTTCATTCGCTTCGAGCAAGGATGGAATCCATCTGAAAAAAATCGAACGCTTTACCGGGCAGCGAATAACCTCTCACGTGGTACCGGGTCTCGAACCGAAATTCAAGCCGCGCGCAAGCGCGGGTACTGGAGCACCCAGGAACTTACCGAGTGTTACTCACAAGCGTAGCCGTACCTGGGCCAGCGATGTTCCGCACCGGAGCAACGCTTATAGATCCGATGGAGACTGGAAGGCCGGGCAGAGCCGTTCACCTGCCGGTAATCGAGATACATGGGGTAATACAGCGAGCAGTACCAGAGCCGCCAGAACCAGTAGCGGAGGGAACAGCAGGCGCGATTCATTTGGAAACACGACCGGTTCCAGCGCTTATTTCAGGGGGAAGTAGTCGTTTCATCCATGTTCTGAAGGACAGCAGCGGGGCATTTCCCACCCCGCTATTCGCGCAACCCTTACATCGGTTTTATTCCGGCTGGTTGCGCATGAAGTCGGCAGTCTGATCGAACGCCATGGCAAGCTTCTTGCACAGAACCTCATCCAGCTCGATATCCACCATGGCGCGATACATGCAGCCCAACCATTGATCGCGCTCGGAAGTGCCAATCGGAAAAGGCATATGGCGGCTGCGCAGACGAGGATCGCCATACTTGTCGGTATAGAGTGTTGGCCCCCCGGTCCAACCTGAGAGGAACATGAACAACTTCTCCCGGGAACTGGTCAAGTCCTGCGGATGAAGCTTGCGTATGCCGTAATAATCGGGATCCTCATCCATCAGGTCGTAAAAACGGTCTACCAAACGGCGGATGACTGCTTCCCCACCCATCCGTTCGTAAGCTTCTATAAGGTGCACTTCATTCTCCTTCTTTCCTTTAACCAGACGTTAACCAGATCGTCACATCGTCAGGGAAGGCCGGAAGAACGAGGTGCTGCTTCCTCCATTGTTCCCTGCAAAGGTTCACGTTTCCTCAGCATGCGTAAAACGCAGTAGATGGCACAAGCGGCAAGCAGATGCTTTACGCTGTGTCCACTGATTGCGTGTCCGAGAGCATAAATCGGCCGGTCTGTGAATTCCGCAACCTTGGCAAGGGCATAAAGCCCCAGCGCAGCGTAGATGTCTCGTCCGCGGGTATAGCGCGAGTGGAAAAAAACACCCAGGAGAACGACGACCAGCAACGAATAGAACTGCACGACTACGTAAAAGTTCAGATTGCCCACCCCGCGCTGTTCGCTCCAATACCAGTTCAGTACGGTACCCGCTCCGATTGCCATCAGGACAGGCAGAAGGCGTGTCCCTGCTTTTGGACCGATTCGGTCGTTGAGCGTTGCCGCCAACAGCGCCATGATGCCGATTGCAATGGGTAATCGGTCCCATATCAGGCGATCATTGTCAGGAGCCAGATGGTAGTAAGCTGAACCGAAGCATACCAGGGCCACGTTCAGGAACAAAATCACGAAAGGCCAGCGTTCGGACGACAGGGTAAAGGCCTTTGCCGCGGGCGAACCTCGAGAGTTCAGCAAAAATACCAGCCCTGCGACTCCCACGAAGAGAAAAGCGAAATTGGAGATTACATTAAAACAGTTTGGAATGCCCAAACAGTCACGGCTATCGGCGAAATGGTGGTATGACGGGGGTTGCGGAATGGGTGGAACAATTGCCGCAAGCAACAACATGGCGACTGAAAGTATAGCCAGTATCCATAATTTGAATTTATTACTCAATTACTCGTCCAAGCTCAACTGAAGGGCTTTGCATGCAAATAAGGAAGTGAACCATAATATGACGCATGCAGCATGAAAAGAGAAGACTTGCTATGAGCACAAGTGTTTCAACCCGCTTGCAGAAACATCATGCGATGCCGAATGGCCAAATCGATTTGAATATCAAGGAGAAATCATGAAAGTACTGGGAGTGCTTGCAACGTTGGTAACACTTATTATGACTTTTGGAAGTCGTGGCGTCCTTGCAGAGCCTCTCAAGGTGGGAGAGGCAGCACCGGATTTCAATCTTCCCGATCAAAATGGCAAAAACCACAAGCTCTCGGATTACCGTGGCAAGTGGCTGGCATTGTATTTCTATGTTAAGGACGATACACCCGGGTGCACCAAGCAGGCGTGTAAATTCCGTGATGACATTCACCAATTGAGGGATCTGGGCGCGGAAGTTGTCGGTGTAAGCGTGGACAATAGCGCAAGCCATGCCAGCTTTGCCAAAAAGTATGATCTTCCCTTTCCGCTTTTGGCGGACAGCAAAGGCGAGACTGCCAAGCGTTACGACTCGATATGGAGCCTCATTGGCCTGGCTAAACGCAATACCTACCTCATTGACCCGGAAGGCAGGATCGCTAAAATTTATTTATCAGCCAGCGCTTCGCGCAATTCTGCTGAAATAATCGAGGATTTGAAAAGAATGAAGGATTCCTAGTTGCATGTCAAAGATCGAAGTGAATCCCGAAATGTGAAACCTCGATCCTTGTGACGGCAACCGGGAATCATCCCCAAGCCTGTCTATAGACAAAGTAACAGGTATTCCTGAAAGCGAATCTTCCCGGGGTTTCATCGCATTCTTGCAACCGCTTCCTCCACCCGTTCCACCGCAATGATTTCGATGCCGGAAGGCGTCGCTTTCGGTTTGTTAGCCTTGGGAACAACGGCTTGCACAAAACCCAGCTTGGCGGCTTCTCTCAGTCTTTCCAGGCCGCGCTGGACTGGGCGCACTTCTCCCGCCAGACCCACTTCCCCGAACACCACCGTTTTTTCCGGCAGAGGCCGGTTCTTGAGTGAGGAAACGATTGCCAGCAATACGGCCAAATCGGCACCCGGTTCGGTAATTTTCACGCCCCCCACCGCATTCACGAACACATCCTGATCAAAACAGGCAATGCCTGCGTGGCGGTGCAAAACCGCCAGCAGCATGGCAAGCCGGTTCTGCTCCAGTCCAACGCTCAACCTTCTCGCGTTAGGCGAGTGCGCTTCATCCACCAGGGCCTGGATTTCAACGAGAAGCGGCCGGGTGCCTTCCTGGGTCACCATGATGCAGGAACCCGGGACTTGCCCGCCATGATGAGAAAGAAACAGGGCCGAGGGATTGCTCACCTCCCGCAAACCCTTTTCAGTCATCGCGAAAACACCCAGTTCATTCACTGCCCCAAACCGGTTCTTGAAGGCGCGGATCAGGCGAAAACTCGAATGCGTGTCACCCTCGAAATAGAGCACCGTATCCACCATGTGCTCCAGCACGCGCGGACCCGCCAATGCCCCCTCCTTCGTCACATGGCCCACCAGAATCATGCTGGTACCACTGGCCTTGGCGAGTCGGGTCAATTGTGCAGCGCATTCGCGTACCTGAGCGACGGAACCGGGTGCGGATTGCAGTGCGTCGGAATAAATTGTCTGAATGGAATCGATCACGGCTACATCAGGCTTGCGTTCGGTCAGCACTTCCTGGATTCGCTCCAGGCGAATTTCAGCCAGCAAATGCAACGCCTTTGCATCGACTCCCATCCGTTTGGCGCGCATCGCCACCTGCTTGACTGACTCTTCACCGCTCACGTACAACACGTTTCTCGCGAGCGGCAGCAAAGACATATTGCATAAGGCCTGGAGCAGCAGCGTGGATTTGCCGATTCCCGGATCGCCCCCCAGCAGTACCACGCCACCCTGCACCAATCCGCCGCCCAGCACCCGGTCAAACTCGAGCAAACCTGTCGAATAACGCTGCTCTTCCTCCGCTTCCACTTCGCTCAAGCTCTGAACTTCCCTGCTTTCCGAGACGGGAGTGAATCGCGCTGCCGCCTTTTCGCTCATCGCCTCGACGAGCGTGTTCCATGCCTGACAATGCGGGCATTGGCCCTGCCATTTCAAAGTCTGGCCGCCGCATTCGGTGCAGGAATAAGTGGATTTGGATTTAGCCATGTGTGGAAAACCGGAATTCGTTATCGCCCTGAAAGCTCAATCATCGAAGTAATATATTTCATTTCCACGAACCATGTCATAGATATATCGAGCAAACGGCAGGTTCCGTCCAGCGCAAGGATTGCATCAGTTCCGACGGTCAGAGATTGAGGGATCCACACCGGCATAGGGAATTCCGGCCAATCTGGACATTTCGGCTTTCCAGGTGCAAATATCATCCCGAGTAAATTCCCGCAGGGAATGGTGGCCGCAGGCCCTTGTCATGATCTTCATCAGGTGCACGCTGCCGGTGAAAAACAGCGCTAGATCACGCGCCCTGGCGTCGACGTCGATCTTGTTGACCAGGTGCTGGGCATGGGTTGCTATGCCGGCAGGGCAATCGCCGGAGTAGCAGATGCGCGCACCGGTACAGCCAATTGACTGCAGCGCACTGTTGGCCAGCGCGATTCCGTCTGCCCCCAAGGCTAACGCCTTGATGAAATCGGAAGGGATGCGCAAACCGCCGGTAATGATCAGGGTCACGCTATTCTTTGCGCCTTTCTCATGACCGGCGGCGTCGAGAAATTTTCTCGCCCGCGCCAACGCGGCGATCGTTGGCACTGAAATATGGTCCCGGAAAATCCCCGGCGCAGCGCCGGTACTGCCACCTCGTCCGTCGAGAATGATGTAATCGGCCCCGGCATCGAGCGCGAAGCGCATGTCATCCTCGATATGGTTTGCGCTTATCTTGAAACCAATCGGAATGCCGCCCATCTGGTCGCGGATCTGATCGGCAAAATCAGCAAAATCTCGGGGGGTGTGGAAATCGGCAAAGGTGGAAGGGGAGATCGCATCCTTGCCGACTTCAATCTGGCGTGCCTTGGCAATCTCCTCCGTGACCTTGCCCCCCGGCAAATGCCCGCCGGTGCCGGTCTTGGCCGCCTGCCCGCCCTTGAAGTGAAACGCCTTGACCTTGCCTTTAAAATCCTTCGCGAACTGACTCAAGTCGTTGTTTTTCTTCAGGCCGTTGCGCGCGCTGCCCAATTCGAACATATAACTCTGATTCAGCTCGAGTTCATCCCCCAGAATGCCGCCCTCACCTGAACAGATCGCCGTGCCGGCCAGATCAGCGCCCTTTGACAATGCCTGCTTGGCCCTTTTCGACAGCGCGCCATAACTCATATCGCCGACCAGCAGGGGGATATCCAGGACGAAAGGTTTTTGGGCACGTGGACCGATCACTAGCTGAGTATCCACCGGCGCATCATCCATTAATGGTTTTTTATGGAGCTGCGCTGTCAGAATCTGGATATCGTCCCATCTGGGCAGCGTATCCTTTGGCACCCCCATGGATACCACCGGTCCGTGATGGATTTCATCGGGATAGTCGATAAGCTGGCGTCCCAGCTCGATCATCTGCAAAATGTCGAACCGAGTGTTTTCGATGCTGGCCGCTATGCTCTTTTTCAATTCTTCGTTCATTATTGCATCCTTTAATTATTTGCTTTGCGCAGATAGTCGGACAAGACATTTAATACCGAACCTGGCAGTTGCCCGCTGGGGGGCATCGGATTGGTCGGTTCGTGCAGGCGACCTATGATTTTGTCGACCAGATCCGGGTGCTTGAAATCGGCTTCGGTCATTAAAACCGGCTTGGCCATTTCCGGTGTGTGGCAATAGCTGCAATGTTCCTGCAAATATTTGAACGGTTCCTTCTTGACCCGCTCCATCGTCCAGTGATCATCCCATTGGCAATTTCCCGGCTGCCGGTCGCAATCATTGATCTTTTGCAAGGCCGTCTGATAGTGTCCGAGTGATAGTTTTTCCCGTAATTCGTTCTCCTCCTTGATCGATTTGGCGCTGACCTTGACCGGCAGGATGCCTTCGCTCTTTATCTTTTTATCGTGCGCGCTATCGCTGCGTTGAGTCTCGGAAACATTCGACAAAAACAAACGGGCACGCCAGTTTTCCCCAACCGCGGGATGAAATTTTTCATCCTTCAGGCTATGGACGGAAAACAGGGAATTAACAAAAGTGGCGTACACACCATTTCCGAGTGCATGGCATTGCGCGCACGCTTTCGCCTCGGGACTGACCAGACGCCTGGGCTTTTCCCAGGGATACTGCATCAGATCTTCATAATATTTATCTTTTTTGTCGGCTTCGCTCATCGCCAGTAAAAATTTGTTGAGCGTACCGTCTCCATCAAAAGGAGAAACCACCGAGTACAGCATTCCCGGCTGGCGACGTGGTTTCAGAACCCTACACTGATATTTGATACGGTCCCCATGCGTATAGGTTTGTTCGAGATATTTGCCGCAAGCCTCGTTGCTGGAAAAACTTCTGAGACAGTTGGCAGAGCTGCCGGCAACCAGGCAGACCGGCTCATTGAATGGGTAGCGAATGAATGGACCGTTGGAGTGACAACGGGTGCAGCCGCCAAAGGTCGGCACCGACCAGTGGACCACCATTTTTTCATCGAATTTACTGAAGCCTGGCGCAGGAATCTTTTCCCCCGGAATCAAGGCAACCTCCGCCTCCGTTTTGATGGTTTCGACCGGCGCACCTTCATCGTTCTTCTCGATGACCTTCCACTTCCCGTTGACCTTGAGGGTTTGCGTCGGCTGCCCGGCAAAATAGCAGGTTTTACCCGTATTCCGGTTGTAGCCAATCAGGCCCAGTTCATTGTAATGACCCCCCTGCTTCGAAAAATTGCTATTCTTCCGGCATATGTAGACCCAATCGACGGTTTGCCCGCCCTTGACCTGATTTGTCAGGTGTTTGATGCGATTGCCGGGGACACAGCCCGCATTACGCATGTCCCGAAAAATGCCGCTGGGCTTGTCGCAGGAAGTGATGTCATCGAATAACTGCGTATCGGCATTCAATTTGAGCTGCCCGGTTTCGGAATTGCGGAACCGGGGAGTGCTCTCCGGCAAATCCTCACCCAGCTTGATCACCTTGCCGCCGGCCAGCGTGCGCTCGCTCGGAATCAGCACTGCATCCGGACAGTGGAGGGTCTCCTGCGGAAATGGTCCCAGCTCTGCTTCACAAACCTCGAAATATTTCTTGTTGATTTCAATTCTGACCTTGGACGGCGCGGCCACCGGCGTCATGTCAGGCTCATCCTCATAGGCTTGTTGCGCCAGGAGTTCTGAGGCAAACGTAAGAAGCAGGAGAAAAAAGCTGGATAAAATCTTTTGCTGCATCTCAATCTCCATCGATCTATCAATTAAACAAACTTATTATTCAGGTGGAAGTACATAGATCCCTGTCTGCGTGGCCATGTGATGGGATGGGGGTTGCCAAAGCAGGCGAAAGCTTCTGATGAGAAACTGGGGGCTGGCCGAGAGCGTCGACTCCAAGAGTCTGAGGTACCTGCTTTCTACCCAGCAAATATCGTTATTGGATAAGTAATCGGCAAACTGAGCGCAAACTTGAGTCGCGCGTCCAGCTCCTGATCCTTGATCGAACTTAGGGCATGAATTGGGTATCGTTCACCGTGCTGCTCTTCGATGGCAGCACTCAGGTGAAGACTATGGCCTTGAAGGTTCCCAACTTATTATTTTTTGGGAGGAATAGGTGTGAGTGTAATACGTTAGCATTGGGTCCAATCTTCTACGCCTGCTCGAGGAATACCTTCGCTAATTCAAGACTTCCATCCTGAAGCGAATATCCTCGGGCATATTCCGACCAGCACGATTTCGTTTGGCCCCAGTCCTGTAGCCACCTGCAAAAGCATGCAGGCTTCCTGTAAACCGATGATTCTGTCATGGTGTCCTTCAGGTAGAAACAGAATAATTTATGCGGGTACTCAACTCCCGCTCCCAAGGCGGCTCTCCCTCGAACGCCGCAACCAAGCGATCAATTACTGCACGAACTTTCTTTGGTAGATGCCGATTGCGCGGATAAATGGCATAGACCGTATCCGCAACCGGTGATGCAGTCGGCAAAGCGTTGATGAGCTGACCGCTCGCCAACGCCTTGGCGACGATGAAGACTGGGAGAACGCAGATACCGAGACCCGCAATAGCCGCGTCCCGCATTGACTCGCCGTTATTGGTGACAATTCTGCTCCGTACAACCAGCGAGTGAGGAATGTTTCCAGACCCTTTGGGTTCGAATTGCCAGATTTGACCAGGCGAGGCATTGACATAGCCGATGCACTCATGGTTCACCAACTCTTGGATCGTTGCCGGCAAACCGGCACGCTGAGCATACGCGGGACTACAACAGACCACGCGACGGCTCACTGCCAACTTGCGGGCTACAAGGGATGAATCATGAAGTCGTCCGATACGGATTCCAAGATCGTAGCCTTCACCGGGTAGGTCGGTACTCCGGTCATCAAGGTCCAACACAAGCGCTAGGCGTGGATAGTCGCTAATGAAGGAGAAAAGAACCGGCCCAAGGTAAGTAGTCCCGAACGTCATGGGCGCGGCAATTCGTAGCGATCCGCATAATTCATCTTGCTCCATGAGTTCTTCCCCTGCCTGGTCAAGCTGTCGAACAATTGAACATGCCCGCTGATAGAATGCGGCCCCCTTATCCGTCGGAACCACTCCCCGTGTCGAACGATAGAGCAATTCAACCTTTAACCCAGCCTCCAGGTCACTGATACGTTTGCTGACAACTGACTTCGACAAACCCATGCGCTGCGCCGCAGTGCTGATGCTCCCGGATTCCATCACCTGCAGAAAGGCCAAAATATCATCAAGTCGATAATGCATTGTTCTGAAATTTCGAACGCCGATTTCTAGAAAAGGCTAATTCCGAAGCACTCTGGGAAAGAGTAATTTATAGACTACATTGAATAGGGTATACGACGATGTGGAATCCACCTCGGATGAGCAAGAATCTCGATAGATTAGCAACATGATGGAACTTTGCCCCAATGATGCCATATGTCATATAGCGTCAGAAATATACATTGAATCTCGAACCATTATTTGACGGCTTGTTAAAAGCTATAAAAAGGAAGCAGCCGGAGCTACGCTCATGAAGCCTATTTTATGGAACTCTAAATCAAGGAAGAAATGATGAGTCACATCAACCCCGACGATAGCGTCATGCTTCTTATCGATCACCAGAGTGGATTGTTCCAGTTAGTCAAGGATCTCCCGGTGCCGGATCTGCGCCGCAATGCCATTTCCCTCGCCAAGGTCGCTGCGCTGCTCAAGATTCCGGTCATTACCTCCGCCTCGGTTCCCGACGGCCCCAACGGTCCATTGATTCCAGAAATCCACCGGGCTGCCCCGCATGCCCAGTACGTGGCACGCCGCGGGGAAATCAATGTCTGGGATAGTCCTGATTTCGTCAAGGCTGTCGAAGCGACCGGACGCAAAACGCTGATCCTTGCCGGAACGCTTACAAGCGTGTGCATGGCCTTCCCGTCCATCAGCGCGGTGGCCGCAGGGTATACCGTATACGCTGTCGTGGATGCGTCAGGTAACTGGAGCAAGATGGGAACCGAGCTGACTATCGCCCGCATCGTGCAAGCTGGCGTGATTCCAATCGACACGGTAGCGGTTATTTCGGAGTTGCAGAAGACCTGGAACCGGCCAGAGGCGATGGGGTTTGCCGATATTTATGCTGACTACCCCATGCCCCATTATCGATTACTCATCGAAAGCTATGACAAGGCACAGGCGGTGCAGAAGGAGAAAAAATGAGCAGCGTGCTTATTTTCGCAATATTCGTGAGTAATCCTATCGCAGCTTGAAGAACTCACCGTTACTTTCTTATTATCCCGATCCATCAAAAACCACGAGGAATATAAAAAATGGACAAGACTTTCAAATACAGCCGACTCTCCAAGGATGATGCAGCTTTGCTGATGGTGGATCACCAGGCTGGCCTGATCTCGCTAGTGCAGGATTTCCCCCCAAATGAATTCAAGAATAACGTCCTTGCCTTGGCGGACTGCGGCAAGTACTTCAAGCTGCCGACGATCCTGACCACCAGTTTCGAGGATGGTCCAAACGGGCCGTTAGTGCCGGAACTCAAGGAAACGTTCCCCGATGCGCCATACATCGCGCGGCCCGGCAATATCAATGCGTGGGACAACGAGGACTTCGTCAATGCGGTCAAAAAGACTGGACGCAAGCAACTCATCATCGCGGGGGTGGTAACTGAAGTTTGCGTGCTTTTCCCGGCACTTTCCGCCATCGAGGCGGGTTTTGAGGTGTTTGCCGTCGCTGATGCTTCAGGCACTTTCAATGAGGTAACGCGTCACGCCGCCTGGTTCAGAATGCAGGCGGCGGGTGTACAAATGATAAATTGGTTCGGCGTGGCCTGCGAGCTGCACCGCGACTGGCGCAACGATGTGGAAGGCTTGGGGGCCTTATTCTCCAATCACATCCCGAACTATCGGAACCTGATGACGAGTTACTTTGCCCGAACCAAGTAAAACACAGGAAGGCGAAAAGGCAGAGGAAGCATCACATCTCTCGCCGGACATGTCGATTATTCTATTTCAGGAGGAACCGATGAGCAAACCCAGCACCGAACTGATCCTCCGCAATGGCCAGTTTACGACCTTGGATCGCGGGAATCCGCAAGCAACGGCCGTCGCAATTTCCAACGGCTGTTTCAGCGCCGTGGGAGATGACGACGAGATAATGCGCCTTGCCAGCAGCAACTCGCAGGTGGTGGACCTCAATCGCCGTCGCGTCATTCCCGGTCTGACGGATTCGCATTTGCACTTCATCCGAGGCGGACTCAGCTACAACCTGGAGTTGCGCTGGGACGGTCTCCCCTCATTGGCTGACGCCATGCGCCGCCTTAAGGAACAGGTTGGGCGCACGCCTGCACCCCAATGGGTGCGTGTCGTCGGCGGCTTTACTGAAATGCAGTTTGCCGAAAAACGATTGCCAACGCTCGATGAAATCAATGCGGTGGCGCCAGATACGCCGGTCTTCATCTTGCATCTCTATGACCGCGCATTACTGAACCGAGCAGCCTTGCGTGCCTGCGGCTACGATCGCGATACCCCCAATCCGGCGGGTGGCCTGATTGCCAAGGACTCCAACGGGGAACCGACGGGCCTGCTGCTGGCGGAGCCAAATGCAATGATTCTGTATGCGGCGCTGGCCAAAGGCCCCAAATTGCCTTATGAGTATCAGCTCAATTCCACACGCCACTTCATGCGTGAGATGAATCGCCTGGGCTTGACCGGAACAATCGATGCCGGCGGCGGTTTTCAGAACTACCCGGATGATTACAAGGTTATCGAGGACCTACACAAGGCTGGCGAACTGACTCTGCGCATTGCCTATAACTTGTTTACGCAGAAAGCCGGGCAGGAAGTCTCCGACTTTACTAGATGGACAAAAATGAGAAAACCCGGGGATGGCGACGGCTACTACCGCCACAACGGCGCGGGTGAAATGCTAGTTTTCTCCGCGGCGGACTTCGAAGATTTCCGCATGCCCCGCCCGGATATGGCGCCGGGCATGGAGAACGATCTGGAAGCGGTGGTGCGCATCCTCGCCAGCAATCACTGGCCGTTCCGGCTGCACGCAACCTACAACGAGACGATCTCGCGTGCGCTGGATGTCTTCGAAAAAGTGAACCGGGACATTCCCTTCGATGGCATACACTGGTTTTTCGATCATGCCGAAACCGTGACGGACGTCAATCTCGAGCGCATCGCCAAACTCGGCGGCGGTATTGCAATACAGCACCGCATGGCCTACCAGGGCGAGTTCTTCGTCCAGCGCTACGGCAGCAAGGCCGCGGAGCGCACCCCGCCCTACAAGCGTATGCTGGAAATGGGAGTAAACGTAGGCGCAGGCACCGACGCCACCCGCGTGGCCAGTTACGATCCATGGAATGCCCTCTATTGGTTGGTTACCGGCAGGACAGTGGGAGGCCTGTCGCTCTATCCCGAGGCCAATCTGATAGACCGGGAGACAGCGCTACAGCTCTACACGCAGGCTAATACCTGGTTCTCCAACGAGGAAGACGTCAAAGGCCAGATCAAGCTGGGTCAATATGCCGATCTTGCGGTGCTGTCCGACGATTATTTCGAAGTGCCGAACGAGCAGATCCGGAATATTGTTTCGGTGCTCACGGTCGTCGGTGGACGCATCGTCCACGGTGACGACGAGTTCGGCACTCTGGCCCCGCCCCTGCCGCCGGCGATGCCGGATTGGGCGCCGGTGCAGCATTTTGGTGGCTATTTCAAACCTTCCAGGACTGTATCAAGCGGACCGATCATGAACCGGCAGGCCGAGACACTCTGTGGTTGTGACACTCGTTGCTCCGTGCATGGGCACGCACATGGGCAAGCCTATCAGAATGCTGTCGACATCACCGAGCAAGGAGGCTTCTGGGGCGCGCTTGGCTGCTCGTGCTGGGCGGTATGAGTGCTTATTCCTCCTCCCTTGCTCTGCAAACTGGCAGCAGTTTTCCGCTCGATGCCTATTTCGATGGACCGGCAGCCCCCACAGTACAGGAATCTGAGTCTTGGTGCTGTGGTACTGGCCCTGGCAGCGGCGCCTGCGCATGCATCCGAGTATAAGCCTCTCCGGTTCGATGAAGACTGGAGCCAGGTCTGTGACAAGGTCAAGCCCAAATGCTGGCGTATCGGAGAATCCACCACTTTGACCTTTGGCACCAATGCACGTGTACGCGCCCAGCATTACGGCCCGGATAATTTTGGGATCGGCAGCGGTAGCGATAGTTATGTCCTGTTTCGAGGGCTTGCCCATGGCGACCTGAGAATTGGAAAGCATGTGCAGGCATTCGTACAATTCGGAGCATATGACGAAGCCGGACGCGCTGGCGGACCTGTCAGCACCGATCAGAGCAGCCCCGATCTCCAGCAAGGGTTTCTGGCGTGGAACGGCGACATGTTTTCCTTTCGTGCCGGTCGACAGGAAATGACACTTGGCACCTCGCGGCTCGTCTCGGTGCGGGAGGGGCCCAATATTCGCCTTGCTTTCGATGGTATACGTGCCAGTTGGAAGCAGGGATCGAATCGCATCGACGGATTCACCTTTCGTCCGGTTGTCAACAAACCTGGAGCTTTTGACGATACCACCAATAAGGCCCAGTGGCTCTATGGATTGCATGCCTCACTCGCTCCGGAAAGCATCAAGCTCTTCAAGCTCGATCTCTACTGGCTTGGCTATGAAAGAGACCAGGCGCGATTTGCGGCGGCACAAGGACCAGAACATCGGCATTCCCTCGGTGCACGGCTTTTTGGTTCCAAGAAAGGCTGGGACTGGAACGTGGAAACGGTATTTCAGACCGGTCATGTCGGCGATCAAACCATCCGTGCCTGGACTGTTGCCACCGATACCGGTTTCACGTTCGCCAGGCTGCCGTGGTCACCGCGGCTCAGTCTGAAAGCGGATATCGCCAGCGGCGATAAAAAACCTGGAGATGGTCAACTCGGTACCTTCAATGCGCTCTACCCCAACCCTACCTATTTCAGTGAAGCAGCACTGCTGGCACCGGGTAATATCATGGACTTGCAACCGGCCGTGACGATCAGACCCATCCCGTCACTGACATTCCTTCTGGGCTGGAATTTTTTGTGGAAACATCACAAAGCAGATGCCGTTTACACTCCGCCCGCACCTTTGGTGGCAATACGCGAAACAATTGGAACCGGCCGGTATATCGGCGACCAGATCAGGCTGGAGGGCACTTACCTTCTCGATCCACAATGGGAAATCCGCGCTGCCGTAGTCCATTTTCGGGTGGGCGATGCCTTGATTCAAGCCGGCGGCAGGGACGTGACTTTTCTTATGACAAGCCTGGGTTTTCGCTGGTGACCAAACAAGCTGGCTATGAAGTATCGAGTGGAGGGCGCTCCGGCACCTGGGCACCGCTCAAGATACTGCCATTCAGGGCATTCTGGTTTGCCGCGCTTGGTTCCAACATCGGAACATGGATCAACGGCGTATCATCCGCTTGGGTAATGACCGATCTGTCTCCCTCGCCGGTGATGGTATCGTTGGTGCAGGCGGCAACTTCGTTGCCAATGGTACTGTTCGCGTTGGCTGCAGGTGCGCTGACCGACATTGTAGACCGACGGCGTTACCTTCTCTTCACGCAAATATGGATGGCAGCGGCGGCGACAATGCTCACCATACTTGCTGCTATCGAGCAGATCGATATCTGGAACCTCCTGATTCTGACCTTTGCCTTAGGCATTGGCGCGTCACTGGCAACTCCCGCGCTCAATGTCACCGCTCCCGAGCTCGTTCCCAGGAGTATGCTGCCGGAAGCGGTCGCATTGAGTTCATTGTCGATGAACCTGTCGCGTTCCCTCGGTCCCGCCATTGCCGGCGTATTGCTGGCCCAGATCGGACCATGGGCCGCTTACGGCCTGAATGCGCTCTCGTTTATAGGCATGATTGTCGTCCTCTGGAGGTGGAAGCGCGAGCCGGAAGAACGATCGCTGCCGCCCGAACGCTTCTTCCAGGCATTGCGTGCCGGGGTACGTTATGCTCATGTAGCATCGCCTTTCCGCGCGGTGCTGATTCGTACCACGGCTTTTATTCTCTTCGCAGCTTCGGGATGGGCGCTGCTTCCGCTGATTGCGCGGGTCGAACTGGCGGGTGGTCCGGGAACGTATGGATTGCTGCTCTCCTTCGTGGGCCTCGGTGCTGTAGGCGCCATCCTTTTCCTGCCGCGGCTGCATGAGCTTTTGTCCCGCGATCACCTGGTGCTAGGGGCAAGCCTGGTTTATGCCGCGACGATCATAGCGCTGGCGACACTGCGGAACGAAGCGGCGCTTTGCGGCGCAATGATAGTATCCGGTGCGGCGTGGGTCGGTGTGCTCTGGTCACTGCAGGTTGCCGCACAGACAGCCGTCCCGGCCTGGGTACGCGGACGGGCATTGTCCCTCTACATCATGGTGTTTTCCGGCGGCATGGCGCTCGGAAGTCTCGTCTGGGGCTGGGTTGCCGCCAGCACCACTGTTCCCGCCGCGCTCCTGCTATCTTCCGGCGGGATTATGGTGGCAGCGCTGGCTGTACGCAATTTCAGCCTGGGCCCTCGGGAGATTCCCGATCTTGCTCCTTCCTACCATTGGCTGCATCCGCCCACGGTGGAGGAATCAGATTTGCGCCGGGGACCGGTGCTGGTAACCGTCGAATATGAAATCGCGCTCGGTCAGCGCAAAGCCTTCCTGGAAGCAATCCGGCCGCTGGGAGCAATGCGCCGGCGTGATGGCGCGTTTGCCTGGGGAATCTTCGAGGACCTCGACAAACCGGGACGTTATATCGAATTCTTTCAGCAGGATTCGTGGCTCGATCATTTGCGCCAGCATGCTCGCGTTACCCGCGAGGATCAGCGTGTGCAGGAAAACGTCAATCGTTTTCATACGGGCAATGAAGCGCCGCGCGTTTCACATTTCATCGCGGGCGCACCGGCAGCGTCAACCGACAGTACAGCGGCGACCGGGACATGACTCAGGCATAAAGAGGAAACTGCTCTGCAAATTGCCGAACTTGATAGTCCCCTTTTTCCATCTCACTGAAAGGAGCATTTACATGATCGAACTACGTCGCGCCCATGAGCGGGGTCATGCCGATCACGGCTGGCTGAATTCCTGGCACAGCTTTTCTTTTGCAGACTATTACGATCCAGAGCATACGCAATTTCGTTCTTTGCGGGTGATCAATGACGACACTGTCCAGCCTGGGCAGGGTTTTGGCACGCATGGACACCGCGACATGGAGATTGTCAGTTATGTACTGGAGGGGGCACTGGCGCATAAAGACAGTACGGGGAGCGGTTCAGTGATCCGCCCCGGTAGTGTGCAGCGCATGAGTGCAGGCACGGGTGTACGGCATAGCGAATTTAATGCGTCACAAAGTGAAAGAGTCCATTTCCTGCAAATCTGGTTCCTGCCCAACAAGACAGGTATTCCGCCCGGCTATGAAGAGAAATACTTTGATGAAGCGGAAAAGCGCGGGAAGCTACGCCTGGTTGCCTCGCCGGATGGCGCCAATGGCTCTGTAAAAATACAGACCGATGCGAGGATGTTCGCTGCGCTGATGGACGGGGACGAGCGAATTGAACAGAGTATCGGCTCAGGCAATGACGTTTATATCCACATCGCACGCGGTCGTGTATCACTGAACGGCGATACGCTTGAAACGGGGGATGCCGCCATGCTTACCGGCGAGGATCGTCTGGTTCTCGATCAAGGTCAAAAAGCGGAAGTGCTGGTGTTTGAATTGTGGTGAAACGTGTCGGGCCTGGCCCGATAGTAATGAATTGGATTCCGGGGTCCGGGGTTAAATCCGGAATGACAAATCCATAATATTGACTTGGAGTTTCTGGGTTCCCTCTTTCGAGGGAATGATGCCCGTGAAAATGGGAATTGCGTTTAACCCGGATTTCAGAAAATATCTCAACAATAAATATTTGTCATTTCCGCCGCAGTGGACCCATTCATTCCATCGGAACCAGAAATCAAAGATCAGGGTGAAACAGGGGCCTGCTGCCACTCCACCAAGAGACCCTGTTCGTCGTCCGCTGCCTGAAAATCGCAGTCTACGCCAATCCCCGGTACGCAGATCAGCTGCTCTTCGCTGAATATCAGCGGTAACCTTTGCCGTTGCCAGGGTGGCAGGGATGCTTCCCGTAACAGGTTTTTAAGGCTCCGGCGCGGACGCTTGCAGTCTGTACGCAGCCTTTCTCCGCCCTGGCGCAGACGGATCGTTACGGGCTGCTCCTTGATCTTTTGCAAGCCGATCCCTGCGCCCATACGACGTGTAAATCGGAGGGTTCCGCCAAGCTCGGGAATGGGAAGCTGCTCTTCTCCTCGCCAGACCAAATGCCAGCAAGCCTCGGGAATCGCTTGGACTATCGTTTGGGCTTTTCGTATATGTACCCGACCTCTGAAGCACCGGATTTCTGTATCACCGAAAACGACATGCAGTTTTGTATCGGGGTACGAGGAGAGCAGTTGCCGCAGGATCTCTTCGAGCTTTACCGTGCTGGGCAGTACAACGGCATGCTGCGTCAGCGTGTAGCGCAACAGGTTCCGGGCACGCGGAAAACCCAGTTTCCGCAGGTCTTCGACGTGGAGTTTTCCGGGTACTGCACATTGCGCGCTATCGACTTCGGCCAGTTCATCCAGTAAAGCGGAGGCCTCTGCCATATGTCGGCTGGCGCGCAGGAAAGTCGTACGGTAAGCGGGAAAGCGCTTTTCCATGAGTGGAAAAAGTTCGTGACGCAGAAAATTCCGGTCGAAAGATATCTCGTCGTTGCTTTCGTCGGTAATCCACTGCAAGGCACGCGCTCTCGCATAGTCTTCGATCTCCCGCCGCGAAACGTCGAGCAGAGGCCGAAGCAGCCTCGGTCTGCCCTCAAGTGCAGAGATGGAGTTCACCGAGACTGCCCCACCCATTTCTTTTCGCACGGTCCTCACGACCGGCATCGCGCTCAGACCCTTTACCCCTGCACCACGCAGCAATTGCAGCAGCAGCGTTTCCGCCTGGTCGTCCAGATGCTGGGCCAGCACTATATAATCCGTTTGAAGACCCCTAAAGATGCGATAGCGCTCTTCACGCGCAGCGGCTTCCAGACTGGTACCGGGTCCTCGCGCGACCTTTACCCTGGCAACTTCAAGGGAAATGTTTCGGGACTGGCACAGATTTCGGCAGAATTCACTCCATCTATCTGCATTGGGGCTGATGCCGTGGTTGACATGAACGGCCGAGAGCGGGAGTTGCATTTGCGAGGCAAACGGGACAAGCAGATCCAGTAACGCTACTGAATCTACTCCCCCGCTCAAAGCGATGGTCAGATGATCGCCGGTTTGGACCTGGGTACGCAATACATGCTGCGCTCTGCGCGAGATATTATCTGACTTTGAGTTCCTTGAACTGGCCATATCCCATTAGCCGCTCAAAGCGTTTCTCCAGCAACATTTCAACGGAATAGTCCTGCAGGAGCTTGAGCGACTCCTGCAAGGCTTTCTTTACGGCTTGCATGGTAGCGGGCTGGTCGCGGTGAGCGCCCCCGGAAGGTTCATCGATGATCTTGTCTATCAGACCCAGGGTCTTGAGTCGATGCGCCGTGATTCCCATGATCTCGGCAGCTTCAGGCGCTTTGTCAGCGCTTTTCCAAAGGATGGAGGCACAGCCTTCGGGAGAAATGACGGAATAGGTTGCATATTGCAGCATCTGGATTGCGTCGCCCACTGCCACCGCCAGGGCGCCCCCGGACCCGCCCTCTCCGATAACAGTGCAGATCACGGGCACTTTCAACTCCGCCATGACATACAGATTGTGTCCAATCGCCTCTGATTGACCGCGTTCTTCCGCCCCAATGCCCGGATATGCGCCTGGGGTATCGATGAAGGTGAACAGCGGGATGGCGAATTTTTCTGCCAGACGCATCAGGCGCAGCGCCTTGCGATACCCTTCGGGCTTGGGCATGCCAAAATTGCGATGAATTTTTTCCTTGGTGTCGCGCCCCTTCTGGTGGCCGATAACCATGACTGTCTGGCCGTCAAAACGCGCCAACCCGCCTATTATGGCGTAGTCATCCGCAAAGCCGCGATCGCCGTGGAGTTCTTCGAAATCCGTGAAAAGATTCTGAATGTAGTCGAGCGTATAAGGGCGCTGCGGATGGCGCGCGACTTGTGAAATCTGCCAGGGCGTGAGCTTCCCGTATATGCTGTTGGTGAGGGACTGGCTTTTCTTTTGCAGACGCAGGATTTCAGCTGAAATATCGACCGCTGAATCGTCCTGGGCAAAACGCAATTCTTCTATTTTTGCTTCAAGCTCAGCAATCGGCTGCTCGAAATCCAGAAATGTAATCTTCATAAAACACCGGTTTAAGCCGAAACGGTAATGATACAGGATCAGGCGAAAACCGAGGAATCTCTCAGTAAGCCGGATGTCTAAGATCTCTATTTACCGGTTCCCTGTTTGGCCCTCCGCGGAGGATCATAATTCCGTTTCTGATGCAGGAAACGTATAATGGAAGGTTTTTTCCAATCCCTTCCCGGGAACAGAGAGAGGGAAAGACATTGATTACAACAGCCAATATCACCATGCAGTTTGGGGCAAAACCCCTGTTCGAAAATGTCTCGGTTAAGTTCGGAGATGGCAATCGTTACGGCTTGATCGGCGCCAATGGGTGTGGGAAATCGACCTTCATGAAAATCCTGGGGGGCGATCTGGAGCCCACTTCCGGCAATGTCAGTGTCGATGCGGGGGAGCGCGTGGGAAAATTGCGCCAGGACCAGTTCGCTTTCGAAAATTGTCTCGTAATCGATACGGTGATGATGGGGCATGAAGAACTATGGCGCGTAAAGGAAGAACGCGACGCAATTTATGCCAATCCCGATGCGACGGAAGATGACTACATGCGCGCCGCGGAACTGGAAGCAAGGTTCGCCGAACTGGATGGCTATTCCGCCGAAGCGCGCGCGGGAGAACTGCTACTCGGCGTGGGCATACCGCTGCCGCAACATCAGGGGTTGATGAGCGCCGTGGCGCCCGGCTTCAAACTGCGCATACTGCTTGCCCAGGCATTGTTTGCCGATCCGGATATCCTGCTCCTGGATGAGCCCACCAATAATCTCGATATCAATACCATCCGCTGGCTGGAAGACGTCATCAACACCAGCAGGAGCACGATTGTCATCATTTCGCATGATCGGCATTTTCTGAACAGCGTATGTACCCATATGGCTGACCTGGATTATGGCGAAATCCGCATCTATCCGGGAAATTACGATGACTACATGCTCGCCTCTACCCAGGTGCGAGAGCGCATGCTGGCCGACAACGCGAAGAAAAAAGCCCAGATTGCTGAATTGCAGTCGTTCGTGAGCCGTTTTTCCGCCAATGCTTCCAAGGCACGGCAGGCAACCAGCCGTGCCCGTCAGATCGAAAAAATAAAGCTGGAAGATGTGAAACCTTCAAGCCGACAGTATCCATACATCCGGCTGGACATGGATGAGCGCGAGAAGCTGCACCGCCTGGCGGTATCGGTGCAAAGCATCACCAAAGGTTTTGCCGGAATGCAAAAACCGCTGTTCTACAAATTCAGCATGAATGTGGAAGCGGGCGAAAAAATTGCGATTATCGGTCCGAACGGAATTGGCAAAACCACCTTGCTGCGCTGTCTTGCCGGCGATCTGCCGCCTGATGCGGGAGAAGTCAAATGGGCGGAGAAAGCACGTCCTGGCTATTTTGCGCAGGACCATGCCGCAGACTTCGGCAACGATATATCGCTTACCGAATGGATGACGCAGTGGCGCCGCGAACACGATGATGACCAGGCTATACGGAGTGTGCTCGGAAGATTGCTGTTTTCCGGCGATGAAGTCAGAAAATCGGTGAACGTCATTTCCGGCGGAGAGGAAGGGCGTATGCTGTTTGGCAAGCTTATGCTGCAAAGAAACAATGTATTGCTGATGGACGAACCCACCAACCACCTCGACATGGAATCCATCGAATCGCTTAATGCAGCGCTGGAAAAATATACAGGCACGCTGATTTTCGTTTCCCACGACCGCGAATTTGTATCCTCTCTCGCAACACGCATCGTTGAAATGAAACCAGAGAGGATCGTCGACTTCAAGGGGAACTACGAGGACTATTTGCAAAGCCAGGGAATTTTTTCGGATGGCGTGAATGCGCGCGGGAATAGTTCTACCGCAGCCAAGGAAAAAGCGCGCGCCTCATCCAGATGACCCGGATGGGATTTTTTTCCGATGTTTATAGCCGAGAGGCTGCGCAAGACTCGAAATAAGGCTTAACGCGGGGCAGCGAGGGCGGTGCGGTAACGCTCCCAGTCGAAACAGGGGCCCGGGTCGGTCTTGCGACCCGGGGCAATGTCGGAATGCCCTGCAATGTGCTCGATGGGATACGCCTTTTGCAGTTCCAGCGTGAGCTCGACCAGCATTCTGTATTGAGAATCGGTGAAAGGCTGCGAATCGCTGCCCTCGAGCTCGATACCGATGGAAAAGTCATTACACCGGCTCCTGCCCTGCCAGCAGGATTCCCCCGCATGCCAGGCGCGTTTTTCGCACGGAACGAATTGAATGATCTCTCCTGTCCGGCGAATGTAAAAATGACTCGAAACCTTGAGACCATGAATGGTGCGGTAGTAGGGGTGAGCTTCCGGATCAAGCTTGTTGGTGAATAACTCGGCTACACCGTCCCCCCCAAACTGATCGGGGGGAAGGCTGATGTTGTGGATCACGAGCAGTGAAATCGCACACCCGACCGGCCGTTCGTCGAAATTGGGTGAAGCAATGAAGCGAATGCTGTTCGCACATCCCGTTGCTTCGACCTGCATGAGGCACTCATCCTGTCGGACGGCGCCAGTCGCGTTATTTTGCCGGCTGTAACCCATTTGTACCGGCGGGTTCACGATTCAGATTGCAGCTGCAGTCGCCGATGCTCATCGCTGCAGAAAAACCTGCCTTCCGAAATGATGCTTTCGCTTCTGGGTAAATGAACGCCGCAGTAAACACATCGGACCATATCCTCACCTTCGAGAGATTGAGGCTGTTTTTGCATCTCCGCACGTTTTTTGAGAGCGCGACGGTAGCTCCTTATTACCCATAAAAAAAGAAGGGCAATAAGGGCGAAGAACAAGATTCTACCCAAGGTGGAATCTCCGTTGCGGTATCGAAACCGGCGGCAAGCAGTTAAATGACATGTACGGCATTCTACCGCTTATGCAATAGTGTGCAAGCTTGAGGGGGATTAAAATTCGCCGAATCCGCCCTCTCCCCTGACCCCCTCCCATTTGTGGAAGAGGGGCACAAATGGCTCGATTGACCTATTTCTTCTCTCCTTGGTTCTCTCTGCACTTGTAGAGGTGTGGAGAGGTCAAATCTGCCCCGCTTTGCATACAATCAGGAATGAATGATGCAGATATTCTGCATATGACAGCGTTTCCGGATAAAAGTAGTCGAAAACGCCAATGTGAACAAACCGAATGGTCGGGGTGAGAGGATTCGAACCTCCGACTCCTGCGTCCCGAACGCAGTACTCTACCAGGCTGAGCTACACCCCGAAAAATTCAATTTTGATACTTGCGATGCCTGGAGCAATTCATGGCAGGCACGTGGGCTGCAATTGTACGCAGGAAGGGGTTTCGGAGCAATCCAAATTAGCGCGGTGACAGCGCCACCGCGCCTCTGCCAAGCAGGCGAATTAGGTCAGATAAAACTATTAATAATTTCTCGCCACCGCAAAGGTGCTCAGATCCAGCAGGCATTGCTTGTAGTCTGAATCCGGCAGTGAGGAAATTATATTGGATGCGGTCTCGGATTCGGCTTGCGCGCGTTGTTTGGCATAATCCAATGCGCCGGTCTGCTGGATAACTTCCAGCACGGGCTGAAACCCTCCCTCGCCTCCCTGCTCGATGGCGCTGCGTATGATCTCCGCCTGAGCGCTCGATCCTGTTTTCATGGCGTAGATCAACGGCAGAGTGGGCTTGCCTTCTGCCAGATCGTCACCCAGATTCTTGCCGGTTTCCTGATAATCTCCGGAATAATCCAGCATGTCATCGGTAAGTTGGAACGCGGTGCCGAGATGCATGCCATACACGGCCATCGCCTCTTCCTCCGCTGGCGTGGCATTAGCAAGGATCGCACCGAGCCGCGTTGCGGCTTCGAACAGCTTCGCGGTCTTATAGCGAATCACGCGCAGGTAATTTTCCTCATCAACGTCCGGATCACGAACATTGAGCAGTTGCAACACTTCGCCTTCAGCAATCGTGTTGGTTGCATCGGCCAATACCCGCATGACCTGCATATTGTCCACCTCGACCATCATCTGGAATGCCCGGGAATATAGAAAATCCCCGACCAATACACTGGCGGCATTTCCGAACAGGGCATTTGCAGTCGCCTTGCTTCGCCTCAGCTCGGAAGCGTCCACAACGTCGTCATGCAGAAGGGTTGCCGTATGGATGAATTCCACGATGGCAGCAAGATTGTAATGGTATTGTCCGGTATAACCGAACGCGCCGGCGGACAGGATTACCAAAGCGGGCCGTAGACGCTTCCCGCCGCTGTTGATGATATATTCGCTTACCTGCCGGATGAGCACGACCTCCGAATGGAGTTTTTCACGAATTACGGTATCCACCCTGCCCATATCCGGGGCAATCAGGCTTCTGATACGTTCAATTGACACGGAGGTTCCTGCAAAAAAGATGCCATGGTAGAAATGTCGCCACCAACGTGTCAAGTTCGAAAACAGGCAAAACTCGGATCGGGACACAAAACTCATCCACAACAGACCTTTACCTTAAGTGGGTGACTCTGTATAATCCGCGTCTACTTCTTTTCATGGCTCCCTGGCGGGCGCAATAAACAGGATTTCATCATGTACGCAGTCATAAAAACCGGCGGGAAGCAGTACCGGGTCGAAAACGGGTTAAAACTCAAAATAGAACAGGTACCAGCAGAAATCGGAAGCGAACTTCTGATCGACCAGGTATTGATGGTTGCTGACGGCGACAATATTTCGCTGGGGAAACCCTTGGTAAGCGGCGCTTCTGTCAAAGCAACCGTACTGGAACAAGGCAGGCATGACAAAGTCCGCATTTTCAAAATGCGCCGGCGCAAACACTATCGGAAGCAGCAGGGGCACCGGCAGAACTACACCGAAATTCAGATTACCGGTATTTCGGTATAAGGAGAGTTTGGCATGGCACATAAAAAAGCAGGCGGCAGTTCCCGTAACGGGCGAGACTCCAATTCCAAGCGCCTTGGCGTGAAGCGCTTTGGCGGCGAGCTGATTCCGGCCGGCAGTATCATCATCCGCCAGCGGGGTACAAGAGTTCACCCTGGCGAGAATGTTGGAATGGGCAAAGATCACACACTGTTCGCGAAGGTGGACGGCAGGGTAAACTTCACAGTCAAAGGGTTGCCACAGCGCAAGACAGTAAGCATTATTCCGGCTTAATTTATTTTACTTCTCAGGAAAGCCCTATCAGCCCGATAGGGCTTTTTTGTTTGCATCACGGTAAGTTGATTCTATGAAATACATTGATGAAACGATTATCCATGTAATCGCTGGAAAAGGTGGAGATGGCGTCGCAGCTTTCCGCAGGGAAAAATACATTCCCAAAGGGGGCCCGTCCGGAGGTGATGGCGGACGCGGAGGCAGCATTTATGCGGTGGCTGACCGCAACATCAATACCTTGGTGGATTACCGGTTTGCCCGCATCCACCGCGCAAGAAACGGCGAAAACGGACAAGGCTCGGATCGTTACGGAAAAAGCGCCGAGGATATTGTGTTGCGCATGCCCGTTGGCACCGTTATCACCAACGAGGCTACCGGAGAACGGATAGCCGACCTGGTCCAGCATGATCAGAAAATCCTGCTGGCGAAAGGCGGCACGGGGGGACTGGGCAATCTGCACTTCAAATCCAGCACAAATCGCACACCTCGGCAATTCACGCTGGGTGAACCGGGAGAGGAAGTCAATCTCAAGCTGGAGCTCAAGGTTCTCGCGGACGTGGGACTGCTCGGCATGCCAAACGCGGGTAAATCGACCCTGATTCGCGCAGTTTCAGCGGCACGCCCAAAAGTAGCGGATTATCCTTTCACCACCATGCACCCTGCTCTGGGTGTGGTGCGCGTGGATCAGAACCGCAGTTTCGTAATGGCTGATATTCCGGGACTGATCGAAGGCGCAGCGGAAGGCGCGGGACTTGGACACCGCTTCCTGAAGCATCTTGCGCGCACCCGCCTGTTGCTGCATGTCGTCGATATTGCGCCGCTCGATGAAGCGGTTGATCCGGCGCATGAGGCCAGAGCTATTCTCGAAGAACTGAGGAAGTATGACGAAGCGCTCTATCGAAAGCCACGCTGGCTGGTGCTCAACAAGGTCGATCTGCTGCCGGAAAATGAGCGCGAAAAAATATGCAGGAAATTCATCCGCAGCCTTCGCTGGAAAGACAAGAACTTTGCCATTTCAGCCATAACCGGGGATGGCTGCAAGGAACTGACCTACGCGATCATGGAATTTCTGGAGGGGGAATCGATGGACGAAAATCAGGACGTGGCAAAATTTGCGGAACCCGATACATCCGATTGATTCCCTCCGGGTCCATTAACAGACGCCATCCGTTGGGACTCCCTTTCATTCCCTTTCATTCCTTTATCAGCAGCAGAGCTCACAGCAGCGCACAGGGCGCACAAGTTGTACTACACTTAATCAGATTTCCAGATAAAGTCCTGCTGCGCTTTCCTGGACCGACATTAATTTAGAATATCTTTTGACTGTGGAGGAATGATGACAAAACTTGCCGAGGTGGAACTTGCGGGACTGGATGCCGTTATAGAAGCAAGAAGAATGACATCCGCTACGTCCGACAAATATGAGCAGATCGTGATACCCATTGGTAATGCCGGCACCGCTGTAGCGGGTGATAACGCAGGCTTATCAGGGGGAGAGGGTCTGTCGCTGGGCGTACTCATGAAACTTCGCGAGAACGCCCTGAGCTGATATGAACTCACCATGTCATTAGTCTCTATCCTGCTTTATTCGGTAGTGACTCTTTGGCTGGTAATCACATTATTGGCGCAACACTCGCGCTTCCAGTCCGTCATCAATCGGTTTAACGGACTCCATATCATTCCGCGCTGGACATTCTTTGCACCTAATCCTGGAGTCAGGGATTATCACCTGGTTATAAGGGAGCGTTACCGCGATGGGCGGCTGACAGACTGGAAAAGCGTGCCTGTTTATCCAGCGCGCCCGAAATTGGCTTACTTGTGGAATCCCCAGAAGCGCGCATCGAAGATTCTGACTGATGCGATCCAGGCAATAAAGCTGTTGTTGAAACGCGACGATGTGGGACTCTCCGGACTTCCTTTCACTGTCCCCTATCTCCTTCTCTTGCATTACGCAGCCCATGCTGTGCCGGCCGAGCCGGACGCTGCCGAATTTCAAATCGCGATTATCGAGTCTACAGGGCACCTGGAGCGGGAACTGGAATGCTCATTCCTTTCCAGTTTTCATAGCCGATGGTAACCGAGGGCATGGCGGACATCGCCTTATGCCTTGTCATCACCAAGACTCTATTGGCCGCATGGGCCCTGCTTTCCGCAGCGGAATGGTTTGCCAACCTTCACCTGTTCCGGTCCGATGGCTTGCTCACATGGAATATCCTGCGCCTGCGACCGCATCTTTTAATCCCCCCATCCGTTCGCCATCGTGTGCACGCGGAATCCGCTGTAAGTGCTGTCCTGGTATGCCGTATTGCCGCGGGGCTTCTGCTGCTGATCCCCTACCCCAATCCTGCAGATTTGCCATGCAGCCTGCTCATTCTGCTTTCATGCTTCTACATGTCACGCCGCACGTGGTTCGGCGGGGATGGCTCGGATCAGATGGGAATGGTCATTGCCGCAGGTGTTGCCATCATTTCCGCCGGCCTTGCGCTGGATGACATGAACCTGGCGGCCTCTGGTGTTTTTGCAATCAGCGGTCAAGCGGTCCTCGCCTATTTTGTTGCTGGGGCCGCCAAGGTTGTTTCGCCGGTCTGGCGAGACGGAAATGCGTTGCTCGGTGTGATGAAAACTCGAACATACGGACACTCCCTTGCCGCGAGTTTTGCCGCAGAGCGGCCCGCCTTCTGCAAGTTCGTATGCTGGCTGACTATCGGGACGGAAATGCTGTTTCCACTCGTTCTATTGGCACCCCCCGGTGTGGCGATTGCAAGTCTTTGCTGCTTCGCCCTTTTTCATTTTTCCAATGCCTACTTCATGGGATTGAACGCGTTCGTCTGGCCTTTTCTCGCGACTTATCCGGCTGTCATGCTGGCCCATTCGGCGGTCCGAAACTGGATGGGCTGGGTATGACAGCGACTGCGAGTGATTCAAATCACCTCTCCATCATTTATGACGGAGAATGCCCTTTTTGTGCGGCGTTTGTGAAGCTTTACGCTTTACGGAAGAATATAGGCTGGATAGAACTCATCAACGCCCGGACAAGACCTGATCTGGTCCGAGTGTTGCGGGCCCAAGGCATGGAAATCAATGAAGGCATGGTCGTGATATGGCAGAGGCATTATTACCACGGAGCCAATGCGATGCACCTTCTTTCCATACTCGGTGCTGACAGGGGACCTTTTGGGAGACTGAACAAATTCCTGTTCCGCAACAGAAACGCTGCTGAGGTGGTTTATCCTGTGCTCACAACCGGCCGCAGAATGGCCTTATCGTTACTGGGCAGAAAAATGATTCCGCACCGATAATGGTCAAGACCGGTTTTTCCGAAAAAATCAGAAAGGTGTGGACACGACGAAAATCAGTGCAATACAGCTATACCTCTCCTGCTCCCTTCATCAGCATTTTCTTTCGCGCCCAGCGCTTCTTCTGCCAGATGATCACTCCCGTAACTGACAGCATGGCCACCAGCAGGCCCATGAGGGATACGAAAATGCGCCCGGGAAGCCCGACGATACGACCGGAATGCAGCGGAAACTGAGCCTGCATGAAAATATCACCCGCACTGCCCTCACCCGGCACATTCGCTCCGACGGATGTTCCATCCTTGCCGTCGAAGAAAAGCGAGGGATTCCCCAGCCCCGCATCGCCATGGTCGTTCCCTGGCTCGAAGAAGATGACGCCATAAACTCCCACTTCGGGATCATAAAATATGCCCCCGGGAGGCGTTCTCCACTCGCGCTTTTCCGCTTCGGTTATTGCACGCTGCAGGATGGTCTGCCGATCCACCACGGGTTCGATAGGCTGGTCGGGAGGATTGGGAGTGCGTGTGAAGGGACTGGGCGACAGCGTCGAAAACAGCGACACCAACGGCCGCATGACCTGCTGGTTGAGATTCATCGACACTGCAGTCACAGCCAGGACCAGCAGGAATCCCCATACCCACACTCCACCCGATCGATGCAGATCGAAGTTCAGCCTTGCTCCTCCCTGCCGCCAGCGAAACGCAAAGGATTTGGTCCATGCACTCGCCTTGGGAAATGAAATCCACAGGGCAATGAAGCAGTCGAGTGCCCAGATAATCGCGAGTGTGCCCATGAACAGGATACCCAACTCGATTCCAAATCCATCGGGAATATGCATGCTGAAATGCAGCTTGTACAGAAACGGCAGCAGATTCTCGCGGTTGAGTGAAATTTCCCCCCACATGCGCTTGCCGCGCACTTCTCCATTAGCTGGATCGAGGAATATCTGATTGAAATCCAACTCGAAGGCCTTGCCTGTAGCCGTGTCGAGACGCGGCTTCACTGCCAGACCGAGGTTATGCCCCGGCTCGACCGAGAGCGGAACCCAGGTTATCAGTAATCGAGGGTTCGCTGCTTCCAGTCTATCTGCCAGCAGCAGCGGAGACTGCGGGACGACAGCAGCGCTCCCGGTTTCGTATAGTTGAGGGTTCAGCCACTCATCCAGTTCATGATCCCAGGAGATGACAGCACCGGTAAGACCGGATACGAAAAGGAATACAGCCAATAAAAGACCCGCCCCGCGGTGCGTCAACACAAGAAAATTGCGCCCGATCGAAAGTTTCTCCGCACGCCGGCTATCTTGTGCTTCGGTGATGCCCGGGGGCACCGTGATCATTCGTTTCATTGCTTCATGTCACACCGTTAAGTACCAGCGGCGGAGCCGCGGTTGCGTGCAGGGCATCTTTCAGCGATGGGCGACCATTGAACGTCAGACATCCGCTCTCCATACGTATCAACCGGTCCGCAAGATGAAAGTAACGGTCATCGTGCGATATCACCAATACGGCCTTGCCCATACCGCGCAATTCCGGAAGGAGTTCGCGGTAAAAGACCTCCTTGAATACCGGATCCTGATCCGCCGCCCATTCGTCAAATATAAAAAACGGGCGATTTTCCAGATAGGCCACCACCAAAGCAAGACGTTTGCGCTGTCCTTGTGAAAGCGCAAGCGTAGTGAAAGCCCCATTCTGTACTTTAACCTTGTTTTGCAGATGCAGTTTGGCTAAAAGCCGGTTGCCTTCATTATCCAGATCAACCCTGCTCGTTTCAAGCAAGCGGTCGAAAAGATGAAAATCCGAAAAAACTGTCGAAAAAAGCTGCCTGTAGCAATCGCGGTTTGTTTCATCGACCACTTTCCCATTGAAAACTATCTGGCCTTCCTCCGGCGGATAGAGTCCAACCAGCAATTTGGCCAAAGTGGTCTTGCCGCTGCCGTTGCCTCCCACCAGAAAAGTAATCTCTCCGGGACGGAAATCCAGATCTATGGGACCGAGCGTAAACAATTCATCGCTCTGTTCATGATAATACCGGTGCAACACGCCCTGGAGTGCGAGGGACTGCAAGCTGGGGAGAGAAGAATTATCGGTCTCGATCTCCAGTGTCGTCATCGCCCGAGTTATTTCCTCGATTCGCTCCGCAGAAACCTTGGCCAGATTAGCGCGGGGAATATTCAACAGAAGCGCTTCGAGCGGTCCGACCATGTAAACGAACACCAGCGCGTAGCCGGTCATGACCAGAGCCCGGTCAGGACCATCACTCACCAGTGCGAATAGTACCATCCCGATAAACACATAGAGCAGGAATTGGGCCCACCCCCCGGAAGCGACGAAGACGGACATTCCAAATGTCCTTTCGCGGCGCACGGTTTCGATCGAGCTCGACAGCACATCTTCATAAAATGCCTTCCGCTTCCGGTTATTGAGACGAAGCTCCTTGGCCCCGTCGGTCAGGGACCGAAAATAGGAAAATAACCTATCCTGCTCTTCAGACGCAATATTCAAATGGCGTATTGCGCGCAGGTGCGCAAGATGATATCCCACAGACCCCAGGCCAACTACAAGGATAGCGAGCAGGAATACTTGCCATGAAAGCCACGCCATATAAAGCAGGCATCCGGCGACGATGACGGCATTCATCAGGATGACGGGAAAGCTCACAAAGAATTCGGCAACGTGCGTGCAATGCTCGGCGAGGGCCGACTGTATGCGGGCAGCCCCCACCGTTTCAAGATTACGATAGTCAGCGGCAAGCACCTTTCTGGCGACAAAACTGCGCAATTCCGCATGCGCGCGTTGCCCCAGGCGCTCGAAAAGGATCGCTGCGCTTACATAACTCAGCATCACGGCAACGGCAGTGGCAATAAAAATGAGCGCCAGGGTTCCGCGCTCGCTCTCGGTCGCGGTGAGGGCGGAACTGATCTGCGCGATGAGCAACACGCTGCAAGCACCATGGAATACTGTGACCAATGAAGCGCCTGCCAATAATACCCTGGATTGGTTGATGAGATACTTGAGCATGGCTGTCCCGCAATGAAATGGATATGAGGGAAGACGAATGAGAATTACAATTATTTACGCTTGAACGATTCATATCCCCTCTCGGTTCACATCAAATCACCAAAGCAGGTTCCGGGCATTTCATTCCTTGGAGCAATTTCGCTCCTTAGGGCAATTTCCTCTTGCATGGCCTGGAAAGACAATTGCAGAAAGAGTGTTTGTCGTTATCCGCTGAGGCAGTTATCCGGGTAGTTATCCGGGTAGTTATCCGGGTAGTTATCCGTTAGGCAGTTATCCTCGTAGCCCTTCTAATCCCCCCATTTCCTCCAGAACAGAATTCCCCTCTACTTCTCCCAAAGTCCACGCTATCACAATGAGCCAGCAGCAATTGTAAAAAATAATGTTTCTCATTCGTCTTTAACCAGAATAACAACGCGAAATACAGCGAACACGAATAACAGCGACAGCGTGCCTGACAGCACGTTCTCACAATACTTATCCGGAAAACGAGATGGGACATTTACACGAGCAAGGCAAGCATCTCTCGGCTCGTGCCGCGTCGATTACTTGCCGTCCCGATCGGACTGCATATTCGGCTACGCTCGACGGCAACACCTTGCTTTTACAACCGGTGAATGGTGTCGAAAATTCGCGGTGGCAACTGGGCCAACAGGCTGACGGGCTGACTCTGGAATGGATGGGGTCCGATGCTGAAAAACCAAAGCTCGTTGAAGTATTGGCGGCAATTGAAGCTGCGTTCGTCAGTTTTCCTATCGCAGCTAAACTGAATCTCCTGGCTCCTTTCGACCAGGCCGAAGAATTGCTTCGATCAGGTCTCCTCCTTCGAGACAAGAGCGGTCAGACCACGGTGGATATCGAGCTTTTCTGGCAACAGCCGAGAATATGGCTGGTGCCGCCTCAGCCCTATTCCTTCCCCGTGACCTATGTACTCAGCGAGGGGCGTCGCCATCCGCTGCGCCCCCCCAAACCGGCTGGCATCGTATACCAGCGCCATATCGATTGGCTCGGCCGTACCCTGTCATTTCGCACGGTGGACCTTCACCGGGACCTCGAACGCTTCAACCGCTGGATGAATGATCCCGTAGTAGCAGCATCCTGGCGGGAAGAAGGCGATTTGGCAAAACACCAGACTTACCTACAAGCCATTTCTGCGGACCCTCATGTCACAGCCCTCATTGCGAGTCTCGATGACGAGGCTTTCGGGTATTTCGAAGTTTACTGGGCAAAAGAAGACCGTATTGCCCCCTTCTATGATGTGGATGACTTCGATCGGGGCTGGCACGTGCTGATCGGTGAAGCCCGCTTTCGCGGCAAGCCCTTCGTCACAGCGTGGTTGCCATCGATCTCTCATTACCTGTTTCTCGACGATTGCAGGACACAGCGGGTCGTCATAGAACCTCGCACGGACAATTACAAAATGATTCGCAATCTCGCCAGGTGCGGCTATGCGAATCTCAAGGAATTCGATTTCCCCCACAAACGCGCCATGCTCGGCATGTTGTTGCGGGAACGCTTCTTCGCAGAACGACTGTGGGTTCCACGCGATGTCATCGCAACATCCTGTTCCATATCTTCTTTATCCTGAGGATATTGCTATGCAAATATATGATCTGATCGGTATCGGCTTTGGCCCCTCCAACATTGCGCTTGCAATTACCCTGGAGGAAAAGAAACAGGAAGGATACGACATAGACGCGTTTTTTATCGAGAAACAGCCGGGTTTCGCCTGGCATCCAAACATGATGCTGGACAATGCGCATATGCAGATTTCCTTCCTGAAGGATCTTGCCACTCTGCGGAATCCCTCCAGTCACTTTACATTCATCAACTATCTCCATCAAAAACAGCGACTGCAGGACTTTATCAATCTCAAAACCTTTTTCCCCAGCCGCCACGAATTCAACGATTACCTTGCGTGGGCCGCATCCCATTTCGACGATCGCTGTGCTTACGGCGAAGAAGTTCTGGAAGTGCTGCCGGAGAAGCGTAATGATGAAGTGATGCTGCTGCGCGTGCGTTCGCTGGATTCCACCGGAGCTGTGCGGGAACGGCTAGCTCGCAATCTAATTGTCAGCGTCGGCGGTGTTCCCAGCATCCCCGAATGTTTCCAATCGCTGAAAGGCGACAAACGCATATTTCATTCGAACAGTTATCTCCGCGAGATCGAGCGGCACAAGGAAGCGAAAAAAATAGCGGTCGTGGGTGCAGGTCAAAGCGCATCGGAAATTTTCATGGATCTGCACAACCGCCCGGATGCTCCGCAGGTTGATCTGATCATGCGTGCCCGCGCAATCAAGCCATCGGACGATAGCCCCTTTGTAAACGAAATCTTCAATACCGATTTCACCGACTTTGTTTTCAGTCGCTCAGAGCACGAGCGGGTTTCTCTCCTGGAGGAGTTCTGGCATACCAATTACGCTGCACCTGATCTGGTTTTGATCGAACAGATCTTCAATGTGTTCTACCAGCAAAGAGTTACCGGCAATACCCGCCACCGCTTCCTGCGGCGTCATGAAGTCGCGAGCGTCAGTGCTTTGCCGGAAGGCGGCATTCAATTATTTCTGCGCGATTTGAATGCGGGGCGGGAATACAGTGCGGTCTACGATGCAGTCGTGCTTGCAACCGGCTATGGACGGAATTATCACAAATCCTTGTTGGAACCCCTTTCACCCTACATGGATGACTTCAGCGTAGACCGTAATTACCGGCTGAAAAGTACGCCGAATTTTCGGCCTGCCATCTTCCTTCAGGGAGCGTGCGAATCAACCCATGGATTGAGCGATACGCTGCTTTCAGTTACAGCGGTTCGCACGAATGAAATTGGACAGGCACTCGTGGGCATGGTCAATGATCCGGTTGCGAAGCAGGCGGAAAACCCAGTGCGTGCAGTGGCGAGTCGCTAAGTTTTTGCAAATGAAAATCCCTCTCAATCTCATCAATATGATTAAATAACGGCCGTTACACCACCTACAATTTTTTTTAACTATAACTACTTCAACGCTAAAAATGAAAGCCTATACAAAAACTATTAAAGGGCTCTGTCCACTTATTCCACTTACCCGACGCACTAGACTTGTAATCGCAGTACAGTACGCACTCCTCAGCCTTTCGGTAGCCGGCTACGTGCATGCACAGGAGGCTTCCCCGGAATCAATCAAAAAGTCTCAAACGAATGTTCTTGCGGCAGAAGGTAATACCGAGTCCTCTGCTACAGAATCTTCCAAACCGGGGGAAAAAGCCTCAAAAGAGAAAACCTCCCCGACTCAGGATAGTACGCAGCCAGGGGAGGGTACCGAATCGGCCAAGCGGTCTGAAACAGTCTTGCCAACAATGGTGATCCGGGAAAAAGGAGTCCAGGAGGGATATGTCGCTAAAAGCAGCATGACGGCGACCAAGACCAAGACACCAATTACTGAAGTACCTCAATCCATTTCAGTTGTCAATCGCAACGAGCTGGACATGCGCGGTGTACACCTCAATTTCACCGAAGCGCTGCGCTACGTGCCAGGGGTCGTAGCCGACCAGTTCGGTTTCAATGGAACGGGGTTCGAGTATCTGGGCATGCGTGGATTTAGTGTTCAGACCACCGCCAATTTCCGGGATAACTTAAGTCAGCAAGGAGCGGGGCTTTTTTTCGGTGCTTTTATCACCGATCCCTATTCCCTCGAGCGGGTAGACGTATTGCGCGGCCCTACCTCGGTGATGTTCGGGCGCGGTGATGCAGGAGGTATCGTGAATCGCATTACGAAGCTTCCCACTGCCACTCCTATCCGTGAGATCGAGCTCCAGTACGGCAATTTCGACCGCAAGCGAATCGCCGGGGATTTTGGTCTGGCCAATGAGGATGGAACACTGATGTTCCGGCTTGTCACCACGGCGCTCGATACGGACACTCAGGTACGCTTTCCGAATACAGGCGGAGACCGCGCCCAGATCAGGCGCTTTTACATTGCGCCGTCGCTGACCTGGCGTCCCACCGACAGGACATCCATCACGCTTTTTGGCGATATCCTGAACAACCGCAGCGAAGCGGCCGCATTTTATTCCGCAGCGCCCGATGGTAGTCCCACCAATACGCTTATAAGCGACCCCAGCTTTACCCGGTATTCAACGGATCAGGCCTCCTTCAGCTACAAACTTGAGCATCATTTCAATGAAACCTTCACGGCGCGGCAAAACTTCCGTTTTATGCGGCAGGATGGCAGATTCAGGGACATCAATCCAGGCTTTGATTTTGCTACAGGAAGCAGGTTTGCTGCGGATGGGCGAACCATGCTTCGCGATGCAATCGCTACCCGGGAGCGGTTGGATCAAACCGTGCTGGATACACACGTAGAAGCTCGTGCTCATACCGGGCCCCTGAATCATACGGTTTTAGTCGGAATCGACTGGAACCGCGTTCAGGCCACCCTCAAATTTTTTGCGGCCAGTACTCCGACTCCTTCCATCGATATTTTCAATCCCGTATATAACCAACCCATCGCCATGCCAGATATACTGGCCCTCGATGGCGTTCAAAAGATAGACCAGGTCGGCTTTTACGTGCAGGATCAAATCAAGTTCAACCAGTGGGTCCTAACTCTGAGTGGCCGTCACGACAGGGTATCAAGCGTAAATGACATTAATGCTTTCTCGCCACCACATTTCTCGAACAAGGACTCGGCATACACGGGCAGGGCCGGCTTGACCTACCTTTTCTCCAGCGGCGTCGCGCCTTATGTAAGCTATTCGCAGTCGTTTCTGCCTCAAACGGGAATAAATTTTTTTGACAGCAGGCCTTTCGAACCGACGCGCGCATCTCAATATGAGGTGGGCATCAAGTATCAGCCTCCAGGCACCAGGAATTTGATTACGGCGGCGTTGTTCGAATTGACCAAAACCAATGTTCTGACTCCTGATCCTCGTATAGGCGGTCTTCTGAGTGAAACCGATGAGATTCGCTCTCGGGGCGCGGAAGTGGAAGCAAGAACGGAAATTTACCGGGGAATGAATTTGATTGGCGCGTTCACTTATAACGACGTCAAGGTAACAGAAAGCGCCAGTGGTTTTAAAGGTAACATGCCAGTCCGCATACCCAATCTGACGACCTCAGCCTGGCTCGACTATAACCTCGGCACACTGAATGTTAGCTGGTTAAGAGGCTTCTTTCTCGGGGGGGGCGTGCGCTATGTAGGGAGGGTGTTCAATGACGAGGCAAATACCAGTGTCACGCCGTCGTTCACCCTGTTCGATGCGATGCTTCGCTACGATCACGGCCCCTGGCAGTTCCTCATCAATGCCAACAATATATTTGATGAAAAATACTATTCGGCCAGCTCTGGCGGGAATTTCTTCCTCGGCACGCGACGTAGTGTCATAGGGACATTGAAACTGAGGTTTTAATATGTCAGTACAGAGAAACTTACTCTACGATAGCTGAGACGCTCGCATGGCGCTTGATCCTGATCTTGCAGCATTTCTCGAACTTGTGGAAGCGGGTATCAGCAATGGTGCCCCTCCCTTGCACGAACTGCTGCCCGCGAAAGCACGTGAACAATACGACATATCCACCCTGGCTCTGGATAGCCCAGGTATGGAGGTCGCGAGCATCAAGGAAATCGGCATCCTTTGCCGGGATGGAAATGAGATAACGGCAAGACTCTATGCGCCTCTGCTGGACGAGCCATTGAACGGCCTGGCGGCACCCGCGCTGCTGTATTTTCATGGAGGCGGATATTGTGTCGGTAGTCTGGATTCCCACGACTCGCTATGCCGGACCCTGGCTGCGCTGACCCCCTGCTGCGTGCTGAACGTCAGCTACCGATTGGCGCCTGAGCATCCGTTCCCCACCGCGGTGCATGACGCGCAGGATGCCTACCAATGGCTTCTTTCCAACGGACCCGCTCATGGTATCGATCCCCAACGCATAGCCGTGGGAGGCGATAGCGCAGGGGGCACGCTGGCCATCGGATTGACTATCGCCGCCAGGGAAATGGGTTGGCCACAACCGGTATTCCAGGCGTTGCTCTACCCGTGCACAAGCGCGTGGCAGGATACTGATTCGCACCGCCGCCTGGCGAAGGGATACCTGCTCGAAGCCCCGACGCTGCAATGGATGTTCAGCAATTACCTAACCAGCGAAAGAGATCGGACAGACTGGCGTTTTGCGCCGCTCGAAGCATCTGACTTAACCGGTCTCGCTCCGGCATTCATCGCCTTGGCGGAATACGATCCGCTCGTGGATGAAGGAATTGAATACGCCAACAGGCTCAGAGATGCCGGCGTTCCCACTCAGTTCAAAATTTACGAGGGCATGACGCACGACTTTGCGCGCCTGACGAATATCCTCAACGACGCAAGCAAGGTGCGTGAAGAAGTGGCGCAGCAATTACAGAGAGCTTTTGCTGCGCCTCGAACCTAGCCAGGATGGCACCCTTCACGCTCCCATCGTGTCATCCATGTTTGCCAATGGCCGTGCTGCCTCTCGTAACGCCTCCAGGGCATCACGCATGGGCAGCGGCTCATTTTGCACCAGACGGCCTACCGTGTGCAATGGAACAAGCAAGTCCCTGCCTTCGTCTCCATAGCTGATCCACAGCGCTTCGAAGTTCAGGGCGGGCACGCGAAATACGCGAAGTTCAGCCTCCTGCTCCGCTTCTCCCACCGCCTCCAGGACTTTGGCCAAGCCCTGCGAGAATAAATCCAGTTGCCGTTGTGCCGCGGACATTTGCAGCACGCGGGACTCACCTTCCTCGGTAACATCGTAAAAAGCCTGGGGAGTGTCTCCTACAATTTCATAAACCCGCAGGGCGACGGGTTCCGGAGCCCCCTGGCGTGAACCGAGCAATGAATCCAGCCCCAGGGAATATACGCGTTGAGCCATTCCCAGAGATGTTCGTTTCTCATCCTCCGTTTCTCGAGATGCACGCGATTCTGCGGATTCGGTTGCCGGAATTTTTCCCTGTTTTATCTGGAGCAGTGAACGAGCCTCCCATATACGATGAAGTATAGGCTCTAGCGGGATGAGGTATTTTATTGGCATTTTGAAAGAGCTCTTGGTGAAATACGTATGTGTCCAGGTGCCGCTTCCTTGATAATTACTGGCAAAATCGGAGACAGCAAGATGGCTCTTTCCATATATCGGATCATCGATATCAAAATACTCCTGATCGAGGACACGGCTATAACCATAAATCACCATGAAGTGCCCGCCCCCGCCGTTCCATCCGATCCTCGCCCCGACGGGTCTGCCAGCGTCTATTTCACTCTTCACCGCCTGAAAACTGGCTTGCCCGCCCATTATGCTGACAAAATTGTGGGTACGAGTGAGGGCTTTGTCGAGATACCAGGGCACATTACATGCCGAGGGAACGGGAGTGTCGCAACAGTCGCTATGATCAAGCTCTCCATTGGCGACCCGGCATTGCGTCCACGTACTCCACCACCAATAGAAATGAGATACGCTCGTTGAAGTTGCCGCCCAGCACCAGTTGGATTGGGTCTGCATCTGCATGTTGAATGCGAGCTGCTTCGATGAGAAAAGCTTGCCCCAAATGTTGAGTTCGTGCGAGAGGGAGCTATAAGGAAGACTGGTAACGCGAACATATTCAGATACGTTCATTGTTCTTTCCTTTTGGATTATCGATCTAACTTCGAGCACTTTTCATATCAAATCCAATATTTCTTTATAGCCGATAAAGACTGGAAGACAAGGCGCAAAGGTTATAGAACCTTCGAGGGAATTGCTGTGCTGGCACCAGCAGATCGAAGCGTGCTTTCCATCCCGGCAAGCAATGCTTCTGCCCGTATGATCGAAAAGTGATCGGTATCGATTTCGTTTCCGGACAATTCAGCCTGACCTGTTTGCCTTGAAAGAGCCAGCCGGTCGGACAAGGGGCGAGTCGCAATCCACCAGCAAGTGGGCTGGATGTTCAAGCAGCCTAATTCCGGCGCCTGGGCAGCAAGCGCTTTCAAGTGCCGCGCAATACCGAAAATACGAGCAAGTTCGCTTGCTCCCAGATCCGCATACCCGCTCCACTTCCCCTTCGTAGGCGAAGCTACACCTTCCAAGGCCTGCATGCCGGAAATCAATTCATCCAGCAAACCTGCCAAAGTCTCTTCCGATGGCTGCTTCAAGGATTGCAGTCGACTCTTTTGATTTCCATCAGGAAAAACTCCATCCGCACCGTCAATTTTCGCTCCGGGCAGCACCACGGAAACAAAATCGGAAAAATCCTGGCGCCAGTCATCGGGCTCGGGCTCGTCTATGGCGGGAATGAAGGAATCGATGAGACCCAGAAATGCCACCTCCTGCTCCTCCGTCTCCAGCAACGCAGCTATCATGGCTGCAAGAGTGCCACCGAGGGACCAGCCTGACAGATGGTAGGGTCCCTCCGGCTGTGTCCGGCGAATGATTTGGACATAATCTGCCGCCATCTTGCCGAGAGAAGTATCGCGGTGCTCGGGGTCGGAGAGCATGCGGCAAGGTATTCCATAGACTGTTCGCTTACCCTGTAGATGCCGGGCAAGCGGCTGGTAGTCGAACACTGTTCCCAATCCGGCATGGATGCAGAATAATGGCTCGAGTTGCGCTTTTTCGTCGCGCTGGTTTAACAGCAGCAGTGGTTGTGTTTTGTCAGGGGCTTCAACGTCCAGGCCGAGCAAACCGGCAATGGTTGGACGTTGCATCAGATCCCGCAGCTTGAAATCGAATTTCAACCCGGGCAGGTTGCGCATTCGGGCCATGATTTTCAGGCTGGAGAGTGAATCTCCGCCGAGAGCGAAGAAGTTGTCCGTCTCGCCTACCCGTTCCACGCCGAGCACTTCCTTCCAGATCTGTGCGAGAAGCTGAGCCTCAGGGGTGGAAGGCGCCCGATAAGTATCGCTAGCCACTGCATCCGGTTCCGGTAATGCACTGCGGTCAAGCTTGCCACTAGGCAGCCGGGGCAGCTCATCCAGGATGGCGATGTGTGCGGGGACCATGTATTCTGGCAGCCGCTTGGCAAGTTGTTGCTTCAGCATGCTTCCCAACCCCGCCTTCCCCTTCTGGCTTGGCGCAGTCGTCCCCGTCATCTCAGTCTGCACGACATAAGCGGCGAGTTGCGGTCCTCCCGCCCCTTCCCGAACAATGACTGCAACATCGGTCAGTCCGGTAAGCTCACGTACGCATGCCTCGATTTCGCCCAGCTCGATCCGGAACCCGCGAATCTTCACTTGATGGTCAGCACGGCCGATATATTCGATATTACCGTCATCCCGCCAACGCACCAGATCACCCGTGCGATAGAGCCGCCCGCCATTCCCGTCAAATGGATCGGCTACAAAGCGCTCCGCTGTCAACGGCGCTCGTCCCAGGTAACCGCGAGCAAGGCCATAGCCGCCAATATACAATTCCCCAATCATGCCCACAGGTACCGGCTGCATATCGACGTCAAGCACGTACGCGGTACGTTCTCCCACGGGTTTGCCAATAGGTGCGTAGGCACAATCGAAACTGTTGCTCGCTTCCGTCTTCCAGATCAACGGAGTAACAACCGTCTCGGTTGGTCCGTAACCATTGATCAGAATGCGCGGCCGCAAGGTCTTTCGCACCAGGTCATAGGAAGCCTTTGGCATGGCTTCGCCTCCGAAAACATAAAGCTCTACCGGCGGCGGATCGCTGCGTGGCGCAGCCCATTCGGCAACCTGTCCCAGGTAAGCGGGCGGAAATGCTGCATTGGTAATGCCGTAGCTGTGCAAAGCGTCGTATGTCTGCTCCGCGGTCCACAATTCCTGGTCGCGCACCGCCAAGCCGGCACCGACTGTCAGTGCGGTCAGCCAGCGCTCATGTGCCCCATCGAATGAGAATGACATGAAGAGCAGCTCGCATGAGTGCGGCGTCATACCGTAAATTTCCGCCGTCGCTCGGCAGTGCATGCTCAGTGGACCGTGCGCTACCGCCACTCCCTTCGGGAGCCCGGTCGAGCCCGATGTGTAGATAATGTATGCCAGATTATGCTCATGGAGGAGAATGTCGGGGTCAGAGCATGGTTCGGCCGTGAGATCCAGTGAATCCAGCAACAGCGCCTGCACCCCAAAGCCGCTGCCGAGCTTGGCAAGCAACTTTTCTTCCGTCAAGAGGAGCGACATGCCGCTGTCCTTCACCATGAAGGACAGGCGCTCTACCGGATATTCGGGGTCGAGTGGTACATAGGCTCCGCCAGTCTTGAGCACACCCAACAGCGTGACAATGACTTCGAGCGAGCGTTCCATCGCCACTCCTACTTTCACTTCCGGTCCCACACCCATACTGGCGAGATGGTGCGCCAGCCGGTTTGCCCGCTCATTCAACTCCCCATAGGATAGCTCCTGCTCACCCATGAGCAGTGCAATCGCTTCAGGGTGTTGTTCCGCGTTCTGCTCGATCAGGTTGTGCACAAACTGACACGAAAGCCGCGATGGCAAGGTTTCCAACTGTGCATTGGATCCGAGGGAAAGGAGGTGGCCAATCTCTCTTTTTTCCATCCATCCCAGCTCTCCTACACGCCACTCCGGATGAGCCATCATCTCCCTCATCAGGAATTCCATTTGGCTACGAAGACCGAACACGAATGTTTCCGTAAAGTCTCCGCACCCGTAGCAGTATTCGATTTCCAAACTATCGCCCACCACGACCTGCAAATCCATTGCGTATCCGGTCAACCCTTTGCCCTCTATTTCGCCGAAACGAAGCCCATAAAGTTCGTTGCTGCGCAGCGCCTCGTCTATCGGGTAATTCTCGAATACGACAATGCTGTCGAATAAAGGCTGTCCCGGTGAACCGGCCCATCGCTGAATTTCGGCGAGCGATGCGTGCTCATGCTCACGCAGTCTGGCATTCGTTTTCTGCAGCAAGCCGAGATATTCTGCGACGGTCAGCTCACTTCGGTGCTCGACTGGAACCGGAATGGTATTGATGAACATTCCCATGATTTCGTCCGATTTGAGGAGACTGTGGGGACGTCCTGCTACCGTCGCACCGAACACAACGGTATCCTTGCCGGTATAGCGCTGCAAAAGCAGGGCCCACGCGGCCTGCACGAAGGTGTTGAGTGTTATCTGCTGTCGTTGCGCGAAAGCCTTCAACCGACGCGTTTCGTTCTGACCCAGGAGGGTATAAATCTGAGCAAATCCTGCACGACCTTCCGACCCCTTCGTTCCCTTTGCCTTACCTGCCGTTTTCGGCAGCAAAGTCGGCCCATCGATCGCCTGAAGCTCAGCCTGCCAGAATTGTCGAGTCGCCTCCGCGTCCTGTTGGGCGAACCACCGTATGTAATGACCGTAGTCCGGCCCCACGTCGCAAAGCACCTGCCCGTCGTAGCAGCGCAGCCACTCGCTGATAAGCAGGGAATCAGCCCAGCCATCGAGCAGTATGTGATGGCGGGTCCATATCAGCTGATAACGATTTTCAGCCAAGCGTATGAGAGCAAGTCGCGCCAAGGGGGGCGCAAGAAAATCGAATTCCCGTTTCAACTCTTCTTCCGCATAAGCGGTAACACGGGAAGACATCTTATCCAGACCACGCCAGTCGAGATGAATCACCGGCACCTCGACCTTTCTGAATACGATTTGCAGCGGGCGCTCGAGACCCGTTTGCCACAGGAAACCAGTGCGCAATATCGGATGACGAGCCACCATTTCCCGCCAAGCCCGCGTGAAGCGCTCCGGGTCCAGACCTTCCACTTCAACGCTGAGCTGGTTTACGTAAAGCCCCGTCCCGTCCCCTACCGTTTCCAGGGTATGGAACAGCATTCCTTCCTGGGTCGGTGACAAAGGATAAACATCTTCAATTTCATCCTCACCCAACGCAAGACCGGCAATCGTTCCGGCACTCAAATAGTCATGCAGATAACCCCGCTGCGGCTTGAGCAGGATTGCCACGGGTTCCTGTATCGTCTCAGCCACTTCTGCCAGTGACGCGATGGACTGCCGTTCGAATAATTGGCGTGGCGTGATCTTCCAGCCGGCGCGGCGTGCCCTCGTGACAATCTGGAGACTGAGTATGGAATCGCCCCCCAGCTCAAAGAAGTTGTCATGCCGCCCCACTTGCGCCACACCCAGCACCTGCCCCCAGATACCCGCCAGAACTTCTTCCGCTTCCCCCAGCGGTGCCTCATAATGCTCCGTATGGGTAAACTCCGGCTCAGGCAAGGCCTTGCGGTCTACCTTGCCGCTCGGATTGAGCGGCAGAGTCTCAAGCACTACAATCGCTGAAGGCAGCATGTAGTCGGGTAAGGTCCTGGCAAGCGCTTCGCGCAGTCGTGCCGCGTCCAAATCGGCTGTTGCATGGGCAGAAACATAGGCTATCAGCCGCGCTCCCCCTGTTGGATTGGATGCACTGGATCCTTCCCTGGCAACCACCACCGCTTCCCTGACTTCCGGCTGCGCCAGCAGTTGCGTTTCGATTTCACCCAGCTCGATGCGGAATCCCCGTATCTTGACCTGATGATCCAGCCGTCCCAGATACTCGATCTGGCCGTCCGAGCGCCACCTTGCCAGATACCCCGTGCGGTAGAGCCGCCCGCCTGTCTCATTGAAGGGATCAGCTATGAAACGCTCCGCCGTCAACCCTCCACGGTTGAGGTAGCCGCGCG
>NZ_FOCT01000005.1:73075-269699 GCF_900110185.1 Nitrosospira multiformis
CTCCCTTTGGTTTACCTGTGGAGCCTGAGGTATAGATGATGTAGGCAAGGTTGTGTCCATGCAGGGCGGCTTGCGGGTTGCTGTCGGATTCATCCTCAAGATCGAGCCTGTCCAGTTCCAGCACTTCGTATTGGTCAGAATAGGGGATGGCGGATCGAATATGGCTTTGCGTCAGCAGCAACCCGATGGCACTGTCTGTCACCATGTAGGCCAGCCGCTCCTGCGGATATTCCGGATCGAGCGGCACATACGCTCCCCCTGCCTTGAGGATGGCAAGCAACCCTACCACCATGTCGATCGAGCGCTCTACCGCAATGCCCACCCTGACCTCGGGCTCAACCCCCAGCCTGATCAAGCAATGCGCCAGGCGGTTCGCTCTTGCATTCAGCTCACCATAGCTCAGTTCAACATCGCCAAAGATCAGCGCAACCGCCTCCGGTTGAACTTCAACCTGCCGCTCGATCAGCCTGTGTACAGGCTCCGCATTCCCATAGCGCTGCTCGTTGATCCCCCAGGCCTTAAGCTGCGCCCGCTCGGCTTCACTGAGGATGTCGATGTCGCCAAGACTCTGCTGCGGATGCTCGGCCAGTTGCTCCAGAAGATGCAGATAATGTCCGCTCAGCCGCGCAATGGTGGCAGGCTCAAACAGCTCGGCGGCATAGGTGAAGGTGGCTTCCAGCCTGCCATCGGGCTGCTCAACCGTATCCAGGGTCAGCTCAAACTGCGCCGTCTGCTCGCTCAGCTCGTGATCCTCCACCGTGAGCCCGGGCAATTGCTCAAGTGCCCGGTAGTCTTCGCGCAGGTGGTTGTACATCACCTGAAACAGAGGATTCTGATTCAGGTTGCGTTCGGGTTGCAGTGCTTCAACCAGTTGCTCAAACGGCAGATCCTGGTGGGTCTGGGCGCTCAGCGCAGCTTCCCGTGTCTGATCGAGCACCGCGTGCAGGGACATGCGCCCGTCCATGAGAGTGCGCAATACCTGGGTGTTGACGAAGAATCCAACGATGTTTTCTATTTCAACCCGGTGCCGGTTGGCAATCGGTACGCCCACACGGATATCCCGCTGGCCGGTATAGCGATAGAGCAGGGCCTGAAAGCCCGAGAGCAACGCCATGAACAGGGTCGCCCCCTGGCTTTGTGCCTGACGCTGCAAACGCGTAACCAGACCCGCAGGTAAGGTGAAGGTATGGCGCGCCGCACGGTAGTTGGCCTTGGAAGATCGGGGGTGATCAGTGGGCAATTGCAATACCGGATGTTCTTCTCCCAACTGACTGCGCCAGTAGGCCAGCTGGCGCTCTTTTTCTCCCGCTTCCAGCCAGTTGCGCTGCCATATCGCGTAATCGGCATACTGGATCGGCAGTGCCGGCAAGGAGGGCTCCTGCCCCTGTCCCTGCCCCTCTCCCTCCTGCTGCACCCGTGCCCGATAGTGGGCCGCAAATTCGTCAATGACAATGCGATTGGACCAGGCATCCGAGATGATGTGGTGCATCACTACCACAAGAAGATGTTCTTCCGGCGCAATGCGAATGAGGGCAAGCCGAAGCAGCGGGCCTTGCGTCAGATCAAAGGGAGTTCCAGCTATCCGGCTTGCTTCTTCACCGGCCTGCGCTCTCGCTTGTTCCAGAGACAACCCGGAAAAGTCAGTCAGCGGAATTTCAAGCCGCGGCTCATCTTCGATGATCTGCTCCGGCAGCCCTTCCGCATTAGCCCTGAATATCGTACGCAACGACTCATGCCGCCTGCCCAGTGCCGCAAAGCTCCAACGCAGCGCCTCGATGTCCAGCCTGCCCGTCAGCCGCAACCCCCCGCTCAAATGATAAGCCGTGCTCAACGGCTCCAATTGCCATAAAAACCAGTGACGCTGCTGAGCATAGGAGAGGGGTACCCGCGCGGAAGTGTTGCGGCGGGGAATATTCGATTGGGGTGCTGGAGCATGGGCTCCGGCCAGCCGCTGCGCCAGCCTCTCCCGTTGCTCGGGAGTCAGGCGGGCGCGTCTTTGCGCTAGATTGCTGCTATGCATAATGATGCGGATAAAAATGATGAAATAAATGACGAGGCATCAGGAGACGGAATGACAGAATGACTTCATCTCGCAAGGATGCAATCATGAGCATTCGATCTCGTCCAACAATTTCGTTTCAACCAGTTCGGCCAAACCTGCAACGGTGGGAGACCGGAAAAAGTCTGCGGGACGCATATCGATTCCGAAAACTGCGCGCACTCTCGAGAGCAGTTGAATACCCAGCAAGGAATCTCCCCCCAGTTCAAACAGATTGTCATGAATGCCAACGGCATCCATACCCAGTAGACTCTGCCAAACCTCTGCGATGCTCTGCTCCAGCTCACTCTGGGGAGCGACAAAAGTCGTGTGCAAGGCAGGTCGTGGATAACGTTGCTGGTCTCCCTGCTCCAGCTGCCGGCTCTCCGCGAACACGGAAGGCTGCCCGACCAGATCTACCAGGTCCTCCTGTGTTTGGTTGAGCCGGCCATGCAAATCGAGGGTGGAGACGATCACCTGGGGCCGGACCGCGTTGTTGACGATGAACTCGAAAGCTTCAGCCCCTTCTTTCGGCGGAATTCCCATTCCCTGGGGCATTGCCATATTGGCCGCCATCCCCACGTCCCGCCAGCTATCCCAGTTGACCGATATGACCGGGAACCCAGAGTCGCCTTCGGCAGAACGGGTAGCCCCGCGGGCAACAGCATCGAGGTAGGCATTGGCGGCACAATAATCAACCTTGCTGAGGCCGCCCGCAATTGTCGCCAGTGATGAGCACAGCAGCATGAAATCCAGCCGAGTATTCCGGAATACGGCCTGTAATGCCCGCGTTCCCTGTATCTTGGGCGCAAACACTTTCGCCACCATCTCCTCGGTCTTTACCGAAATGAGACCGGTGCCGACTTCTCCCGCTGAATGTATAACGCCGTTGATGGCCCCGAAGTGCTCACAGGCCTGCGTCGCCGTCGCCTTCAGCTCTGCCTGGTTCGTGACGTCGGCCTGCAAGACCAGCACTTTTGCACCCAGCGCCTCCAGGTGCATGACCTGCTCGATCTTGCTGCGGGTCGAATCCCCTTTTTCCGCTGTCGAAATTACATTGGCCCACTGCTCCCTGGCAGGAAACCGTGAACGGCCCAACAGCACCAGCTTTGCGCGATAGTTCTGCGCCAGATGCTCGGCCAACGTCAGCCCGATGCCTCCGAGCCCGCCGGTAATCAGATAGACGCCGCCATCCCGAAGGCAAGAGCGCGCTTTGCCCGGTCCCCGACATTGGATAGGTTCGAAGGTCTGTATCCAGCGGTGCGGCCCCCGGTAGGCGACCATTGAGGAAACTGGCTCAGCCTGAGACTCGGCCACGATCTGACGGACAAGCCGGTTTTTTGCAGTATCGTCGCCTGCTGGCAACTCGACATCAACCAGTCGGCAGGTGAGGTAGGCATATTCCTGGGGAATGACCTTGCAAGGCCCCAGCAACAGTGCTTTTTCCGGGCGAAGGGATTCGCTGCCGGTGACATCCTCGAGCTGGTTGGTAATGACCGTAATTTCGACCTTCGCGTCGTTCGGGATAACCTGTTTGGCACTCTCCAGCGCCTGCGCAAGATAAAACAAACTGAAGAAAGCCCTTGCCTCGATTTCCCCTCCGTTTTCGACCTCGCTTTCCCTGTAGATACGGGTGTCATCATCCCCGGTCATGCTCCACAAATGAAAGATATGTCCGAGGGTCCTGCCATCCTCGCCGATGTTGCGCAACAGAAGATCGTAATCCTCCCGTTCGCCCGGGCGGACAATATAATGATCCTTGTCCTGGCGGCAAAAGGCTGAACCCATAGAGACGACGACAGGTTTTATTCCCAGGGTAAGCAAATGCCCTGTCAGAGCCATTCCGAAGGGATGATCATCCTCGAAGAGGATGAATGATCTTCCCTGGTTCAGGAGGATGCTCTCTTGTTCAATACTGTCGGAGCGGCGCCACGAAGGGGTGTAAAACCATTCATCGAGCGGTCGAGCTACCGGCCCGGCATTATCCATCGCCTGCTGGCGTGCACCTGGCTCAAGGCTAGCCATGAGCCGGGGCCTGTTTTCTTCCTCCACTGCCTTTGCAGTCTTCGCGGTCTTCTGGGTGCCGGGCTTGATCCAGTATGACTGGCGCTCGAATGGGTAAGTCGGCAAGGGGACGCGGCGGCGGCGCTCATCAGCGTAAAAACTCCCCCAATCGATATCGACCCCCGCAAGCCACAATCTTCCCAGGCAAAGATAAAAATGTGCTTGAGATTGGTGCACTCTGCCGGGATGGGGCAAGGATGAAAGGATGAGATGTTCCGGTTTTGCTTCGGAATGACGCCGCGCAAGGGTAGTCAATGTTTCGCCCGGTCCCACCTCCAGCAGGATTCGATCGCGATTGCCCAACAGTTCGCGCAGCCCATCATCGAAGCGTACCGTCCCGCGCACGTGTCGTCTCCAATATCCAGGATCGGTGGCTTCCTGGGGAGTAATCCAGTCGCCGCTGAGATTGGAAAGAAAAGGAATTTTAGGTTCGCGCAACTCCATGGGGGAAACCAGCTCCATGAAAGCCGGCAATATCGGTTCGACCAGGGCGGAGTGAAATGCATGGGAGACGTGAAGGCGCCGCGCCCCTATACCTTTATTGCCCAGATCAGCTTCCAATGCTTCGATGGCGGCGACCGAGCCTGAAAGGACGCACAATTCAGGCCCGTTGACAGCGGCGAGATCGCAGCTGTCCGACAGGTAAGGCGTTATTTCCGCCTCGGACAGCATGACCGCAAGCATGGCGCCTGTCTCCGTCTGCTGGAGCAAGCGCCCCCGAAGGGCAACCAGGCGCAGCGCGTCTTTGAGCGAAAATACACCCGCAAGACATGCCGCAACGTATTCACCTACACTGTGGCCGATCATTGCCGCCGGTTGGATGCCCCAGGACATCCATAGTTGTGCGAGAGCATATTCGACGACAAAGAGTGCGGGCTGGGTGACTTCCGTCTGTTCGAGTCGCGCGGACAACTCTTTCTTCCGCGCCTCATCCCTGCCCTCAAGCTTAGGGTATACGGCGGCCCGCAGGTCGAAATTCAGGTGGGGTTGCAGCAATTCGACGCAGCGATCGAATTCCCGCCGAAAAACCGCCTCCCCCTGGTAAAGCTCCCGAGCCATATCGATATGCTGGGCGCCCTGACCAGGGAAAAGAAAGACGATGGGGCGATTTTCCGAGGTCACTTGTCCGGTAACAAAGCGGTCCGCAGGCTTCCTTTCCAAAACGCCGAGCGCCTCATCCCTGTCGTGGCACACCACCACTGCACGGCAGGCAAAACTTTTTCTTCCCGTTCGAAGGGTATAAGCGACATCGGCAAGGGGTAAATCGGGATGTGCTCGCAGATGGTCGTGCAATCCGGCAATCCTCGACTCCAGCGCCGTGGGCGTGCGCGCCGAGAGTGTGAGCAACTGACAGGCGCGTGAGGGACTCACGGGCTCTACGGGCGGAGCTTCCTCGAGCACCACATGTACGTTGGTCCCCCCGATGCCGAAGGAACTCACCCCCGCGCGCCGTGGTGTGGATCCATTCGGCCAATCCCTGCTCGCGGTGTTCACGTAAAAAGGGCTCGAGGAAAAATCGATTTGTGGATTGGGCTGCTCGAAATTCAGGCTGGGCGGAAGGGTCCGATGCTTCATTGCCAGGACGGTTTTGATCAGGCCCGCGACGCCTGCTGCTGCATCCAGATGACCTACATTCGTCTTGACCGATCCGATGGCGCAAAATCCGCGCCTGTTCGTGCTTTCGCAAAAGGCCTGCGTGAGCGCCGCGATCTCGATCGGGTCGCCAATCGTTGTTCCCGTGCCATGCGCCTCCACGTAGGTGATCGTATCGGCATCCACGCCGGCAATGGCCTGAGCAGCCAGAATCACTTCCGCCTGGCCTTCCACGCTCGGTGCGGTGTAGCCCACCTTGGCCGAACCATCGTTGTTGATTGCGGACCCTTTGATTACGGCATGAATCGTATCGCCATCGGCGAGTGCATCCGACAGCCGCTTGAGCACCACGATCCCCACTCCGCTGCCGATCACCGTGCCCGCCGCCTTTGTGTCAAACGCGCGGCAGTGGCCATCCGGCGACAGGATCGCCCCAGGCTCGTATCGATAACCACCCTCGTGCAACAGGTTGACCCAGACACCCCCGGCCATTGCCATGTCCGCCTCGTGATTGAGCAGGCCGCGGCAGGCGACATGCACGGCCGCGAGTGAGGTGGAACAAGCTGTCTGCACGGTGATTCCCGGTCCGCGCAGATTGAGCTTGTAGGAGACGGTCGTCGTCATGGAATCCTTATTGTTTCCATTCATCAACCCTTGCAGGGAAGAAATGTCGTGCATATCCGAAAAACGCCCGCTGGAAAACAGATTCAGCAGCAGATAGGTGTTAACCCCACAGCCTGCATAAACCCCGACTGGGACGTTGCAATTCGACGCGTCATAGCCCGCATCTTCCAGCGCCTGCCAGGCCACCTCCAGGAACAGCCGGTGCTGCGGGTCCGTTTCCGCCGCCTCGCGCGGGGTATAACCAAAGAAAGAGGCATCGAAAAGGTCGACGCCGGGCAGTTCGGCGCCCGCTTTGATGTAGTGTGGATCTTCCAGGGTCTTGCGCGAAATCCCTCGCGCCAGGAGCTCCTCGTCGGTAAAGAAAGTAACGGACTCGACTCCATCCCGCAAATTGCGCCAGAAAGCCTCCACGTTGTCCGCGCCCGGAAAACGACCTGCCATACCGATAATTGCGATATCGATATCTGCTCTCTCCGAGAAATCTTCCGTATGATCCATTAATGTGTCCTCCCTGCTCTCAGCTTGCGTTGTATGAACGTCGCTCTCTGCCGCTGCGCCCGTTCCTGGTGGCGCTGCAAGGGCAGGTGCTCCTTATCCGCCTGCCTGTCCTCCTGACCAAGGAATTTGGCCAGACGCGCGACATTGGTATATCTGAAAAGATCGATAATGGCGATGCGTGTTTTCAGCCGTTCTTCCAGCTTGCATTGCACCTTGATGAGCAGCAGCGAATGCCCCCCCAGATCGAAAAAGTTGTTGTGCAGCCCCACTCGGGGTAGCCCCAGGACTTCCGCCCAGATCTCCGAAATCATCGTCTCCATAGCATTGACGGGCGCCTGATAGGCCGCCTCATCGATCTGCTCCGCCAAGGGCAAGGGCAACGCCTGGCGATCGACTTTGCCGTTGGGGTTGAGCGGCAATCTATCGAGCAGCACAAACGAACCAGGCAGCATGTAATCAGGAAGCACGGCGGCAAGCGCTGTCTTGAGCATGGATGCGTTGAGTGTTACGCCGTGATGCGAGGCGACGTAGGCAATGAGGCGCATTCCATTGCAGCTTTCCTGTGCCACTACCGCCGCCTCGCGAACGCCGGGGTGCGCCAGCAACTGGCCCTCAATTTCGCCCAACTCAACCCGGAAACCGCGAAGCTTGACCTGGTGATCGAGCCGGCCCAGGTATTCGAGTTGGGCACCATTGTCCTCATTGCGCCAGCGCACGCGATCTCCCGTGCGGTAAAGGCGGCTCCCATCCGGCACGAAAGGATCGGCAACGAATCGGTCCGCAGTGAGACCGGGACGATCGAGGTATCCGCGGGCCAGCCCTGTCCCACCAATATAAAGTTCTCCGGCACACCCCGGAGGCACGACATTCAAGTCCTCGTCGAGCACGTATAACTTGCGATCTCCAACGGCACGGCCGATGGGCGCGAACTCGCCAATGAAACCGGCCTCAGCAGTTTCAGACGCATGGACTACCCAGGCGGCTGGAGTGATGACCGTTTCGGTGGGCCCATAGGCGTTGACCAGTCGGGCTTGCGGGAAAACCGCCTGCGTGGCGGCCAGGTCCGCTGCAAACCACGCTTCGCCGCCTGCTATGCAAGTGCGCACCGACGAGACCCCGCCCCCCATCAAGGGAAGCAGCATCCGCAGATAAGCTGGCGGCAAATGCAGTGTGGTTATGCCGTGCTTTCCGATCCGATCGACGAAACCGTCGCCAGCAAGGTCCCGTGTCGATGAAAGGACAAGCGTCGCCCCTTCGCACAGGGGAGTGATCCACTGTTCCGCAGCCGCATCGAAATTCATCGAGAAAAACATGAGTTCGCGATCACCAGGACGTACGCCGTAGATTTCCCTGATCGCTGCCAGATGCATCGCCAAGGGACCATGGCTTACTCCTACCCCTTTCGGTCTGCCGGTCGACCCGGATGTGTAGATGACATAAGCGAGATTATCGGGATGCAATGTAATCTCCAGGTTGGTCTCTGCTACCCCCTTCACGTCGGCGCCATCCAGTTCCAGCACGGAAAGCTTTTCCGAATCAGGGATACGATTCCTGAGGGAGGATTGCGTCAACAGCAACCCGATGCCGCTGTCCTCGATAAGATAGTTGAGGCGCTCACGCGGATAGTCCGGATCGAGCGGTACATATGCCCCTCCTGCCTTGAGAATACCCAGCAGGCCGACGATCATCTCGATGGAACGTTCTACCATAATGCCGACCTTTACCTCCGCCTTGACTCCCAGAGCGATCAAATGGTGTGCGAGTTGGTTTGAGCGGCTGTTCAGTTCCTGGTAGGTTATTACGGTATCGTTGAAAATCAGGGCGCAGACGTCCGGGCGTTCTTCCGCCTGGCGCTGTATGCGCCGATGTACAGGTTCATGAGCAGCTTCATGGGCAGCTTTATGCAAGACTTGATGAGCGGATTGATGGGAGATCACGCTACCTGAAACGCACGCTACAGCATTCGTTCCCCATGCTCCCCATGCTCCGAGCTCCGCCATATCGCTCTCGCTCAACAGAGTCACATCGCCGATGGGCATCTCCGGCTGCCCGGCCATTGTGCGCAGCACGGCCACATAATGGCGTCCCAGGCGCTCGATCGTACGAGTATCGAAGAGCTCCGACGCATAGATGAAGCTTGCATGCACGTTTCCATCAGGTGACTCGATCGTTTCCAGCGTCAACTCGAACTGTGCAGCTTGCTCGCGCAGCGGATAGTCAACGATCTTCAGTCCCTTGATTTGATCGAGCTTGCGCCGGTCGCTTACCAGGTGATTAAGGGTTACCTGGAAGAGCGGCGTTCGGCTCAGGCTTCTCTCCGGCTGTAATGCTTCAACCAGTTGCTCGAAGGGCAAATCCTGATGTGCCTGGGCGTCGATTGCCGCTTCTCTGACCTGCGCGAGGAGGGTTGACAAAGCCAGGCGACCATCGACCTTCCCCCGCAGCACCTGGGTATTCACGAAAAAACCGACGATGCCCTTGGTTTCAATCCGGTTGCGATTGGCAACCGGCACGCCGACACGAATATCCTTTTGTCCCGTGAGGCGGTAGAGCAAAGCTTGAAACCCAGCCATCAGCGCCATGAAAAGGGTTGCACTACGGCTATCAGGGCGTTGGGCAAGGTTTCGCAAACTGCTTATCACATCCGGCGGCAGGGCGAAAGAATGACGTGCCGCCTGGTAATTTGCCACCGGCTGCCGCGGATGGTCAGCTGGCAATTCCAATACCGGATGCTCGGTGCCCAAGTAATCACGCCAGTAGGCCAGTTGCCTGTCTTTCTCGCCTGCTTCCAGCCAGCTGCGCTGCCATTCGGCATAATCCGCGTAGCGGATGGGTAACGGGTCGAACTGCGGCAACTGCCCCTGGGCATGAGCCAGATACCCCACGGCGAGCTCGTCAAGCAACACCTGCATCGAAGCACCATCGGAGATGATGTGATGCATGGCTATAACCAGGATATGCTTGTCCTGCGCCAGCCGGATCAAGACTACTCGCAGCAATGGGCCCTGTGTCAGATCGAAGGGGGCGGAAATGATCTGGTCGGCCTCCTCTTTCGCACGCGCTTCACGCTCCGATGCGATGTCACCATTCAGATCGATATGCGAAATATCCACCCTCGACGCCGGCCTCAGTACCTGCTCGACCGCACCCTCCCCTCCCGGTCGGAACACGGTACGCAACGATTCGTGCCGTGCGACCAGCCCATCAAGGCTGGCCTGCAATGCCTCCACATCCAGCGGTCCCGATAATTGCAGTGCCTGCTTGATGTGATAGGCGGTGGACGTTCGGTCCAGTTGCCAAAGGAACCATAAACGTTGTTGACCGAAGGAAAGCGGTGCCGATTGAGTTGCGTTGATTCTAGCCGACGTGGGGAATAAGCTGATGCTGGCAGTACGCTTGGGAGCACCGACGGATAGAATGCGCTTGATTTCCTGCGCGCACTGGCGCAACTTCGGATTCTCGAACAGGCTGCGGAGCGTGAAATCGATCTGCCAATGCTCAGCAATACGCGCCACAGCCTGAACTGCAGAGAGTGAATTTCCGCCGCTGGCAAAAAAATGGTCCTCGCGCCCCAACCCACGGCGATTCAACACGGTTTCCCAGATGCCCGCGAGCGAAATTTCGACGTCATCCGTCAACGTGGATAAAGGCTGGCTGTTGCCACCCAGCACGAAATTGCCAAACTCATAGAGGGCATAGGCGTCGAGTGTGCGTTCTCGCCAGCCCTGGCGGCAGGCGGCGCGCTGCAATTTTCCGCTGGAAGTCTTGGGCAATCCTCCCGGATTCAGTAGTACCACCACCGAGAGCGGCTCGTGGCAGCTTCCGCTCACGGCCTCGCTCAATGCCTGCACCAGGGTTTCGACGGCGATAAGCTTCTGCATGCCGCGAGATATCTCCACAGCAATGCCGATTCCTTCCCCGTTTTCGGTTTCTACCGAGAACGCGGCTACCCTTCCCTTCCGTGCCGCCTCCACCTCGTCTTCGACCACCTGCTCGAGGTCCTGCGGGTAGACGTTCTGCCCCCTTATGATGATGAGATCCTTGTGACGGCCAGCGATGTAAATTTGCCCGTCGTAGAAGAATCCCAGATCGCCTGTGCGCAACCAGCGTTCGCCCTCGTGAGTAACGAAAGTTTCGGCCGTTTCCCTGGCACGCCGCCAATAACCCTGGGTCAAGCTTGCCCCGGCTATCCAGATCTCACCCACGTAGCCGTCCGGCAACGGGGCGAATGTTTCGGCATTGGTGATCCTGACAGTGTGACCGGGTACGGCAGCTCCGCAGGCGACCAGCCAGATTCCTTCCTCCGCCACCTCGGCACGGCCTTGTGCCAGTGTCTCAGTCGAAAAGCAATGCGCCTCTACCCCATCTCCGGACGTGCCACCGGTCATCATCAGTGTTGCTTCCGCCAGGCCGTAACAGGGATAAATGGTCCCAGTGGAGAATCCCACGGGTGCGAAGCGCTTCATGAACGCGCTCATTGCGCTGTAACGTACGGGTTCCGCGCCGCAAAAAGCGACGCGCCACGTCGACAAGTCCAGTCCTTGCAACTGCGCATCTCTCACCCGCTCCACACACAGTTGAAAAGCGAAGTTTGGCGCGCCGCTGACCGTTGCTCGATGGCGCGAGACGGTCTCAAGCCAACGTACCGGCCGCTCAATAAAAAACTTGGGGGTCATCAGGATGCCGGGGATGCCGCGATGGATGGGCTGCAGCAAACCGGCAATCAGGCCCAGGTCGTGGTAAAGAGGCAGCCAACTGACGAATACGTCGTCTTCACTGATGGACAAGCTCTGCTCGTAAGCCTGTGCATGCACCATCAGGTTTCCATGGCTCACCATGACCCCCTTGGGAGTGGAAGTAGACCCGGAGGTATATTGCAAAAACGCGATATCTCCCTCTTCGGGAAAATGTTCGCGCCACACAGATGCGTTATCGCGTTTCACCGTGTCCACAGTCAGCACGGTTGCATAAGAAAACTGTTCCACTGCGGCACGAGCAATCAACGGCATGATTTCGCTCGTGGTCAATATGCAGCGCGCCTCAGCATCCGCTGCAATGGCGAGCAGGCGCGCCAGGTGCCGTTCACGCACCATCTCCGGCGGGAAAACGGGCACGGCGATGAGTCCTGCGTAAAGACAGGCGAAGAAGCCAATTACGTAATGCTCATCGTTTTCCATGAGCAGCAGGGCGCGCTCGCCTGCCGAAAAACGGTCCTGCAAAAGGGCTGCGAGTGCGCGGACATGCTGGTCCAATGTAGCGTAGTCGAACGCTTTTTCCACGATTCTCTCGCCTTCCTGGTGCACTGCAGTCAAGGCGAGGTCTGTGGGACGCGCCGACGCGAGACTACGGAGATGCGTAACCAGGTTTTGCGGATAAACGCGGTGAGAAATTGACCTTGGCGTCATAGTGAAACCTTTCAGTGGACTGACTTTGAAAACCTTTCAGGCGTGATCTATTTGGCGAACGAACTGATCGCAAAGCTGCGGATATGCAGCCTGGCCTTGGCAGCGATCCATCCCTGACAGAGGGAGTCGGGATGTCAGTCGCGACACTTCGTAGCTTTTCCCCTGAGCTGAAGGCCGGTCATGAGTCTGGAATGCCAGGGCCGCTGCATAACCATCCGGTACCGAAAGGCGCCAGGCCTGTATTTCCCGCCACTCCGGGAAATCATGGACGATCTCGTAGGCCTCATCGTCTCGGGGCAGAATGGACACGGATTGCAGGTGTTCGGAGATACCCAATCCCAAGGCTTTCAGCACGGATTCCTTCGCTACCCAGTGCCGGATGAAATCGTCCGGGACTTGCAAGGCAATGCGGCGCTCCAATGGAGAAAAGACGTAGGCCGTGAGATCCTTGAGGTTGTTGGCATCGATTGCATGGTCTTCGCATTCAATATCGACACCGACCCGCCCGCTTGTCGAAAGGGCGATCAGGGCGCAACAACCGGCATGAGAGACGTTGAACTCGATCCCCGACTCACTTTCCAGCCGTGGCTTGCCATAAGCATTGACCACGAAGCGCAGTCGGTCGGGCGGCAACATCAAGTGCGCTCCGACAAGTCGCCTCAGGGCCGCCCGGGTTGCTATAGACCGCACGCGGTCTTCTTGCCGTCGAAACCGTTGCGCGTAAACGCGCTCTTCTGAGGACAACAATGCCAGCTCGGAATCCGGCACCGGCAACCCAACATCCAACTCGAGCAGCCACACTTCGATGCCACCAGGAATGCGCTCCGACAGCGATAAGCGCCTTAGGGGATACATAGGGAATCAGCAGGCTCTCGATGTGCTCCTTGATATACTTCTGGACGGTACAGCGCCATCCGCTGGACGAGCACGGGAAGAAAAGCCTCTTCGTGCTGCCGGAGAAAGAAATGTCCTCCTTCAAACAGGTCCAGCGAGAAATCTTCTGTAGTTTCGGATCGCCACGCTTCGAGCTTCGACTCATGAATTTCATCGTCACGGCCCCCAAAAACATGAATCGGCAGCGGCAAAGGCAAGGATTGTGCGTGGCGGAAGCTCGCGCAGATGCGGTAGTCGGCACGCAACAGGCTGAGCGTCAGGGACAACAACTCAGGGCTCTCGAACACTTCTTCCGGTGTCCCCTTCTGCTTGCGCAGATCGGCGATGAGCGACGCGTCGGTATTCTTGTCCGCATAACGCCGCCAGTCCTGCCGGGAGGGTGCGGCACAGGCCGACACAAACAGGGCAAGAGGCAAGGGTTTTTCTCTCTTGCGCAGGGAATGGGCAATTCCGAAAGCGAGCAGCGCCCCCATGCTGTGTCCAAAGAATGCATATCGGCGGGGTGGGCACGCCTCGAGCTCATCCGCAAGGCGCTCGACCAGTAAAGGGAAACTCCTCTCGAATGTTTCATCCAAGCGGCCTCCACGGCCAGGCAACTCGACCGGTTCCACTTGCACCCAGGAAGGCAATCTGCGCCGCCAGCGCAGATACATTGTCGAGCTCGCGCCTGCGCAGGGCAGCGCGAAAAGTGTCAGGAGCGGAGACATCACTTGGCTTCAGCGGGACGTTGTTCGTCCATGAAGCGCCGCAGGCTGAGGGGGCGCATATCCGTCCAGACTTTCTCTACATGTTCCAGGCAGGTTTTCTTGTCTCCCAGCACCCCGGTGTCCCGCCATCCTCCCGGAATGGCTTTCCATTCCGGCCAGATGGAGTACTGCTCTTCATCATTGACCAGCACGCGAAATATCCCGTCTTCGCGGTCGAAGCAACTTGTCATGCTTGTTCCCCTTATGTCTGTAAACAGATGGCGTTCCAGATTTCCTGGACGAATTCCACGGATTGGAAATGCGTCTTAATCTTATTTGGAACCTTGATTAGCTAGACGAATAAGGATTCGAAGAATTTAGGAAAATCGTTGGCAGAGATAAAGGAAAAGCCGATGAATGTTACTGACAAGTTCGTGACAAAAGGCCGGGCTTATAATAAGGGGGAAAGAAAAAAGAACTGAAAGGCTTTCTGAAGAGATAAGGGAATTGGGGAACTGAGCGGTAGACTATTGTTTCCTGTCGTCAATCATCTGCAGGTTCTGATGGTGGAACAAGACCGGTGATGAGCCAGAGGCGGGAGGCATCGTCGTAGGCCTTTCTATGCGCAGGATTCGTGTTCAGCCAACCGATCAGCTCTTCCCGTTCAACGGGGCTGAGTGACTCGTGCTCACGTATCACCCACTCGACTGCTGTATGCCACACCTGTTCCGAATCCTGGTCCTCTGAATTCGCCACGGTCTCACCTAGATGTTCCCTCGACGAATCTTCGAATTCATCGATTTTTTCGCGGTTTTAAACTTACCCGAAACAAGTATAGCGGATACTGCTGTGCAAATGCTTCCTGGCGACAGGAGTGATCAAGTGGGGGACTAGGTGGATTGAAGAGCGGCGCGGCAGTGGTCTATTGCCTCGTGGATCAGGATATTCACCAGGGATGTCGAAATAGCCAGTTCGGCAGCGATGGCGCGGTGCGTCTGCCCTTCCAGACGATGGAGTTCAAAAGCGCGCCTCGTCCGCTCCGGAAGTTCCGATATTGCTTTTGCAACCAGTTTCAGATGCTCGCGGCCGATGACCGTGGCTTCGGGCATTCCAATGTGGGATGGCACATGCAGCCCGTCGTCTTCGCCCTCGAAAAGATTCAATTCGAATGAAATGCGCCGATGATGATCGATGGCAAGATTACGAACCATCTGGAACAAGTATGCCACGGGCTGCTTGACATGGAATACTGCCGCTGCTTCCGATACTTTGAGATATGCATCCTGCACCACGTCCTCCGCCCGCTCGGGATTACCGAGAATCTTGAGCGCCGCCCAGCGCAACTGGGACCGATGAGCCATGAAAACTTCGCTCAGTTCAATCTGCTCTTCGACAATCATCACTGCATCTCCACAGAAAGCATATAATAACAATAACGAGAACTATTCTTATTATCATATAGCAATTTCTATTTTACAATATGGATCAACTTCCGGTTCCGAAGGATATAGTGAATATCCTCATTTTTCGGATCGGTTTGAAACGAAATGCTCAGGATATTTGCGATAATAATTGTTTCGATTTCCCTCGCCGGAATTGGCGGTTGCAAAACATCTCCACTGAGAAATCCTGGAGATGCAGGCGCAGCAATCCCAGCCAGATGGGCAGCCGATAAAGGGACTCCACAACCGACCCCGGAAAACTGGGTAGAAACTTTTGGCGACCCTAATCTGAGTGCCTTGGTTAACAGCGCCTTAACCGATAATTATCAACTGAAGGCTGTGGCGGCGCGAGTAAAAGCTGCGGTGGCCCAGGCGCGTATAGACGGCGCAGGCCGGTGGCCGCAATTGTTCTTTGCGCCAGGGTATCAATATGCGCAAATCCGCGAGGCGGGATTTGGTTCGGCCCGATTCAGTGTGTTTGAAGCATTGTTCAGCCTGAGCTGGGAACTGGATGTGTGGGGACGGATAAGCGATTTCCAGCAGGCAGCAATAAGAGAGGCGGATGCGACGGCAGCGGATTTTCAAGGGGCGCGCTTGTCTCTGGCAGCACGGGTGGCGCAAAGTTATTTTGAACTTGCCGAAGCCAGGCTGCAAGCAGCAGTGGCGGAGCAATCGGTGAAGGACCGAAGCGTTATTGTCGACCTGGTGCGCGGGCGCTTCGCCCGGGGCTTGACGAAAGCGCTCGACGTGCGCCTGGCCCTCACCGATCTTGCCAATGCGGAGGCTGAGCTTACCCAGGCGCGCAACCAGGTTCAGATCCTTGCACGCCGACTGCAAGTGCTGCTGGGGCGCTATCCGGAAGCTGTGCTGACGGCGACTGCGGAACTGCCTGAACTTCCCCCCGATATGCCAGCGGGGTTGCCTTCGGAATTGCTGGAAAGACGCCCGGACCTCGTCGCTGCCTATGATCGTTTGCTGGCTGCCGACTCCCGTCTGCAAAGCACGAGAAAATTACTGCTGCCGCGTGTTGCCCTGACTGCAGCCGGAGGAATGCGCAGCCAAGCGCTGACCGAATTGGTGGATCCCAGGGCTCTCGCATGGAACGTGCTCATCGGGTTGGCGCAACCGGTATTCACGGGGGGGCGCATCCGGGGCCAGATCGAACTTGACAAGGCGCAGACCGAGCAGGCCCTTAATCTGTACAAGGACACGGCACTCAATGCTTTCCGGGAAGTGGAGCAGGCGCTGGCAGCCGACGAATGGCTACGGAAGGAAGAAAAAGCCTTGAGAAATGCGGTTGAGCAAACCGAAGCCAGCCGAAAACTGGCAGTCTATTCCTATCAACATGGGTATATCGAAATTCTTACGCTGCTGGATAGCTACCGCAGCACCCTCACTGCTCAGAGTGCGCATCTTTCCGTCAGGCGCCAGCTTCTGAGCAATCGAATCAATCTTTACCTGGCATTAGGAGGCAACATTTGCGAGGCGTGCTGAAACAACTGGCAAGCAAGAGCATGCTCAAAATCATCATCCCCGTTCTTGTTGTGCTGGCCGGCATCAGTATTTCGTGGGCGATTGCTGTTCACCGGCCGTCACTGAAATCCGAATTGCCGGATAGCGGAATACCGATGGTACGGGTAATCGAAGCAACTCCACAAGCGATCAAGCTGAATATTCGCTCCCAAGGCGTAGTCGTGCCCCGTACCGAGATTGATCTCGTCCCCGAGGTAGCGGGCCAGATCGTTCGACTTCATCCCAGCCTGGCCGCCGGAGGTTTTTTTGAGGCGGGCGAGATACTGATGATGATCGATCCCCGCGACTATGATCATGCGATCGCCGAGGCACACGCGCGCATTGCCGAGGCGGAGCGCCTGCTTGCAATGGAAGAGGCGCAGGCGGAACAGGCACGCCAGGAATGGCAGGTTCTGGGGGAAGGAACACCCTCGCCTTTGACCATGCGCGAGCCGCAACTGGCGGAGGCACGCGCAAAACTGAAGGCAGCGCAGGCCGACATGGTAAAAGCCCGCCTGCAGCGAGGCCGGTGCGAGTGGCGCTCGCCATTTGCCGGGCGTGTACGCAATATGCATATCGGTCTTGGTCAGTACGTTCAACCTGGAGAAAAGCTGGCTCGCCTTTATGCGACCGATGTTGCTCAGATACGCCTGCCTTTGGCGACCGACCAATTCGCATACCTCGATCTTCTCCTCGACCATAGGGACAACAAGGCAGAAAGGGGACTCAGGGTTGCCTTGAGCGGGGAATTTGCGGGTGTAACTCACCGATGGGAGGGGCACGTTATCCGGACGGAGGGTGCGCTGGATGAGGAAACCGGGCTCCTCCACGCCGTTGCCGAGGTGCAGAATCCTTATAAAGTCAAGCCAGGCCAGCCTCCGCTCATACCCGGCTTGTTTGTAAAAGCCGAGATCGAAGGGCGGGAGCAGGCCGATGTCTTTGTATTGCCGCCTGGGGCCGTCAATGCTTCCCAGGAGGTGCTACTCGTCGACGCGGAAAACCGCCTGCATATCCGCCGTGTAGAAATATTGCGTCGTGAACCCGATCGCATTCTTGCCAAAAGCGGGTTGAAGGCCGGGGAAAGGCTGGTCATTTCAAGAATCGAAGTTCCGGTGGAAGGAATGAAGGTAAGCGCCGAGATTGTGGCTCCAGAGCCGAAGCTCAAAAAGACCGGTCTGGAGGCGCCAACACAGGATGGTGCGCTATGAGCGAGGCTTATATGCCCGACTGTCCTGCATTCCAGCCGCCATGCCCGCCACTTGGCCAAGAGAAGGGTCTATTTGTGAGTTTTTTTTAATGAAGGACATTTTTCCTCCTTCCTTTCCCTCCTCCGGGCCGATTGCGTGGTTCACCGCCAATCCGATCGCTGCCAATCTCCTCATGGTGCTCATTCTGCTTGGGGGTGCAAGCAGCCTGCTGCTGATGGACAAGGAAGTGTTTCCCCGATTCATGCCCCATCAGATCGAGATCAAGGCGACCTATCCGGGTGCAGGCCCTCTGGAGATCGAAGAGTCCGTTTGCATCCGAATCGAAGAGGCAGTCTACAATCTGCCCGGCATTAAAAGGTTGAACTCTGAAATTGTCGAAGGGGAATGCACGGTCAAGCTGACCGCCCTGCCCACCTACGACAGAGATCAAGTGATGAACGCGGCACGCGGAAGGGTGCAAGCGATTCAGCGTCTGCCGAAAGGCCTGGAGAAGATTGAGGTGCAGCCGGCAAACCGCATCGGAGATGATGGCGTTATCTGGGTGGCGTTATACGGCCCTACTGATCCGCTTACCCTCAGGCGCCTGGGCGACGGCATTCATGCCGAGCTCTCCCGCATACCGGGGGTAACGCGGGCGCACAACTATTACCAGCTGCCGTATGAAATTGCTATAGAGGTATCCACGGAGAAACTGCGCCAGTATGGCGTCTCCCTCAAGGAGGTGACGGAAACCATTCGGCGCGCTTCGGTGGACCTGCCCGGAGGAGTAATGAAAAATCCGGCAGGGGAGTTGCTGCTCAGGGTCAAGGGCAAAGCCCAGGATGATGTATCGGTTGGAAACCTCGTGGTGAGCACCCGGCCGGACGGAAGCCGTGTGCTGCTTCGCGATGTAGCGGCCATCAAGGATGGCCTGGAAGAGCGGTTGTCCGAGTGGCACCACAATGGGGAAACCGCTCAAGGCTGGGAAATTCATGCCGAAAAAGATTCAGTGGCAGTGGCGCGTCGTGTGAAGGCTTACGTAGCGGAAAAAAAAGCGGAGCTTCCCCAGGGAGTGGGTCTGATCACCTGGTGGGATGATTCGCAGGCTTACGAAGAGCGCATTGGCACCCTGATGGAGGATGGGCTCACGGGATTCGTACTGGTCTGCCTCATCCTGACCCTGTTCCTTCAATTCAAAGTGGCCGTGTGGGCCGGAGCGGGAATCCTGACGTCGATATTCGGCGCGTTCTGGCTCATGCCGGCTCTGGATATTTCCCTCAACATGCTGTCGCTGTTCGGTTTCCTGCTGGCCATGGGAATTCTCGTGGATGATGCAATTATCATAGGAGAAGCTATCTATGCCCGCCAGGAAGAAGCGAAAGCAGGAGCCGCTGCCGCGACAGGTGAAGGGAACGGCTCATCGGCTGCGGAATTCCGCTGGATGCAAAGAAACCTGCAGGCAGCAATCCTTGGCGCGCGCGAAGTCGCGTTGCCGGTTACTCTCGCCGTCATGATCGCGCTTGTCGCGTTTCTGCCCGGCTTATTCCTGCCGGGGTGGGCCGGCCAGATGATGAAACCCATCTGTCTGGTAATGGTTCTCACACTAGTATTTTCGCTGGTTGAGGCGCTGCTGATCCTGCCCTCTCATCTGGCGACACCGTCCAGGAGCACATGGGCCTACCCGCCCTTGCTGCATCTGCGCGCCGCGCTCAATCATGGATTGCAGCAGTTTGTCCGCCGTGTTTACGAACCATTGCTACAGAAAGCGCTAGCCTGGCGTTATCTCACGATCGCCATTTTCGCTGTCCTGCTGATGCTGGCTGTGGCATTGGTGGCCGGAGGCCATGTGCGGATGGCTTTGCAGGCGGACGTGACAAAAGAGAGCTTCTGGGTCTATCTGAAACTGCCCGAAGACGCACCCTATAGCGAAACGCGCAGAATAGCGGAAAAAGTAGAGCAGGCGTTGCTGCAATTGCGGGAAGAACTGGATAGAGAGGCAGTCAAGAGTGACCCGGATATCGGCGGGAGCGTCATCGTCGGCATGGAAACGATCATCGCGGAACATAGCGCGGGTTTTTGGACCGAACTCTCTCCCACTGGCCGCCAGCACATCGTGGTAGAGGATTTCATCCGCGAGTGGCGCAAGCGTATCGGTGACATCGGACGGGCCAAGATTGACTTCCTGTATAAGGAAGGGGATCTCCCCTACGATATCGAATTCGATCTTGGCCACCCCGATCCGGAAACCCTGACGACAGCTGTGGCGGTATTCAAACAGAAACTGGCGGATTATATCGGGGTATACGATGTGGTCGATTCCGCCGAGGCCGGCAAACCTGAAGTCCGCCTGCGTCTCAAGCCCGAGGCGGAACGCCTTGGTATACGGCTGGAAGATATTGCCGAGCAAATGCGCCACGCCTACTACGGCGACGAGGTGCATCGGCTGCAACGAGGGCGCAATGAGGTCAAGGTCATGGTGCGTCTGCCGCGTAGCGAGAGGCAGTCACTCGACGATCTGCAGAATCTTCCGGTTCGTTTGCCCAGTGGAGCCCAAGCCCCCCTCGGAGTCCTTGCGGAAGTCGAATTGATGCCCGGCCAGGCAAAACTGCTTCGCCAGGACCGGCAGCGCATCCTCAAGGTACAGGCCCAGACCGACCCCAAACTTGCTGATGTGAACCACATTTATGCCGGTTTTGCAGCGCATGAAATACCTGAAATAAAACGTCAGTTTCCAGGGTTGGAGATCGACATTGGCGAAGAGCGCCAGGAACAGGAACAGACGATCCAGAAGCTGGTGCTTTTTACCGGAGCTGCTCTGGCCGTTATCTATGCCCTGATTGCCATTCCTTTTCGTTCATATACCAAGCCGCTGATCTTTCTTCTGGCGGCTCCGGTGGCCTGGAGCGGCGCGGTGTGGGCGCACTGGCTGATCGGTCTTCCGCTATCCATGGAGTCGCTGGTGGGCATGATCGCCGCGAGCGGGGTAGTAATAAACGATAGCCTGGTACTGCTGGATTACGTACAAAAACGGGGAGACAGCGGCCGGCCCGTCTCGGCGCTTATCCTCGAGGCATGCAGCGCCCGCTTCAGGCCAATTCTGCTCGCCTTTCTCACCAATTTTGTCGGATTTCTTCCCATCCTGCTCGAAAGGAGCGAACAGGCACAGTTCCTGGTCCCCATGACGCTCTCCCTGACCGTGGGGCTGCTGGTGGGCATGGCGGCAAGCCTCATACTGACACCCGTGTGTTATGCTGTCACCGAGCCTTCCGGCAAACAGCCGATGCTGGCGGAAATGGCTCGCTGAGGGTTTGAAACTTCGCTGTTTATAAGGATGGCGGCAGTTTATAATAAAAACCGTGCCACAATCCTCCATGATAGCCACCCAGATTGTTCTGATCTTTAGCCACCTCTTCAAACTGCCCTTGATTTGATTTTTTCGGTATCTGAAATAGATATCCGGTATTGAAAACCGGGATACGGGCAACTGCATATTCAATTATAAAGCGTCAAATATGGAATCCGTTTTAAAGCAGTCGCGGCGCATCGTCGTCAAGGTCGGCAGCAGTCTGGTAACGAACCAGGGACAAGGCCTTGACCATGCAGCGCTCGCGCACTGGGCTGGACAAATCGTTAAACTCAAGAAGATCGGCAAGGAAGTGGTGCTCGTTTCTTCCGGGGCCATAGCGGAGGGGATGCAACGCCTGAAATGGAAAAAGCGCCCGCACGCCATCCACGAATTGCAGGCGGCAGCAGCGGTGGGACAAATGGGCCTGGTGCAGGCCTATGAAACCTGCTTCCGCAAGCACGAATTGCACTCGGCCCAGGTTTTGCTCACCCACGAAGACTTGTCCGACCGCAAGCGCTATCTGAACGCGCGCTCCACGCTGGCCACGCTGTTGAATCTGAATGTCATTCCAATCATCAATGAAAATGATACGGTAGCGACCGATGAAATCCGCTTCGGCGATAACGATACGCTAGCCGCACTGGTAACCAACCTGATCGAGGCGGATGTTCTGGTAATTCTGACTGATCAGCGAGGGCTATTCACAGCCGATCCGCGAAAAGATGCCCAGGCGAAACTGGTGGAGCAAGCGAAAGCCGGAGATTCGGACATCGAACGGATGGCGGGGGGTGCAGGCAGCGAAATAGGACGAGGCGGCATGGTGACCAAAGTACTGGCGGCCAAACGCGCGGCGAGAAGCGGCGCGCACACGGTGATTGCGTCGGGACGCGAAGCGGATGTCCTGATTCGCCTCGCCCGAGGGGAAGCGATCGGCACCCAGTTGCTGGCGGAAACCATGACGCTTGCCGCTCGCAAGCAGTGGCTGGCGGACCATCTGCAAATCCGGGGAAATGTCACGCTGGACGAAGGAGCGGTGGAAGCACTGGCCGTTGGCGGCAAAAGCCTTCTGCCGGTCGGCGTGACGGATGTGCGCGGAAACTTCGAACGGGGCGAAGTCGTAGGCTGCCTTGATCCGCATGGAAGGGAAATCGCTCGCGGACTGGTCAATTACAATGCTGCGGAAACCCGGCGTATTCTCCGTCGGGCAAGCGACGAAATCGAAAGCCTTCTCGGCTATATAGGTGAACCGGAGCTCATCCACAGGGATAACCTGGTTCTGCTTTAACACCTCTATGCAGTACTCATTATCGCCGGAGAAAACCTGATGAAACCCATGACCAGAATTGACGATAATTTCTCAACCAGCCCACAGATCGATGCCGAAGATCTGATCGATATCAAGGCCGCGGGTTTTAAAAGTGTGATTTGCAACCGCCCGGATAGCGAGGACGGAGGTCATCATCCAAACCACGATTTTCTCGCATCCGAAGCCAGCAAGCTGGGACTTGAATTTTCCTACCTGCCGGTTGTGCCAGGACAAATCAATGACAGTCATGTTGTGCAGTTCAAGACACTCATGAACGAACTGCCCGGTCCTACCCTTGGCTACTGCCGGCTCGAGCTTCGCTCCAAAGCACTTTACGAGCGCTCGCGATAAATATTCTTAAATAGGCCAATCCGGGAGTTCGCATTCATAGCGGTCAGTCCAGCTCCCGACCCAACCGTCACTTCGTTTCGCCTTCCTTGGGAGAAGGAGAACACTCATCCTCTCAGCTAGTACCTTACCGCTCGCGGATGAATGCCGGCTTTCAATGCCTGGATCGCTTCATCCGCATCCTTCACTGTCTGAAGTCCGAGAGGACAGAAAAAATACCGGTAAAGCGCGCGCTGAGGATAGTTCTGAGCAATACTTTCGAGATCGACCCATTTCGACAATCCTGCCCGTGCCCAGGTTTTATCGTTGCGCCCATAGGCATAGGTTCTTTTCTCTTCGGTCTGGCAGCGTATTCCCTCGTAGCTCACATTCATCGCACCGGTGGGGGATTTGATGACAAGGGTGTAACGCACGACACCATCTTCTCCCACTGTAATAGACGCACCGTCGACATAATGCGTATTCGAACTTGCGGGACCGGCATCGAATTGCAGCAGATTTTCCTGCTCGGGATAAGGAGGCAATTCCGTCTGCAGCTCGACCCACGGCCGTTCATGATCGAACTCATATTCGAATTTTTGTTGCTGGGCAAAAACTGAAATCGATGTACTCGAAAGCAGCAACCAGAATATGAGCAGGTAAATTCTCATCACCCCGGGAGATCTGCGGTCAGATCATCCATCAAAGCATTCCGCGCTGCCGCATCCACTTCCTGCTCCGGCACTTTATAGGCAGAATGATCGATGCCCATGCTCAAAGAGGCGCCTTCACGCAATGCCTTTATCATTTCCAGCCCCAACTCGAATCGCAGAAAATGGACGGAAGCGGTCTTTTTTTCATTCTCCCGGTCCAGATCTTCGTCCGCAATGGCATAGACCGGGTCGAAGCCGTTCACTTTTATCCATACCTTGTCCTCTATACCTATCAATTCGGCCAATCTGGCTACGCGCTCAACAGGATCCGGGTATTCGATCATCATCGTTGCCTTCCAGTTGGTCCCATCCGGCACCAGCGGATTGTAGGCTTCCAGTTCCTCCTGGATGCCCGCTTCCTCAAAAATCTTTTCTACCCGCAGCATCTCCTGGATCTGATACCGCATCGTCAACTCATCCTCGAAAATGAGGGTCACGTTCGTGCCGAGGTGTATCTTGCGGTTACGTTTGTGCGCCATTACACGCGCACGGAATTCCTGCCGTGACTTTGCGTAATCTTCCAGGGTCATCAGGCTGCTGCGTGTGATCTGAGGCATAATTATTATTTGATCATGATAATGAATAGAGGCAACGCCAGCTGAATATCGCAGTCGTTCAGGCCAGCCCGTATGCGATGCGGATGAGGGTCAAGGGATGCGCCTTCTGCGCGCTTGTTTCGCCCATGCCTTGCTCGATATGGCGGCCAGCGATCGCGCAATCGGAACTGATATAGTCAGGATCATGCTGGGCCATCTGCCTGAACACGGGCCTGCCGATCTTCATGGAGTCGGCAAAGTATTCGCTTTTTACGCCCCAGGTGCCGTCGTGCCCGGAGCAGCGCTCCACTACGGTCACCTTTGTGTCGGGCACCATCTGCAACAGATCTTTCGTCTTCTGGCCGATATTCTGCACGCGCAAATGACAAGGAATATGGTATGAAACCTTGCCTAGCGATTTCTTGAAATCCGTCTTCAGCAGGCCATCACGATTTCGCATCGTCAGATATTCGAAGGGATCGAGCATGGCTTTGGCTACCGCCTTCACATCCTCGTTGTCCGGGAACATGAGCGGCAATTCCTGTTTGTACATAAGCGTGCAGGACGGCACCGCTGTGAGTATTGCATAACCTTCCCTGGCCAGTTTCGCCAGTGGGGGGATATTTTTATCCTTGAGTTCTTTCACGGCATGCAAGTCACCCAGCTCCAGCTTCGGCATTCCACAACAGGCTTCTTTCTCCACCAGCCGTACTGGAATCTCGTTATGGTCCAGTATCTTCAATAAATCGTGCCCTATTCCAGGCTCGTTATAGTTGATGTAACAGGTGGAATAAATTGCCACTTTCCCGGACGTCCGCTCGCCGTTGCGCACTTCGTGATCCACGTTCGGCTGGGCGGTCTTGCGAAATCTGTGACTGTCGTACTCCGGCAATCTGCGTTCTGCATGAATGCCAAGCATGCTGTCCATCAGTTTGCGGGTAGCGGGCGCCTTGTTGATCGCATTGACTGCCTGGACCACGACGGGAATGCTGGCAAGCTTGCCCACCGCGTCGGTGCTGGACAACAGCTTGTCACGGAAACTCGCACCGCCTTTTTCGTGCTTGACCGCCTTGGCGCGCAGCATCAGGTGTGGAAAATCGACATTCCATGGATGAGGAGGCACATACGGGCATTTCGTCATGGAGCACATATCGCAGAGATAGCAGCGATCCACCACCTCCCAATATCTCGATTTCTCCACTGCGTCCAGTTCGCCGGTCGGCCCCTCATCTATGAGATCGAACAAGCGCGGAAATGCGGTGCACAGATTCACGCAGCGGCGGCAGCCGTGACATATGTCGAAGACGCGCTCCATCTCCGCGACCAGCTTGGGTTCGTCATAATATTCCGGATTTTCCCAGTCGATGGGAAGGCGCTTTGGCGCCTCCAGGCTGCCTTCGCGAGTGGTCATGCGTGAAAATGAATGGGGAAATAAAACAGATGGAAATTCGGTTGAAAATTCCGGAACAATAACAATACAAGCGGAAGGAACGGGATGCAGGATCCGATCCCTTCCGCTTGTTGTCTATAGTCGCCTATCGGGTCGACTGAATTACTTGTCGAATCGTTAGTCGCCCAGACTGTCCAAAGCCTTTTGGAAGCGATTGGCGTGGGAGCGCTCGGCCTTGCCCAATGTCTCAAACCATTCGGCGATTTCATCGAAACCTTCATCACGTGCGGTTTTAGCCATTCCGGGATACATATCCGTATATTCATGCGTCTCTCCCGCAATGGCTGTTTCAAGGTTGGCGCGGGTCGAACCAAATGGCAAGCCGGTGGCGGGATCTCCACTCGCCTCCAGGTATTCGAGGTGGCCGTGCGCATGTCCGGTTTCGCCTTCAGCAGTCGAGCGGAAAACCACTGCCACATCGTTTTGCCCTTCCACATCCGCTTTGTTTGCGAAGTAAAGATAACGCCGGTTCGCCTGCGATTCCCCGGCAAAAGCCGCTTTCAAATTGCCTTCTGTTTTCGTTCCTTTGAGTTCCATCATTCCCCTCCTGTATCAAATTACCAATAAATAAAGCTTTCCGCCGATGCGGCCGGATATGCGATTCGAATGAACCGGGACCCGTGCGCATCAACTCGCCCTAGCCCTATGAGACTATCGAAGGCTACTTGAGTTGTCAACCGCCCATATGCATTCTTTATATTCCGCCTTTCTGCTGTGAACCGGACTGGAAATTCAAGTAAGCAGGTTTTGCGGCTTGCCTGCCACCCAGGCTTCGATATTGTCGACCAGCTGATCCGCAAGAAAACGCATGGCCTCGGTAGAGGCCCAGGCGATGTGAGGTGTCAGGATAAAGTTGGGACGGCGCAAGCCAAGCAGGGGATTGCCGGCTCTGGGAGGTTCCGTCGTCAGCACATCGAAACCGGCGCCGGCGATAGTGCCATCGTCCAGCGCCTGTACCAGCGCCGCCTCATCCACCAATCCTCCCCGCGCCGTGTTGATGAGCAATGCATTACGCTTCATCTTGCGCAATTCGTTCATGCCAATCAGGTTTCGGGTAGCGGGAGTCAGCGGGCAATGCAGCGAAAGGATGTCGGATTCCGCAAGTACCTGATCGAACGGGGTGAGAACCACGTCCTTCTTCTTTCGCGATTCATGATAGGCAAACAGCACCCGCATGCCGAATCCCTGTGCAATAGCGGCAGTGCCGCGCCCAATCGTGCCCTCCCCGACAATACCGATGGTGGCGCCAAACAACTCACCGATCTCATGAGTAAAGAGGCAGAACTGCTCCGATTTCTGCCACCTTCCCTGCTCGATCTCCTGCCGGTAGGCAAAAAGATTTCTGCGTAGCGCGAGCACCAGGGCGAATACATGCTCAGGTACGGTATGAATTGCATAATTGCGAATATTCGCCACGGCAATGCCGCGCCCGCGGCAAGCGCCGATATCGACAGCGTCATATCCGGTGGCCGCAATAGCGACCATTTTCAGCTTTGGCAATTGCGCCAGAGTTTCCTCGCTCAACCCCACCTTGTTGATGATTGCGATGGTTGCGTGCTGTAAATGCGACACCACCTGGTCAGGCGTCGTTTTGGCGTATTCCTCATACGTGTGCTCGAAATTCGGCCGGCGCACTTCCACCTTCAGGGAATCCCTTTCCAGAAAAACGACGTGATGATTCATGTTCATTTCCCTCTTGTGTGAAATTTGTATAGGAAACCGGAATTCCGGTACCAGAACCGGCAGAACCGGCGTGGGCGGTATTACTCCCGATTCATCCTCGCTGAAAAGAGACTGGCCGAAACGATCATTGCTCCACCCGCCCATTCCCTCAGTGTCATGGCTTCATCAGTCAGGAAGTAAGCCGCCACCGCCGCCACCACCAACTCGAACAGCATAATCACGATAGCCTGGTTGGCAGGGGTATGGGTAAGCCCGTATTGCACCATCAGACTCAGGGCAAATACCGTCAACCCCACCAGCAGCAGGAGCAGAAACGTATAGGCGGAAATATCGACCGATGCAGGCAGACCAGGCAGGAACAGACTATAACCGAATGCCACCAGCGCAACTCCCACCCATACTGCAACCGATTTTAATTGAACATCATGATATTGGTCTTTTCTGCTCAGCACGTTCGCCAAAGCGAACATGAAACCAGCGGATATTCCCATCCAGTCGGCATAGGAGGAAGGCAGCAGGCTGCCTTCCGGTTGCCATAACATGATTATCGCACCCCCCAGGGAAAAAACGATAACCAGGTAGCCGTGCACGCTTAACACCTCACTCAGCAGGAAGCGCGCAAACACGATGGTCCATAGCGGCGAGAGGTAAAATAACAGCATGACCCGCATGATTTCGCCATGGAGCACACCGAGAACGTAAGCGAGATTGGCCCAGCCTGCAGACAATCCTATTCCGACGAGCAGGCAGGTTTCCCTGTCAAGTAGGCGTACGGTGCGCAATTTGTGACGAAATACGGCCAGGCCGAGCAGCAGGGCCACAAGATAGGTAATAACGGTTGCAGTCGGCCCGCTTACCCCGGTCTGCTCCAATAATCGATAGGGATACCACAGCAAACCCCAGATCGTAGCGCCTACAAGCAGGGCAGCGATCGGGAAAGCATTTTGTCCCCCACCTTGTCCACCTTGGGTAGATTGTTTATTTTGCTTTGTGAGCAAGAGAGTGCCCTCTTATAATCCTGCTTCGATCAATAACTCAACGGGGAATAGAGCTTTCTTCCCATCGCCTTAAATTGAATCCCAATCTGAACCGCCTGCAACCATACCCTTTTGAGAAGCTCACCAAGCTATTTGAAGGCATCGAGCCTGCATCGGCTTTTACACCTATCAGTCTCCACATTGGGGAGCCCAAGCATTCGACTCCGGATTTCATTCGCCAGGCCTTGATGGAAAATCTGGTGAAGATGGCGCACTATCCGGCAACCCTCGGCGCGCGATCCCTGCGTGTCAGCGTTGGCAAATGGCTGATGCAGCGCTACGGCCTGCCGGCAATCGATCCCGATACCGAAATCCTGCCGGTCAACGGGAGCCGCGAAGCCTTGTTTTCTTTTGCGCAGGCAGTGATCGATTCTTCCAAGTCTGATGCAATTGTAATTTGTCCGAACCCGTTTTATCAGATATACGAAGGCGCTGCATTGCTTGCCGGCGCAACGCCTTGTTTCCTCAATACCCTGCCCGAGAATGATTTTTCGCTCGACTATGCTCAATTACCGGATGAAGTATGGGCGCGCACCCAACTTGTGTATGTCTGTTCGCCCGGCAATCCCACTGGCCGCGTAATGTCGATGGACGAATGGCGCCATCTGTTCGAGCTTTCGGACCGTTATGGATTTGTCATTGCATCGGACGAATGTTACTCTGAAATCTATTTTGATGAAGCTTCTCCTCCATTGGGCGCGCTCCAGGCCGCCCACCGTCTGGGCCGGGAACGCTTTCCCCGGCTGGTGGTATTCAGCAGCCTTTCCAAAAGATCGAACGTTCCCGGCATGCGTTCCGGATTCGTTGCCGGAGATGCGGCGATCCTGAAAAAATTCCTGCTCTACCGCACCTACCACGGCAGCGCGATGAACCCGGCGGTACAGGCGGCCAGCGAGGAGGCTTGGAATGATGAGGTTCATGTTGTCGAAAATCGCCGCCTCTACCGCGAGAAATTCAAGGCAGTCGTCAAATTACTACAGGGCACGCTACCGGTTTCGCTGCCGGACGCGGCTTTCTACCTGTGGCTGAAAATACCGGTGAATGACGTCGAGTTCGCCCGGCAGCTCTATCGCGATTATAATGTCACGGTTTTGCCTGGCAGCTACCTTGCACGGCATGCGCATGGGATTAACCCCGGCGAAAATTTTGTCCGGATTGCCCTGGTGGCATCCGTCATGGAATGCGCCGCCGCTACCGAGCGGATAAAGAAGCTGGTATCCAGCCTGTAGCGGGTAGCCTGTAAAGCAGCGATATATCAACAAGAAATCGAAGGAAGACCATGGATCAGCTCCAAAGTACGATTGAAGAAGCGTTTGAACGCCGCGCCGAGATCACGCCGCGTAACGTCGAAGCGAAGCTCAAGGAATCCATTACCCAGGTACTGGAGATGCTCGACAGCGGCAAACTGCGGGTGGCGGAAAAAACAGACGGTGAATGGAAAACCCATCAATGGATAAAAAAAGCCGTGCTGTTGTCGTTCCGCATCGAGGACAATAGCTTCATCAAGGGTGGATTTTCCAATTATTTCGACAAAGTACCTTCCAAGTTTGCAGATTACAGTTCCCGCGATTTTCGTAATGGCGGTTTCCGCGTCGTGCCTCCCGCAACCGTACGCAAAGGCGCTTTCATTGCCAGCAATGTCGTGCTGATGCCCTCCTACGTGAATATCGGTGCATACGTAGATGAAGGCACCATGGTCGACACCTGGGCTACGGTGGGTTCCTGCGCGCAGATCGGGAAAAATGTGCATCTATCCGGGGGTGTCGGAATCGGCGGAGTGCTCGAGCCCGTGCAGGCCAATCCTACCATCATCGAGGACAACTGCTTCATCGGCGCGCGCTCGGAAGTCGTGGAAGGCGTGATTGTCGGCGAAAATTCTGTGATTTCCATGGGCGTATACATCGGCCAGAGTACCAGGATTTATAATCGCGAAACAGGTGAAATCAGCTATGGTCGTATCCCATCCGGTTCCGTCGTCGTTTCCGGCAGCCTGCCTTCCGCAGACGGCAAATACAGCCTCTATTGTGCAGTCATCGTAAAACAGGTGGATGCCAAGACCCGTGCGAAAACCGGTATCAATGAGCTGTTAAGGGGAATTTAACAGCCGGTTCTCATCCACACCAAGCTTCTTCTCAGGAATTGCTCCATGCTCAATGACACACTGGCGCTCGCACAAATGCTGATCGCCCGCCGCTCTCCGACACCTTTCGACAATGGTTGCCAGGAAATCCTGATCGATCGCCTGGAAAAAATGGGCTTCAACATTGAAAGAATACGATGCGGCGAGGTGGATAATCTTTGGGCCAGGCGCGGAACGGAAGCACCGCTGATTTGCTTTGCCGGCCACACCGATGTCGTGCCAACCGGCCCCCTGGAAAAATGGGAAAGTGACCCATTCGATCCCGTCACTCGAAATGGCAGGCTTTATGGGCGCGGCGCCGCCGACATGAAGGGATCGATAGCAGCATTCATCACGTCGATCGAGGCTTTCGTTGCGGAACATCCCGATCACAATGGCTCGATTGCGCTCCTGATCACATCGGATGAGGAAGGTATTGCGGTAGACGGTACTGTACGAGTGGTGGAAGTCCTCAAGGCGCGCAATGAACTGATCGATTATTGCATCGTCGGGGAACCGACCTCTGTCGACAAGCTGGGCGATATGATCAAGAACGGCCGGCGCGGCTCCCTGTCCGGAACGTTAACCGTGAAAGGTATACAGGGCCATATTGCCTATCCTCACTTGGCAAAAAACCCAATTCACCTGGCGGCTCCCGCCATCGCCGAACTGGCCAATACGAAGTGGGATAAAGGCAACGAATATTTTCCCCCTACTACCTGGCAGATTTCAAATATGAATGGGGGTACCGGAGCTACCAACGTAATTCCTGGTGAAGTAACGGTATTGTTCAATTTTCGTTTCTCCACTGCAAGCACGATAGAATCGCTTAAAGCCCGAGTGCACGGAATTCTCGACCGGCATAACCTCGAATATGACTTGCAATGGGAAAATTCAGGCAAGCCTTATCTCACCCCAAGGGGCGGCCTGGTCGATGCAGTGAATGCCGCCATTCACACTGTGACAGGAATCGAGCCTGAGCTTTCTACCTCGGGAGGAACCTCGGACGGCCGGTTCATTGCCGACATCTGCTCACAAGTAGTGGAATTGGGACCGCGGAATGCAACCATTCACAAGATCAACGAATACGTTGAAGTTTCGGATCTGGACCAGTTGCCCCAGATTTACCGGCTCACGATGAAAAGCTTGTTGCTGAGAAAATAAGAATAAAAATGGAAATCACCCCTTTCTACGGGCAGGACTGACCCGGACGTACACACACATCATCGCACTGCCCGCTCTCGCAACTCCCGCAGCATCTCCAGCCGGTGGGGCAGCACTGTTGCGGGGGCGGGCACACCACCTGGCAAAGCAGTCTACATTGCTGCGGTATGATCCTGGCTGATGCAACGTCCGCAAAAACTGTATGAGCAGCACGATAAGTATTGCTTGCCATGTACATGGACGCCTCTGCGTTAAATCCTGGCATATTCGCAGTGTTCATTTCTTGCCTCCTTCCGTTGCTAATGGTTAACTCTATAGTACGGCTGACATTTCCGCTTTCGGATATTTTCGAGCGATTAAAAGATAGATGTTGAACCAGGATTAATCCGTTCGATGGCGCACGGATAGACGACATACAGATCATCAAGATTACTTTTTCTCACGGACAAGAATGAATGTTCATTGAAGCCAAAAACCAGTTCCAGACTATCCGCGACGTACTGCGTTTTGCCATAAGCCGCTTTAACGATGCAGGGCTTCATTTTGGCCATGGCTCTGCCTCGGCGTATGACGAAGCAGCTTATCTCATTCTCCACACGCTGCATCTTCCACTTGACCAGTTGGAACCGTTTCTGGACGCCCGCCTCCTTCCGGGAGAGCTGGAGTTGGTCCTGAAAATAATCGAGCGCCGTGCAATAGAAAAGATTCCGGCTGCTTATCTGACTAAAGAAGCGTGGTTGGGGGATTTCCATTTTTATGTGGATGAACGCGTGATCGTACCGCGCTCCTTCATTGCGGAATTGCTGCGGGAACAACTTGCGCCCTGGATAGAAGAACCGGCAGAAGTTTATTCCGCATTGGATCTTTGCACCGGCTCTGGATGCCTGGCAATACTGCTGGCGCATGCGTTTCCCAATGCAGCCATCGATGCGACAGATATTTCAGCGGATGCCTTGCAAGTTGCTGGAAAAAATGTGGAGGAGTATGGCCTGGAGGATCGGATCGATCTTATCCAGTCGGATTTATTCGCGGCATTGGCAGACCGCCGCTACGATCTTATTGTCAGCAATCCGCCCTATGTCAATGGGGAAGCAATGGCAGCATTGCCGGAGGAATATCGCCATGAGCCGCAGAGTGCGCTTGCCAGCGGCGAGGATGGACTGAAGGCGACAAAGGTAATACTACGGGACGCGGCAAATTATTTGACCGATGATGGATTGCTCATTGTCGAAATCGGCCATAACAGGGAAGCCCTGGAGCGTGCTTTTCCCGATACACCTTTTACCTGGCTGGACACCAGTGCAGGCGATGAGTTTGTTTTCCTGCTGAAACGGGACCAGCTTCCCAGCCATTAAGCTTTGTAACCGACCAGTTCCAGCAGGCGTCCTATCTCTGCCTCGTTCAATTCCATCGACTTTCCCCGTTTCAAACGTGAGGGGAGGTTGATAGGGCCAAAACGAACCCGCATCAGGCGGCTCACCGTCATTCCCACCGCTTCAAACATCCGCCGTACTTCGCGATTCCTGCCTTCCTTCAATATCACGCGATACCAGTGGTTGGAGCCCTCACCCCCTTCATCCGACAGGTAATCGAACTTGGCCGCGCCGTCCTCCAACTCAACACCCGAGGTCAGCAACGTTGCCTGCTCCGGTGTGAGTCTTCCGATGATCCGCACTGCGTACTCGCGCTCGACTTCGAAGCGGGGATGCATCAGTCGATTGGCCAATTCCCCATCCGTGGTGAAAACCAGCAACCCGCTGGTGTTGTAATCCAGCCTGCCAATAGCGATCCATTTGGACGACTTCAACTGCGGCAGTTTGTCGAAGACCGATGTGCGGCCTTGGGGATCATCGTGGCTGACGATTTCCCCCTCCGGCTTGTGATAGAGCATGACGCGGGGTAGACGGCGGGCGGATCTGAAATGGATGACGCGCTTCCCTACCCTCACGACATCTCGAGCGTCGATACGGTCCCCCACCTGGGCGATCTTTCCGTTGATCGTTACCTGTCCGCTGGCGATCAACTCCTCCATTTCGCGTCTCGAACCCAATCCCGCCTGAGCCAGCACCTTGTGCAATTTCTGTGTAACGAGTTGAGTGGAGGTGGAACCCACGCCAGATTGAGTTGTTGCCGCTGGTTTTATCGATCCCTTCGACCGGCTTCGTACAGGCGATTGGAGTGATTGGGGTGAGCCTGCCGGAGTTGGCGAGGCGGGGGACTTTGTGATCTTCATAGAGCGGCGTTGTCTGGCTGCATTGGGTGACTGCGATGACCTGGTTTTCATCGCAGCTCCAATTTCAAGCCTTCTGCCGATTTCCAGTTTCCCATGCTAGCGAGTGCTCGGATGGGATGAGAAAAACTGTGCACTGTTTGTAGTGAACCCTTCGTCTTCCCGTTCGCCCTGAGCTTGTCGAAGGTCGAACAGACTCAGGATATATCCTCCGACAGGCTTAGAGCGGGTTTGTCGAAGAGTGAACCGATAAAAAGACAGCATAAGAGATAAGGGACAGAGTGAATATTTCGCGAAATAAACGCTACTTGACTTCCCTGCGCTCGAGAACTGCCTGCGCGAGAGTACCGCTATCCACGTGCTCCAATTCCCCACCCACTGGCAATCCCCGCGCAATACGCGTGATTTTCAAGTCCTCGTTCTGCAGCATCTCCCCGATATAATGCGCCGTGGCTTCACCTTCCACAGTAAAATTGGTAGCAAGAATGACTTCCTTCACCATATTATCCCGGGCGCGCTTTAGCAGGCGATCAAGGTTGATTTCCCGAGGGCCGATGCCATCCAGGGGTGAGAGCCGCCCCATCAACACGAAATACATGCCTTTGTAGCAATGTGCCTGCTCCATCATCAGCAAATCGGCAGGCATTTCCACCACGCACAGCAAGGCAGGATCTCGCCGTTGAGAACTGCATAACTCGCATACGACCTCTTCGGTAAAGTTATTGCATTTTTCGCAATGCCTGACATGCTGCAGGGCGTAGTCGAGTGAATCTGCGAGGCGGCGAGCCCCCTCCTGATCGCGCTGCAACAAATGATACGCCATACGCTGTGCTGACCGAGGACCGACACCGGGCAAGCAGCGTAACGCATTGATCAGTTCGTCGAGACTTCGCGGGGCGTTCACTCAAACGTAAAATTACTCAACAGAATCAGGAGTTGCGGAATCGCGCCAATCTGGAATTCACGTTAGAACGGCAGTTTCATTCCCGGAGGCAAGCCCAAACCGGAGGTAAATCCCGCCATTTTTTCCTGAGTCGTTGATTCCACCCGCCGCACCGCGTCATTCACTGCTGCCGCGATCAAATCTTCCAGCATCTCCTTGTCGTCTCCCATGAGACTGCTGTCAATGCTGACGCGCCTGACATCATAACGACATGTCATCACGACTTTCACCATACCTGCGCCGGATTGACCCTCAACTTCTATCGAAGCCAATTTCTCCTGCATGGCTTTCATGTTCTCCTGCATCTGCTGAGCCTGTTTCATCAGGTTGCCCAAGCCACCTTTCATCATTTCTACCTCCACTATTGAATAGGTTTGATCGAAGAAACGATCAGTTTTGCATCGAAATTTTCAACGAGTTCACGCACGAACGGATCGGACTCGATAGCCGCGATGGCCTGCGATTGCTTCTCCTGCTTTTCACGATTCTCCTGCTCAGCCGGACTCATACCGTTAACGATTCCCACTGAAAACTTCAGTCGTACCGGCTTACCAAGATACTCCCTCACGGCAGCTTGCAGTCTGTCCTGATAGGTCTTGTCCAGCAAATGCTTATGGAGTTCCGGTATGCAAAATTCTATTTCATCCTCGGAAGAACTCTTCACCTCGCAATATTGAGCCAGCATTCTGGTCAATCCGCTTACCTTCAATTGGCCGACTATCGTAATCCAGCTATGACTGAAAGACTGTGCGGAGCCCGACTTTACTGGTGTCGGATCGCACTCCAGCGAATCCAGCACTGGCCCTGCCGGCGGCCCTGAATCACCAGTGGAAGCATTCCTCGCCACCCTCTCTTCCCGGGAGTTTCCTTCCTTTCCTATCTCTGCCATCTCTGTTCGCCCCGAACCTTTTGTCTCCGTTCGGCCTGAATCCTGAGCCTGTCGAAGGGTCGAAGGATATTTGCCACTCCCTGGTTTTGTAGGCGAAGAACCTGACGTTCCCCCGTCCCTGCCTGCCTCCCCCCTTCCTGACAGGAAATCCTCCGGAATGAAAGCCAGCATACGCAGCAAAGTCATGGTGAAACCTGCATACTCATCCGGTGCCCGGCCGAGGTCCTCGCGCCCGTGTATGGCAATCTGATAGAACAGTTGAATATCTTCTGGCGCGAATGTTCTCGCCAGCTTGAAAAGCCGATCCCACTCAGGCTCATCGTCACCAATCGCTGCCGGAACGATTTGCGCCAGGGTCAGACGGTGCAGCAAGGTCGCCAGATCCTGCAAGGCGGTGTCAAACGAGAGGCTGCCGGTTTCCATCGCATCGGCGATCGCAAGCATTCGTGCGCCATCTCGTTGCGCCAGCGCCTCCAGTAGATCAAACAGGTACCCCTGATCGACCGCGCCAAGCATATCGCGCACACCTGCTTCTTCGATCTTTCCCTCACCAAAAGCGATGGCCTGATCCAGAATGCTCAGGGCATCACGCATGCTGCCCTGCGCCGCGCGCGCCAATAATTGCAGGGAAGTCGCATCACAGTTTATATGCTCCTGCTCGAGCACATACCTGAGGTGCGAGACGATCAGCGGAAACGGAATCTGCTTGAGGTTGAATTGCAGGCAGCGAGACAAAACCGTTACCGGAATCTTCTGCGGATCAGTGGTCGCAAGTATGAATTTGACATGTTCCGGCGGCTCTTCCAGCGTTTTCAGCATGGCGTTGAAAGCTGATTTGGAAAGCATGTGTACTTCATCAATGATGTACACCTTGTAGCGCGCAACCGTGGGAGCATACAACGCGTTCTCCAGCAGTTCGCGCATTTTTTCCACCTGCGTATTGGAGGCGGCGTCCACTTCGATCAGGTCAACAAAACGCCCGCCGTCAATTTCGATACAAGCAGAACAGATTCCGCAAGGTTCCGGTGTAACCCCGGCCTGGCAGTTGAGCGCTTTTGCCAGAATGCGCGCTATGGTCGTCTTGCCGATACCGCGCGTGCCCGTAAACAGATAAGCATGATGTAAACGCTTCTGTTCGAGCGCATTGGTAAGTGCACGAACAACGTGATCCTGTCCGGTCAGTTCGGAAAAGCGTCGGGGACGCCATTTGCGGGCAAGGACTTGAGTCGGGGAGGACACGCTATGTCGAGAATCGAATCGGCGAAACAGTTATTTCAGATTTTCAGCGGAGGCCGTAACTGATGGCATGAATCATTGAAGCGTGCAGTCGGGAAGATGGCGCTCGTCCGATCCACCCAACCTGCAGAAAAAAGGGTGGCGAGCCCGACCCCCGGCACTTGCAAAAAATAGCTGTGGCTGCTTCCTTCCGGACCTGACCAGGTTCACTACCATGCAATGCGGGGAGGCCCGCCGTAAAGCTAAAAGAAAAAATTAAAAAAGCACAATCTCCGCAAACTGAGAAATTGTGCGTATCCGTAATTACGATATTTTGCCCGGACTCGAAGCCTACGTCTACTATCGTTCTTTCCAAACGACCAGTATCAGCATCAATTGAGGCCGCGAGTCTGAAACAAGTGTTAACAGGCCTTGGATGAAGCGCGCAGGAATCGTTCCCCTACCAAGCATTCAGTGCCGGAGAAGAAACAGCCTTTCGGGACACGCTCAAAACAATCCCGCCTGATCTCTGCTATGGCAAGAAGACCGGCCATGCTCCAGGTGAAGGATCGCTTCGGGGTGTTGTTGTCAGATAAAATGCGCTGGCATCGGTGCGAACTTCGAACAGGTTAATCGCGAAATGGCATAGGTGTATCGAAATACGCAAGGATCAAAGTCTCCATCTTCTGCAGTCTGCAGCAATGATAGTGAGACGCGGATTATGGTCTGATCCCCCTGCGCCATCCTGCGAATTTTGCAAGAGAAAGAGCTGATAAGAAAAACCCGCCGAAGCGGGTTTAGGACTTAGAGTCAAGCTACTTTTCTTTGTTTTGCCGCTAATTGGCGCAGATTTTTTGCCGCTTCTTTCCCCATTGACTTCATCTTTGAGGCGGCCTCTGTTAATGCTTCTTTCCTCATTAACTTCATCTTTGAAGCGGCCTCTCTCAATATTTGTTTCTTCTCCGAATCTGCAAATCGCTTCAAAATCTGACGCATCAGAGGCTGGTAGCCAATTCCATACATCGAGGCGATAAGCTTAAAATCCTCAATCAAAGATTTCTCAAGTCGTATCGAGACAGGTTGCAAAAGATGCTTGTCTGTCAATGCCTGTACATCATCTGAAGCGATTGCGGCAAACTCCTCTGTTGCACCCGGCTCTCTTGAATTCCGTTCCTCTTTCCTGCTCTGGATTGTCTCTCGCTCACTCATGGCCCTCTCCTTTCCAGTTAATCAACAGGTTGCGATATTTTTTGTATATACGCAACTCTTCAGTACCAGGATCGTATGCCGATTTAATTGTCAACTCTTTCTGGATTGGCTAGATTGGCAATTAAATTGGCATATTGTTTATACAAAACGCAGCAAAGTCAACCTTAATTAACCATTATGAGCCCGGGTCTTTTCTCTTTCCCCCAACTCGCCTCGATCCGGTTTTTTATTTCCATACGTTAAGTATTTAACAGTAAAAGCTTTCTTGTATTTCTTGTATTGTTAATCTGTCTACTCGCTTTTTTCCTCCCTAAACGAAGAAGCGATTGCAGCAAACTCCCTTCCCGGCCCGACGTTCGTCGGGCCTTTTGTAGTGGTCAAGTAATCTCGGATCCGGGATAGGTTGTATTGCTGCCATTTCCGTCCATGGATGGCGGTGACAGATAGCCCAGTTTCGAATGTAATCTGCTCCCGTTGTAGAAGCTCATGATGTAATTAGTAATATCATGCTGAGCCTCGCCGTGAGTGGCATAGTCACGTTGCCACACGCGCTCCATTTCAAGTTCAAAAAGAAGCGCTCCATCATGGCCTTATCCCCGCAGTTGCCTTTGCCGCTCATGCTGATGCTGTACTGAGCGAGCAAGCTCTGATATTCAAGGCTTGCATCTGATTGCCCCGATAGGAATGCAATAGCAATCCTGGGCAGACTTGGCCGATCCACGGAACCGGCCGTGTAATACTGAGAAGTACCGGATTGAACATGGCCGGCAGATCAGCTCTCTTCGTGCAGCATATTCTCGCGGCTAAGCTGGCCGACTAAAACCGATGGTTTAAACCTTGGGATGGAAAACTAATAGGAGGGCTAAGAACCTATTAATTTACCTATGGACATCCGAAGGGGTTGCGTTCGATTGGGATGACATCAGGATGACATCAGGTGGGTTCGTGGGGTAATCCATGTTCACAAGGCCAAGACCCAAAAGCCAAGAACATCAAGATACCAAAAACGATTTCTTCCCTGAGAGAGGTGAAGATGCTGGAACCGACGTACCAGGTACTCCCTGCACAGAAGCAGACACTTTTCTGATCGGAAACGAGGTATTACAGAATCCAGGCACGCTGAGGTGCTGGAAGGGGAACGAGGCAATGCGCGAAAGCTATTGGAAACCCGCCGTGATCCGAGATGAGCGAGGTGACGATGCTCTTATCAGACGGACATCCTTATACATCCATGATGCTCTTTGCCGCGAAGTCACCCACGCGGGAAACTCAGCAGATGAATCAGTCTGACTGGGGGATGATCCGGCAGATTTACGGAAAATTTATGCTTATCCCGTGCCGGATGCCGGCGAAAAAGCGGTAAAAATCCTCTCAGAAAAGCTGTGATTAAGTTGTAATTCCGATGCCAAAATACCCCATTTAGCACCTATTTAATCTATCCCTTCCTAAGAAAACTTCCTTTAAATCAATAACCTGTTGGTTGCGGGGGCAGGATTTGAACCTACGACCTTCGGGTTATGAGCCCGACGAGCTGCCAGACTGCTCCACCCCGCGCCAGAGAAGTGAGATTATAACAAGCCGGGTTTATAAAGGTCAAATCTCTTTTATTACAATTATGATTATGGGTTATGCTCGCCTTAATCCGAATGCCTTTCAGAAGAGGAAAGGAAAAACGGAAAACGACCTCCTTTTTTACATCCTATCATTAATTCCCATTTTCTTATGAGAGTTAGCGCACAGAGAGGCGGGTAAAATAGGGGCAATATTTGATCTTGCGATCCTGTGCACGTTAAATTCCGCTTACTCGCTGCCCTCAGCCGTTTGTGCTCGGATAAGCAGAAAGGGGACAGGCCGCCCGAAGGTTAAAGGGTTTAGAAAGGCGATAAGTCCTTATGAGGGTGTGGGCAACATGATTACCGAAGCTGATATTCATACAGCAAGGATTCTGATTGTTGATGATCAGGAAACAAATGTCCAGTTGCTGGAAAGCATGCTAGCCGCCGCAAACTACACGTCTGTCACTTCGACGACCGATCCGTTCAAGGTGTATGAGCTGCATCGGCAAAACCACTACGATCTGATTTTGCTCGATTTGAAAATGGCCGGCATGGATGGGTTTCAGGTACTCGAAGCCTTGAAAGAAATCGAAGCAGATGGATATCTACCTGTATTGGTCGTCACCGCCAACCCCGATTCCAAACTGCGAGCGCTTCAGTCCGGCGCCAAGGATTTTGTCAGTAAGCCTTTTGACATGAGTGAAGTGCTTGCGCGCGTGCATAATCTGCTCGAAGTGCGGCTGCTACATCAGCAAGCGCGCAGTTATGCAAAATCGCAAGAATTTATGGCGCTGCATGATCCGCTGACGGGACTGGCCAACAGACGGCTTCTGGTGGAAAGAGTATCGCAGGCTATCATCCATGCAAAGCGCAACAATAGCGTTATGGCGGTCTTGTATCTGGATCTGGATGGGTTCAGGCAAATCAACAACACACTGGGTCACGATATAGGTGATCTGCTTTTGAAGCTGGTTGCGGCGCGCCTGATTGCCGCAGTTCGCCAGGAAGATACCGTGGCTCGGCTCGGCGGGGATGAGTTTGTGATTTCGATGCCGCATGTAAGCAATCTCGATGGCATAAGTCGTACAGCGGAAAAAGTAATAAAAGCACTATCGCAACCTTACAGCATTCAGGGAAATACCATCACCCTGACCGCAAGCGCTGGTGTCGGGATTTTCCCTGATAATGGCAAAGATGCGAAAACCCTTTTGAAGAATGCAGATGCTGCCCTGCTGGAAGCAAAGCAGGCGAACAAAAATACTTATCGAATTTCAGAACGAGTAAGCGTCTAGCGTTCAGCCCCGTTTCCGCCATTATTGCTGTGTCGCCGCAAATTTCCCATATTTTGCTGAAATTAGGACATTTATCCGAAAACAACATTCTGTTTCTGATCGCCAAGAAAATATAATAATGACTCGCTCAAGAAAAAGAAGAATCAGTTTTTTCGTGCCCTATTCGTCTATTTAGAGAGGTTACGAGCAGAGGAAAATGATGAAATCGGTTAACGGGAACAAACAGGATAAAAATAATGATCAATAAACCTGACACTATGAACGCTAAAATCCTGATCGTGGATGATCAAGAGGCCAACGTCCGGCTGCTTGAACAGATGCTGAGCGACGCGGGTTATAAAAACATTACCTCGACAATGGATCCGCGCGAAGTCAGCGATCTCTATCGGCAGAATCGTTACGATCTCATTCTTCTTGATCTGTATATGCCGGGGATGGATGGTTTTCAGGTATTGGAAGCGCTAAAGAAAATTGAACGGGAAGGTTATCTTCCGGTACTCGTAATCACTGCGCAACCGGGTCATAAGTTGCGGGCGCTGCAAGCAGGAGCAAAGGATTTCGTCAGCAAGCCGTTCGACCTGATTGAAGTTCAGACCCGTATTCAAAATATGCTGGAAGTGCGCCTGCTGTATAAGCAGTTGGAGGATTACAATAAAAGGCTGGAACAAACGGTAGCGGAGCGAACCGCAGAGCTGCGTGAAAGTGAGGCCAGATTTCGCCGTCTCACGGAACTGGCTTCCGACTGGTACTGGGAACAGGATGAAAAGGGAAATTTCACCAAAGTTTACGGTCCTGTCCTGGATATGCTGGGGATTAAGGTCGACCACTTGATGGGAGAATCCAAGGGACATAATGGAGCGCGCTGGAACGAAGCGGAGTATTCAGTTTTCAAGGCAAATATCGCGGCAAGACGGCCTTTTATCGATTTTATCTACCGACGGACCAAGCCGGATGGGTCGACGCAATATCTGATGGTCAGCGGTGAACCCATGTTCGATTCTTCCGGCCGCTTTACCGGCTACCGGGGTATTGGCAAGGACGTCACCGATAGCATGCATGCAAATCAAGCTTCACAATGACTGCTCGAATCTTATGAGTCTTTTCGGTGAGATGTAACCTTCCGTTGAAATTTCCCCCAGCCCAAGAAATCGCTGCGCCTTGTCATACAATCGTACCTGTCTTCCTGGTGAAAGGCTTTCCCCTGCCGGGTGACTACTCGGGATTGCGCGTCCCTGGAGCAGAGATAAAGCCGCAGCGGAATCCACAATAAGCGCGGGAAAAGACCCCAGGAGGCTATCGGCTGGCAGCAGGCAGGAATCCCGTTGAGATGGCGGCATAGCTTCGAGTGCAGTCAGTGTATGTGCCTGTGGCAAATCAAAACCGCCCAGTGCGCTCCGGCGCAACGCAGTAAGATAAGCACCACCGCATCCCAGCGCGCGTCCCAGGTCCTCTGCCAGCGTGCGAACATAGGTACCACTTCCACACGTCACCCGTATGCGCATTTCGTTGCCTTGATACGCCTCGATACTCAAGTCGTGGACCGTTATCGCTCGTGGCTGCCGTTCGATTTCCACTCCTGCCCTGGCAAAGGTATACATGGGTTTACCGCGATGCTTGATTGCACTGTACATGGGCGGCACTTGCGTAATTACACCGATAAAGCTTTTGCGTACTGCCTCAATTTTCTCCCATGTCAGATCCACGCATTGAGGTTCCACACCGGCAGCAATTGAAATTTCCCCCTCTGCATCACCAGTCGTACTCATATAGCCAAGTCTCAGCACGGCCTCATATGTCTTGTCTGCACCGAGCAGCGCCGATGAAAATTTGGTTGCTTCCCCAAAGCAGATGGGCAGCAAGCCTGTCGCCATGGGGTCAAGCGTGCCCGTATGGCCAGCCTTATGAACGGAAAAAATGCGTTTGGCGGCCTGCAGGGCCTGATTGGAAGAAAGACCGGGGGCCTTATCGAGCAGCAGCACGCCGCTGATATGCCGTTTGCTACCTGCGGGCATATTTGAGCTAGGAGGTCTCGGAGCCAACCCGAATCCCGGCAGTTACCATCAAAGGTAGAGCAGAATTTGCGGATAATACTGGGAACTGCCAGGGCTCACGATGGGCTAGGTGACATCCGGCTCCTGTCATGCAGCTTGCGGAGGTAGCTGCATGAATTCGACCAGATATAAGCGTGATAAACAATTCAGGTGTTGTCAGTTTCTTTTTCAGAACGGTCGGAAGCAACGGCTTCATCTATCAGTTGCGACAGCCGGACTCCACGTTCGATGGATTCATCATAAATGAAATGCAGTTGCGGTATGACGCGTAGCTTCAACCGATGCAGCAATTGGCTGCGCAAAAAGCCCGCGGCATTTTCCAGCCCGTTCTGGACGAGAAAGTTGTCGCTTTCACTATGCAGCGTGGTATAGAAAACTTTCGCGTGCGCATAATCCTGGCTCACCTCAACACCAGTCAAGGTAATCATGCCTATGCGCGGATCCTTGAGTTCGTTGCGTATCAGATCGGCCAACTCACGCTGAATCTGATCGGCAATCCGCAACGTGCGGGAATAATCTTTGGGCATAAAACTTCAATGCAGGGCTTTCACCCTGCTTACAGAGTCCGCGCGATTACCTGGATTTCGTAGGTTTCCAACTGGTCGCCCACCTGGATGTCGTTAAAGTTCTTAAGAGACAGGCCACACTCGAAACCCGCCCTCACCTCTTTCACATCATCCTTGAAGCGCTTCAACGAATCCAGTTCTCCGGTATGGATTACCTGTCCATTACGTATCACTCTCACCAGCGAGCCACGCCTGACAAGCCCCTCCTGCACAAGGCAACCGGCCACCGCGCCCACTTTGGAAATGCGGAATACTTCGCGAATCTCCAGCAGTCCTGTGATATTCTCCTTGCGCTCGGGCGCCATCATGCCGGAAAGTGCAGCCTTGATCTCATCCACAGCTTCGTAAATAATGCTGTAATAGCGCACATCCACTCCGGCAGAGTTGATGAGCTTGCGCGCAACGGCATCCGCACGGCTGTTGAAGCCAATGACAACTGCTTTGGAAGCCAATGCGAGATTGATGTCCGATTCTGTAATCGCCCCCACTCCACTGTGAATGATGTTGACCTTCACCTCGTCAGTGGAAAGTTGTTGCAGCGCATGCGCCAGGGCCTCGTAAGAACCTTGTACGTCGGCCTTGATAATAAGTGAAAGGACTTTTACTTCTCCCCTCTGCTCGAACACGTTCTCCAGTTTGGCTGCTTGCTGCTTTGCAAGTTTTACATCGCGGAACTTGCCTTGGCGGAAGAGGGCAATTTCACGCGCCTTGCGCTCATCCGTCAGAGCCACCACCGATTCGCCCGCTACGGGAACCTCCGATAAACCCTGGATCTCAACCGGAATGGAAGGTCCTGCCTGCTCCACCTGCTTGCCGCTCTCATCCAGCATCGCCCGCACCCGGCCATAAGCCGCGCCCGCCAGCAGTATATCGCCGCGCTTCAAGGTACCAGATTGAACAAGTATGGTTGCGACCGGGCCTCGCCCTTTATCCAGTCGTGATTCGATTACAATTCCCTTTGCCGGCGCATCCTTCGGCGCCTTGAGTTCCAGAACTTCAGCCTGGAGCAGCACGCTTTCCAGCAAATCATCGATGCCTTGACCGGTTTTCGCCGAAACCTCGACAAACATGGTTTCACCGCCCCAATCTTCCGGCACCACTTCCTGAGTCACGAGTTCCTGACGAATCCGCTCGGGATTGGCTTCCGGTTTGTCGATTTTCGTCATTGCCACTACGATCGGCACCTTCCCCGCCTTGGCATGATGTATTGCTTCAACCGTCTGCGGCATTACTCCGTCATCCGCCGCCACAACCAATATGACCAGATCGGTAACCTTGGCTCCCCGTGCACGCATAGCCGTAAACGCCTCATGTCCCGGCGTATCCAGGAACGTCACCATGCCCCTTTCAGTCTCGACGTGATAGGCCCCGATATGCTGGGTGATGCCGCCTGCTTCGCCGCTTGCCACTCGCGTGCGGCGAATGTAATCCAGAAGCGAGGTCTTACCATGATCCACATGGCCCATCACCGTAACGACCGGTGCACGCGCTTCCATTTTCAATTCGGAAGGTGCGATCTCGGTATCAGCCAGGAAGGATTCAGGACTATCGATCGCGGCGTATTTGGCGACATGGCCCAGCTCCTCCACTACGATCATGGCAGTTTCCTGATCCAGCATCTGGTTGATGGTTACCATGTTACCCATTTTCATCAGAGCCTTGATGACCTCAGCCGCCTTGATGGACATTTTCTGCGCGAGCGCCCCGACAGAAATGGTTTCCGGCACCAGCACCTCATGAACCACCGGTTCGGTCGGCGCCGAAAAAGCATGAGGAGTGGGTTCCTCGGTTCTGCCATGTTTATCCTTGCGCACCCGCCAGCCGCCCTTTGCGCCGGTCAGATCACCCCTGGTCTTGAGTCCACGTTTCTCGACCTTCTCTTCCTTCCAGACAACCTGTTTTGCGGGTTTCTTTTTCTTATCCACCTTCTCTTCCGGCTTCACTGCCGGCTTATGCAAGGTACCTTCGGTAGAGGCGGGCTGCGACGGAGCTGCTTCCGCTTCCACAGGCGCCACCGTTTCCGCCGGGGCTGCCGAAAGAGTTTCAGGCGCAACCGGTACCGCCTCAGGCGCGGCTACAGGAGCAGCCACCGGCGCCGGAGGCGTTGCGGGTTCTTCGGGCTCTTTGATTTCCACAACCGGAGGCTTTTCACGCAGCCTTTTTTCCCGCAACTCGGCGGCCTGACGCGCAATCAATTCAGCCTGCCGCCTTGCCTCCTCCTGCCGCAATGCCTGCTGCGCCGCATCGATGACAGGGGTTCGCACCGGAGGCGCAGAAGGAGCGAGGGGCGCAGGGGTTTCAGCCGTTTTCCGTTCGACTGTCAAATCGCCTTTTACAAATACGCGCTTCTTGCGCACTTCCACCTGGATGCTGCGTGGCTTACCGGTACTATCCGCCTTCTTGATTTCCGAAGTCTGTCGACGCGGCAGGGAAATCCGGCCCTTCTCCTCCTTGGCGCCATGAATCTTGCGCAGATACTCGAGAAGCTGCGTTTTGTCCTTCTCCGTGAGGCTATCCTCGGTCATGTGCTTACGCACACCTGCGGCCTGCAACTGCTCCAGCAGCACGGTAGGAAGCACGCCAAGTTCACTAGCAAATTGCTCTACATTCATTTGAGACATTAATTACCTTCAGTCGGCTATGCTCTATCGGCCTGGGCAAACCACGGGGCACGTGCCGCCATGATCAACTGCCTGGCCCGTTCAGTATCCATCTCGACCATTTCCACCAGATCATCCACAGCCAGGTCGGCCAGGTCTTCCTGGGTGCTTACTCCTTTAGCCGCAAGTTCGCGCGCGGTCTGGCTATCCATGCCTTCCAGCGCGAGCAGGTCTTCGGCGATGTGCTCCACCTTTTCCTCGCTCACGATGGCTTCGGTCAACAACGCGTTGCGAGCCCGATTGCGAAGCTCGTTGACGGTCTGTTCGTCAAATGCTTCGATCTCCAGCATTTCGCTAAGCGGCACGTAAGCCACTTCTTCCAGAGTAGTAAAGCCTTCCTGCGCCAGAATGTCCGCCACTTCCTCATCCACATCCAGTTTTTCCATGAAGAGCTGGCGCAAAACCGAAAACTCCTCTTCATTTTTTGCCTGCGACTCTTCCATCGTCATGATGTTGAGCTCCCAGCCCGTCAATTCCGAGGCCAGCCGGACATTCTGGCCTCCACGCCCGATCGCCTGGGCAAGATTGCCTTCATCCACGACAATGTCCATGCTGTGTTTCTCTTCATCCACCAGAATGCTGCTGATCTCGGCAGGAGCCAGCGCATTGATTACGAATGTGGCGGGGTCATCCGACCAAAGGATGATGTCTACCCTTTCACCCGCCAGTTCGCCGGTTACGGCCTGGACTCTGGAACCTCGCATCCCTACACAGGTGCCGATCGGATCCACTCGCTGATCATTCGACTTCACTGCGATCTTCGCACGCGAACCGGGATCACGCGCTGCCACCTTGATCTCCAGCAAGCCCTCCTCGATCTCAGGCACTTCCAGCTCAAACAGCTTTATCAGAAACTCCGGCGCGATTCTTGACAGGATTAACTGCGGACCTCTCGTGGTACGGTCGACCTTGTGCAAGTAAGCGCGCACTCTGTCCCCGACACGCAGATTTTCCTTGGGAATCATCTGGTCACGCGGCAATATTGCCTCTACCCTGCCGGATTCGATAATCGCGTTCCCGCGTTCCATGCGCTTGATGGTCCCGGTAACCATATATTCCTTGCGCTCGAGAAAATCGTTCAGGATCTGCTCGCGTTCGGCATCACGGATTTTCTGGAATATCACCTGTTTCGCCGCCTGGGCGCCGATGCGCCCGAATTCCACCGGTTCCAGGATTTCTTCGATATATTCGTCAAGCTTGATTTCAGGATTTTGCCGAGAGGCCTCGCTCAGCGATATCTGACGGGCGGGATCCTCCACTGCATCGTCTGCCACCACCTGCCAACGGCGCAAGGATTGATAGTCCCCTGTCTGGTGGTCGATCGACACGCGCACGTCAGCGTCCTCGTTAAAACGCTTTTTCGTGGCGGACGCCAATGCAAGTTCAAGTGCGGCAAAAACAATGTTCTTTTCGACATTCTTTTCGCGCGCCAGTGCATCCACCAATAGCAAAACCTCGCGGCTCATGTTACCTCCAGCCAGTTACTCATAGATTACAATTTTGGAACGAGGCGAACCTTCTCAAGGTTAGTGAGTTCAAGGTCCAGCATTTTTCCATCTACTTCCAGTTTTAAAATCCCGTCCTTCACTTCGCGCAAAATGCCGACAAAATTTCTTTGCCCCTGTAACGCCACCCGCAGCCTGAGTTTAACGGACTCTCCCGCAAAGCGGATAAAATCCGCTGTCTTTTTCAGCGGCCGGTCGAGGCCCGGGGAGGATATTTCCAGCCTGTCATAATCCACGTTCTCGACGGCGAGAAACCGGCTCAGATGATTACTGACAGTCACGCAATCATCCACACTCACACCACCGGGCTTGTCGATAAATATCCGCAACAGCTTTCCCCCTGGCGACCGCTCCAGGTCAACCAGCTCATAACCCAGTCCTGCAAGGGTCGGTTCGAGCAATTCGTACAGATCCATAGTGCCGATACAAACAAAAAATGGGCTGCAAGAAGCCCATCGTTATTATTCTATTTTAACAAACATTTATGATCGGGGAAATAGGAACTGAGTTCCGCTTTCATGATCAACTGACAAAAAATCTGCCAAAAAGTTTTTTCTGCCAATGCGTTATAGAAAAAAAACGGCAACTCCGCAAGAGCGGACCACAATACGCGGATTTGCCATCGGCATGCATAAATGGCGGATCGGTATGAAAAAACTTATTACAAAAAGCGTCGAATGATACAATTTATCAGCCCAAACAAAAATATTCAGGGAGGTAGCTGTGGCGACGATTCAATCTATCCTCAATGAAACACGCACCTTTACACCCTCCGCTTCGTTCGTGGAACAAGCGAACGTATCCGGGATGGAAGAATATGATGCCCTTTGCGCAGAGGCAGAAAAGGATGAGGCAGCATTCTGGTCCAGACTGGCGCGGGATCATATTTCCTGGCACAAACCATTTACCCGCGTACTGGATGAAACCAACCATCCGTTCTTTACCTGGTTCGATGACGGAGAACTGAATGTTTCATACAATTGTCTCGATCGACACCAAACCACCCAGCCGGACAAGGTTGCGCTTATTTTCGAGGCGGATGACGGCACCGTCACGCGCTGCACCTACCAGGATCTCTACCGCCGCGTATGCAGGTTTGCAAATGGTCTCAAGTCACTGAATATCAGGAAAGGTGATCGCGTCGTTATCTACATGCCGATGAGTATCGAAGCGGTAGTGGCAATGCAGGCCTGCGCGCGCATCGGTGCGACCCATTCAGTCGTGTTCGGCGGCTTCTCCGCCAAAAGCCTGCATGAGCGAATTATTGACGCAGGTGCGGTAGCCGTGATTACCGCGGACGAGCAATGGCGCGGCGGCAAGATCAACTATCTGAAAGCCGTTGTCGAAGATGCGCTTGGCAGAGGTGAAACGGATTCGGTGAAATCCGTCGTGGTCTACCAGCGAGGCAGTGGTGACCTGCAACTGGAAGCCAATCGCGACATCTGGTGGCATGATCTCATCCGGGATCAGAGCGAGACCTGCGAGCCCGAATGGGTGAACGCCGAGCATCCGCTATTTACGCTCTACACCTCCGGTTCCACCGGCAAACCAAAAGGCGTGCAACACTCTTCCGCAGGCTTTCTGCTGGGCGCCATCACGAGCATGCAATGGATTTTCGATTACAAATCCTCCGATATCTTCTGGTGCACGGCCGACGTAGGCTGGGTCACGGGGCACACCTATGTGACTTATGGGCCGCTCGCCGTCGGCGCGACCCAGATCATATTCGAAGGCGTTCCTACTTATCCTGACGCGGGTCGCTTCTGGAAAATGATCCAGGATCATAAGGTGACCACGTTTTATACAGCACCCACTGCCATCCGCTCGCTTATAAAACTCGGACCCGACCTGCCGAAACAATATGACCTTTCCTCATTGCGCCTGCTCGGTTCAGTGGGCGAACCGATCAACCCGGAAGCGTGGATGTGGTATTACACGACCGTTGGCCAATCCCGCTGTCCGTTGGTGGACACTTGGTGGCAAACCGAAACAGGCGCTCACATGATCGCCCCCACGCCTGGAGCAGTAATGCTCAAACCCGGTTCCTGCACTTTGTCGCTCCCCGGTATCAAGGCCGGTATCGTGGATGAGGCAGGGCATGATGTGCCGGTCGGCAAGGGTGGCTTTCTCGTGATCAAGCGTCCGTTTCCTTCCCTGGCCCGCACATTGTGGGGGGACCCGGAACGCTTCAGAAATACCTATTTTCCGGAAGAACTTGGCGGCAAATACTATCTCGCGGGAGATTCAGCTCACCGCGATGCGGACGGCTATTTCTGGATCATGGGGCGCATCGACGATGTACTGACTGTTTCCGGTCACCGTTTAGGGACAATGGAAATCGAATCGGCACTGGTAGCGAGCCCCCTGGTTGCTGAAGCCGCGGTGGTAGGCAAGCCGGATGAAATCAAGACCGAGGCTATCGTGGCTTTTGTGGTATTGAAAGGTGCCCGCCCGAAAGCGGAGGACGCTCATCGCATTGTCCAGGAATTGCGTAATTGGGTATCGCAGGAGATCGGTCCCATCGCCAGGCCTGATGAAATCCGGTTTGGGGATAACCTGCCGAAAACCAGGTCCGGCAAAATCATGCGCCGGTTGCTGCGCACGCTCGCAAGGGATGAAGAAATAACTCAGGATGTATCCACCCTGGAAAACCCGGCGATACTTGAACAATTGAAACAGGCGGTGGCGTAGTTGGGGAATCTGCGTCTCGGCCGGTTGCATGATGACGCGTGATCTTCATCGGACGTCGAGCCTGGAATGACTTCATCGCTCTCTATTTTGCCTCCGCACATTTCCCATCTCCCCGGCCTCACTGATTATGAAGACGGCATCAGCGCCATTGATGCCGATTATTTGCGCCCCGGCCTGGCTGCAATTCATCTGATTGTGGAAAACGGCAAAGCTGCGCTGGTGGATACCGGAACTTCATCTTCTGTTCCCGGTGTACTGGAAGTGCTGCAGAAGAAGAATCTGGCTCCCGCAGATGTAGCGTACGTGTTTGTTACGCATATCCATCTCGATCATGCGGGGGGTGCGGGAGAATTCATGGGCCATCTCCCTAACGCCAAACTGGTGGTGCATCCACGCGGAGCTCGCCATATGGCAGATCCGGCGCGTCTTGTCGCAAGCGCCATGACCGTCTATGGAGAAGCGGAATTCAAACGCCTGTACGGGGATATCCATCCCATAGATGCCAGCAGAATCATCGAGGCGCCGGATGAATTCAGGCTGGATTTCAACGGCAGACCGCTGCTGTTTCTCGATACGCCGGGACATGCGCGTCACCACTACTGCATTTTCGACGAACAAAGCAATTCCTTTTTCACCGGCGACACATTCGGCCTTTCCTATCGGGAATTCGATGTCAATGGCATGGAATTCGTGTTTCCGACGACCACTCCCGTGCAGTTCGACCCCGTCGCGGCGCATGCCTCACTGGATCGGCTCATGAGCTACAACCCGTCTTACGCCTTTCTCACGCATTATGGTCGCATCGCGCATCTCCCACGCCATGCGAACGAACTGCATGGCCTGATTGACGCGCACGTGTCGATTGCCAGAAAGCTGCGCGACGTGCCTGGCAACCATGCAGCCCTGGTAGAGGAACTGGGCGAGTTGTTGTTGCGCCGAGTAGTCGCGCACGGCTGTAAATTAACCGAGGAAAGAATTCGCAGCCTGCTGAAGCTTGATGTCGAACTCAATGCGCAGGGCCTTGAGAACTGGCTGGATCATTCCGAGGGGAAAGGTTGAGCCGTGTCAGCCACACAGCTGTCGGAAGCTGCTATAGCAGCCATATTAACGGCTTGAGGAGAAGATAATAAAAAGCGGATACTTATGCGCTTCCCGCTTCCGTCTGCCTCACCCTCTCAAAAAAGCAAACTGCTGCCGCAGCCGCCGCATTCAGTGATTCCGCATCCCCCGGCATGGGGATAGTAATCCGTTCATGGGCAACCCGAAGCAACTCATCGCTCAAACCCGCACCCTCATTCCCGAACACGAAGGCTACCGGACCCGTCAATCGCATCTGGTAAAGACTTTTTTTCGCACCCAGTATGCTTGCAATCACCTTGCCTCTGAACGTCCGCGCAACTTCTGCCAAGTTGGCACGTTCGTGTATTCGAACAAGAAAATGGGCGCCCATGGCGGCACGAAGCGTCTTCGGCGACCAAGCATCGGCACAGCCGTTGGAAAGATACACGTCGCCCGCACCCGCCGCGGCCGCGGAACGCAGTATGGAGCCGACGTTGCCAGGGTCTTGTATAGCTTCAAGCAATACACAGAAGCTTTCTGCCTGCCCTCTCTTTTGCATGGGAATGGCTTCGGGAGAAGGAATCGGCACTACAGCCATGAGGCCGGTTGCAGTCTTTACTGTGGAAACTTCGCGGAACAACGAGTCTGGCAGAACTATGGCTTTCGCTTCCCGGTGGGGGCCGCCGCCTTTTGTCACCTGCGTCACTTTTGTTACTTTTTCCAGCAGGAATTTGATTTCCGGGTTTTCACGTCCGCTCTCACTCACCACCAGCTTTTCTGCCTCTCCTAGCGCAAAATAAGCTTCGACCAGATGAATGCCGTCAAGGAGTGTGAGTCCCGCAATTCGCCGTTGCCGGGATGATTCCCGCAGTTTAACCAGTTCTTTGAAGGTGGGATTGTCACGAGAGGTAATAAACTTCATTGAGGGTTGGGGTTCTCGACGAGGTTCACCATCGTCCTCTCCGTTCCCGAACTCATCCCGAACGGTTCCATCGGAATTGCCTGATACCTGACTTCCAGAATTTCCAGTTCTTCCGTTCCTCCGGGCGCATGTAATGTCACCACATCCCCTTCGCGCGCTTTGATCAATGTCCGCGCCAGCGGTGAAACCCAGCTTATGTAGCCTCTGGCGGTATCGATCTCATTCACACCGACGATGGAAACGGTCTTCTCCTCACCTTTCTCGTTGATGTAGGTAACGGTGGCACCAAAAAATATCCGCGTTTCATCTTCCCGGGGCATGGAGGGATCGATGATTTCCGCAATATCCAGTCGTCTGGTGAGAAAACGAATGCGCCGGTCGATTTCGCGCAGGCGCTTTTTGCCATAGATATAATCCGCGTTCTCCGAACGATCGCCATTTGCGGCAGCCCAGGAAACCGTTGCGGTTACCTGGGGGCGTTCCCTGTTCATCAGCCACAAAAACTCGTCCATCAGCCGCTTATGCCCCTCCGGAGTGATGTAATTTTTGGCGTCGGACGGTAATGACGGCAGAGCATTCCCGTTGCCTTCTTCGTCAAGGTCGTCAGGCTCGCTTTCCCTGGTAAATGCCTTGCTCATGCTTACTCATTCAATCTCGGTCAATAATCGGAATCTGATCTTTGGCAGACAGGCACAATCCCTGACCTGCTTGAGCAGATCCAGACCAGAAATCCAGACTTCCAAGTGTTTTCGCGATGTTTTTACACCTCATCCAGCATTCTTCGGGCTTCTTCCGCAGCCCCAAGTAGTCCGACTTTTGGATTCATCACCACATGTACCGGAATTTCCTCCATTAGACCGGAAAAACGTCCCTTGTCGCGAAATGCTTTCATGAAACCGCCTTCTCCCAATTTGTCGATAATTTTTGGTGCAATCCCTCCCGCCACATATACCCCGCCGCGGCACAGGCCCGCCAAGGCTAGGTTGCCGGCGTAGGCCCCGTAAACCTCGACAAATAAATCCATCGCTTTCACTGCTAGCGGATGCTTCTGGTTGAAGGCGAGATCGGATATACGAGCGGCATCATCTTCTTCCAACTGCATCGATATCCATTCGCGGTTATCGCCTGACTCATCCTGAAGAAAACGAAAAACATTTGTCAGCCCCGGACCGGAGAGTACCCGTTCGACCGATACATGGCCCAAGCGTTTTCGCAAATGATGCAACAATCGGTCCTGCAACTCATTCGCTGGTGCAAAATCAATATGTCCAGCTTCGCTTGGCAGCGATGAATAGTCTCCATTTTGCCAGACGAGCCATGCTCCCCCCATCCCGGTACCCGCCCCCAGCACGACTCGCATCCGGCCGCCATGAGGTTGCCCGGCCTGTAACGTCATCAGGTCGTTTTCCGGCAGGATGCCCACACCTGATGCCACGGCTGCGAAGTCGTTGATGAGCTTGACTCTTGGAATGGAAAATTCTGAGGAGAGCACTGCGGAGTTCATCACCCATGGCAAATTTGTGAGGGCCACTTCCTGCCTGGCAATCGGCCCCGCTACCGCGAAACAGGCGCTCACAGGATTGTCATCGCTATCGAGCGTGGAGATTTCATTAATAAAGTCTCGGAGCATGTCCGAAAAACTCGAATAGGCCGAGCTCTCATAGCGCCGTTCGCAACATACCCGGACATTGCCCTCTTTCAGTTCCGCCGCTTGCAGTAATGTCTTGGTTCCGCCAATGTCGCCGCTGATGAAATATTCGTTCACGGTTCACTCCGCTGTGCGGGGTCCTGACGATAAAACAGCGCGAGTTGCTCATATACTGCCGGGAAATGTATTCTGACAGAGAGAGGCATTTCGAAAAAAGCTTCGCTGATCACCGCGAAGAATTCTGCCGGACTCTCGGCCGCATAAAGGTCGATTTCCACCATCTCCCCCTCGTCGATACTCCTGCAAAAATCCGCATAAGCTTTACTGAACGCTTCACTCCATGCCTGCTGGCTCATATCCGGATGTATGGGAGGAAAACCGTTGGCCTCCCCATTCAACATATCCAGCTTGTGGGCGAATTCGTGTATGACAACATTGTATCCCTGGCTGATTTCGGTTCCTGCCATAGCAGCCACCGTATCTTCCCAGGAGAGAATCACCGGTCCACCCAGCCAGGATTCGCCGGACGCAGGCTCCACTGCATGATGCACGATACCGTCCTCATCCACATATTCGTAATCGCGAATAAATTCACCTGGATAAACGATGATTTCTACCCAGCCATCGTAATAATCGAGATCGAGATTCAGGATCAGAATGCACGCCTGTGCAGCGATCAGTACGCGCATTTCGTCGGTGATCACCAGTCCGTGGGCGCCGCTGACTTGCTTGACATGGAGAAACAGTATGACGCATTCTCGCAAGCGCTCGAGCTCAACCGCTTCGAGCCCCTGCAGGAACCGCAGGTGTGCTATCGCGTTCTGCCAGATATCATCCGGGACGGAGTGATTCTCGATGATACGGCGGCGATACCAGGTTTTGATGTTCGAGAGCATGGGGGATTTTCTGGATATATCCTCCTGCATGTGATGCCCGGCGGGATTTATCTGGAGTTTTCTTCGTCCGCCGGTTCCATCACTGGCATTTCCATTTCCAGTTGAGGCGGCTCGAGATCCACGGCCTCTATCCGGGCAAAGCGTTGGCTTATCTTCCGGCTTGAAACATGTACCTCTTCCACATCTTGATTAGCCTGGCGGATATGGTCTGCAAGTTTTTTCATGCGCTCGTCAAAACGTGCAAAATCCTTGCCCAGCCTGGACAGTTCGTTCTTGATGATGTGTACCTGCTCGCGGGTCTCGATATCCTTGAGCACGGCGCGCGCGGTATTTAGTACCGCCATCAGGGTAGTAGGCGAAACTATCCAGACCTGCTTCTGCATGGCGTAATCAACTATATCCGAATGATAGGCATGGATTTCGGCGAAAACAGCCTCCGCCGGTACGAACATCACCGCTCCATCGCAGGTTTCGGGCGGCAGGATATATTTACCGGCAATGTCATCCACATGTTTTTTCACGTCCGCCTTGAACTGCTTCTGGGCCAGGGCACGGCTCGTGTCATCCGTATGACGATCGAACATGCGATGAAAATTTTCCAGCGGAAATTTTGAATCGACCGCGACCATTCCCGTTGGAGGCGGCAGCTTCAGCACGCAATCGGCGCGGCTGCTGTTGGAAAGCGTATGCTGCATTTCGTACGCAGATGGCGGCAGGATATTGCGAACCAGCGCTTCCAGTTGCACTTCGCCAAATGCGCCGCGCGAGCGTTTGTCGCCCAGGAGTTCCTGCAGGCTCACCATATTGGTGGTCAGGCTGTCGATCTTTTTCTGGGCTTCATCGATCGTCGCCAGCCGCGTCATGACGCTGGTGAAAGTCTCATTGGTTTTCCTGAACCCTTCGTCGAGACGTTCCGCCACCCGCCCACTGATCTGGTCCAGCCGCGCTTCCACCGTTCCCCGCAATTGATCGGAATTCCTGCCCAGGACTTCGGAAAGTCGGTTGCCCTGGTTTGACAGTCCTTCATGCAAATCCTTGAGCATGTCGCGATGCTTGTCTTCCATCAGCCTTGCCTGCTGCCCCAGCAGTTCGCGCACCATGGTCGAAAGCATACCGAGCCTGATCACCAGGTAGGCCATGGTGACAAGCAGAATCGCGGCAGCAGTAATGATCAGCAGGTAGTCTGGCATTATTTTCTGAAGTATACCGGAGAATTGTCCAGAGAATCGTCTTTACCTGCCTGCTTTTACTGATCAGGAGAAAAACCGTCGGTTGCCTTAGAAAAGCGTTCCATCAGACAGCGGAGCGAAACCTGGAATCGGGAAAATACTCCAGAAGTTATCTTGCCCGGCCGGCGTGATACAATTCACTTTGCATCTGGAGCTTCCGCCATCTCTCCTGGCGCTGCTTGGAGCGCTCCTCGTAGCTGCTCAATCGCTGCTTGCTTTCATGGCTTTTCTCGGCCCGCTCCTTCTGCGCCTTCCTGCCCGCCCGACGCCTGCTCTCCACAGATCTTTCCTCTTCCGTGGCATCTTTCGGTCTAACTTCCTCCGAAGCCTCTTCCCAGGGACGTGATTCTCTTGGATTCGGCTGCAAGGGTTTCGTCTCCAACGGGTTGGCGGCCCACGGACGCACTTCCCAAGGCTTTGGCTCGCCGCCTTCCTTCCCGCGCTGTGTTGTCTGGGTTTTCTGAGTCCCTGGCTTTCCCCACGGGTTATCGTCAAATGCCGCAGCGGGCTGTACGATCAACATCGCAAAACCGAGCGGTGCCATCAACCGGGTAAAACGCACGTTCATATTCCATTACCTCCTTTCAAAAGGTAACAATCCAATCATCGTTTATATCAGCCGCCCCTGTTGCGCAGGATAAAAAATTTTCAGGCCATCCGTCTGCGCCCATGGAGTCAGTGAATGCGGTTTTCGTCCGTGGTTATCGATGATGTCTTCCACTCGCACGCCACGGACGACAAGCGCGTCCGCAATCAATGAACGATGGCATCGCCAGGGAACGGCCTCGGCGCACATCAATGCGCAGCGGTCACGCGCAGCAAGCTGGATAACCCTGTTCACATTTTCCACAAATTCCTGAGTTTGCATATAGTCCGCATAGCCTCGGAAGGATGCATTGCGCCAGCCCTCATTGATCGAGTCCTTGCGCGCATGCCGAAGCCCGCCCAGGCCAGGTAAATGAGTGTACTTGATGCCCATTGCCCACAGAGAGTCCGGCAGGGTTTCCTTATTGAATTGGGGATTATGCCGCGAACGCGGTACCGTTCGTACATCGAGCAGGTGCTTAACTTCGTTTTTTTTCAATAGATTGATGAATTCTTCAAGGGGATGAGTCGAATGTCCGATGGTGCATAGTAAGGGCTCTGCAGCAGCGCCATTTTTCATGTTGTTCACGATGGCTTCCATAGGGCGCTAAAAATCCAGTCTATAGTAGACCCTCACGGGGAAGGTACGACCTGGATTAAATCCAGCTTGTTAGGGCCTGTTTTAGGTGAATCAGCCGATATTGCTTGCTATTGCGCTTGCCCTGCCACTGTCATAGGCGAAAAAACACACCCGAAGCGGGAGGCGCCGAGTTTCACATCCGCCCGTGCCCACGCCTTATTGAAACGCTCTTCAACCAGCGCCGCCCGCTCGTTTTTGCCCTGTGCGCGCAGAGCCTGCAACAAGCCATAAAGTGCCCATCCATTATTGCGGTTGCGCCGCAGGTCTTCCCAGTAGACTGTCTCCGCTTCGGCGGGATGACCCGCTTCAAGCAATATGGCGCCGAGCGTCAACCGCGGGGGCGCCTGCCATTCGGGCGGTTCGGTGTAAGCCAGCGAATCCTCGAGACGAACTGCCTGCTCAAGATGTGCGATGGCGGAATTGAACTGTCCGCGCGCAGCAGCAATCTCACCGGCGAGGACCGCAGGACCGATGCGTAAAACCGAGCGCGCGGTGTTGACGGAAAGAAGCGGACCATCGAGCGAGTCATCCTTCATGATCTCCCGTAAAGCGGCCAGCTCCTGCTCAGCCTGGGGCAACTGCCGCTTGGCGATAAAGGCAAGGCCCCGGGCATAGTGCCATCCACCTTTCAGAAACGCATTGCTTGAGGGAGGCTCCGGTTCCTGAAGCATTTCGTCCCATTTTCCAAACCTTGTAAGTGCCCAATAAGGTACCACGCGGAATATTCCGGTCATGGGCATTTCTTTCAAAACCGCGTCGTCGATGGTGCTCGCAACCTTTCTTGCTGAGTCGATCGCCAATTCGCTTTGGCCATCGGCGCTTGCAGCGGCCCAGAGGAAGTGAATGTTGTGAGGAAAATAGGCCATCGCATAAAAGCCATGTTCATGCTGCCGGACGAGGTACCTCACATCGGCGGCGATTGCACGCTGATTGGCAGTTATTGCATCTTCATAGCGGCCCACCCGCAGGTAGATGTGCGATGGCATATGTATCAGGTGCCCGGCATCGGGCATCAGTGTAAGCAGCGTATTTGCTGCCTGCTCAGCCCGCTCCGGCATGTTGGTCGGTTCCATGAGATGGATATACATGTGCGTCGCGCCCGGATGCCGGGGATTGCCTTGCAACACGCCCTCGGTAACTGCGACGATTTCCCTTGTTCGTTCCATCGGATAGTCATCGCGCATCCAGTAACCCCACGGACTGGTATCCATTACGGATTCGACAAAAAGCATCGCGATATCCTGATCACCGGGAAAACGCCGATGTACCTCTCGCATAGCATTTGCATATGCCTTGTCGTTGGCCTTCCGATCTTCGGAATTGCCAGTGTACCGCTTTTCCAGAGCCCCGATCAGCGCGCGCTCCCTGTCAGACACGCCTCCCGCGAGAGAAGCAGCCTTTCTGACCAGTTCCAGCGCTGATACTTCGTTTTTTGCCTCCATCGGCGCGTTGATATTGGGGCCAAGCACGAGCGCCTGTCCCCAGTAAGCCATCGCGAGAGCGGGGTCCAGCCGCGCCGCCTCCCTGAATGCACGCCCCGCCTCCGCATGATTGAAAGCATAGGAGAGATTCAAGCCCTGATTCATATACTGCTGCGCCAACTGGTTGCTGGTGCTGACGGGAAACGTATGCGAGCCGAGATTCAGCAACCGGGGAGCTCCATAATCGGCGGGCATTCGCTCACCTGGTCGCTCTTGATGACGATGAGTTGCGCGGTCTTCGGTAGGCCCTCTGACCTCGCTGCTTTGCCCATTCTGGGCAAAAGCGCCGGAGGTTGTCCCGACTAAGGACATTATTACCAGGGCAATGAAATGAAGAACGTAGGCTCGCATTGATCTCTCCTTGTCAACTGGTTATCACAGATTCGACTACGTCTGATCGAACCCTGGAAACCGTATATTGGTATTTTGATATGCAGCAATAACGAGACAACAAACAACCCCAAACTCAAAAAGCGTTACAAACGAATATCCACGACATTCACCGTCAAATTTTGCTGCCGACCACCGATCTTCCGCGGACATAAGGATTTGCAACATGACTCATAGCGGCAACTCGTGGCGCAGTTCCGCCAAGCGAGCCAGGCAAAAATGAATGAAGGCCAGCCCTGTCAGCACAGCGGCAAACAGGTTTAAAATCGGCACGAATTGCACCAGACCCGCAAGCAGCCCCAAGCCCCACAACAGAGGCCGGTCCCTGGAAAATATAGCTCGCATTTCTTTCGGTGTGGCATGTTCCGCCAGCGCATCGTAGCGAAACAGGCGCTGGTTCAGATAGGCGGCAGCAACAAACGGGATAACCACGCCTGCCCCCGCCAGCCATAATGGGAGGGTAATCAGCCAGATTGCAATGAAAATGGCAAGAGCAGCCAGCGCATTGAGCACACTGCCAGCGAGCGTCCCGCCTTTTTCGCGTTTGAGTAGCGGATAGTCGCGACGCGCAACCAAACCGATCAAGGCAGGCATCGCGAACAAGGCGGTAATCACGAGTGCGGTCAAAAAAACCAGCGGCACAAACAGAATCAGATGTGCGATCCCCTGGATTCCATAGGCGATCCACCTCGGTTCAACGCCTTCAAGCCAGGTCTGGATACCGATCGCCGTCAACACCTCGGCTATCCAGCCGGAGAAAGTCCCCCAGAAGGCCACGCCCAGCACTACCCACAGCAGACTTGCTGCAAGAATAGGCCAGACGATGATCCACAGCACCTGAAACTGAAACAAATCGCGAAATGCCCGCGATAACGCCCGAAATATCGACTCCACAATCCCCCCTTCCAAGTCCCGAAACTCGGCCATGAACGAGTGAGCTGGCATTATGCAAACTGCCGAATTGGCTGTGACACAACTTCTCCCGCACTTTTCAACTCAGGCCAAAAATCACAAAAAGCTCATGGCAAGCCCCGAATGATTACACGCTTGCCCCATCCCGCCGAGCACGCACTCTACTTGATTTATAGTTGAAAAGTTCAGCTATGGCTGGAATGACGCATGCAGCAATGATAGACGGAACAATACAGCAGAAGCGGCGGAATGAAAGGGGATTAAAAACTTTCTACTACTCAGCTATTCGATGCCGCCCTCACATCGAGGATCCCAGTCATACGCAAACGCGTTGTACCACGTGCTATGTTCCCAGATTTCACTACATATCTCGCCGCAGATTTTTCGCTCGAATCCGCACATGCCCCCCAGCCGGAAATGCGCTGTATAAGCACCTGCGGCATCGCCTCCCTTCAGTTCGATAACCACGCGGCCATTCTGCTCAGAGACACGCAGCGAACGGGTGTTGGTGAGATCTCTATAGAATTTCTCGGGGATATGGAATCGCTGCCCGTCGATGAAAACAAGAAAAGTTTCAGTCACGAACCGCGGCGCACCGCTATCCATTCCCCACATGCCACCATCGGTTTCACGGCACTCACCGCTTTTACACTTGCGCTCACGGAAAATCACTCCTACCTTTTTGCCGGAGGGAAGCGCATGGTTTTTTTCGTGCTGAAAGGGCGGCGCTTCCTTTTGCGCGAGAACCATGTCGGATGTGAAAAAGGATAGACCGATTAACGCAACGGAGAAGAGGGTAAAGCGCAAGACACCGCGTTTCAAGGGGCCCAACATCGTCGGATTGATGCGTAGAGCATTACTGCCGCCTGCCACACTCCTCCCCTACTTACTCGATTTCAATGAATATTTTCTGGGTCTCGGCTGCGGTTTTCATTTTCTCGAACAGGCGATCGAAAGCAGCCCTGCTTTGTCCGATGAAATTGACACCTTTAGTATCGCCCACCAATATGCACCCTTCTGTATTCGCCGAGATATTGCCGGGATGTATCCTGACCCCTTCAAAATTTGGCACGTTCAAAAGAAGCGGAAGGGGCTTTTGAAATCTTTGGGAAAAATTGATGACAACCTCGTATTGCCCCGGGAGAATCGCGGTCTTGCCCTTGATCTTCACAGACCTCACCTTGTCTTCCAGCGTGTAGCACTCGAACTCCCCATCGACTGACAATTCACCTATCGTACTGTCATCGGAAAATTCCAGTCTTTTTACACGCAGATCCATTTCGCTTCTCCTTCATATTCATACTTATATTGGAAAGGATAGTCGATGTGGAGGATTTGATCCGGTAAATTTGATCCGGCAAATAAGGCGAGCGAGCCATGATTGCCATCCCCTCAATCCATGGAATTATCTCATAGCTTCCTGTGGTATTTTCTAAACCGGTTTTGGAGAGGAGAGTGGCATGATAGTCACCCTGGTTGGCACATGGGTTGAACGCTAAGCGTCTTGACCAGCTTCAAGTTAAGTGGAATGAGAGGAAGATGTGGGCCTTTGAAGTTCACAAAACCAATTCTGGCAGTCCCGACTGTTTCGAGGCTCACTGCATCCGGCCGGTTCAAATAATCGAGAAAGTCCTGGGCACTCCTATAATCGTCAAAGCAAAGAGGCGCGTCGTCAACTCGCTGCGACCGCTTGATATAGACCGGTTGTCCTACGAAGTCACCGGCGGCTGATTTTAACCCGAAAGTTTGTTGCTGGATTTTTTCCGCGGGGATGAGAATGATATCCTCCTGCACTTTCTTATCGGTGATCATTTTCACAATATCGTCCCCTTCCTGGTAGGTTTTATCTCCCTTAACCACGTGCCGAATGATGTAAGTGAGAGTAATCGTACCAGTAATATCACTCATACCTCTTGGAAGCTTGCTGGTCTGAATATTTAACTTTAGCCTGTCCGGCGCTAACCATCCGTTTTCGTCGGTAGTGGTCACCGAGAATAACTCCGGGTAGGCTGTATACTCAGGTTTTGGCTCAAAGGTGGCATGTAAGATGGTGTTCCCTGTGAGGTTCAGGCCGAAACCACCGTGTCTGACAATCTTGATACTTCCATTGATCGGATCGAACAGCGGGGTGACATCATCGATGCGCACGGAAGCCACCAATTGTTCACTCCTGCCGGCTTGGATAGTTGTCTTACCCGTAATTCCCACAGGCAGGTTTGGTGGAGCACTTAGACCTACTTCGGCTCCCCTCTGGAGAGATGACTGAATTGTTCCGGCATTGACCGTGCTATATGCGGTCTGCACAGCGCTCCATGAACGGATCCTCACCTGATCTAGTTTTATCTCGACTTCGGTGCGCTCGAGCCTGTCGGCAGGATTGAATGGACCCACTTCCGAGACAGTAATTATTAAAGCACCTTCAAACGAGGCTACGTTGCGCAGCGCCGACTCAACTCCATTTCCAATCCTGGAATCAAAATTCTTCCGCAAATCATCAACCGTTTTGCTTTTTTGCGATAATGCACTTATATAAGCTGCCTGTGCCCGTTCCGTCAGGTCTGCTCCTGTTTTTGTGGCAGGCTTTTGCGCTGGAGAAAACACAACGCTGACGTCCACCTCAGGTATCTTTTTTTTGCAGGCATTTCCTCGTTGATCTCGGCATTCTTTATACCGGCCAACCACTGAGGTTGATCCACAGCCGGATATCAGCGCGATAAAGACCGAAGCAAGCAGTGCTTTAGCCAGTTTTTTGTACCGCATAAATGCGCCCTGATTCCTCTTTACCGTTATGCGCGTTTGTAAGTAACACTTTGCAAAATTCTGTTCCTGGGTAATAAGCTTTTGGAAGCTCACGGCATATTTGATCATTGTGGCTTGCAAGCGCCTTTAATCGCTCATACCCTGCGTCCCATTCCGTAATAAACCAGGTGGATTGGGTAGCTGCGTTATTTTTATCCATGACCAGAATATAGAAAGAATCCATTAACAACCTCCGACATCAGCGGAAAGGACGCAGGTACAGCGGTGAGTGTTCAGGTGTTTTGATTGATCCCTGTGGTACTGATGCCCTCCTCTGCTTAATATGCGTTTTGCTCATTCACAATTAACATAGTAGTAAATTTATCAAACGAACGAGAGTCCGCAAATTACAAACTATAATCAATAGGATGTTTGATAGCTGTAGTATTCGAATTTCTTGGAACAAGAAGGAAAAACCGATACTGGAAAAGAAATGATCACGCGAGCTGTCCATGCCAAGCTTTGACCGGTTTGCTGATGCACTCGCAGGTTGTCCAGAATCAGGAAGGCTTTTCTGCTGGCATCCCTGATCTGCGCCTTAAGAAATTCAATCAGCTTGTCCGAGTTGAACGTCTCTTCAATGATCATCCAGCGCGCCTTGCCCTGGTTGATAACAATGGTGATCATCGATAGCTTCTGGCAGGTGTCCCGCATAAGCCACCGGCGTCTTCCTGGCAGGCGCATAACTGCGGCAGCGCACGTCAGTATTGACCAGAGCAGTTTCATCGCCCCAATGAATCTCAGCGCCTTCCACCCCGGCGCGTTGCGCTATGGGACTTATGTCATCAAACCGTCGGCTTTGCTCCAAATCCGCTCACTGAAAGAGCATGCGTTATTTTTTTTCTTACCTCTTTGTTAATGTTCGGCATCGTACAGAAGTTGCCTTATCAAACCGCCATTCTCGATTTACAAGTAGGGGCGCATTAAAACCGGAGCGGAATTTTTCAACCGCTTCCATGGGAGCTGCGGATGCACGGTAACCAGGATGAAGGCTATGCCGTTTCCATACCGATCCGGAAAGAACGGTAGGTAATTCCCGACCGCTTCCCTAAGCAAGCAGAAGGATTTCTGCTTTTTGGACAAGCCTCATGAAGCCTCATGCCTTTTTCGCAAAGGGTTGCAGGAGTAATCCTTATCGTATTCCGCAAGGCGCCGCCCCTTGTCCGATAAACTGGGGAAGTTTGCCGAAAAACCTGAGTGATATCGAGCTTCTTGTTCACATTAAAGGTTGGTTTACGGATGGACGAGCAGATCGCCTTGTATTGTCGAACCCGTCCTCGAGGAAGATCTCGCAGATGCAATAAGCATGGCTTTTGTTATTACTATAAATCGACATACTGGAATATTTAATTGTGGAGATTAAGCGGTGAACAATACCCGATTTTTATGCTCGCTATTTTTTCTGCTAAACGTCTTCATGCTGCCCCCTCTCTATGCACAACCTGCCCCCCCTTTCAACGCGTTTGAATTCATTCCAAGTGGATCCCAGCTACCAAGTGATATACCAGTGGAAGGACTCGTTACCACCACATCACCCAATGCCATTCTCGCCCTTATTAACGCCGACCACGTTTTGGAAAGCAGCAATGGTTACCCTATGCGCACGCTGCTTGAACCTGGCGCAACTAGTTTCGAGGTAACGGGAAATTTAGGCCGTAATGACCATCAAGGCCTGAAAGGCAATTTCGGTAATGGCCAAGTACGCTTCGCTTACAACCTGGGGTTTGCGCAGTTTAACCTGGCTGCAGGCGGAATCTGGAGCGACAATACCGCTCTAAGAACAAGCAGTATTAGAGTAACTAACCCTAATCCTGACATAGGAGGAACACTTACCTTTCCGAATACATACAAAACTGCTACAACTCTTCACGGCGCCTATGTTACGCCTGAAATCATCGCTAGAGTTCCTGGCACACCGCTTCACGTCACCCTTACTGGACTATATTTTCCGGGAGAAATCAATCCGAATGTTACCACCCTAGGGGGGCGTGTGCGCGCAGACTGGTTGAATGCCTTTAAAATAGGTAAAGCCTCATTCACTCCCTATGGCAGTTATACCTATGTCCATACGAAGGTAGGAAGATTCCTCGAAAAAACGGTACTTTGGGACAAGGATTCTGACCATGTCAATCTGGTGCGGTACGGTATTGATGCTGTATATCGCCTTCACCCTAAGATAAATCTCTTAACACGTATCGAAGGTGCTCATCGTTTTGAAGGAAATAGCAATAACGATCAAGGTCTGAATGAGGGGGTTATGGGCGGAATTCAGGGGTTAGGTCAAGCCTATACGCAAGATTGGGTCCGAGGTGGCGTCGGAGTGGAAGGAAAACTGGGTAAGAGCCTGGCCGGGATCATGCTCAATGCGACGTCACAAGGGCCGGTTACAAGCTACTGGCTCTCCATAAGCTATAAGCCTACATTTAAGTAATTTATAAGCAACAGAAGAAGGATAAAGCTATGCTTTAGGAAAGAACGCCACTTCTAAATCTTTTTTAACATTTCGACCCATGAAGTTTGCACGCTTGCTTGCTCTTCTTAGCCTGACTGCCTTGGTTTCCGGATGTGAAACGATAGAGGAAAAACCAGGATATGAAGAACCTTTGGTCAAAAATAAGGAAGACGAAGGTTCAAAAGCAGCCCCTACCAAAACTCCCGAGGCGGCCAAAACTCCAAGTGCTGCCCCCTTCGCAACTATAAGGGTATTTTTCGGGACAGATAGAAATATTATCAATAGCAACGACCCGAACGAGATGTTTGGCGCGCAGCGGAACTCAGCGGGAATTACATACGGTATCTGCCAAGTGAGCATTCCTCGTGATCATCGCATGGGGATGTTGGAGACTCCTTCAGCGCTTAAGCTGGAGTTCCGGAGTGATCCTGCCAGACACATCATATTGCAACGGGTTGAAAAAAAAACAAAGCGCGAATTCTACGCTGACCTGCAGGCTCGAATAAGAGTGTCTGCCGGCAAGAAAGCGTTCATATTTGTTCATGGCTACAACGTGAAATTTGCAGATGCTGCGAGAAGGACGGCACAAATTTCATACGACTTGGGCTTTGACGGAGCTGCTGTCTTCTACAGTTGGCCATCCCACGGAATACCTGCAGTTTTTGCCTATACTACTGATGAGCAGAATATCGAGTGGTCACAATCGAATCTAAAGCTCTTTCTCGAGGATTTTTTCGACCAATCGGATGCCCAAAACGTTTACCTGATTGCCCACAGCATGGGAAACCGCGCCCTGACACGAGCTGTTTCAGCATTAGTAGCTGACAAACCGTCAGTTAGAGAACGTCTCAAGGAGATAATCCTTACCGCGCCTGATATCGATGCAGAAGTGTTTCAAAGAGATATTGCTCCCGCATTGAGTGCATCAGATCGGCCGATTACACTTTACGCATCTTCTAATGATTTTGCATTAAGGATGTCTAGAAAAGTTCATGGCTCTCCGCGAGCAGGGGACGCTGGCCCAAACCTTGTCATTACAAAAGGAATTGAAACAATCGACGCAACAAATACCGATACCAGCTTTATAGGTCACTCATACTATGCGGAACGACTATCCATTCTTGCTGACATGTTTTATATGATTACGGAAGGCCGTCGAGCGAATGGTCGATTTGGTCTTTTGAAAATCGATACAAAAAAGGGGCCTTATTGGATTTTCAAAAAATAACCTAAATCGAAATGTAAAGAAGTTTTAACCCCTCCTCCAAGTGGTCCCTTGCGGACCATCTTCCAGCAAGATGGAAGCCTCCATCAATTCCTTGCGAATGCGATCCGCCTCGCGGTAATCCTTGTTGGCGCGCGCCACCAGCCGCTGTTGAATCAACTGCTCCACCTTTTCGGGTGCAAATGCCGAATCTTCCGTGGAGCCCGCCTGCTGGAAATATTGCCGGGGATCCTGCTGGAGCAATCCCAGCACTCCGCCCAGCGCTTTCATCAAGGCGATATCCCTGGGTAGTCGGGTTTTATTGACTTCGGTAGCGAGGTCGAAAAGCACGGCAAGAGCATCCGGGGTGTTGAAGTCATCGTTCATCGCTTCCCGGAAACGCGATGCATACGGGTTATCCCAGTCTATCTCGACTTCGTCGTGGACTCCGATTCCCTTGAGCGCGGTATACAGTCGATCAAGAGCTCGCCCGGCGTCTTCCAGTTGCATATCCGCATAGTTAAGCGGACTGCGGTAATGCGCGCGCAGGATAAAAAAACGTACCACCTCCGGCTGAAAGTGGGCCAGGATTTCGCGTACGGTAAAAAAGTTGCCGAGCGACTTGGACATCTTCTCGTCATTGACTCTCACGAAACCATTGTGCATCCAGTAGTTGACAAAAGGATGCCCGTGCGCCCCCTCGCTTTGTGCAATTTCATTTTCATGGTGGGGAAACTGTAAGTCCTGGCCGCCACCATGGATGTCGAAGTGCTCCCCCAGATAATGCTCACCCATGGCCGAGCATTCGATATGCCAGCCGGGCCGCCCCGGTCCCCACGGTGAATCCCACCGGGGCTCACCGGGCTTTGCTGCTTTCCACAGCACGAAATCCAGCGGGTCTTTTTTATGCGGATCGACAATTACCCGCTCCCCCGCCCGCAGCTCATCAAGGGATTTCCCGGAAAGCTTTCCATAACCGGGAAACCGGTGAACCGCATAATATACGTCCCCATTGGAGGCGGGATACGCCAGTTTTTTATCCACCAGAATCCCGATCATGGCAATCATGTCTTCCACATGACGGGTAGCACGCGGCTCCCATGAAGGCGGCTCCACCCCAAGCGCTGTGGCATCCTCCTCCATTGCCTGGATAAAACGCGCGGTCAGCGCTTCAATGGATTCGTTATTCTCCTGCGCACGCCTGATAATTTTGTCATCAATATCGGTAATATTACGTACATAAGTTACATCAAAACGATTGGCGCGAAACCAGCGCTGCACCATATCGAATACCACCATCACGCGTGCATGGCCGAGATGGCAGTAATCGTAGACGGTCATTCCGCACACATATATTTTGACCTTGCCCGGCGTTAGCGGGATAAACTCCTGTTTTTCTCTGGTAAGAGAATTATGAATTTTAAGCATCTGGGGAAGATTTTGAATTGAACAGGCTTCTTGGTAGAATCTTGCGGACGCTGAGGGCACTACTTACAGGACGGAGAAGTATAGCACAATGAAAACGCTGGATTTTCGCCGGGCGAGTGCGCGCATTGCCTTGGTCGTGCTGTTCGCTGTTTGTCCGGTTGCGTTTGCTGATGAAAACGACGAGGTTGCCAAACTCTACCAGCAGGGCAATCTGGACAAGGCACTGGAACAGGCAAATGCGTACCTCGCCCTCAAGCCAAAGGATCCGCAGATGCGGTTTCACAAGGGGTTGATACTGACCGAGCAGCAGAAAATCCCTGATGCAATCAAGGTCTTTTCTTCACTGTCGGAAGATTACCCTAACCTGCCCGAGCCGTATAATAATCTGGCGGTACTCTATGCCAGCCAGGGCCTGTATGAAAAGGCGAGGGGGGCGCTGGAGGCAGCCATACGCACTCACCCCAGCTACTCCATTGCGCACGAGAACCTGGGCGATATCTATGCAAAACTGGCTAGCGAGGCTTACGGCAAGGCCTTGCAACTGGACCAGAGCAACGCTGCGGCCCAGACCAAGCTTGCGATGATCAAGGATTTATTCATCGGCAAATCTGGCGCGATAAGAACTGCATCCGCCGCTACCCCTGCGCCGGCACCGCCTGCTTCAGCCGCGACCCGCTCCGCTGCCGCCACTACGCCATCTCCCACCCGATCCGTTGCTCCCATGGCGCCATCTGCTGCCCCGTCTGCTGCTCCCGCAATCCCGCTTGCTTCCGTCCACGCCGCACCCGGCAAAGCACCGCAAAAATTAGCGGAAAAAAAAACTGAAAAGGCGGAAAAATCAGCACCGGGAAAGATAGCGGCGATTGAAACACATTCACCCGAAAAGAAAACCGATGTTCCGGATGAATCCAACGAAATCATCAAAACTGTCAATGCGTGGGCTAAGGCATGGTCCGACAAGAACGTGACGGCATACTTCGCATTCTACGCGGGCGACTTTCAAACCCCTCGTGGCGTCAAGCGTACAACGTGGGAAAGAACGCGGCGTGACCGCATCATCAAGCCAAAATCCATCCAAGTGGAAATCACTCACCCCAAGGTAACTTTAATCAATCCAGCACGCGCGAGGGTAAGCTTCAGGCAACTCTATCACTCCGACGCATTCAAACACGATTCGTCCAAAACACTTGAGATGGTTAAAACGGATGGGAAGTGGCAGATCCGGCAGGAGCGCTCCGGGAAATGAATGTGCAAACCCAATCTGCCGGATGCACCCGGTGGTTGATAAGCATGCTTGCCGGGATAACCGGGGCAACGCTTTCGCTCTGGATTACCACCGCGCTGGCCGAGGAAGCCTTGGTCCTATCCACTGCCTCCACGACCGGACCCGAATCGATGCTCGTCAAGAGTCTCCAGGAAATCTCCGAGAGTCGCATGGATTCCGCATTAAACGGAATCGAGCAACTACTCAAGACTAATCCGAATTTCCGGCTTGCTCATCTGATCAAGGGTGACCTGCTGCTGGCACGCGCCCGTCCCATCCACACCATTGGTGAAACTGGCACGGCAATACAGCAGCCTATCGACGATTTACGCGAGGAGGCAAGAGCACGGCTTCAGCGCCACCTGGCGCCGATACCGCTCGATATGACCCCCAAGTATCTGCTGCAAATGCCGCCGGAGCAGAAATACGCAATCATTGCCGACACAGGCAGATCGCGGTTATATCTCTATAAGAATGTCGATGGAAGCCCGCGTTATCTAGCGGACTATTACATCAGTACAGGCAAGAACGGTTCTCAAAAGCTGAAGGAGGGGGATAAAAAAACACCCATAGGCGTCTACTTCGTCACTGATAACCTGCCGCGTCAAAGGCTTTCGGATTTTTATGGGGGCATGGCGTTCCCCATCAACTACCCGAACGAATGGGACAAAAGGCACGGGCGCAGCGGTTATGGCATCTGGCTGCACGGCACACCTCCGGATACCTACAGCCGTCCGCCCCGAGCGAGCGATGGCTGCGTAGTACTTGCAAATGACGACCTGAATGCATTGGCGTCGACACTTCAGGTCGGCATCACATCCGTCATCATCAGCGATCAGATGGAGTGGGTCAAACCCCACGATGCTGCCGCCCTGCGTAGAAAACTGGCCCAGCACCTGGAGAGATGGCGGCGAAGCTGGGAAAGTGGGAATATGGATGATTATGTCGCCATTTACGGGAACGATTTTTCCAGTGGAGAGCAGAAGCTGACGGAATGGATGCGAGACAAACGGCAGGCGGGTGCGGAAAAAAACCCGGCCAAAGTCGGTATCAGCAATGTAGGAATTTTTCTTTATCCTGGAAGGGACGATCTGGCGGTAATCAACTTCGATGAAGAATATTCCAGCAATGATCTTTCCAATAAAATGAAAAAACGCCAGTACTGGATGAAAGAAGATAAAAGCGGATCTTGGAAGATCATTTACGAAAGTGCGGCATAATCGGGAAATCATCGCTGCCTGTCCTTTCTTCACCCCATGCTGTTCGAGGATAGGTCGGGCAGGATCCGCCAGGTACATGAACGGATAATTCTTCCACTCTTATTATTACGGCCAAGCTAATGCATATTTTCAAAGTTTTCTCAGCCTTTGCGCTCTCTTTCAGCCTCACCGCTCTTGCCGCGAATTCCCCGACAAGCCACCCGCAAGTTGAAATAAAAACCAGTCTCGGTAAAGTGGTACTGGAACTCTATCCCGATAAGGCCCCAAAAACCGTCGACAATTTTTTGCGCTATGTGAAGGATGGGCACTACATCGGCACCATATTCCACCGTGTTATTCCGGGATTCATGATCCAGGGTGGCGGATTCGACAAGACTTTCAAGCAGAAATCTACCAGGCCACCTGTCGAGAATGAGGCCGGAAACGGCCTCAAGAATGAGATTGGAACGGTTGCAATGGCGCGTACCACGGACCCTCACTCAGCCACCGCACAGTTTTTTATCAATGTGGCCAATAACACATTTCTCAATCACCCCTCGTCTACTCCGCCCGGCTATGGCTATACCGTATTCGGCAAGGTCATCGAGGGAATGGACGTGGTCAACAGAATCGCCGCTGTTCCCACCGATTCCGGCGGACCATTTCAAAGCGATGTGCCGAAGGAAACCATAGTAATCGAGGAAATGAGACTTATTGCAAACCCGTCTCTCGCCTCTCCCACCCACCCACAAAACAGGGATTGATATGATCAGACTGCACACGAATTACGGCGACATCATGCTCGAACTCGATCACGAAAAAGCGCCGGTAACTGTCCAGAATTTTATAGACTATGTAAATAGCGGACATTACGACAACACGATATTTCACCGCGTGATTGACGGGTTCATGATTCAGGGAGGCGGTTTCGAACCGGGCATGATCCAGAAAAAAACTCGCGCCCCGATTGCAAATGAAGCAGGCAACGGTCTCAAGAACGACAAATATACTATTGCCATGGCGCGCACCTCTGATCCTCATTCAGCCACCGGTCAATTTTTCATCAATGTCAAGGATAACGATTTTCTGAATTACACATCCCCCACAGCGCAAGGCTATGGCTACTGTGTGTTCGGCAAGGTGGTAGAAGGCATGGATGTAGTGGACAAGATCAAAAAAGTTAAAACGGGTACACGCAGTGGTCATCAGGATGTACCTGTAGAAAATGCGATACTGGAAAAGGCAGAGGTAATTCAATAACGTTTGTTAACATCGTGAACATGTCCGCACCTAAAGCTTTTTTCTCGCTTGGATTTGGGATCGCACTTTGGCTGTCGGCTCCGGTTTTGCATGCTCTCCCTTTTACAGACACGGTAGTCAGCTTTACCCCGGGAGACAACGGTTCCCATGACAGCGGCTACGGAGTGGAGGACGATAGCGGTGGCATTTATACGGGTCTGTCGGGAGAAGGCGTTTTTGATGCCCGTGCAGTAACGGCACTGGATGGAGCGGTGCTCGCACTGGGTGGCGCGGTCGGAACACCCGGGTACATAACTTTGCACTTCAGCGACGGTGAGGTGGTGGATGGGTCCGGCGCGGATCTGCGACTATATGACACGTTCAGCTTCCAGGATGGATTCAATCTGGAAATAAGCGCGGATGGGACACACTTCATGAACGCCTTTTTCTCCGCCGGAGATTTGTTGTATTTTAAATGTTCTCCTGAGAAGCCTTGCACCGCCGATGTAGACATTGCAGGTCTCCAGCTGGATGCATTCAGCTACCTCCGAATCACTGCCGCGGGTGACAGCGCCCAAGGCTTTCCAGAAGCCTATACACTGGATGCCGTGGAGGCGCTCCACTATCGTTCCACCACGGTTCCCGAGCCCGGAACACTTGCATTGTTCGGCCTTGCTGCCGTCGGTCTGGCTTTTGTTCGCCGGCGTAAAGATTGAATTGCACTCGAACCGCTCTGAGAACGATTGCGGCAGATTGTCTTATCTTGCTTATCTTTTATCGGGGAAAATCATGTCCACCCTGTCCACCTTCAGGCTCCTCATCGCGCTATCGATTAGTGCCTGGTTAGCGGCACTTGCCGGATGTGCTACTACGACAGCGGGTGGAGCGGTGGGGGTAAATAGTCGGGACATAGTGCTTATATCTTCGAAAGAACTGGAGCAAAAGGCTGCGCAAGGTTACGAGCAGCTAAAAACAGAGGCGGCGCAGAAAGGCACTCTGAACACGGAGGAAAAGTTGTTGCAGCGAGTCCGCGCTATCGCTCGCCGCATCGAACCGCAAACGTCCATATTCCGAAAGGACGCGCCTAGCTGGAACTGGGAAGTCAATGTAATCGACAGCAATGAGCTCAATGCCTTCTGCATGCCAGGCGGGAAGATCATGTTTTATTCTAGTCTGATCAATCGACTCGAACTCACGGATGAGGAAATTGCAGTGGTGATGGGACATGAAGTTGCCCATGCCTTGCGGGAAGATACGCGTGAGCACGTATCCCGTGCAATTGCGACACAAACCCTACTTAATGCTATTACTCCATTTATTGGTGGTGAGACTGCGGGTAATCTTGCGGGAATTGGATACCAAGCATTTATTGAAACTCGTTTTAGCCGTACGGACGAAGCTGATGCAGATAAAATTGGCCTCGAATTGAGCGCTCGCGCGGGGTATGACCCGCGGGCGGGAATCACGTTATGGCAAAAAATGATCAGCGTCAGAAGCAGCGGACAACTTCCTGAGTTCCTGAGCAGCCATCCAGCAGACGCAAACCGAATTCAACAGGTGGAAAAACTTCTGCCAGTCGTCATGCCACTCTACGAAGCTGCACCCCATTGAAACTGAATCATTTAATGCAAGTGTATAAAGGCCATGGTTATTCAAGTCACCACAAAACTCGCTGAGCAAGTGCGGATTTGAATAAGATAATCGAGTCTATAAAAACTTTATCGGGAGAAATCATGTCCATCCTGTCCACCTTCAGGCTCCTCATCGCGCTATCGATCAGTGCCTGGCTGGCAATGCTTTCCGGTTGCGCTACCACCACGGCAGGCGGTGCGGTCGGCGCAAACCGTTCCCAGCTTTTGCTCATATCCTCGGAACAGCTGGAGCAAACGGCGGCACAAGGCTATAGCCAGCTGAAAACAGAAGCAACCCAAAAAGGCGCCCTGAACACGAATGAAAAACTGCTGCAACGAGTGCGCGCTATCGCTCGCCGCATCGAGCCGCAAACAGGCATATTTCGAAAGGACGCTCCCGGGTGGAACTGGGAAGTCAATGTGATCAACAGCGATGAGCTTAATGCTTTTTGCATGCCTGGCGGAAAAATCATGTTTTATTCCGGGCTGATCAATCGGCTCAAATTGACAGATGAAGAAATTGCAGTGGTGATGGGGCATGAAATTGCCCACGCCTTGCGCGAGCACTCGCGCGAGCAGGTGTCGCAGGCTATTGCGGCGCAAACGGCACTGGGAGTGGGAACCGCAGTGTTCGGTCTCAGCCAGACTACCGCCCAGATCGCCGGCATCGGATATCAGGCGTTCATCGCCACCCACTTCAGTCGCACGGATGAGGCCGAGGCGGATCGCATCGGGCTCGAATTGTCGGCTCGTGCCGGTTACAATCCCCGCGCCGGGGTCACACTGTGGCAAAAAATGATCAATGCCAATGCGGGAGGACAACTGCCCGAGTTTCTGAGCAGTCACCCTGCTGATTCCACTCGCGTGCAGCAGATCGAGTCGCTGCTGCCCGTCGTCATGCCGCTTTATGAAGCAGCCCGCCGGTGACGGCTAAAGTTAGGTTAGCCGTCCTCAATATAAGCTACTTGCGTCAGTAAACCCACCAGCATCATCGGTGAAACAAAACAAAGCCGAGCCTCCTTCCTTTTGGCCCAGCTTTGCCAACCCGGAAAAAACGACCTACCCGCTCCCGTTACTTGACTACCGTCACGGTGACGGATGAGGATGCGCTATTTCCTGCCGCATCCTTGGCGACTACCTGGACAGTATGTGCGCCCGCCGCAACGTTACGTATATTCCAGTTGTAACCCAGCGTACTTCCCTTTCCGGTAGCCTTGAGCACGCCGTCGATGTAGAGCATATGGGTAATTTCGGAAGCGCCGCTATCATCACTTGCATTCACGCTGATTGGCACGTTCTTGCCCGAAACATTGCCTCCCACCGGATTGATTATCTTCACCTGCGGTGCGGTAGTATCCCTGATTACCGTAGTCGTTGCGTTTGCCACATTCACCGAGACGGCGGTCGAAGCTTTGGAGTTGCCGGCTGCATCGAATGCATAAGCAACCAGGCTCGCCATGCCATTGGCCACACCCCTCGAATCCCAGGTGAAGGCGAACGGCGCCGTGGTGTCGACTGCAACCGTGGTGCTGTTAACTCTCAGTTCCACCCGCGTCACCCCGATATTGTCGGTAGCTGTCACATTCACGCCAACCAAGCCCGTCACGCTTGCTCCGCCGGCAGGGGAAGTGATGGAAACCGCCGGCGCTTGCGTGTCTCCGGCGACCACCGCTGAGGCCGCCGCCTGCACCGCGCGTGCAGCATCAACCCGTCCATAGCCATAATAGGGATCGCGCCCAGCTGTACCCAGATCCACGGCAGTTGAAAACAGCAGACTTTCGATCTGGGTGTTGGGTAATGTCGGCTTTGCCGCCATCATGAGCGCCACCACGCCAGCCGTTACCGGGCTTGAGAACGACGTGCCGGAAGCCGCGCCATAACCGCCTCCCATAGTCGTCGTCCATATCCCAGCTCCCGGCGCGGCAAGGGAGATGTAGTTTCCGTAGCTCGACCAACTGGCTCTGAAGTCGTTCCCATCTGTAGCGGCTACAGCTACCATCGATGTCGTTACTGCATAATTCTGGAGCACCCCCGTATTTCCGCCACTCACGATAACCAGACCACCTTTATCCTTCATGTATTGCGCCGCGCTGCGGGTGCTCGAACTATCAGTCAATCCGAGGAAGCTGGCATTGGCGACGCGAACCCCGCGGTCTGCCGCATAGATAAGCCCTTGAGAAATCGCACTCCAGGTGGCATACCCATTAGAGCCACTTACCCGGATCGGCATGATCTTCGCCCGTGCCGCCACCGAGGCCACTCCCAGCGCATTATTGCCAGCCGCTGCCGCCGCACCCGCAACCTTGGTTCCATGCCCATAAACATCCGATGTGTTGGAGTTGTTCTCGTAGAAATTCCAGCCCGGCACCAGTTCCGTAGCCAGATCAGGGTGGGTGCTATCGACTCCTGAATCCAGAATGGCGATGATCACACCGCTGCCCAGAGAACTGTCCCAAGCGGACGGAGCACCAATCTTGGGCAAATGCCAGGCGCTGCCATAGTAGGGATCGTTGGGAATGAGCGCAGGTTCGACTTCCTGGTCGATCTCAGCAAACTTGAAGGCCGGATGATGCGCCAGCCTTGCCGCCACCGCCTTCTCGGAAGCATTGCCCGGCAAGTCCACGATGTACAGATCGCTCTGCCCGATCTTCCTGCCCTTGCCGCCATGTTCGCCCAGAATCTTTGCCAGTTCCTTTTCCGGCAGCCCGGCGCGCGGCATGACCAGGATGCGGCCCTTCGCCCAGCCAAGCGGCTTGTTCACTCCAGGTCCCCTGCCCTCCGGAGGCTCTGCACTGGAAATGACCGGAGCCAATCCCAGGAAAGTTCCCAGTATCGCCACCGCAAAGCGGCGGCGGCTTGAGGCAGCACCCGCGCGTATGGTTGATATGGGCCTCTCGGCAGGCCGGACCGGGAAACCGGCCTGCTCTTCCCTCTTGTTGGCGTTCACGTTCGACTCCTTTCTGATTGTGAAAAATCAAGTTTCAAAAAAAGCAGCAGTAAATCTGTAGGTCGTTACGTTCATAACGCGTCCCTGTGCCTTTCCATAGAAATCTGGAAATGAGCAAAGCCAATACTTATCCAATCCGGGGTTACTGATTGAGATGCAGCGCCTTGGCCTGAAGCTGCAGTTCTGAGACGCCTGCCGGAATATCGGTCGAGCTAGCGGCTCGTGCCGTAGCCTGCAATGGAACGGTCCAGGGAATTAGCTGAAGAAATTCTCTGTGACATCATGGGCAAATCGAGTTGCCGCAAAACAAATTAACAAACTGAATGGGTTCCTGCAGAACGGCGCTCTCTCAAATATTTCTTTTGTTGTTTCCAGCCCCTACCTTTTCCAATAAATGATCAGCTTCAGCCCGTTGAAGCATTTTCTATGCCAGCCCTGCTCTTTTAGCCAAAACAGATACTTGAGGAAAAGCGGGTTCCACCTGACCGTCGCCTTCCAGCGACGCAGAAATGATCGGTAGAGGATAAATTCTTGAGAATAAGGGGATGTGAATGTCGTTGAAGAACGACGAGACTATGACGAATGAGGTTCGAAGGTAAGGAACATCTCCTGGGATAAGGATTATCTAGGCGTAACTGCTACCGCTTATCGGTCACAGCTCAACAAAAAACTCCATAACGGATCCGGCTATTATCGGGCGCTACTCTGTAGTGGCACGAACGAATGTTCCCGTCACGGTCACTATTCCCGGTTCGGGCAAGGCTTCAATCCGCCCCTTTTCGAAACGCACGCGCTGTAATTGCATTGCTGCAGTCCACTTCAGCCAGTCCGCGAAGGGCACAGCCTTAAACGTGACCTGAACCTGATTATCCCCCAGCGCATCAATGCCATTCAAAGCATGCGAAAGGCCGAGGATGTCTGCCTGGGTTTGCGCGAGTGCATGCAAATCGCCGGATGACAGGGGCGGAGATGGGGTAACCTTTATACGCTCGTACCCAGCCGCCTGTTGCTCGAACTCTTCCGCCTGGACGCGCAGTTGCGGAAGGTTCGAGCGCAACCGGGTACGCGCTCTGTCTGCCAAGCTGACCAGACTCAGATAAAGTACCGCGCTCAAAACCATCCCCAATATTGTGATGACCCGCCGCTCCCGGGGAGAGCGTGATTCCCATGCTTTCCGCAGCCGTTTCCTCACGGAATCCTCACTACGAGCACCACGATTCCGGCTCCCGCATCTGCCGGTGCCGGATTGATATCCACACTCAGATCGTTTTCCCGCAACCGGGTGGCAATACGGTTCGCGAGTCCTTCCTCGGCGGCCAGCTCAAGCGTTATTCTCCCGCTATCATAGGAAATCGCATGTAGACTGCCAGAGGCCAGTTCGCTCAATGCTGGTCCCACTGTTTTGATCATGGGCAAGAAATCGGCGGTATCGGGAACCCCTGCCGCATGCCGCGCTTCGACGAGCTTTCGGCGCATCTGTAGCGCAGGGTCCACTACCGCGACCGCAGCCGGAAATAGGGCGCGAAACCGGGTTTCCATTTGCTGGTGCAAGGCACGCTCTTCATTGGCAAGCAATGCCCAGTCAGCGGCAACGGCCAGGGAGTGGATCACCAATGCTGCCGCGCCGATCCAGACTGCTGGCCGCAGACGTGAAAGAAATCCACTGAAAAGAGACCAGCGTTTGCGTTGCTGCAGCAAGCTGATACTGGATTGCGGTGCCCTGCTCCAATCCCAGGTCCCCCCAATGTATACAGGAATGCCGAGCACCCGTTGCCACGCTTCGATATCTGGCGCTGGCGCAGGATTCTTCATGATCCCATCGGCACTCTCCTCAAATGTCATTGCGCCTTCAGGCTCAATTGTATAGAGCGCGATGGATGCCGGTCTCGCTCCATGCCTTTCCGCATCTTCGAGCATGAGATGCAATGACAGCGGAGGAGATGCGTCGTCTCCGCAATCTGTTGCTCCCCCTTCAAACTCGCCGGTGCGCACAAAACCTTCCTGGCCATCCCAGGCGAAACTCCATTCTCCCGGCGTCCATGGCAATAACAGTGTTTCACAGTAAATTTCATCCACTTGGATAGCAGCCGCCTGAAGCGCATCGAGACAGTATGTCAAACCTTTTTTATCCACTGCCGCGAGTATGCCCTCGTCTCCAGCGGAACCGATCCAGCTCACCTGATTAGCGTCAGGCTCACGCAGCATCTCTTCTTCAACCGCAAAAGCCAGTACTGATCCAGTCTGCCGCCTCGCAGCGTCAGGTAAGCGAGCCCGTGTGAGCAAAACCTGGGCAGCTGGAATGATCAACTGGACAGAACTCGCTTTTTTCGGCAGATCAGCTATCTGCCCTTCTCCTGTCAAGGGCAGTCCATCATCGCCAATCCATATCCACTGGCAACTCAATGAACTCAATGATTCCTCCGGAAGAGGACACCGGATTCTTAGCAGACTCATGAATATTTACGCCAGACAATAGCGGGCCAGCCGCCCTCCTCACGGTTAAGGAGGACCACTCCCCCGGCATGGACTTCTCCGATAACTACGCTGAGTGTCGTGAGAAAATAATTGCTGCTGGTGCCAATATCGTTTTCCTCTACCCCAGCGCCCTGAGGAAGACGGTTGAGAAAATCGGCATGATCACGAAAATGGGCGCGCGCGCGCTGGAGAGTCAATATGCGGGCATTTCCAATTCCCAGACCCTCAACAATGGCAGCAAGCACTTCGGGGGGCGCCGTGTTGACATTGACAGTGGTAAAGTTCGGCAGGGCCGTCACGAAGGGTCGCAAACGCGCGCGGATATCCCTGTTGAAACCGCGGATGCGGGCCAGTTCCGCTACATCGGTCAAGGGCCTGTTGGCAGTAAGGTAAGAAGGGTTCAGCACACCGTAATATTCATCCTCGGCGCCGTGCTGGGGACGAGGTTCGCTGTCAACGTCTATCCAGTCAGCCAATGCATCGGCAAGCGCACCCGGCAAATCGAGCAAGGCCAGCAAGCGCTTGAAGTAAGCAAGCTGTGTCGTACTGATTTTTCCATCGGGAGCCAGGTTATTCAGATTGAACAAGCCCTGCTGATCGTGGATGTGGCCCGTGAGTTCACCGTTTTCAACGGGCATCGCCGGAATCTGCAATGCCCATGGTTCGCCCAGGTGATCGACACTACCCATTCGGCTATCATCGCTCAGCACAGCCCGGACCCAGTCCACCCCCGCCTTGACCATCGCCTGCGCCTGAACGTAATCCTGCGCAAGCTGGCTTTGCCGTGACCAGATACCTTGGGTGGTAATGATCGCTGTTGCGGTTATCGACGCGAGCGCCACGACACCCATGGCAAGCACGACTGCTACCCCACGTTGTCCTGTTCTCATGGTTTCATTGGAAAATACGTTCTATTTCCTCCCCCGAGGCAAGGGCAATGCGCAGGCGCACGGCTTGGGGAATGGAAGAAATCGTAGACACCGGCGCGTCAGGTGCTCCGCTTGGCCACGCATTCACCCATGCACGATTTGCGGTAAGATAGTGCAACTCCATTTTCGCCACCCCAGCCAATACCGGATAACGCATGGCCACTGTCCGGGGACCGATGTCGAGACCAGGCCACAACCAAAGCTCGATTTCCCGTTTATCATTCAACTGGTAGGCGATCCGCCGTGCGACATCCGTTTCTTCGATGGAACCCAGACGACTGAATTCCATGTAAGGCAATAAGCCTCCATCGGGCGCCGCTTTAATCACTCCACGCCAGGCCGGCAAGACGCCTGAGCCGGTTCGAACCGGACGCGGTATCGCAAGTTGCACATCATGCTCAAACCTTGTCAGGAATAAATTTATGCGGCGCCATTTTTCAGTTTCCCGCTTGACATACTCTTGCGCGTCGAGTATCGCTCCAAGTCCACGATAAGACATCACTGCCAGCAAAGACAGAACAGTCAGCGCAACCAGCAGCTCAATCAGGGTAAATCCCCCGAATCCGATTTCACGCATGGATTTCATGGAAATGGATTATGAACATCTTCCTCGTCGGGGACATGAAGGCAAGAAGTCATAGGAGCGTTGAGCGGCAATCTTCCATTCCATATAAGCGGCCATTGCCCTGTTCCGACAGCTTGCTCACGGATTTCCCGGGACTGCCGGTTGCGCCAGATACCCTGTCAGATGCGCAAGCAGGTGCGATTCCCCAACAGGCGCAAATACCGAAATATTGGCTCGCCGAAATGAGGGATTTGCGGTTTCCGTAATATCCGCCCGCCACGTGAAGTCCATATTTCCTTGTTTTGCTGTTCCACGATATGTGCCGGGCGATGGCCAGGCGCCGCGGATACGCTGCTCTGTCAGAAGATTTTCCGCAACCCATCCCGCCAGCAGTCGCGAGCGCAATTCGCCGACATTGAGCGTGCCCTGCCCTGCGACCCGCAATGCGGCCATGAGAGCAACTGCAATGATTGCCAATGCGACCAGAACCTCAACCAGCGTGAATCCACGGTCTCTACCGCAGCTGCCGTGATATGATTTCATCATTCAGTCTTCCCTCTCCCGGCAATGCCTGCACATCGCCGACCGGAGATCCTGCGACTGTATAGCGCTCCGTCCCAAAAGATATCTTTATGGCATAAGCCGGCATGAAACCGTGAGGATTGAACTCCAGCCGCATGAAATCTGCTGGCGACATCTCGATCAACATCCCCACGATCTTCATCCCCTGCGGAAACTTCCGCTCACGGAAGAGATCACTGTTACGAATTTCCGACCAACCGGCACCCCGTTGATTCTCCCAGAACCGATAACGTGCGCCGTCTGTCGTCCAGGCGAGAGATCTTCCTGACATACCCGCCTCGGCCCTCGCCAGGTCAAGGAGTTGCGCCAGCCGTTCCGCTTCGACACGAAGAAGAGCCCGTTCGTCCGGTTGCATTGTACTGCTGATCAGTCCGGCAAAAAGCCCGATGATCACCAGTGCGACAAGCACTTCAATGAGCGTGAATCCGCCTCCGGCTTTTATCTCAGTCACGAATCCTGTTGGCCTTACAGATTCCAGGAGCCGATATCCGCATCGTTACCGTCTCCCCCGCGGGCACCATCTGCCCCGAAACTGAAAACGTCGATTTCGCCGTGAACCCCAGGGTTCAGGTATTGATAAGGGTTGCCCCAGGGATCCTTCGGAAGGCGCTCGATATATCCTCCGGCTTTCCAATTGGGTGGAATCGGTGGATCGGTCGGCTTCGTTACCAGCGCCTGCAATCCCTGTTCAGTCTTGGGGTAGCGATGGTTGTCGAGACGGTACAGCTTGAGCATCTGCATCAAGCTTGCGACATCCTGTTTTGCTGCGATGATACGTGCTTCGTCGGGACGACTGATGATTTTCGGCACCACCATTACAGCGAGAATTCCTAGAATCACGACGACCACCATGACCTCGAGCAAAGTAAAGCCGCGCTGCCTTCCGCACGGTTCATGCTCCAGGGCGGTCAAATGGCCTGGAGCGCGTGGTCTTTCAGAGAGCAGATTGGGAACTGATTTCTCCATCATTTTTATGTAAATACCTATCAAAAAACGAACAAAATGGCACGAAGATTACTCAAGAAACTGTTCATTGTCGATTCCGGTTTTGCACCATGGCACGCGCCTCCCGATCTGTCCTCATAATCACGTCTCGATACAGCGCAACATTGGCCTCACCGATAAAAATTTTCAGCTGCACTGGGAATTGACGTCAACAATAATCTCAAAAAAAACATATCCCTTATTTGCCAAAAAGGAATAAATTAACGCTTATTTTGCATGTTTAGAATCAGGAAAGCCGGAAAACAAATGACAGACGGGAAAAACGTCTGCAGTTGCATCAAGCATGGAATTTTTCATACGCAGCAATTTTCATTATCAAACTTCCAAAGGGGAATACACTTATCATGCCAATATCATCATTAAAGGATATCTGCATCTACAGATATGTTTCTATCGCCGCCATGACCGCCCTGCTCCATCCGGGAGTCAGTCTCGCTGGTGGAAACGAAGTCAACTTCTCGCTCACGGATAACCCTGCCCGCTGGTTTGATACCGGCGCAACAATTGCCGGCACTCGTTCCCTTGCGGTGGCAAAACCGGGTGTGCGGGTAAATTTTTCAGGGAATTCAAACACGGTTCACACCCGAACCAGCGTAATTTATCCAACAGGCGCAGCGGGTATGCCGTTTAACACCTCGCCAAGAAAAGGCGGAGACAGCGTTACCTTGAAAACCCCTGGTTTGTATGTCTTTACCTGCAGTATCCATCCCTACATGCTAGGCGCCGTCATTGTCGATGACCCGAATACGAGCGGGCTGGATTTGGGGAACTCTATCAGCTTGATCAACGGCATCACAGTTCCAAGCAGCAGTGATCTCGCCACCCGTTTGCTGCACACCTTCTTTGTCGCGACCAATCCGGCAAACTGGCAGAATTATGCCTCCAATACGCCCTGGCACATCACCTATCCGAATGTGGATGTCCGGGTGGATATAGGCGTAGTCAATCTACCTGCTGTGCTCAATGCCCGTTATGGGAATGATCGCGTCCTGGAACCTCTCCAGAATCCGGTCATGCCGGCAGTGGGCGAAGTATGGGTGGCAACGCAGTTCGAAACCGCTTCCGGCAAATCCAAGCCAGGCACGGTCACCGCCGTAAGTGGCGCAACGTGGCAGGTAACCCGAAAGGTCGCATTGCCGTCGATCAACATGAATAATGCGCACAACATGTGGACCGATAGAAATCAGAATGTCATTTACGCGACGCAATGGTTCGACAGTAAATTGACTGTCTATGATCGACAGACAGGAGCGCTGATTCGCAATGTGTCGGTAGGAGAAGCACCGGCTCATGTGATGACGCGGACGGACACCGATGAGCTTCATGTCACCAATAATGGAGATACGCGGACAGACTCGGTCATGGAACTTGCGCCACTTGCGACCGGAGTGGAGCGGCGTATAGATATCGGACGGGGAAATGCTCATGCGCACTGGATGAGCCATGATGGAAAAAAAATGGTTACCCCGAATGTCCTCACGGGAGATACCACACAGTATAGCTTCGGCTCAAACAGTGTCGAGTCCATTCTGCCCGCGAGCACTCCCTTTGGTCACCCGCTGGCCACGGGAATGATGCCGGATGCCAGCAAGTATTATGTGGCTAACATGTTGGACAACACGATGACGGTGATCAACATGAACACTCATGCCGTTATCAAGACCATCGATCTGATTGCCAACTATAACCCGGTCACCGGCGCAATTACCGGTCCTGTAGGCGCTCTGCCGATTCAAACTCCTGTCTCTCCGAATGGGAAAAACATGGTGACCGCCAATATGCTCACCGGGACCATCACAGTGATCGATACTCGTCCCGGCGTACCAACTTCAGACACGGTTGTTGCCATGCTTCCATGTGATCCCGGCTGCCATGGCGTGCAGTATGGCGCCAAGCAGGGAGGGGGATACTATGCCTATGTTGCGAGCAAATTTTCGAATAGATTACTCGTCGTCGATCCCGATCCAAATGGAGATGGCAATCCATCGGATGCTGTAATTGCGGGAAAAGTAGGACTCTTCGCGTCTGCGGGAACTCAGCGTGATGCTACCATTACCGGGAATCCGGGGATGGGAGGTCAAGGTGTCCTCCCGGTCCCCGTCATCTACAATGGCTGGGTTCAGAATTTACCCGCCACATGGAAAAGCCAGTTGACGGCTGCTCAACAGAACCCGGCCCAGTAGCGGTTGTAAGATTATTACCTGGGGTAGAAAACTCCAGGCGATGGAAAGCGGTGAGATGGCTCGACTGTCTCACCGATTAAAAACTGGGTTGCCCTAGGCAAGATTGGCCGCAGCACCTCGACAGTACCGCCTGGATGTGACCGCAGCGGCCATCGTCACATCACCCATTCGCCGCGCACAGGCGACATCCTGTTATCTCTGGGGCAACCGCAGGCGCATTATTCAATAGATTCCACCCCCCGGCTGAGACGAGACCAACACACCGGTTTCAGCTGAAAGGTCATACCTGGTTGTGCCATTTCCCGGACTCGTCCACCGGCCGAGATGGAATGATCCCGATCCCGAAAGTCGGTCTACCATGACATTGCGGAAAGTCAGAGGCTGACCGCTTTGACAGACGGTTGGGGCAATTGTGGGCCTTAGAAAATATGCCGAGCCGACACCCAGGCGGATTGCAATGCCGTTGTCAATCGCCAACGCGGTTTCGACATCCAGACCAATGCCTCGGGCGGATTCAACGCTTACCCATTGGTCCTGGATGGTGCGCGCGAGAAAGGTGAGAAGGCGTCCCATCCGGTCACGCGTGTCGAGATGCGCATCGGCAATTACCCCATTCAAGCCCGGCGCAGTCAGAAATTCTCGATCGAGAGTCATGCGACGGTTATAAGGATCGGCCAGCGCATCGTCAGAGTACACCGTGCCATTCAACGCTACGAAGTCAAACTGACCGAGAACTGCAAGTCCCGCGCTGGTGCCCCCGATAGGTGCATTGCGGCCAATCAGTTCATTAATCGCCGTTTCGAGCGCAGTTCCTTTCCAGAGATTAATGTAATCACTCTGGTCGCCGCCCGCGATAAACAAAATTTCCGCTTTTTTGATCCGATCGAGCACGAACGGATCGCTGGCCGCCTCACGCGTCTTTATGACCAGTGTCTCGATGGAATCTATACCGCCCATGTCGTAGACATACTGGTTGTAGCCGTCGGCCCCCCGTACACGGATCACCACAAAGTCGCCGCCTCCCGCCTTCTGGATCATCCACTTGAATGCAGCGTCCACGTCGGGACCTCCGCCCATCAGGAGAGTTGATGGCGATGGTGGCCTTTGCGGCAGGACAGCATCGACCGCGTTGCCCGTAAGGTAATATTCGTAGCCTTTAGGCTTGGGCTCTGCCAAAACCCCAAAGGCCGTGAAGACCGCCGCAGAGGCCAGGGTAAGGTGTGCAAAAAGCCGCGGGAAGGATTTATTAGCACAATCTCTGATATCCATTATCTCCCTTTAAAGAGAAGGATCGGGCTAAACAGGACCGATCACTTGTTTTGTTCGAGTAATGCCATTGGCGCCAAATGCTTTCAAGCGAAAAGAAGATGAAAACAGGGTTTAATTCCGTTCCGGACAGAGTTCATAAAGGAGTATAAACATGTTTATGTTAGCAGCTATTCAGCTCATACGCGGCCACAGGCAACGTGGAATACACTCGCACAACTTCGCCAGGCCTCAATACGCTTGAACAAGGTACAATTGCACTCATGAGCAATTCAGCAAAATCTGACCGATAAAAAGTGACGACACCAATCTCACTGAACATGCATCAATCTCCACCATGAACTATCGTTTTTTTCAGGAACGGGTTATAAGAATCCATTCCTGATCGAAACTCTCCGATTTTTACTTCAGCCGTATTGAAAAGTTAAGCATTAAAGCATGCCGGAAATCTCGATCGACCGGTCGAATCGTGCGCAAACAGCCCTTGTATATTTAATCATCCTCGCTGCACTCGCGCTGCTTGGAGGGGTGCTGTTGTACTGGACACGCCTTTGGTTCATCCCCCACCCTCAACCCAACCTCGAGTCAGGCACGCGTGCGGACGTGGAAACAGTCGAAGATGTATCGATGGTGAATAACCTGTTCGGTATTGCACAACCAGAACAGCCATCCATTGCTGTTCCTGTCGGACCTGAGGTCAGGCTGTTCGGGGTTGTCGCCGCTTCCGGGCACGGGCAGGGCTATGCGATCCTGCAAGTGGATGGAAGAGAGACGCTTGCGGTGCGCGAAGGTGAAAACATCGCTCCCGGCCTCCAGCTGGCTGAGGTTCACACCGAATATATTGTCCTGGAACGTGACGGAATGCGGGAAACATTTGCATTGCAGCGTCAGAATCCGCCTGCAGACCCTACTCGTCCGGTAGAGACAGACTTGCCTGTCGAACTTCACGCGCCGGTCATAACTGAGTGATGTCGTCATCTCATGGGCTACAGAGGTAAAATCGTGCGGCATCGCTCGCTATGTGCAGTTTTTTTATGGATGGCAGTGGCAGGCTGGGTTACCGAGGCTTGGGCCGTAAATCCCTCTGCCACCCTGCCCGTCGAGGAAATTGGCGTCCCGCCGAGCGTCCTGCCGGAAGCGGATTCCCTGCGCGCCAGTAAACCCAGGTCTTCTGCCGGTCAGGATCTCGTTACACTCAACTTCGTCAATGCCGATATTGAAGGGGTAGTGAAAGCAGTCAGCGAAATTACCCGGAAAAATTTCATGCTCGACCCCCGCGTCAAGGGTACGATCAACATCGTTTCAGCCAAGCCAGTGCTGAGGTCGTCAGTCTACGAAGTATTCCTGTCGGCATTGCGATTGCATGGATATGCAGTTGTTGAGGATTACGGCATCATCAGGATCGTTCCGGAAAGTGATGCCAAGCTATACCAGGGCCCGATACTTGGTCCCACGAACAAGCGGCAGCTCGCGGGCGACCGTATCCAGACACAGGTATTTACGCTGCAGTACGAATCCGCGGTGCAGATGGTGCCGATCCTGCGTCCATTGATCGCTCCAAACAACAGTATCACTGCAAATCCCAACAGTAACACCCTGGTTATTACAGACTACGCGAGCAATCTCCAACGCCTGGCGAAAATAATTGATTCGATGGATCAGCCAAGTGGAACCGATCCTGTCTCGATACCTCTTCAGCACGCCTCGGCGATCGATGTCGCGCAAACCGTGAACCGGCTGTTTTCGGAATCGACGCAGTCCCAGGCCGAGGGCGCCGCGGACCCCACCCAGCAGCGTTTCACGGTCGTCGCCGACGCCCGCTCGAATACCCTCCTTGCACGCTCCGGAAACCGGGCAGCGCTTGCGCGTCTACGCCAACTGGTAACAGTGCTCGATTCTCCCACCAGCGCTGCCGGCAACATGCACGTCGTTTTTCTCAAGAATGCCGATGCAGTCAGGCTTGCCGAAACCCTCAGGGCGATCTATCACAACATGGCGTCCCCGGTTTCCTCATCTTCAGGACTGAGTCAGGCAACCGGCACGGCTTTTGGAACGTCTTCCCTGGGTACATCCACCAGCGGGGGGATGGGTGCCGCCTCGGGTACCTCAATGGGCGGCTCGATGGGCACTTCCATGCCCGGTTCCAGCCTTGGTGCGGGGACTGTTCCCGCTGCTTCCACCGTCACCCCGGCTCCGATGCAAACTGGCGCAACTTCCGCCACGCCCGGCATCATTCAGGCGGATGCAGCCACCAACTCGATCATTATTACTGCTCCGGATGCTATTTATAATAATTTGCGGGCGGTGGTAGAGAAGCTCGACGTGCGCCGCGTGCAGGTTTATATTGAAGCGCTGATTGCCGAAATCACTGCCGACAGAGCCGCGGAATTCGGCATTCAGTGGCAGAATCTGAGCAATGCTGCCCAAGGCGGCACCCAGGTTTTCGGAGGCACCAACTTCAATGCGGGCACTGCCGGGGGCGGCAGTATCATCTCCACCGCCCAGAATCCGATAGCGAATGCAGCCTCCGGTCTGACTATCGGCATCATGAATGGCCTTGTCACGGCTATTCCCGGCATCGGCCCTGTTCTCAACATTCATACGCTCATCCGCGCGCTGGAAACGGATGCCAATGCCAACATTCTTTCCACTCCCACCCTGCTGACACTGAATAACGAAGAAGCCAGAATCATCATCGGGCAGAACGTTCCGATTCCCACCGGCCAATTCATTCCGCCAGTGGGCGGCGCCGTTACCTCCCCGTTTCAAACCGTTTCACGCCAGGATGTGGGACTATCATTGAAGATCAAGCCCCTTATCTCGGAAGGCAACACTGTCCGTGTGCAGATTTTTCAGGAAGTCTCGAGCGTCGTTCCTGGCACGGTCAACGCCACCAACGGGTTGATTACCAACAAACGCTCGATAGAATCGACAGTGCTGGTGGACGACGGGCAGATTCTCGTACTCGGCGGTCTGATGCAGGATTCGGTAAATGACTCGGTTGAAAGAATTCCACTGGTCGGAGCGATTCCGCTGTTCGGACAATTGTTCAGTTACAACAAGCGCTCACGCAACAAAACCAATCTGATGGTATTCCTGCGGCCGACACTGATGCGAGCGAGCGACGCTGCCGATCCGCTTTCTGATGCACAGTACGATCGGGTGCTGGGCGAACAGAAAAAAGTGAGACCCAGGTTTAATCTTGTGCTTCCGGATATGGAATCGCCTACTTTGCCGCCGCGTCAACCGCCGCCTGTCATTCTTGATGACAGCGTCACTCCCGATAATCCCGAGATCTCCAATGTTCAAGGCAACTGGGATACCGGGGGAGTGATGGATAATACACCCTGAAACCGGGTCGAGATAATGGCGTCTGACAGGATTCCTTATGTCTTTGTCAAGACAAATGGAGTTGCCGTGATGAGTGTCACGAGCGATCACGCAGAGGTGGTGGTGCGCGGCGAAGTCCAGGCCGGAGCACTGGCGGAGGTGCGTCGCGTTCTGGGCGTGCCTCTGCGGGCACGACGCCTCGCTACCGACGAGTTCAATGAGATCGTTGCGGCGCTGTATAACGGCGCAAACGAAGGCGCGGCCGCGCTCGCAGATGATCTCGCACAGGATATAGACCTCTCGAGATTACTGCAGGAGCTGCCGAAGGTCGAGGACCTGCTCGAAAGCCAGGATGATGCTCCGGTCATCCGGCTGATCAACGCGCTCTTTACACAGGCGTTACGCACCGCAGCTTCCGATATCCACATTGAGCCATATGAAACACGTTCGGTTGTACGGTTGCGAGTGGACGGCACGTTACGCGACCTGATCGAACCGGCGCGCGCATTACATGCCGCCCTCATCTCACGCATCAAGATCATGGCGCAACTCGACATTGCGGAAAAACGCCTTCCGCAGGACGGCCGGATTACATTGAGGATGGCAGGCAGGCCAGTCGACGTGCGCGTATCCACCATCCCCACCGCACACGGCGAACGCGCCGTATTGCGTTTGCTGGACAAGCAGGCTGGCCGCCTGGACCTCCCTCGGCTTGGCATGGATGAAATCACCTTGACTTGCATGGACAGGCTTATTCGCGAGCCCCATGGCATTATTCTCGTAACCGGCCCCACCGGATCGGGTAAAACAACCACGCTTTACGCCGCCCTGTCAAGGCTGGATTCCGCGTCGCTCAACATCATGACGGTTGAGGACCCCATCGAGTACGATCTTGACGGCATCAGTCAGACTCAAGTCAATCCACGAATCGAAATGACGTTTGCACGAGCCTTGCGGACAATCCTGCGGCAAGACCCGGATGTCATTATGATTGGAGAGATTCGCGACCTCGAAACCGCACAGATCGCGGTACAGGCCAGCCTTACGGGCCATCTGGTATTTGCGACTCTGCATACCAATGATGCGATAAGCGCCGTGACCCGGCTTGTGGACATGGGAGTCGAGCCGTTTCTACTGGCATCGAGCCTGATTGGCGTAGGGGCGCAGCGTCTGGTGCGGCGGCTCTGTCTGGAATGCCGCCAGCCCTGGGACGAGGCCATGGGAGAATCTCCTTCCCCGGGCTCTTTTTCGGCTTCCGGAATTTTATACAAGGCACAGGGCTGTGCTGCATGCAATCACTCCGGCTATCAGGGACGCACCGGGATTTATGAATTGCTCGCGGTTGACAACGATCTGCGCCGGCGAATTCATGATCGCGTGTCTGAACAAGACCTGCGAGAGTATGTGATTTCCGCTGGAATGCGCTCGTTACGTGATGACGGCATGCGCCTCGCTACCCAGGGCATCACCAGCTTGGAGGAAGTCGTGCGTGTGACACGCGAATAGCAGTTCCATATGGAAGCGTATCGCTACGAAGCGCTTGATTCCGAAGGCCGCAGGGTAACGGGGGTGCTGCAGGCTGATACCGCCCGCCAAGCGCGGGCGCAGTTGCGCGCACAGGGCTTGCTGCCTTCGGCCGTCGATCAGGTCCGCGGTCGCGAGCGTGACCAGGCACCCTGGGTCCGAGGGCTACGCCCGGAGCAGCTGAGTCTACTGACACGGCAGATGGCTACCTTGCTGACCGCCGGTCTGACAGTCGAGCAGTCGCTTGCTGCGCTGATCGAATCCGCCGAGGAACCGATGACACGCGAAGTGCTCGGCGGTGTCAAAACAGAGGTGATCGCCGGGCTTTCCCTCTCTGCCGCGCTGGGCAGCTACAGCAGGAGTTTTCCTGATTTCTATCGGGCGCTGGTACATGGCGGGGAAGAATCGGGCACATTGCCGCTGGTACTGCGTCATCTTGCCGAGTATCTCGACGCACGCCAGACACTAAAACAGAAAACCAGTCTTGCGCTCCTTTACCCGGCACTGGTGACCATCATTGCCATTATCATTGTTGCCGGTCTGCTCATGTATGTGGTTCCCCAGGTAGTGCAGGTATTCCAGCATTCTCGCCAGAGCCTGCCTCTCCTGACTCGCGCACTGATCGGGTTGAGCGATTTCCTTCTCATGTCATGGCCCTATCTGATTATCGCCATTGTCGGCGGGGCACTTTCCGCACGCGTCGCGCTACGGCGTGATGACACCAGATACCGATGGCATGCTTTGATGCTGCGCACGGCATGGCTGGGATCGTTGATTCGCAGCAGCAACACATCCCGTTTCGCCAGCACGCTTTCCATTCTAGTCGGAGGGGGGGTGCCGCTTCTTAAAGCGCTCAGTTCCGGTGCGCGCGTGATGAGCAACATGGTCATGCGTAAAGCGATCGAAAATACCATTGAACAGGTCCGCGAAGGCGCGAGTCTCTCCAGAGCGCTGCGGGAAACCCGCGTGTTTCCGCCACTGCTCGTGCATCTGGTGGCAAGCGGGGAAATGAGCGGCAAGCTGAAAGAAATGCTGGAACGCGCCGCCCAGCTCGAAGCCCAGGCACTGGAGCGGCGGCTGGGCGTCTTTTTAACGCTGCTGGAACCGATAATGATCCTGGTAATGGGAGGCGTGGTGCTGATGATCGTTCTTGCCATACTGCTCCCCATCATGGAAATCAATCAACTGGTGCATTAACATCGGTTAATTTTTGTATCCGCCACTTTATGATAAAGATAAAGAATCTTCACGCAGGCTCCCCGGGTTGGAACTGTATCAGTTCTCAAACCAAGCTTCCGATGAGGAATTTCGGTTTTACTGCTTTTAGTAAGCCTTGATATTCGACACCTCTTGACCCTTAGGGCCGGTTGTCAAGTCGAAAGTGACCGCGGGTTCGTGCAATGAGCTCAAACTATATTTCACAACAATCGCTGTATTTTTTAGTAGCAAGACATTGATTAATAGATCGAGCTACAGGCGGGGGTAGAGGTGAAGATCAGGCAGCATACCAAAGCACGGCGAAGTAATGGCATGTGGTGCCTGTCAGAACAAAGAGGTGCCAAATTAGGTGAGCGTACTGCAAGCGGGAATCGATAGCAAAAAAAACTACTCCGACAGTGTAAGACAATCCTCCCGCAATCAACCAGAGCAAGCCAGGTGTTGGCATGTTGGCAATCAATAGATCTGCGGTAATCACAATCATCCACCCCATGAACAGATAAAGGCTGGTGGATAAAATGGGGAAGGAGGTTCCATAGAAAACCTTCACCACTACTCCTGCTGCAGCAAGACTCCATATAATTGAGAGAAGAATCCAGCCCCATACGCCATGAAGTATTCCTAGCGTGAACGGCGTATATGTACCAGCGATAAGAAGAAAGATTGCGGAATGCTCAAGGACGCGAAATACGCGCTTGGTCTTGCCTATGGGCAACGCATGGTAGAGGGTAGAAGCAAGGTAAAGAAATATGGTCGTCGCGGAGAAAAGGCTGGCACCAATGACAAACCCGGCGTTTCCATGCCGTGCAGCTTGGGTGATGAGAAAGGGAGTTCCGACGAGTGCTGCGACGAGACCAATGCCATGGCTAATGCTGTTCGCAATTTCTTCCCCTTGTGATTGCTGACGCCTTAGCCGGACAAGGGTCATGATTCGAACACTCGCATGTTGCTCAGGTTGATCTTGTTGTCTCTCTAATAACTCACCTTAAATGTCGAACTATCTTTCGGCCGGGTCTTGCAATGATTGTAAAGTCTTGTCGTGGCCATATTGGCTCACCAGCCATTCTGGTACCTTTTGGCGATAGGTTCGCGCCGTTTCCGGTAATAAAAATCCTCGGAAGATACCCAGAAGTTCTTTATAGGTCAGAATAATTACAACTGCAAGCTCATGCTAAGGAATGAAAGACAACTTCTGCTTTCAGGAACTGACAGAATTGGAGAGAAAGTGAGCCCATTGATGGACCGCTATCCTAGGGGCTGGCGTGACCGTGACAAGCAGAAACCAGAATCTGAGCCAAATTTTCTCCCAACCTCAGCAGCATTCCCTCCACGAAGCTCTATCCTACCGAATCAAGCCCCTTGCCAGATCGACCTTTATGTCTTTTACCGCTTCAAGTCCCACTGCAATGCGCAGCAAGCCCTCGGTAATGCCAGCTGCATCCCGGTTTTCCTGGCTGATCCGCCCATGCGTGGTAGTGGCAGGATGGGTAAGGGTGCTCTTGGCATCCCCCAGGTTGGCGGTGATGGAAATCATGCGAACGGAATCTACCACCCTCCATGCCGCTTCTCTTCCATTCTTCAATTCGAATGAAACGATTCCACCTCCGGTTTTCTGCTGACGGCTGGCAAGCTCGTACTGCGGATGCGATGGCAAACCGGGATAATGGACTTTGGCTACACCGGGCTGCGCTTCCAGCCAGCGCGCAATTTCCAGCGCATTTTCGGAATGCCTTTCCATCCGAAGGTTCAGGGTTTCCATGCCTTTCAGGATCACCCAAGCATTGAACGGACTCAGGCTCGGCCCGGCAGTGCGCAGAAAACCGAATATTCCCCCGTCCATCACCAGATCGCGCTTGCCCAGCACCGCGCCGCCCAATACCCGGCCCTGACCCTCAAGATATTTGGTCGCCGAGTGAATCACGAGGTCTGCACCCAATTCCAATGGACGTTGCAGCGCGGGGGAGCAGAAGCAATTGTCCACGGCGAGCCACGCGCCCGCCTTCCTGGCTACGGCTGCAAGCGCGGCAATGTCGGAAATCTCGGTCAGCGGATTGGAGGGCGTTTCCATGAACAACAACCGGGTAGCAGGTCTTACCGCTGCTTCCCAGGCAGAAACATCCGTAGCGGAAACAAATGTCGTTTCGATGTTGAAGCGCTTGAGGATATTGTTGAACAGGCTGACGGTCGCACCGAACAGGCTGCGCGAAGCCACGATATGGTCTCCTGCGCGCAGGAGTCCCATAGTGCAGGCAAGAATGGCTGACATGCCTGAGGAGGTGGCAACACAGGCTTCCGCGCCCTCCAGGGCGGCCAGTCTTTCCTGAAAAGCGGTAACCGTGGGGTTGGTAAAACGCGAATAGATATTACCCGGTTCCGCATCGGAAAAGCGTGCTGCCGCCTGGGCGGCACTGTCGAAGACGAAACTCGAAGTAAGGAATAAGGCCTCCGAGTGTTCATTGAATTGGCTGCGATGTATGCCCGTATGCAGCGCCAGTGTTTCCAGCTCAAAATCGTCAGACATGCCCGACATCTCCCTCAAATTCCCCCAATAAAAAACCCGTTCAGCTTTCGCTAAAAAACGGGTTTTCCCGCTTTAGCTGAATTTATACTGCGCCCGCAAGCTGAAGATCAAATCGGCGCCCACCCTGAAGGTACGCTCGGTACCTACTTTTGTCAAATCTTCATTAATTCGCTGTCACGAGGTTCAGGTCGAGTTGCGTGCTGGAACGTCTCTCCGCGAGAGGAGCGCCACCACTGCGTTGCGCCTCCAGGACAGCCAAGTATTCCGGCGTTACATCCCCGGTAATGTAGCGTCCGTCGAAACATGAGGTCTCATACTGCGAGATCGACGGATTGACGCGGCGTACATCTCTAATGAGAGAATCGAGTTCCTGATACACCAGATAATCGGCGCCAATTTCCCGGCATATTTCCTCGTCGTCCCGCCCCGTGGCAATGAGTTCGTGGCGCGTAGGCATATCAATGCCATAAACGTTGGGAAACCGCACGGGGGGTGCAGCAGAAGCAAAGAATACCTTGTTCGCGCCGGCTTCCTTCGCCATCTGGACGATTTCGCGGCTGGTAGTGCCGCGTACGATCGAATCATCGACCAGCAGCACATTTTTTCCGCGAAACTCCACACCCATGGCATTGAGCTTCTGGCGGACCGATTTACGACGCAACTGCTGGCCCGGCATGATAAAGGTTCGCCCGATGTAGCGGTTTTTTACGAAGCCTTCACGAAAACTTATGCCCAGGCGATTGGCAAGCTGCAAGGCACTGGGACGGCTGGAATCGGGAATCGGAATGACCACATCGATATCGAGATGACCCATCGTGGTTTTGACTTTATCGGCCAGACTCTCTCCCATGTTGAGCCGAGTTTCATAGACTGAAATCCCGTCTATGACTGAATCCGGGCGGGCGAGATAGACATACTCGAAGATGCAGGGATTGTGCGAGGAGTTGGACGCGCACTGCTTACTGTAAAAATTGCCGCTGTCATCAATAAAAATTGCCTCGCCCGGTGCAACATCCCTCACCAGCTTGAATCCCAGGGTATCGAGCGCCACACTCTCGGACGCTACCAGATATTCCGTCCCATGCTCCGTTTCCGCGCATCCGAACACGAGGGGACGAATACCATAAGGATCGCGAAATGCGAGCAATCCGTAGCCTGCAATCATTGCTATGACGGCGTAGGCGCCTTTGCAACGCTCGTGCACGCCGGATACGGCGGCAAAAATAGCGGCGGGATCGAGCTGGTGGTTTTTCGTGCTCCTCTGCAACTCGTGCGCCAGCACATTAAGAAGCACTTCCGAATCCGAATTGGTATTGACGTGCCGTAAATCCTCGCGGAACAACTCGTCGTTGAGCTGTGCGGAATTGGTCAGATTGCCGTTATGCCCGAGCACGATTCCGAAGGGCGAGTTGACATAAAACGGCTGCGCTTCTGCAGGAGACTCGGCGGAACCGGCGGTGGGATAACGCACCTGACCGATCCCCATGTTCCCAAGCAAGGCGCGCATATTCCGCGTGCGGAACACGTCGCGCACCAGGCCGCTGTTCTTGTGCATGTGGAAGGTATTCCCCTGGGCGGTAACAATTCCGGCCGCATCCTGCCCACGATGCTGAAGCACCAGCAACCCATCGTAGAGTAACTGGTTGACGGGAGCATGCGAAACTAAACCCAGAATTCCACACATGAATGCACTCCGCAAAAATGACTTAGATCAACGCTATACGAAAAGTTGCACGAGTTCATTGAGTGGAATCCGGCGCATTCGGTTTACTGCCCTATTGCTTGCGCTTCAGTTCCGCATAGTGGATACGCTTGGACAAATCCTGCGGCAACCATGGCAGCACTACCATTGCTGCAGCCTCCAGGTGCTTGCTCAGTACTGCTTTTCGCCAGAAGGGCTCTTGCGGCACCGCGGTAAGACCTGCTGCCAGCACGATTACCAGCACCACTACCAACCCTCGGATAAAACCGAACAGGGAGCCGAAAAATCTATCGGTGAAACCCAATCCTACCGTCTGGACCAAAGCCGAAGTCAGCATGGTCACGAGACCCATCGCCACCAGGGTTATCAGGAATAATGCAATGAAAGCCAGCAGGATACGCAGCGATTCTCCGCCGATCGTTGAAGGCACCATGGGCGCGAATCCTGCGGCAAAGGAATTCGCTACCATGAATGCGACTATCCAGCTGACCAGGGATAATATTTCGCGCACGACACCACGCGATACGCTGAGCAGGATGGACATAATCAGTATGGCCAGTACAGCGTAATCGAAGCCGGTCAGATCACCGGTAAACATGGCAGAAACACGATGTGTCGTATGTAAAGGGCCTCATGATCCTCACCTACTTTTCTGTAACCACACCTTCGAATCCCAGGTTCTTCAGTTTTTCCCGTGTTTTCTCAGCCTCTTCGCGCGTGGCGAAAGGACCGACACGCACGCGGGTTACTTCCTCCTTGCCGGATTTCACGATTTCAGTATAGGCGGAGAAATTCTGTGAAGCGATCTTTTCCGATTGCCGTGCCGCTTTTGCTGACGTAGAAAAAGCGCCTAACTGCACCACGAATGATGCTTCCCGCGAAGCAACCGGGGGAGCGTTTTTACTGGTCATTTCCGCTCGGGAAGCGGCGGGAGCGGTGTTTGTAGCCGTCGCTCCGCTCCGCGGAGCAGCAGGCGCAGGGCTTGCACTGGCCTTTTCGTTAATGGAGGCAGGCGTCTCCCGAGGGGGTACAGTCATTATATTCTTGCCGGATATCCCATCTGCCTGCTCCGCCCCACCCTCAGCCTGAGGCATGGATGAAGCGGCTGCGGGAGGCGTATTTACGGGGAAAGCAGATTCGGCGGCAAGCTCTTCCACTGAATCCTCAGATGGAATGTGTATATCGATTTCATGACCGCGCCGATCGGGCTTGCTGTCAAGGATCATCGGCAATACCACCACTGCCGCGGTTGCCAGGACGATTGCGCCGACCAGACGTCGTCTGGCGCGCTTTCTTAGCTGAATCTCTTCTTCGGTGATGGTTTTTGCCATTAGATATCGGGAAATCTACCTGCGCTCAATTCTGTTCTTTAACACTTCAGCCACGGTATGGAATGAGCCGAAAACACAAATTCTATCATTTCTCGCTGCCTGCTCACAGGCGTAGGCATATGCCTCGGATGGATTGCGGAACTTGCGGATGGTATGCGCGGCGACTTCACCTGCATTCCCCGCAAGCGGCTCGGCGATTTGCAGCTCCTGGGCAACGTGCGCCGCGACTTCGTCCGCCGTAGCGCCTCTTGGAGCGTCAATACCCGATACCAGCCAGACATCCACGCTGGACCTTAACTCCCGTACCACCCCGGCGATATCCTTATCCCCGAGCATGGCAAATACCGCGTATGTTCTGGGATAACGCTCCATGCTATCGAGGCTGGCGGCCAATGCGCGCGCTGCGCCTGGATTATGGGCAACATCGAGCACCGTGACCGGCTGTCCAGGCAACACCTGAAACCGGGCTGGCCAAACCACTTCCAGCAAACCATGGCGAATGTCGCTCAAGGTGACCGGCAATATATCTTTCAGGGAATCCAGCGCGGCGAGGCACGCACTGGCATTTTTCAACTGATAGGCGCCGCGCAAGCCCGGATAAGGGAGTGCGTGCCTGCTCTCGCCGTTCCGCCAATAGCTCCAGGACTGTGGAGCGGTTGAATAACCGAAGTGCTCCCCGATATGCATGAGGTCGGCGCCGATCGATTGCGCATGACGGCGCACGCTTATGGGCAGGTCCGGTTCGGAACAGATTGCCGCCTTCCCCGACCTGAAAATTCCGGCCTTTTCGAATCCGATCTGTTCACGCGTGTTGCCCAGATAATCCATATGATCGAAATCCACGCTGGTAAGGACCGCGCAATCGGCCTCGAACACATTGACCGCATCCAGCCGCCCGCCCAATCCCACCTCCAGAATTGCAACTTCCACTTCGGCCTGACTGAACAAGTACATGGCGGCCAGTGTGCCAAACTCGAAATAGGTCAGGGATACGGCGCTATTCATCCGTGCCGCTTCAACAGCGCGGAAAACCTCGCACAGTTCATCATCGCTTGCTTCCTTCCGGTCGATTCGCACACGTTCGTTATATCGCAGCAAATGGGGCGAGGTATAGCATCCGACACGATATCCGGCATGGCTCAGAATGGCTTCCAGCATCATGCATGTCGATCCCTTCCCGTTGGTGCCTGCAACGGAAATGATGGGAAATGAAGGCTCAAGCCCCAGTTCCTCCTGGACGCGCCGTATCCGCTCCAGGCCCATCTCGATAGCTGTGGGATGCATGCGTTCCAGGTAGTCCAGCCACTCTGGCAGCGTTGCGGAAGCAAAGGAGAAAGTGCTCATGCCCGCGATGGCACGGTAAGTGTGGTTACGCGTCGAGTGAAAATGCTCAGGGTGCGGGAGGGGAAACGTGCATCAGCAACGTACACAAATTGGCGACCTTGTCGCGCATGCGGCGGCGATCGACGATCATATCTATCGCTCCATGCTCCAGCAGGAACTCGGAGCGCTGAAATCCTTCCGGCAGGGTCTGCCGCACAGTCTGCTCGATCACCCTCGGTCCCGCAAAACCGATCAGGGCCCCTGGTTCAGCAATCACTACATCGCCGATGAAAGCAAAACTTGCAGACACACCGCCCATGGTAGGGTCCGTCAGGACCGAAATAAACGGGAGTCCTTCGCGGCTCAGCCGGGTCAGTACAGCAGTGGTTTTGGCCATCTGCATGAGCGACAGCAGGCCTTCCTGCATGCGCGCACCGCCACTCGCTGCGAAGCATACAAAGGCCAGACGCCGGTCGACACACGTTTGCACACCCCGTATGAAGCGTTCGCCGACGACGGACCCCATCGACCCCCCCATGAAACCGAATTCGAATGCTGCGACAACGACGGGAACTGTCTTGACGCTGCCCTGCATTACCACCACGGAGTCATCTTCGTTAGTCTCCTTTTTCGCCTCCGCCAGCCTGTCGGAGTAACGCTTGCTATCCTTGAATTTAAGGGGATCGAGTGGATGAATTTCCGCCCCGATTTCGCGCCGATTCTCGGGATCCAGAAACAGGTCGAGCCGCACGCGCGCGGAAATCCGGTTGTGATGACCGCATTTGGGGCAGACATTGAGATTGTTCCCCAGATCGGAATAGTAAAGCACTGCCTCGCAGGAGGCGCATTTGCTCCACAATCCCTCAGGCACCGCTTTCTTTTCACCGCTTTCCTTGCGCTTGATTTTGGGCGGAAGAAGTTTCTGAAACCAGCTCATAAGTGTGTAAGTTTAACGGCGGCTGATGGTGCAGGACTTGCTGCATCTATTGCAATTCGCAGGCTTTTTACCAGACGATGGACATTTGTTAACACCTCCGCCTTGGGTGACCTTTCAATTTCTTCGATGATGCGGCTTCCCACCACCACCGCATCGGCAAGCTCCGCCACTGCCCGGGCGGTTGCGCCGTCACGTATGCCAAAGCCCACCCCAATGGGAATGGAAATACGGGAACGTAGTCCGTCGAGTTTCTCAGCCACGTCATGCAAATCGAGGTGAAGCGAACCGGTAACGCCTTTCAGCGAAACGTAGTACACATATCCTTCCGCCAGGGACGCCACCCGCTCGACGCGCCGCTGTGGCGTAGTCGGAGAAAGCAGGAAAATGGGAGCGATATTCTGACGTTTCAGGTATTCCACCCACTCCACCGATTCCTCCGGAGGATAATCCACAATCAGCACGCCATCCACGCCGCACGCTTTTGCTCTTGCCGTGAACGCATCGTAGCCCATTGCTTCGACCGGATTGGCGTAGCCCATCAGCACAACCGGCGTGCTGGAATCACTTTCCCTGAATTCTTCCACCATTGCCAGCACATCCTGCAACGAAACGCGATGCTTCAGCGCACGCTCGGAAGAACGCTGAATCGTTGGCCCATCCGCCATCGGATCGGAAAATGGAACACCCAGCTCGATGACGTCGGCGCCAGCCTGCACCAGTTCATGCATCAGTGGGACCATCATTCCGGGTTCGGGATCGCCAGCGGTAATAAAAGGAATGAGCGCCTTTCTCCGATTCTGGAGCAGTTTGCCAAACAGAGTGGAAATACGGGACATGAATGGACTTTGCAGGTTAGAAGGTGATATGCGAAGCGCGCGCAACGGTGGGCATATCCTTGTCGCCACGCCCCGACAGGTTCACCAGCAGCAACTTGTCGGAAGTAAGCGCAGGTGCGAGCCGGGCTGCATAAGCCAGCGCATGACTTGATTCGAGCGCCGGAATGATCCCTTCGTAATGGCACAGTGCGTGGAAGGCTTCCAGAGCCTGCTCGTCGGTTATTCCGAAATATTCGGCCCGTCCGCTGTCCTTGAGCCAAGCATGTTCCGGCCCTACCCCGGGGTAGTCCAGGCCTGCCGAAATGGAATGTGTTTCAACGATCTGTCCATTCTCATCCTGGATGAGGTAAGTGCGATTGCCGTGCAACACGCCGGGGCGTCCCTTCGTCAGGGTGGCGGCATGCTGATCCGTCTCCACCCCGTGTCCGGCCGCTTCCACTCCGATCATCCGGATGCTGCTGTCGAGGTAGGGATAAAAAAGCCCGATGGCATTTGAACCACCCCCCACGCAGGCGATCAGGGCATCGGGCTGCCGTCCATAATCCTCCTGCATCTGGGTTATTGCCTCGCGCCCGATGATCGCCTGGAAATCCCGTACCATCATGGGATAGGGATGAGGTCCGGCCACAGTACCGATGATGTAAAAAGTATCCGCAACATTGGTCACCCAGTCGCGCATGGCCTCGTTCAAAGCATCCTTCAGCGTGCGTGAACCGGATTCGACCGGTATGACCTCCGCACCCAGAAGCTTCATCCGGTAAACATTGGCGGCCTGCCGCTCCACATCGACCGATCCCATGTAGATGACACACTCCATCCCATACCGCGCTGCGACCGTAGCCGTGGCAACACCATGCTGGCCGGCGCCGGTTTCGGCTATTACCCGCGATTTGCCCATTCGCCTGGCCAATAACGCCTGTCCCATCGCATTATTGATTTTGTGTGCGCCCGTATGATTCAGGTCCTCGCGCTTGAGCAGGATCTGGGCACCCCCCAGCTGCGCCGACCATCGTTTTGCATGATAGATGGGAGTCGGGCGTCCCACATAATGCTTGAGTTCATGGGCGAATTCCGCTTGAAAGTCAGCATCGCTGCGATAGCGCTCGTACTGTATGCGCAAATCCTCCAGGGCCGAGATCAGCGTTTCGGCGACAAAGATGCCGCCATACGGACCAAAGTGCCCATGACTGTCCGGAAGATCATAGACTTTCACTGATTCCAACTCCTCGCATGAATGCTGCAATTTTTCCCGAATCTTTAATGCCCTTCGCGGCTTCCACGCCGCTGGACACATCTACTGCCCAAGGATGCGCCTGCTGGATCGCGCTCGTAATGTTGCCTGCGTGTAATCCCCCCGAAAGAATCAGCGGCAGCGGCAGATTGCGCGGAATCAGGTTCCAGTCGAACGCTTCTCCGGTTCCCCCCGGTTCGCCTTCCACATACGTATCCAGCAGCAAACCGATGGCTCCCGTATAAAGGGATGCGTATTGTAGCAAATCCAGCCCCGGCCTGACTCTTACCGCCTTTATATAGGGAAGTGAAAATTGCTGGCAGAACTCGGGGCTTTCGCTGCCGTGAAATTGCAGCAGGTTCAGGCCGGCAACCGAAATGCTTTCATCCACCCACCCTGCCTCAGGGTCTACATAGACACCCACTGAAGTAACGAATGGCGGCAATGCGGACACGATTCCGCGGGCTCCAGCCGGTGAAATATAACGGGCGCTCTGCTCCCAGAAGACAAAGCCCACGGCATTCGCTCCGAGATGCACTGCCGCAAGCGCATCTTCCACTCGGGTTATACCGCAAACTTTTACTCGAATCGACATATATCCCTGACTTCCGGTTTTGCGCCCGAAACCGGGTTTCCGCCACTTGTCGCCCATGATGTGAGGATAGGCGGCCTGTTCGTGCCCGGTACTATTGCGGCAAGAGGGGGCTCGACAAAAAGTGGCAGCTTCCACCTCGCATCATAGACAACCCCTGCCAAGTATAACCCGGAAGCGGAAAAAGTCGGTGCAGCTTCGCTGCGCTTCCCGTTTTCAAGCAGTTTCCCTATCCAGTCAGGACGAAATTTACCTTTACCTACATAAATCAGACAACCGACGATATTACGTACCATGTGGTGCAAAAATGCATTGGCGCGCAGCTCAAACGCAACAATGTTTCCCACTCGCGTAACTTCCAGTTTTGTCACGGTGCGCACAGGGGATTTGGCTTGGCATTCAGCCGCCCGAAAGGCGCTGAAATCGTGTTCGCCCACCAGCATCTGTGCCGCCACCTGCATGGATTCGAGACGGAGCGGCTGGTGAAACCAGCCGACTCTGTGCTGATGAAGGCCCGGCCGCACTGGATGGCTCAGTAACAGATAGAGGTAACAGCGCTCGATCGCACAGTAGCGGGCATGAAAATCGTCTGCAGTAGGGGATGCCCATAGCATGGCGATGCCGCCGGGCAGCAGCGCGTTTGCACCCCGCACCCATGCATTCATTGGTCGCTCCACCCGAGTATCAAAATGCAGCACCTGGTAGATAGCATGGACTCCTGCATCGGTTCTCCCTGCCGTCACTACTCGAATAGCCTCGCCTGCAATTTCAGACAAGGCCGCTTCCACGGCATCCTGCACGGTATTTCCCCCTGGCTGGCTTTGCCAGCCGCGGAAGTTGCTGCCGTCATACTCCAGCGCCATTGCGATTCTCACGGTAAAGCTACCATCGTGATCTTGGTGATACTTGTACCGGATCTGCCCAGGGAATTTTTGAACACGTTTCGGGAAACGGAAGTAATGACGTATAAACAGACGCTCTCCAGCCCAACAGTGGGTGCTGATTGACTAGTCCGTCATCGCCCACCGCCTTCGCACAGGCATCTGTACGAATCTTACGCTTTCCCGCTACAGAACGAGTGCCCACGGCAGCGGTTCCTCTTCTTTTTCCCGTTCATCTGTTCCAGAAGACCGTTTTTTGTGCCACTCGGCCGTATGCATCTTCACTTCCTGATCGGCTTCCCCTATTGTTATCATATTGATTTCACTGCTGTCCGGTATTCTCAGGATGAGTCCCGTCTTGAGCTGATGCATGTTGTTGTCAGAAAATGCCTCGCGGTTTGCGCGAAACAGTGCCACCAGTACCTGATTGAAGCTTGCTTCAGGAGGAAGCGCGATATTTTTTGCGATTCCTGACAGGGTATCGCCTGATTTTACGGGACCATAGATCCGATAGGACGAGTTTGACGCGGATGCTCCTGAAAGGAGCCCGGTTTGTCCTGATGAGAAGCCATCGTGCGCTATAGCCGGATCTGTTTTACCCTCTGCAGAGTCAATCCGGGGATAGCAATGCGATGCCGGCTGAGCTGACTCATTTTCCCGGAACGATGCACCCGTTTCGGCAAGGGGTAGCAAGGCAGTATATTCACGCAACAAATGTCCCGACGTCCAGTTCAACTCAATCAGGATATTCAGGAACGGTTCATCAACGGGTTGCGGAGATACAATCCGGATATAAGGCTGACCCTCCGGACGGATTTCAATAGTGGCTTTAAACGTGGATAAAAGCGGAGAATAATCGACATTTACCTTGCGGAAAACATCATATGATGCAAGGTGGGCATTCAGGGAAGATTTCTCTTCTGTTGTTACCGCCACCAGATCGATTTCTGCCTTGAACGGCTGCCCTTGCACGGAATTGACAGTGAGCCTTCCCAGGCCTGCTGCGTGACTGGCTTCCACCGGCATTATGGCGACCAGAAATGAAAAAAACAGACCGCACTTAAACCTCGACTTCTGCACGGCAGTATACTCCCAGGGAGGAATAACGTCCTATCCCTTGACGAAGATCGGGAGCCCGATCAGACATGGGCTGCATGCATGCAAGACGTGCACCCGGGTCCCGTTCGCGAAGAAAGCGAGTTACCATCGAAGGATAGGCAATCTTCAATCGGACGATTGGGGAAAAAGGATTCTCGAAAAGGGGCAGGGGAAGCTCCAGAAGATGGAAATCAGGCGGCACGATGTCTTGATCCACCGTGCGCCTTTTCCGCTTCTATCGGTTCTCAGGCCGCCACCAGAATTCTGAGCATTCTGCGCAGCGGCTCTGCGGCGCCCCAGAGCAACTGGTCTCCCACAGTGAATGCAGAAAGATACTCGCCGCCCATGGCAAGCTTGCGCAACCGGCCAACCGGTATTGTCAGCTTGCCGGTAACCGCAGCAGGAGTCAACTCTTTCAAGGTATGCTCCCGCTCATTGGGAACGACCCTTACCCAACTGTTCGAAGCGGCAAGCACGTCTTCTACCTCATCCAGCGGAACATCCTTCTTCAACTTCACAGTCAGCGCCTGGCTGTGGCAACGCATGGCCCCTACACGAACACAGATACCATCCACGGGAACCGTTCGTTCACCACGCCCCAGTATCTTGTTTGTCTCGGATTGCCCCTTCCATTCTTCCCGTGTCTGCCCGTTGCCCAGATCCCTGTCTATCCAGGGGATGAGACTGCCTGCAAGCGGCACACCGAAATTCTCGGTTGGAAAATTTTCATCACGAAGTGTTCCCGCCACTTCACGGTCGATATCGAGTATCCCGGCCGCAGGGTCATCCAGCAGATTTTTTGCCACGCGATGCGCTTCGCCCATTTGCAGAAGCAATTCCCGCATGTTCTGGGCCCCGGCGCCGGAAGCTGCCTGATAAGTCATGGCGCTCATCCATTCCACCAGTTCTTCTTTGAAGAGCCCGTTCATGGCCATCAGCATCAGGCTGACAGTGCAATTGCCTCCGATATAATTTTTTATCCCATCGTGCAGAGCCTGTTCGATAACGGGCATGTTGACCGGGTCCAGTATGATGACAGCATCATCTTTCATCCGCAGCGTGGAGGCTGCATCGATCCAGTAACCCTGCCAGCCTGCTTCCCGCAGCCGGGGAAAAATCGTGCCGGTATAATCCCCTCCCTGGCAGGAAATCAGGATATCCATGGACTTGAGCTCGTCTATATCATTCGCGTCCTTCAGCGGCGGGGCCTCCTGGCCGATGTCCGGTGCTTTGCCGCCCTTCTGCGAAGTGGAAAAGAAAGTTGGCTCAACCAATGCAAAATCATTTTCTTCCCGCATGCGTTGCATGAGAACCGACCCTACCATGCCACGCCAACCGATAAAACCGACTCGTTTCATTGATATCTCTCTTTTGGAAGAAATCGTGGTTTGATTCAACCACAGGATATGAAGTGCCGCAGCTACAAACTTGCCAGAACCGCATCACCCATTGCTGCGGTTCCGATTTTCATCTTTCCTGGCTCGTAAATATCCGCCGTCCGGTATCCATCAGCCAGCGCCTTTTTCACTGCCCGTTCGATTCGGGATGCCTCCTCCTCTAGATCGAAGGTATAGCGCAGCATCATCGCAACCGAGAGCACGGTGGCCAGAGGATTCGCCACGTCCTTGCCGGCGATATCGGGAGCAGAACCGTGTATGGGTTCGTAAAGTCCCTTGTTCCGCTCATCGAGCGATGCCGAAGGCAGCATGCCGATCGAACCGGTCAGCATGGATGCCTCATCCGACAGGATGTCCCCGAACATGTTGCCTGTCACAACCACATCGAACTGCCGGGGATTGCGTACAAGCTGCATGGCCGCATTGTCCACCAGCATGTGCGAAAGCTCTACGTCCGGATATTCACCTGCCGTTTCGGTCACCACGTCGCGCCACAGCTGGGTTGATTCCAGTACGTTCATCTTGTCGACAGAACAGAGCCTGCAACTGCGCTTGCGCGCCGCCTGGAAAGCCACCCGCGCTATTCTCCGGATCTCGGCTTCGCTGTAAATCATGGTATTGTAGCCGATGCGCTGGCCATTCCGTAATTCAATACCACGCGGCTCGCCAAAGTAAATATCCCCGGTCAACTCGCGCACGATCAGGATATCGAGTCCGGATACCACCTCGGGCTTCAGCGTGGAAGCGTCGGCAAGTTCAGGATAAAGTACTGCAGGCCGGAGATTGGCAAACAGGTTCAGGGCCTTCCGTATGCCTAGAAGGCCTTGCTCCGGCCTGAGCTGGCGGGGCAGCGCGTCATAGCGGGGTCCGCCCACTGCCCCCAGGATTACGGCATCCGCCTCAGCCACCAGCGTGCGCGTTGCCTCGGGAAAAGGCTCGCCCGCTACATCTACCGCACATCCGCCCAGCAACCCCTGTTCCAGTTCCAGCTTCAATCCCTCGCTTCTCAGCGTTTCCAGCACGCGCACTGCCTGTGCGACAATTTCCGGACCGATACCATCTCCGGCCAGAATTGCTATTTTCATAAAGTCCTTTTAAAGGGGAAAGTCTGTCAGCCGAACAGCCACGGCTGTTCTACGCGGCGTTTTTCTTCGAACGCCCGGATTTTGTCCGCATGCTGCAACGTGAGGCCGATTTCGTCCAAACCATTCAGCAGACTATGCTTGCGGAAAGGATCGATCTCGAAAGGGAAAGATTCTCCGGCAGGGGTGGTCGCCGATTGCTGCTCCAGATTGACGAGCAATCGGTACCCTTCGGTAGCCTCGACCTCGCGGAACAGTTGATCCACCTGTGAGGTGTCGAGCACGATGGGAAGCAAACCTATTTTGAAGCAGTTGTTGAAAAAAATATCGGCAAAACTGGGGGCAATAATTACCTCAAAGCCGTAATCCTGCAATGCCCAGGGAGCATGTTCCCGGCTGGATCCGCAACCGAAATTGGCGCGGGCAAGGAGTATCCGGGCATCGCGGTAACGCGGCAGGTTAAGCACAAATTCAGGGTTGAGTTTACGAGTGGCAGGGTCGATGCCTGGCTCGCCATGATCCAGGTATCGCCATTCATCGAAGAGATTTTGCCCGAAACCGGACCTCTTGATGGATTTCAGGAACTGTTTGGGAATGATGGCGTCGGTGTCGACGTTGGCACGATCCAGCGGCGCCACCAATCCCTCACATGAATGAAACTTTTTCACTGCTGATTACCGTTTTGCAATTATTTTGCAGATTTTTCCAGCGCTTCTCCGCCGCTTTGAACGTCTTTGCCCACGCCCTGAATGGTGTGGCAGGCAGACAGACCAAAGGCAGTGATCAAGGCAACCATTACTGTCAGCATTCTCATCACAACTCCCTGTAGTGTAAAAAAACCGGTATGGTTGTACCGGAATTCTAATATATTTCCCTTACATCCACAAAATGTCCGGCAACCGCAGCGGCAGCGGCCATTGCAGGACTCACCAAGTGAGTACGTCCCGCGGGACCCTGCCTGCCCTCAAAGTTACGATTGGAAGTGGAAGCGCATCGTTCGCCGGGCTCCAGCCTGTCGTCATTCATTGCAAGGCACATCGAGCAACCCGGTTCGCGCCATTCAAACCCCGCCTCGCGAAATATCCTGTCTAGCCCCTCCTGCTCTGCCTGATGCTTGACCAGGCCGGATCCCGGCACGACCATCGCAAGCTTGATGCTCTTCGCAATACGGCGGCCCCTCACCACCTCGGCGGCAGCGCGCAAATCCTCTATGCGCGCATTCGTGCAGGAGCCGATGAATATCTTGTCGGGGCGAATTTCACTGATCGGGGTGTTGGGAGCCAGCGCCATGTATTTGAGCGCCCGCTCCATGTCATGACGCTTCACCGCGTCTGCGATTTCTGTCGGATCAGGCACCTTTCCATCCACTGTCGTAACCATTTCCGGAGAAGTTCCCCAGGTTACCTGCGGCTTGATCGAGACTGCGTCCAGTTGAACCACCTTGCCAAAGCTCGCACCCTCGTCACTCTTCAGGGTACGCCAGTAGGTAACCGCTTTTTCCCATGGATCGCCTTTAGGTGCAAAGGGACGGCCCCGGAGATATTCAATGGTGACATCATCCACTGCCACCATTCCCGCACGCGCACCCGCTTCGATCGCCATATTGCATAATGTCATGCGCCCTTCCATCGATAGCCCACGAATCGCGCTGCCGGCAAACTCGATCGCATAGCCTGTACCTCCGGCAGTACCGATCCTGCCGACAACGGCAAGCGCCACGTCCTTGGCGGTAATGCCATGACCCAGATTGCCCTCTACCACGATCTGCATTGTTTTTGATTTCTTTGCCACCAAGCACTGTGTCGCCAGCACATGCTCCACCTCCGAAGTACCTATGCCAAAAGCAAGGCAGGCAAAAGCGCCATGCGTGCTGGTATGCGAGTCGCCGCAAACCACTGTCATCCCTGGTAGGGTGGCACCCTGCTCCGGTCCGATGACATGCACGATGCCCTGGCGCCGATCGTTCATCCTGAATTCGGTGATACCCAATTCCTCACAATTCTGATCGAGCGTTTCCACTTGCAGGCGAGATACCGGGTCGCTAATGCCATGATCTCGCCCGGTGGTTGGCACGTTGTGGTCTGCTACCGCCAGAATGGAATTGAGGCGCCACGGCTTGCGTCCGGCCAGCTTCAACCCTTCGAACGCCTGGGGGCTGGTCACCTCGTGTACGAGGTGGCGATCGATATAGAGCAGCGCCATGCCTTCCGGATCATCGGATTCTTCATGCACCACATGGCTTTGCCAGAGTTTGTCGTATAACGTTTGCATTTTCATGGAAAATGGGAATAACGGCTTCAAATCTCAATATTTCATTATCCCATAATGAAATATCAAGGAACAATAAGAGTGAGGCAATTGTCACCCGGACCGGTCGATGTCCATCTTCCAGACTACCAGCCCCAGGCCGAGCAACACGGCCATCGCACTGATCGTAAAGGTAAGCCCTGCCCCCAGCCAATCCCACGAGTAACCGCTGAATATGCCGCCAATGGTGCCACCGAGCCCGAATGTAAGGCTGGTGTAGAGGGCTTGCCCCTTCGCCTGGTGGCGCCCACCGAAGAGCCGGTGCACAACCATCATGGCCGTGGCGTGATGCGCCCCGTAGGTTGCGGCATGCAGCACCTGTGCGGACAATATGACAAACGGCCATTCCACGCCCCAGCCTATCATCAGGAAGCGTGCTACGGCACAGCCGAAACTGAACACCATGATCTGTTTCATGCGGAATCGGCGCATCAACTGCGGCATCAGGAAAAATATGCCGATCTCGCAGATAACCCCTGTGGCCCACAGCCAGCCTATGAGACTTTTGCTGTATCCGTACTCGACAAGATAAATCGAGTAAAAGGTGTAGTAGGGGCCATGCGCAAACACCATCAACAGGCACGCTGCAAAAAAGGCCAGTACTTCTGGCCGTCGGAATATTTGTGGAATGGAATGCCCGGTGGCGGGATGCGTTACTGTCCCGACTTCAGGAATGAGGCGTGAAAAAAAGACAATACCGAGCTTGAAGCCAAGGATGGCCCATAGCAGCGAGCTGATGCTGGTTGCATCCAGCAGATAACCAACGCCGGTTACCGCCAAAATGAATCCTACCGACCCCCAGACCCGGATGAGTCCGTATTTTGTGATGCTTTCTCCAAGATATGAAAGCGTCGTTGCCTCGATCAACGGCAGCGAAGCGCTCCAGAAAAAACTCATCAGCGCCATGACCGCAAACAGCCAGCCATAGGACTCGCCGAGAAAAACGCCGCAGTAGCTGACCAAGCCTGCAATTGCAGCCGATCGTACAATGAACATGCGCTTGCCGATGTGATCTGCAAGCCAGCCCCAGGCAGCCGGGGCAAAGATGCGGGTGACATGCAGCAGAGACATGAGCACGCCGATCTGAAAGGAAGCGAAGGAAAGGGATTTGAGGTAAAGAGTCCAGTAAGGAGCAAAGGCGCCAATAAAGGCAAAATGGAAGAAATAGAAGCCGGAAAGACGCCAATAGGGGATGGATTGCATTTATGCGAGTTTACAGGCTATTTGACAGATCATTTAACCAGCCTGTAACGCGTATGCGGTTTAAAGCACGATGTTCTGCGCCTGTTGCCCGCGTGGTGGAAGGTCGAGCAGTTTTGCAACCCATAAAACAAGGGGTGCAGGATTATCCTGCACCCCTTGTTCACCTGACACTACCTAATAGTCTTTACTTGTGCGTGTGAAAGGTATCGTCGGTTTTGTCTTGCACGTGATCAGCGCCGACCGGTGCAACCGGAATGATCCTTTCATTGTTTCGATGGGCAGAGGTCGTATAGTCTTTCTTGGATGTGGTTTCGTAGCTTGTATCCATGTAAGACTTCGTTCCATAGTAGGAATTGATGGTGTTCTGCCAGGATGGATCCGCCATATCCGGCCAGTCATCCTTATCGAATCCCGGTGCGGAGTCGAGGCGTTCCTTATCCACGTTGAGGATGAAGCGCTTATTCTCTGTATCGAGTGTCAGCGCGCTCCAGGGCACGGCGAAGAGCTTATCCCCCATTCCCAGAAATCCGCCGAAAGACAGCACGGCATAAGCGATTTTGCCGTTGTTCATATCGAGCATGATTTCCTTGATGTCGCCAAGATCTTCGTCCTTAGTGTTGTATACATCCTCGCCAATAAGAGTGTCCGCACCCATCAGACGGGGCCCGGGTCCCTTCCCTTCCTCCTTGCCATACTTCTTGTACATACCGTAGGTATCGCGATCTGTATAAGCCATGATTATCTCCTATGAAAGTATGAAATTAGTAAATTCTTAAAGGTTACTGCTTGGACTTCCTGTAAGAACTTTTCTGCATTTCACCCTCACCGCTTCGATCCGGCTTCTGCTGCTTCCTGCCAATGTGCCGGTCCTTCTCTTCCTCGAAGCGCCTTAGATACATACAGAATGCTTCAACCGGGAAAGAGGGTCAGTGCGGTATCGAACAAAAATTGACTTTTCCCGCATATCGCACGCAATTCACGATATCAAAACTTATATGTCTGAAAGCGTACAGAGTACATCCTTTCTCTTTGAGGAAAATTGCAACAAGAACTTCTCGTTGCTAAGGGATAAGAAATGAAGAAGGCAGGAATCGGCCTGTTTACACGAAAGGAAAGATAACCCTTCCAACCGAAATGAGTATCGTCACGATAGATAAATGTCACATAGATAAATAATTATGCGGAAAACACTCAACCGGCCTGTCGAATTATCACCATTGCCGACATGGCTTCAACGATATCGTGAAATTCGCAGGCAGACGTTGAAACTCGTTGAAACGCTTGGGCCCGATGATCAGATGGTCCAGTCTATGCCCGACGCGAGCCCGTCCAAATGGCATCTCGCCCATACCACATGGTTCTTCGAGGAATTCATCCTCGCGCAGCATTTTCACGGTTATGCCCGTTTCGATGAGCGATTCAGCTTTCTCTTCAACTCGTACTACAAACGGCTGGGAAAGCATCCGCATCGCTCTATTCGGGGTACGTTTTCCCGCCCCACTCTCGATCAGGTTCGTCTTTATCGTGTCTACGTAGACGATGCCATGGAGGAGTTGCTCGTGCGTGAAGCTTCAGCCGAAATTTTACGATTGGTCGAACTGGGATTGAATCACGAGCAGCAACATCAGGAATTGATCGTTACGGATATCAAACATGCGTTCTGGACCAATCCCCTGCGGCCCAGTTATCAGCCGGAACGAGTACGCGTTGTTGCAGCATCCGCAACGGCTGCTCCACCGTTAAAATGGTATTGTTTTGACGAAGGCATCTACCAGATAGGGGACGACGATACGTCCCATTTTGCATTTGACAACGAATTACCGCGGCATCCCACTTATCTCAGTCCCTTCCGCATTGCCTCCCGCCTTGTAACGAACGAGGAGTACCTGGAATTCATGGCCGATGATGGTTATACGCGACCGGAATTATGGCTGTCGGATGCCTGGGACCATGTATGCGAGAATCAATGGACAGCGCCGCTCTACTGGGAACAGATGGACGATAGCTGGAGCCAATATACCTGCCGCGGCACCGTGCCGCTCGATCCGAGCGAACCGGTATGCCACGTAAGCTTTTACGAAGCGGACGCGTTTGCGCGTTGGGCGGGGGCCCGGCTGCCAACGGAATCTGAATGGGAAGTTGCTGCGAGATCCAGTGGATGCTCGACCATTTCTGCAAACCTGTTTGAAAACGAAATTTATCATCCCGCGCCGGCTGTTCATTCCAAATCGCAACAACCGAGCATGCAACAGATGCTGGGCGATGTGTGGGAATGGACCTCAAGCCCTTATTCCGCCTATCCTGGTTACCGTCCGCCAGCAGGAGCGGAAGGGGAATATAACGGGAAATTCATGTGTAACCAGATGGTCCTGCGCGGCGGATCCTGCGTTACACCGCGCTCTCATATACGAGAGTCATACCGCAATTTCTTTCTGCCGCAGAAGCGTTGGCAATTCTCCGGAATACGTTTGGCTCATGACGGAGTTGCATGATGATTGGATCGAAACACATCAACCGGAAACCCACCCCTACTCCGCTTCCTTCCATCGCCCAAGATGTGCTGGAAGGCTTGTCTCGCACTCCCAAAAGCCTACCACCGAAATTGCTTTATGATGCTGCCGGCTCCGCCTTGTTTGAACAGATCACCTGTCTGCCGGAATATTATCCCACTCGGACGGAGGCGGGCATACTGACGGTCCATGCGGAGGAGATATGCAGCCATCTGCGCCGCAATGTCTCGGTCAGCGAACTCGGCGCGGGAACTGCAACCAAGACCCGCATTCTGCTGCGTTCTCTTGTGCAGCGGCAATTCGGCGTGAACTACTTTCCGCTTGATGTTTCCGATACTGCCTTGCAGTTGGCCAAGGATGAAGTGGAAAGTGAATTGAGCAAGGTGAAAGTTCACCCTCAGGTGGGCGATTTCGACAACCTGACATTTCTTGAACATCAGACTCCGCCGCGCCTCGTTCTTTATATCGGTTCCAGTATCGGAAATCTGGAAAACGACGCTGCGATCACCTTGCTGCAGAACATTGCGCGGAACCTGTCAACCGGAGATAAACTGCTGCTCGGAGCAGATCTCGTGAAAGATATCAACGTCATGCATGCTGCGTATAACGACGACGCGGGCGTGACTGCTTTGTTCAATAAAAATCTTCTTGTCAGGATCAACCGGGAACTGAGCGGGCACTTCGATCCCGAATCGTTTTGCCATATCTCATTCTGGAATGAGGCAGAATCGCGCATTGAACTGCATCTCGAAAGCGCTTACCGGCAAGCGATCAGGATAGATACACTTGATATGACATTCCACTTTGATCAGGGTGAACGGATTCATACGGAAAACAGTTACAAATACACTGTTGAGCATCTCGAAAACCTACTCCGATCCGGAGGCTTCCAGGTCGAGCATACCTGGACAGATCCTGATTCCTGGTTTGCGGTCAGCCTTGGCGTGATAACATGAAGAACTGCTCAGGTTTCTGATCCGATTGTACGATTTCCGGCACCTACGACACATCGGCATTCGGCCATTCGCTGTATCAGTATCAATACTTGCTAAATATAAATAGCAAAATCACGGATAGTTCGTTCAAATAAAAAGTCTGCGACGGGAATTGAGAATGAGGAGTAAGGATGTTTGAGTGGCTGACAAGCCCGGAAGCATGGGTTGCACTGCTGACGCTGACGACGTTGGAAATCGTTTTAGGTATCGACAATATTATCTTCATCTCAATACTGGTAGGACGCCTTCCCGAAGCCCAGCGAAATTTTGCCAGAAGGATGGGTCTTGGTCTCGCGATGCTGACCCGGCTTGCGCTGTTGTTTTCGATCTCCTGGGTAATGAGCTTGACCAAACCCTGGTTTGCAATTTTCGGCAATTCCATTTCGGGGCGCGACATCGTATTGATCGGGGGAGGACTCTTTCTCCTGTTCAAGGCAACCCATGAAATACATAACAGTCTGGAAGGGACGGATAACAGCAGTAGGAACATCGCAGTCACGAGCATGGGCATGGTTCTGCTACAGATAGCAATCCTCGATATTGTGTTCTCGCTGGATTCCGTCATAACGGCTGTCGGTCTGGTCGAGCACATTACGTTGATGGCTATTGCCATCATTCTCGCAGTTCTGGTCATGCTACTGGCGGCTAAACCAATAGGAGATTTTGTAGAGAAGCATCCGACAATCAAAATCCTTGCCCTTTCCTTCCTGATACTGGTCGGCGTTACCCTCATCGTCGAAGGCTTCGACGTTCACGTTCCGAAAGGCTACATCTACTTCGCCATGGCATTCTCGGTCACTGTGGAATTTCTCAACCTTCGATTACGCAAGAAAGCAGTGGAACCGGTCAGGTTGCATCGGCACATAGACAACGTCGATTGATTGATGGATCTGGCTTTCCGCCAGCATACCGGTGAATCTTCTCGCATGCTTGACTGGCAAAACGGACACCTGTATTCCGCTCGCTTCGGCGACGTCTATTTCTCAAAAGACTCGGGACTGGAAGAAAAACAGTACGTCTTCCTGCAAGGCAACCGGCTGGCGGACCGTTTTGGCTCTTTGCAGCCTGATAGCGCGTTTTCCATTGGAGAAACGGGATTCGGTACGGGATTGAGCTTTTTATGCACTTGGCGGCTATTCGACCAGGTTGCATCCCTTCGGACCGGCCTTGATTTCTTTAGTGTTGAAAAATATCCGCTCGATGAAAAAGAACTGAGCACAGCGCTCGCGCTTTGGCCCGAACTGCGCCCATACGCCGATGAACTTACGCTGCGCTGGCAGCGGCGTGTACCCGGATGGAATCGGTGGAGTTTTGCCGGGGGAAGAGTACGTCTCACGCTGGCAATAGAGGACGTGGCCGAGGCGCTGCCCGAAACGCATGGTATCGATGCATGGTTTCTTGATGGCTTTTCACCCGCGCGAAATCCAGAAATGTGGACACAGCAGATTTTCCACTGGATTGCGCGCGCGTCGCGAGCAGGCGCAACCTTTGCGACCTATACCAGTGCCGGCGTTGTTCGTCGCGGTTTGGAACAAGCAGGGTTTCAGGTCAAAAAAATATCCGGCTTTGGCCGTAAGCGTGAAATGCTGCAAGGTGACCTTCCTGGCCCACCTCCCGTTCGACCTGCTCCCTCTACCGCGATCGTTATCGGAGGGGGAATAGCGGGATGTGCCGCTGCTTCAGCGCTGGCCAGCCGTGGGCTTGCAGTTGAACTTCTGGAATCACAGACCCTGGGCGCGGGCGCATCAGGCAACCCGATTGGTATACTGCATGCCCGCCTGAGCGCAGGAATGAATGCCCTGCACCGCTTTGTGCTGGCATCCTACGGACATGCGCTCGCCTTGCTTGACGAAAAACTACCGGTTGACGGCGTCATGCGAAGTGAATGTGGAGAATTGCAATTGTCATTCTCCGCCGAAGAAGCAAGACGAATCGAAAAGCTTGCGGCCCTCGGCTGGCCCTCGCATGTGTTCCGGCCAGTAGATGCAGTTGAAGCATCGGCTCTTGCGGGAATTGAGCTTTCATATGGTGGACTTTGGTTCCCCGGGAGCGGCTGGCTTGCTCCGCCTCAACTTTGTGCAGCATTGCTTGGCAGTCAGGCTATCACCCTGTATACCGGTCGCACGGTAAAATCACTTACTCCAATGAGTCACGGCTGGCGTGCGCAAGTGGAAGATCAGAGGAAGCAAGCGCGGTTCTTGGAGGCCGAGATAGTTGTGGTTTGCACCGGATATCAGGTGAAATCGCTTCCAGCGTTGGCAAACCTGCCGCTAACCCCGGTACGCGGGCAGCTTACCTTGATCCCTGCAACAACCGCAAGCCGGAATCTCCGCACCATCGTATGCGGAAGCGGCTATCTCGCTCCTGCTGTTGCAGGACGACATGTGGTGGGAGCAACCCATCGTTTTAACGATACATCGATTAACTTGAACATATCGGAGCATGCGGAAAACTTATCCAGACTGCGAGAAATTTCTCCCGTGCTCCGCAGGCTGAGTGACGATGTAAGTCAAGATACCAGGCAGCTTGAGCAATTGGATGGGCGCACATCTATCAGGGGTTCTGTTCCAGGCGCCATGCCGCTCGTCGGCGAACTTTTGCCCGGGCTGTATACCAGCCTCGGCCATGGAACGCGTGGACTGATTACTGCGGGACTTTCGGCCGAATCGGTCGCAGCAACTGTGTGCGGGCAACTGCTGCCATTGCCATTGTCCGTTGTCAATGCGCTCTCGCCTGTCCGAAGAGCTTCTCCCGTTATTCCGGTTTCAATCAAAGGATAGGGTGTACTAGAGTCCAATGGGCAACATGGTTGAAAACCAGTAGAATACGCACGCATCTCTCTCGGATAATTCACCCTTTACATCTTGGATGTCAGGCTGCTCTGTAAGGGACCGATCCCGGGCTGTTCTACCCGTTGGCAGAGAGAGCAAGTTTTGAACGCTGACAGGAATGCTCTCACAGAGGAGTCTTATGAACGCAAAACCCAAGCGCGAACCGCTAAAAGGCGCGAAGTCCAATCCTCAGACGACGCAGTCACCCGTACCGCTCAGCTGCTGGACGAGCGCTGCAATCGGTATTACTACCTACATATTCGAAGAATCGGAGGAAGCCCTGCGTCAGTCCGGCCTGGTACCCGATTGGCTCGGTTATCCCGCGGACCCGGGTCATGGTGTGGCCGTGCCTGCCCATCCCGACTTCCCTAACTATTTGAAGCTCCTGAGGCTGAAAAGCGGCCAGTTACGTCTCATAATCGACGTCCGTGCCGTATTGAAAGCAGACGGTCAATTTCAGCGTTTTCTCGGTGGCTTGACAGCCGATGCAAACCTTTCCCTGGTTAAAAGAGAGTCGGCCTGATATCGAGGCAACTCATCCATTCGAAGAATCTCCCCGATACAAAAAAGGGTTGGGCAAAACTGCCCAACCCTTTTCTATGCACGGAAAGTACGCATGCTCCAGCCCCTTCGCAGAGTCCCTCACCAAAATTTTCTCACGTTTTTTCCTGAGGATCCTGATGCTCTTTCAGGACGTGATGGTCGGGAGTAATGACTTTCCCGTAGGCCGACGGATCAGGTGATTCCGGGGTGGAAGGTTTGCAGCCGGCAGCAGTGAACTACACCAATGCGGCAGCCAGAAATGTGAGTTTCATTTATCCGTTCTCCGTAAGAAATGGAATATTTGCTCTTGTAATTGTTACGGAAAGAATAATGTTCCCTTCTACCCTTTACTGTTTTGATCCAGGTCAACTCGGAGAGTGATTTATTCGGGTTACTCCCCATAAAATAAAAAGCGGCACACTACGCTTATACTCTTGATTGTCAACGTCCAGGCCATCGTTCAGGGGAGAATCCCATTCGTCCACCAACTTTGTACGGCATAAGGCTTCTGCATATGTGCTGCAACAAAATGATTTAATAATAAAGCGTACTAAACCGAGCCCTCTGTACGTCTGTTCACGCGCTGAACCATAAAGATGCTCAAAATGCCGATCATGACAAGCGCGATGACAGTAGGCTCCGGGACTGTGCCACCAGGCAATTGAGCCGGTATAGGATCAAAATACGTCTGGTTCGCCAACCCCTGGTTACCTACGTTCAGATACCCGGATGCAACAAGATCCGAAGAGGAATTGCTTTTTAACCAGCTCATAGTCCAGCTCGCCCCCTGCATGTTGAGTTCGTAAGTTTTTCCGTTGACCACAAAATCTTTTACGAAGGAAAACCCGTTGAATACGCCGTTCTCGAACCGTATGGACGGACTGCCTAATATATTCGCATCTCCAAATTCAAACTCCAGGGGGGAACTCCCAAATTGTATACTGAAGATAGTACTGCTTGGCGCGCCGGTAACTGCTGCGAGTGGGATGTTCACAATACCAGTACCGCTCCCGGGTATGAGACTTTGATCGAATAACACATTGCCGCTGACGCTGCCGGCGGCACAGCCGCTGCATGTATTGGTTCCCTGCAAGCCAAGGCTGTTAGCCAGTCCACCCGTGGCGAGAATCCCACCTGAGAAATCGGCAGTCATATAAATAGGTGCTGCCTGAGTAGCCGATACAGCCGCCGCAAAAATCCCCGATACAATTGTATTGTGAAGAAATTTATTCATGCTCCCCCCTGGGTATTGAAAAGACAACAGTAGAATCGGACGCCATCTTACTTAAAGCACGCCATATCGCTATTGGACTTAAGTACATCCTGGACTTTGGTACAGAGGAAACAAGACGTGGGTCTCGGCTTTATCAAAGCAGAGCCGAAAGTGATCAAGGCGCTGACGGAGGCATGCGATCAGTTCTCAGGAAAGGATGTTGAGATAAAGGCAACACGTACCTCGAACCGTTGCTGTTTCCATTCGAGTGCTTTGTTTTCCCTTGCAAAACAGTCCCATTCGTCGACTGTCCGCCGGTTTCAATGGACGATGGGATACCGCATCCTATGCAAGCGATCCCTTGGTTCTGACGACAGGAGCGGCCCCTCAGCTGCAGAGTCGCTGGAGCACGAGAAAGGGGATATTACGACGCACTGCTCCACCCCCCGAAACCGACTAGCTGATTGATAGATGTGGCTACAGAGCGTGCGGAACCGATTCATGCAAAACTCCTGCACTTGGCAACCTGAAAAGAAAATCGCCTAGCGCAATAGCACATAGGCGATTGATTGTACTACTTGAATTGGGGCGTCCGGCAGGATTGGAACCCATGACCCCTTAGTTCGTAGCCGATTGGCTGAACCGGTATTTTTTTGTTTTCATACGTTAAGTATTTAACGGTAAAACCTTTCCTGTATTGTTATTCTACCTACTCGTTTCTCTCCTCCAAACGGGGAAGCGATTGCGGTAAACTCACTCCCGGCCCGGCGTTCGTCCGGGCCTTTTTATTGAGTCTGCCCGGCCTTGAACTACTGGTCTTCTTTTCCTATCTTTGAATTGCAGAGGAGCAACAGTTTAAATCGCCGTAATTCGGATGACGGTGACTGCTGCTTCCTCTGCCAGGTTAGAGAGATGTGCATTAAATCACTGGTGACTTACTCTAACTCTCATCGCGTCCTGAGCTGCCTTTGCCAGGAACCCAAACCGGGTCATATGATGAGCACGAGCGTACTCGTCAATACTAGAAAGCAGGCCTTCTGGCAACGAGATATTCAACCGGACCGTCCGGAAAGATATTTTTCCACATCCGCATCCACATCCACTTCCACGTAGCCCATACAGCAAATTGTTTTTTGTTTCCTGCCGCTGCACCGTCTGCACCTATCCCCTCATCGCTTCTCTTGCTGAGTCCAATCCAGCTTTGGCCAGGAAAGAAGAACGCGATTTCCCTGTCCTCGTAAACAGCAATGGGATTACCCCTATATTCTCCCTTTCTATTTCACATATGTGAAATATGATGGACCCTATGTGGGGCTTACCCCGACTTACTGTCGGGCCCACATTCTTGCTTACGCTGCAAATCAATTCTCCTCACTGAGACTGCCCTCTACCGAGGCTTGCTGTATCCGGTTGTGTCATATCAGAGCTGGACACAGGAAGTTCGCATCGTCCCGAATTTTAGGGGGTAGCATAAACAAGGACGAGCCATGGAAAATGATGCAAATTTAAAGAAGAAAATCAGCTTCGAGAAGGAACAAGATTCGAACATTTCAAATCTGTCAGATGAAGAGTTTCAGCAGTCCTGCCAGATACTCACCAAGGTTCTTGCTACACTGCCCTCCAAGAGACAAAGGGAGCTTTTTGGGTTGCTGCAAATTCTCGTGGAAGACGGCACTTCCCAAAAACAGCAATCCTCGGTTAGGCCGATAGCTGAAAAAATAGTGGCCACGGTATGTAGAGACGATCATTCATCGAGACCTCTTCCATACCAACCGGAACGCAGAATCTCCGATAGGCGACGTAACGATCGACGTCAAAGTGATCAGGGAAAACGGTTATGCAACGCTGGAACTCCATGGACGTCAGAGGACATCCAGATACTGGAGATCATGGCAAAGCAAGGGATTCCTCATAGACGGATCGCATTGAAGCTTGGCAGAACTTCCACAGCAGTCGAAGCAAAAGCCAAGACGCTGAACATCCCCTTGTCTGATGGGTAGTTTTTTATTGTATTGTACCGGCCGCTTCTCTACTCTTTCACTGCCTTGGTTGTCGCCCAAAACGACTAATAACCATCTGTGGTTTCCGCATTCGAACTCACGAATGCCTCATAACTGATTTACATCAATTTGAGGGGCGCGGGAATCAAGTATCTTATTATCTGGCAACTCGTTTTGGTGGTTTTTGTTGCCCTCCACTCTTCCGACAATAAGCGCCAAAAATAAGCACCAAAAATTCGGTTCTAATCGGCTAATTGAGGCTTTACTGCTGAGCTAAGATAGCCATGCGGTTAGTAGCTACCATCACTGCCGCTCCCCGGCTCTTTCTCCTTCTTTTGAGATCTGGGTTTATTATGTAGTGGACTCTCCTTTGCCTGGTTCACCGCCGGGCCTTTTCTTCCTTATTGCCTTAGCGCAAACCGCAACCCACTGACTCAATGAACAATATCGGTAGTAGAACGGCCGTGAGGCAGCGGCAAAGGGCTACAAGGAAGCATTCGGAGACCCAGCGCCGTCAGGTTTTGGAAATGTCAGGGTGCACGACCTCAAACACACGTTTGGCCGCAGGCTACGATCTGCTGGTGTGTCGCTCGAAACAAGGAAGGTGTTGCTCGGGCACAAGAACGGCGGCATTACGAGCCACTACTCTGCACCTGAGATCGGGGAACTGATAGATGCGGCCAACAAAGTGTGCGGAACTGATTCACGCAAAACTCCTGCACTCGTAATTCTAAAAAGAAAAATCGCCTAGTGCAATTACACATAGGCGATTGAATTTCCTAACAAAAACTGGCGCGCCCGGCAGGATTCGAACCCACGACCCCTTGGTTCGTAGCCAAGTACTCTATCCAACTGAGCTACGGGCGCTATGACTGGTAACTACTCTGGCATATCCAATGCCGTGCGTGATTATATCAGACTGATGCACTTCCGAGTCAAAGCATTCCATCTGATCTTATCTTTGAAACGCTACCTGGTCATATTCTGATGCATTTATCACAATTCATCCGAAGCCCATCTTTTCCGAAAACCGCGCTGCAGAACCGAAAACGATATAGCAGAACACCAATGAGCAGAATGTTTCCCGTTCCATGAGTTTTTTCCTTGCCCCTCTTCCATGCATCGAAGAGAGGAGCAAGCGCCGGCTGACCGTTCTCATCCTCGAAGGATTCGCGAACCCTTGATATTTGTTAATATTCGGGTCATCAGTAGCCCCAGATCAAAGGAGTTCAAAAAATGGCTATTACAGAACAGCAAATACTGGTCGCACTCAGGGAAATTACCGATCTCACCACGGGCAAGGATTACATAAGCACCAACGAGGCGCGCAATATCATCATCGAGGGCAATAATGTATCGCTGGATATTGTGCTTGGCTATCCTGCAAAAAGCGTAATGGCGGATATTCGCGATCAGGTGATTGGAAAGCTCAAAGCCATTCCCGGGGTTGGCGATGTAAATGCCAATGTTTCAAGCAAGATCGTTTCCCACGCAGTTCAGCGTGGGGTGAAACTCATCCCGGGAGTCAAGAATATCATTGCCGTGGCCTCCGGCAAGGGCGGGGTAGGCAAATCCGCCACGGCAGTCAACCTTGCGCTGGCGCTGGCTGCCGAAGGCGCTTCTGTCGGAATACTGGATGCCGATATCTATGGCCCCTCGCAACCGCAAATGCTGGGCATTACCGGCAGGCCGGATTCTCCCGATGGCAAGACCATCGAACCGATGAGAGCGCATGGCATTCAGGCTATGTCCATCGGGCTTCTGATCGATGCGGAAACGCCGATGGTGTGGCGCGGGCCCATGGTTACCCAGGCACTGCAGCAGTTGCTGATCGATACCCGGTGGGAGGAAATAGATTATCTCATTGTGGACATGCCGCCGGGAACGGGCGATATCCAGTTGACACTTGCACAAAAAGTGCCGGTGACGGGAGCCGTCATTGTTACGACACCTCAGGATATCGCGTTGCTCGATGCGCGCAAGGGATTGAAGATGTTCCAGAAAGTAGGCATTCCCATAATTGGCATCATCGAAAATATGAGTACGCACATTTGCTCGAACTGCGGGCATGAAGAGCATATTTTTGGCGCAGGCGGTGCGGAAAAAATGTGCAGGGATTACGATGTGGAATTGTTGGGAGCGTTGCCCCTCGATATAAAAATTCGCGAACATACCGATTCTGGCAATCCGACAGTTGTTGCAGAGCCTGACGGGCGAATAGCGGAAATTTATCGCAGTATCGCGCGCCGCCTCGCCGTGAAAATCGACGAGTTGTCATTGGATCATTCCGCACTGTTCGCCAGGATTGTGGTTGAGGATACCTGATTCCGGAAATGGAAAGATGGTCTCTGGAAGGAGGCGGGAAGGCTTGACCGCTTTCCGTCTTCCCCCACCTGTACATTCTGTTCACCTCGCATTCTTTTTTCAACATGACAATCAAGTCGGATAAATGGATTCGCCGGATGGCGATGGAGCACGGCATGATCGAGCCGTTCGAACCGAACCAAGTCAAGCATGCCCCTGACGGACACAAGATCGTTTCATACGGCACTTCGAGTTATGGATACGACATTCGCTGCTCGGATGAATTCAAGCTGTTCACCAATATCAACTCCGCCATCGTGGATCCTAAAAACTTTGATTCCAACTCCTTTGTCGATGTGAAAAGCAACATCTGTCTTATTCCGCCCAATTCCTTTGCGCTTGCCCGCACAGTTGAATACTTTCGCATTCCGAGAAATGTATTGACCATTTGCCTCGGAAAATCCACTTATGCCCGTTGCGGCATCATTGTCAACGTCACCCCCTTCGAGCCGGAGTGGGAAGGCTTCGTTACATTGGAGTTTTCCAATACCACGCCTCTTCCCGCAAAGATTTACGCGAATGAAGGGGTAGCCCAGGTAATCTTTTTCGAATCTGACGAGATCTGCGAAACCTCTTACAAGGACAGGGGGGGGAAATACCAAGGCCAGCATGGGGTGACACTGCCAAAAATCTGAACACATCCGGTACTCCCTTCACACGCCTGTTCCGAGCCCCTGAGGGTTCGAAGGCCTATCCTGAACACCGTTCGACCTTCGATCCATCGACAGCCCCAGTATCAGGGCAAAAGATGGGCTCTTTATCCTTCGCAATTCAGGTAGAAAGATATTGATCATCTATGCAAGCTTCGGGCAGCAAGACGAGGCCGGGCATCCCTTTGCCTGTCTACTTCACTCCCTGTATTTTCCTTACTTGCAAAATGCGCAATGGCGTGAATACGATACGTCGAGGAGGAACTTCAGGGCAAACACAGGGTCTTTTTCACATTCAAAAAAACGCTTGATTCCGCTGGAATCAAGTCTATAATCCGCATTTTTTTACGTTATCAAATCGAAGGACAGGAGGTCATCATGACAGGCAAAGCAAACTACTTCATCACGGCTGATCTGGTAAATATCCATACTCCCGTAACGTAGCGTCTTCAAAAGGAAGGGCGATCTCATGCAAATGCGTAATACCGCTCTACGGCAAGCCGTAGAAGTAGAAGAAATATTCGACACTCACCCCGAAGTCAGCCTGGATTTTGAACACGTTCAGGCAGCCCTCAAACAGGGCTACAGCAAGCCATTCCTGCTGGTTGACAGTAATATCATCCGCAACAAGGCCCGAAGATTCAAAGCGGCCATGCCGCGTGTGCAGCCGCACTATGCGGTCAAGGCCAATCCTGATCCACGCGTATTGAAAACGCTGATCGAGGAAGGCGTTGGATTTGAAATTGCCTCCATTTCAGAGCTTGACCTCCTGCTCAGTCTGAATGTGCCTGCCGCGGATATTTATTACAGTAATCCGATGAAATCGCGGGCGTACCTGGAATATGCCGCAGCCAAAGGTGTGGAGTGGTATGTACTGGATAGTGTCGAGGAGCTACGCAAGATCATCAGCGTGAAGCCGGATGCGAAACTGTATTTGCGGATAGATACGCCTAACATCGGGAGCGACTGGCCGCTTGCCGGCAAGTTCGGCACGCATGTGGCCGAGATCAAGGAGATTATTGACGAAGCCGCGAACCTCCAGGCTGATCTCGCCGGAGTGACCTTCCACGTCGGTTCGCAATGCCGCAATCCACAGAATTGGCGGGTGGGCATCGAGCGGGCAATCAAGGTATTCGCCGACATGCGCCAGGCAGGATTGTCACCGCGTTTGCTCAACATCGGCGGCGGCTATCCGGTGCGGCATGTCAAGCCCATTCCATCGATAGAAGTTATCGGTGAAGTCGTGAACGAAGCGATTGCGAACCTGCCGGAGAACATTCGCATCATGGCTGAGCCCGGGCGCTACCTCGTCTCGGATGCGGCCTATTTTGTCTGCCGCGTAGTAGGAACGGCCACTCGCAACGGCAAACGCTGGATGTATTGGGATGCAGGCGTCTTTGGGGGCGTGATCGAGGTCACGGAGGGCTTACGGTATGAAATTCTTTCTGATCGCAGGGGACCGAGCATCCCCTGGTCTGTAGCGGGGCCAACCTGTGATTCGGTCGATATTCTCATGCGCGATGAACTGCTGCCGGAGGATATTGAGGAAGGTGATTTCATCTATATACCCAATGCCGGCGCTTATACGACAGCCTATGCCAGTAACTTCAACGGCTTTCCTTTGCCAGAGGTCGTCGTCCTGTAACTCAATAAAATAAGGATTCCCGCTTGCCAGCCCGGGCTGGTCAAGCAGGTTCCGGGACGGTCAGGCAGCGCAACCGGACAATAATAATAAAAAAGGCGGGGCACAGTTATCTGTGGCCCGCCACTTTTTTTGCAGGAACGCTTGTCAGGAATCAGAAATCGGGATTCAAAAATCCGAGATTCAGGTTCTTAAGCGCCTTGTTCCTGCTGACTTGCCTTGCGATCGAGTGTGACAAAATGGTACTCCAACCCACTGTCATCCACATGCTCTTCGCGCGAGACCTCCCACCAATCATTTCTGTCAAATTCCGGAAAATACGTGTCACCCTCGAAATCCCTGTGGATCTCGGTCATATACAGGCGATCACATAGCGGCAGCATCTGCTGGAATATATCTGCACCCCCAATGACGAAACATTCGTTCACTTGATCGAGGCGCCCCTCTTCTCCGCTTCTTGTCTGCCTGCAGGCGCTGAGCGCTTCTCCTATGGATCTGACCACCAGTGCGCCCGGAACTTCATAATCCGGTTGTCTCGTGATAATGATGCTGGTGCGGCCGGGAAGAAGCCTGCCGATGGATTCATACGTCTTGCGTCCCATGATGATGGGATGCCCCATCGTGAGCTCCTTGAAATGCTTGAGGTCGTGCGGCAGTCTCCAGGGGATTGCATTGTTATTACCGATGGCGCGATTTCGCGCCATCGCCACCAAAACGGAGAGTCGAGGTGTCATACTGCAATGGGTGCCTTGATTGACGGATGAGGACCGTACCCTTCCAGGTTGAAATCCTCATACCGGAAGTCGAAAACATCCCGGATTGCCGGGTTCAATTTCATGATAGGCAGTTTTTTCGGTGCCCGCCCCAATTGCTCGCGTGCCTGTTCCAGATGGTTGAGATAAAGATGGGCATCGCCAAAAGTATGGACGAATTCACCCGCGCGTAAATCACAGCTTTGCGCCATCATGAGCGTAAGCAGAGCATAGGAGGCAATATTGAACGGAACACCGAGGAAGATGTCAGCGCTGCGCTGGTAAAGCTGGCAGGAAAGCTTGTCATCCGCCACATAGAACTGAAACAGTGCGTGGCAAGGCGCCAGCTTCATTTCCTGCAGTTCACCCACATTCCAGGACGATACGAGCATGCGGCGGGAATCGGGCGTTTTCCTGAGCTGCTCGACTACCTGCCTGATCTGATCGATATGGCCTCCCTTCCCGTCCGGCCACGAGCGCCACTGGCGCCCATATATCGGCCCCAGATCGCCATTCTCATCCGCCCATTCATCCCAGATGGAAACGCCATTTTCGTTGAGATACCCTATATTGGTATCCCCTTTCAGAAACCAGAGCAGTTCGTAAATGATGGATTTCAGATGCAGTTTCTTTGTCGTCAGCAGGGGAAAACCTTCAGACAAGTCGAAGCGCATCTGGTAGCCGAAAACCGAAAGCGTGCCAGTACCCGTGCGATCGGATTTTTTTTGTCCGTGCTCCAGAACATGCTGCATGAGATCGAGGTACTGGCGCATCGAAGTCTATTGTCGGGCTGCGGAAGGCTGCGGAATTTAGTAAAAGGAAACACCCCGAGTATAATGGACATTCTAGCAGAATAAAGGTGGCTCCATGCTTGCAGCGCTCACACAGACAAATGCTCCCCTCGCCTCCCTTGACGACGCAGGCAAAGCCACTCATATCCTGGTGGTATTGCCAGTACGGGCCGAATCATCGGATGAGCTCGATTTTTTCGGAAAAGATTTGCTGAGCATCTTGTTGTCGCGGCGCAAAATGAAGGCGGAAGAAATCAGCGGAACGCCGGTTTCAGCCAATCTCGCGAGTGGCGAATTATGCGCATGGGTGAGGATTGATCCGGTCAAATCCGTGTTCGAACAGCAAGTATCGATGCGCAAAGCCGTGCAGTTGTTGCTGGAAGAAAGCCCTTCGGAAATAAGCGTTACCGTTTATGGCGACTCCGGCGAAAGGCGAATGGCGGCACAACTGGCACTCTACGCGGCGTGGATCAACGGTTCATTACTGCCATCGCGCAAAACGGGTAAAAAGGAGGAGAGCTACCGCGGGCTCGAACGAATCGTGCTGCACGGGCACGAGGAAGCGGATAATTTTGCCCTGCTGAAAGCCACGGCGGAAGGAAATCTGCTTACGCGGGAGCTTACAGTGTTGCCGCCCAATGAGTTGACGCCGGGACTCTACCGCAAGCGCCTCCAGGAACTGGCGACAAGGGAAGGCTGGGATTATCAGGACTTCGATGTGAAAACGCTGCGCGAGATGGGTGCCGGCGCTTTTGTCGCGGTTGCCCAGGGGAGCGATCCCGAAGATGCAGCCATAGTGCACGTGCGGCGCCGGATGAAAAAAGTGGACAAGACAGTCGCCCTGGTGGGCAAGGGCATCTGCTTCGATACCGGAGGGCATAACCTGAAGCCGGCACGTTACATGCATGGCATGCACGAGGACATGAACGGCTCCGCTGTTGCCTTGGGCATACTGTTGGCTGCAACCCGCGCCAACCTCCCCGTGAATATCGATTGCTGGCTTGCCATCGCACAGAATCATATCAGTCCGCATGCCTACAAGCAGAATGATGTCATCAGGACGCTCGATGGGACTACTGTAGAGATCGTCCATACGGATGCCGAAGGTCGGATGGTGCTCGCGGACACCCTGACGATGGCAGCAAGAGAGAAGCCCGATATGATGATGGATTTCGCAACGCTGACAGGAAGCATGCACGTGGCGGTGGGATCGCGCTACAGCGGCATTTTCAGCAATCGCGAAAAGTTGATGCAGAAGGCGTTGGCAGCAGGGAGGGTAACAGGCGAACGGGTCTGGGGATTTCCCCTCGATGCCGATTATGATGTCGAACTGGAAAGCAAAATTGCCGATGTCAGGCAGTGCACCCTGGAGGGCGAGGCCGATCATATTCTCGCCGCCAGATTTCTCAATCGCTTCGTGGATGACGTTCCCTGGCTGCATATGGACCTTTCCGCGAGCAATCACAAGGAAGGGCTGGGCGCGGTGGGAAGCCCGGTGACCGGGTTTGGTGTGGCGTGGGGTATGGAGATGCTCAGGGTTCTATTTTCAGGCTCCCTTTAACCTTTAACAAGAATAGGTGGATATAGATCCTATCCTGTTCCCGTTTATCAAAATTGTTCGGATACATACCCCTTTCTGATTGAGCGGGTTTTGCAGACCCTCATGCGGTCAGTGTAACAAAACGGTTCTTCCGCCTGCTGTTACGCTTCACGATTCGAAGCTGAAACTTGTGTATTTCCTGCGAAGAGGAGGATCAGAACATGTCCGACCCTGCCATACAGAACCGCGCTGCCGGCGCCATCATGGGCGCTTTTATCGGGGATGCCCTGGGCCTCGGTCCTCACTGGTACTACGATCTGGCAGTGCTCCGCCGCGACTACGGCGACTGGATCACAACTTATACCGATCCCAAGCCCGGCCGCTACCATAGTGATCTCAAGGCAGGCCAGTTGTCCCAGACCGGTATCATTCTCCGGCTCATGCTGCGCTCGCTCGTCGAGCGCGGCGGCTATGACGAAGCGGATTTCTGCCAGCGGATGGATGAGGAAATATTCCCATTTCTTAACGGCATGCCCGTGAACGGCCCTGGCGGATATACCCAGCAGTCGATTCGCGACGCTTGGCGCAAGCGTGTCCAGCAGAACCTGCCATGGGGGCAAACAGGAGGTCAGGCCGATACCACTGAAGCAATAGGACGCACGCTGGCCCTGGCCGTCCGTTACGCCTTCCAACCGCAAGAGATGGCGGCCGTTATCTCCAGCAATACCCGTCTTACCCAGATCGACGGTACTGTGGTTACCCTGACTGTCGCATACGGGTCAGTGCTGGGTCTCCTGGTGCAGGGGCACCAGCTCAACAGGAGTCTTTCCGGCAAGCTCATGCGATTGGCAAAGGCGGGAAAATTACCTTTCCATACGATGGCCCACACCGACTTGCAGCCGCCTCAAGAGGACCTTCCGTGCGAAAGTGGATATTCTGTCTCTCCGGACGCCCTGCTCACGCCCTCATATATAGCGGCAGCTGCGCTAGACCCGGATATCCGGATAGAACCGGCATGGAAAGTCTCCATTGTGTATGGCATGACCTGCGCCATTTATCATCAGCTTCCCGCGGCCTATCATCTCACTGCCCGTTTTCCGAATGATTTCGAATCGGCTGTGCTCCACGCAGTGAATGGCGGCGGCGAAAATCAGGCTCGGGCCGCTTTAACCGGTGCACTCGTTGGAGCCCAGGTCGGCTTGTCGGGGATACCCCGGCGCTTCCTCGATGGCCTGGATGAAGGCGAAGCACTCCAGCGACTTGCGATGGATCTGGGATCGAAAGTGGGGACTTCAACCGACGAGGGAAAAAGCTGAAAACGGGAGGAACTCTGGAAATCCAGGATTCTTCTTGAAAACCCAAGCTCGGCAGGAATGCCTGGAAGAATGAAATTGCTACGCAATCTTCAGCACTATCTTGCCCAGAGTATGTCCCGCTTCGATCAAACGATGCGCTTCGGCGGCTTCCGTCAGAGGCAGCGTGCGGCTGACGTGAATCTTGAGAATACCTTGTTCAAGCAGCCTCGCACCTTGTTCAAGTATGCTGGTTTGAACTACACGCGCCGGATGTAAACCGAAATAAAGGGGAGCGGTCATTTGCACATAACCGATGCTCAGGTTGCGCAGCCGGGCAGTATTGAGTTGCTTTGCATCACAGGCCGTTGAAAGCAGCGACACTATCCTGCCATACAGCCGGATGGCGGAGAAGGATTTGCAGAACGTCTCTCCACCGACAGTATCCAGAGCGAGGTTCATACCCAGCCCCTCCGTCCATTCGAGCGCAGTGTCCACAAAGTCATTTTGGCGATAATCGATTGCAAGCTCGGCTCCCAGGGATTGCACGAAGGCGGCCTTTTCCTCGCTGGAAATTGTCGTGGCAACTCGGGCTTTCAGGTATCGGGCAAGCTGGATGGCAATATGGCCTACGCCGCCCGCACCCGCATGAATCAGCGCAGTCTGGCCCTCCTTGAGATTGCCGCGCTTTATCAGTGCTTCCCATGCAGTAATCAGAGCCAACGGAACAGCGGCTGCTTCCACCATTGACAGGTTCTTGGGTTTCAATGCCAGATAATCTTCATGCACTACCGCGTATTCTGCATAGCTTCCAGGCGCCCCACCTAGACCGTTATTGAAAAAGAAGACTTCATCGCCTGCGCGTACCCGAGTCACTGAACTGCCAACGGCTTCAACCACACCTGCCCCATCACATCCGAGGATAGACGGAAGCCTGTCCGGGTAATACATATTGGCCTTGCGCACCTTGGTGTCGATTGGATTTACACCAGCCGCGTGCAACTTCACCCGGACATCGAACGCGCCGGCAAGATCGGGTGTGGGAACATCGGCAGGGGTCAATACCTCTGGTGCACCCGGAACATTCATCAGGATCGCTTTCATGATTTCCCTTTATTCTTCTTTCTGGATTGCTGGTCGATCCTCGGATATGAGTGGAACAGGAATGAAAGGCGTACCGGAGGACGGTAAGGCTATGGGGATATGTTAAACTTCGAGCCTTGATTTGGCTAGAAAAGTGAAATGTCCGGCAATACTTTTGGCAAACTGTTTTGCGTGACATCTTTCGGGGAATCCCATGGCCCTGCCATAGGGTGCGTAGTGGATGGTTGTCCCCCGGGAATGGAGCTGTCCGCTGAGGATATCCAGCAGGATCTGGATCGGCGCAAGCCCGGTACTTCCCGTCACGTGACCCAGCGACGCGAGTCCGATACGGTGGAAATCCTGTCGGGCGTGTTCGAGGGCAAGACTACGGGAACGCCGATCGCACTGTTGATTCGCAACGAAGATCAACGCAGCAAGGACTACAGCAAAATCATGGACACTTTCCGCCCCGGGCACGCGGACTATGTTTATTGGCAAAAATATGGCATACGCGATTACCGGGGAGGAGGACGTTCGTCCGCGCGCGAAACTGCCGTACGGGTGGCGGCAGCGGCCATAGCAAAAAAATGGCTCCGTGCAAGATATGGAGTGGTAATACGAGGTCACATGGCGCAACTGGGACCTGTCGAGATTCCATTCAAGCAATGGGAAGCGGTGGGTGAGAATCCTTTTTTTTCGGCTGACCCGGACATCGTGCCAAGCCTGGAAGAATTCATGGACAAGCTGCGGAAATCGGGCGACTCGGTGGGCGCCAAGATTCGTGTGGTTGCCGAAGGTGTGCCCGTGGGGTGGGGCGAACCTGTATATGACCGCCTGGATGCCGAAATCGCCTATGCCATGATGAGCATCAATGCCGTCAAAGGCGTCGAAATCGGAGCCGGATTTGCTGCTGTGAGTCAGAAGGGAACCGAGCACTCCGACGAAATCAGTCCCGAGGGTTTTCTCAGCAATAATGCAGGAGGCATATTGGGCGGGATTTCCACCGGTCAGGATATCGTAGTGAATATCGCTGTCAAGCCTACTTCAAGCATACGTCTGCCGCGCCGCTCAGTAGACAAGATGGGCAACCCGGCAATAGTGGAAACTCACGGCAGGCATGATCCCTGTGTCGGTATCCGGGCTACGCCCATCGCGGAAGCAATGCTCGCACTGGTATTGATGGACCATGCGCTGCGCCACAGGGCACAAAACGCAGATGTTGCGTGCACAACTCCAAAAATTCCCGGCGAGATTGACCCTAGGGAAGGCCAGGAAGAAGACCCATCAGATAGCAATCCAAAAGTGGAGTTTGCGGACGATCCCGAGCCGGACGAAGCGTGAAAGACGAGTCTGCTCGCAAAAGATGGCGATGGCGGGTTCGAGATCAAGACCTGCTCTCTTCAACACATTCCCGACATACCAGAGCATGGCTTCCGTCACATCTTCACGAAATTGCTGAACGATGTGTCATAAGCGGGAGAAGGTGTTCCAATTAAAAATCCCTGAGCATAGTCGATCTGCATTTTCTCAAGGATTGAAAAAGTCGCTGCATTTTCCACGAACTCCGCTGTTGTCTTCTTTCCGAATCCCCTTGCCACATCGCACAAAGCCTGCACCAGTATTTGGTCATCGGGGCTGTCTGCCAGATTTCGTATGAATGAGCCATCGATCTTTACAACGTCGATCGGCAGTTGCCGGATGTAATAGAAGGAGGAGAAACCGACTCCGAAATCATCCAGCGTGAAACTGCAGCCCAGCTTTTTAATCATCTCCATGAGTTCCCGCGCCGCGGGCAAATCCTCGAGCGCTGCTGTCTCGGTTATTTCAAACATGAAATTCGATGGATCCGCGCCATACTCGGCAAATGCACCTTTCAGTATCGGCAGCAGTTCCGGATCGTGAAATGCGTGCGCCGACAAGTTTATGGAAAAACGGATGCACTGACCGGCGCGCTGTATTTCAGCTGATTGCGCAATCGATTTACGTAAAACCATGTGGTCGATGGCATGAATAAGACCTGTCTGTTCTGCTGCGGGGATGAAAAACTGGGGCGCAAGAATGGTTCCATCATTGTCGATCATGCGGAGCAGCACCTCGTAATGATCGATGGTTCTGCGTCGAACATGCATGATAGGCTGGAAATAGAATAGGAAACGTTCGTGTGAAAGGGCATACTCAATCTTCTCCTTCCAATAGACGAGTGTATGCATCCGTTCACGTGTTTTCTCTTCATCAGAAAACAAATGCCATCCTCCTCGTCCGGCTTCCTTTGCCTGATACATGGCGAGATCGGCTGCGGCCAGGAGATCGTGGACATTGCTACCATGCTCCGGAAAAAGTGCGATACCGACGCTGGCTGACGCTTTATGAGTGCGACCATTTATCGTAATCTTTCCCTGATTCAGGCTCGCAAGCGTATTTTTTGCCACTTCTATCGCCCCTTCGGCTGTGGTTTGGGGCAAAATCACTGCGAATTCATCGCCTCCCAGACGTCCGAGTATGTCGACGCTGCGAATATTGCCAAGCAGCAAACGCGCTACCATTTTAAGTAAGGCATCCCCCGCCTGATGCCCGCTGGTATCGTTGATATACTTGAACTGATCAAGGTCGAAAAAGAGCAAGGCTCCGGAATACCCGTAGCGCGCGGCGAGATTCAGCATCTGTTCCAGCTCTTCCTGAAAGCGGCGGCGATTGAAAAGGTCGGTGAGCGGATCGTGATCCGCCAGCCAGGCAAGACGCCCTTCAGCACGCTTGTGTTCCGTCATGTCGAGACCCACCGATAACATTGCGGGGTCATCCTCGTTGTGCCGGGTCAGGCGTGAATGCAGCCACAGAATATTACAAATGGAAGCATCCTTGCATACGATATTCGCTTCGTGCCGAAGCTGATCTCTTCGTTGGCACCGTACCTCTTCCAAGTGAACGGGAAGATCGTGCAGATTTCCATCGAGTGCCAGAAGATGGAGAAAAGGCGTTCCCTGCAGTTCTTTTTCAGTATACTGAATAAGCGTTTCACCATAGGCATTGAGTGTGAGAATCTCACCATCCGCCTTTTGCGTGATTACGATCACTTGCGCAATGTCCAGCAGATTGTTAATGAAATCCCTCTCCTTGCTTAGCTCGTCCATCTTGCTCGCCAGTATACGGGTCCTGTCCGCCACCTGATCCTCGAGCTTCTCCAGTTGATGTGACAGAGCCACCGCTGTTTCATCCAGCAGGTCAATTTCATCTTTCATCCATCGTTTCTGGCCGGCAGAGCGAAGCTCCAGGCGAAAATTCTTGAAACTGCTGCGGGCCAGAAGAGGGAGAGTAAAAACGATGTGCTTGAGCCGCGACAGCGGCTTGGTGAGAATGATGAACAACAGTATTTCAGAGAATATGAGCCCGACTAGGCCAATTATCATGTTTTGCTGTGTCGAGCTATGAATGGTACGGATCGTGGAGGTAATGTCAGTTACAACCATGAAGTGAGCACCGTCTTCCGACACAGCCATTCTCTCCAGAAACAGCGGCTTTATCTGCAGGTGTCTATCGCGCCACGAAACCAGGATGCCCTCCTCCAGACTCTCCAGGTCCGGATAACTCGCTGCAACTTCATCCAGAACAGTAATGTTCATTTCCCTGCTGTGTGCAGCAATCGTGACATTCCAGTTCGCAATTTTCACCTTGTTGCTTTCGGGCAAATCGCCTTTTTCGCTCACCAGCAATGCGATATCGGCGCCCGAGATATCCTTGAAACCCAGAATCACATCGACCAGGGGTGTCCCGATGACGATCACGCCCACGTTGTTACCTTCCACGAGCAGAGGCGCCACGGCAAATTGCATGCAGCTGGTGGGGCAGCTGAGGTGGCTCATCGGCTTTTCCTGGGCATTCACCTCATGCACCCAAGCTGACAGCAATACGTCGTGAGTATCAGGCTGGGGAGTCCCCCAACCTGCCAGTTGTTGATTTGAGCTATCGTAAAAACGCAGCAATTCGATACCCTTGTTGAGTTGCAAAGGCCCCCAATATGGATCAAATGCTTGAGTGACGTATTCTTTGTTACCTGAGAGCAGACTCTTATCCATTCCTTCCAGGAAAGGAATCAATCCGGCGAGTTGATGCAAATTTATCGAAACCTGGTCAATCAGTCCTTCAACTTCCTTGGCATAGCGCTGGTGCTGGGCATTTCTCCGGCTCTCGAAGTCATCCATCAGACTCAGATAGGTAATTCCCGTGAATGAAACCACGATGGCAATCAGTATAAGACTGCTCAGCAGCAGAACTTTCCACTTCAGCCCCAGAAATTTTTGGGGCTTTTCAGGTGCTATCGCTCCATTTTTCTGCATAGCCTGATTATGAAAATACTTATCCTGCAGCATGTCTAGAACCGGTAGGAGCCGAGGATGGAAAACAGATTCCAATGCGGCGACAGGTCTCCCGAATTGGGATTATCAAGAGTCGAAAGCCAGCCTGTTCCATTCACGCGGTGATACTCGGCGCGCAACATGAACTCAGGCGTGACGTTCCAACGCAGCCCTACGGTAATGTCTTTAGCAAACCGTCGATGCGGAGCGCCGCCTGTAGCCGCTGCCCATTTTTTTCCGCTGCGGTCATCGCTGTCCGTATACAGTACATCGTAACGAGCGAGCGCTTCCCATTCTGGCGTGATTCGATAGACTCCCTGAAGGTAATAGCTTTCGCCAAAGAAATCCTGATTGAGGGCCGCCACGCCAAAATTTTTATATTCAAAATGGCGGAGCGCGTATTCCGAAGTGAAACTCCAGCGTTCTGCGTTATATTGCGCGGAGAAAATGAGAGGTGTAAAGCGAATTGAGCCCGCGCCAAGCCGATCGCCGCTTGCGGGGTCATAATCTATGTTCAAATCCGTTCCGCTGAATGCAAAACGAAGTCGGCCCTCATCGAGTTCGTAGCTTATACGGCCAATATAGGAGATGTCTGGAGCAAGATGGCCTGCCCCCCCCCGGCCCAACAGCGCTACCTCTGCTTCAGCACCTCTGACTAATGGACGTACCGGTCCACCCTGGAAAGATAGGACACCGTGATCGAAACGGTATTCACCGTATAAATGTACCCCGTCCGCAGCAATTGCAACTTTGCGTACGCGATCAAAATAGATTGATTGAGGTAAAAGTATGCTGGGCCGTGTGAAGGGAACATCGCGGGTGTCATTATAAAAGCCGAGCGGATTCTTCATCCTGCCCAGGCGTATTCCTATCTTGCTGTTTTCTTCCGATAGAAACGCATAGTCAATGAATCCGTAATCGAGCCGGATGTTGCCCGGACTCCCCCTTCCCGCAGTGCGGGAAATCATCTGAGCCGAAAACTGGAGGTTGGGCTTGGGCCTCATGGAAGCATTCAGTCCCAGTTCCCTGAAGTCAAAACTTCCGCTATCGGAACTGCTTTTCCCGAAAACGTTATTGTTGTCCGTGCTCTTGAGCCAACCCTGGCTGGCAAAGCCGTGAATTTGCAGATTGTTTGGGAGGTTCTGAGGAATTGGCAGTTTTTGTGCGTAAGCAACATAACTCGAAAGGACGGCAGACACCACGACGAGCCGGATAACCTCTCGCATCAAACAGCGGCGAATGTGGTTACTTGACGTGTAGAACATTGACGCTGCCATCCATTCTGGATCGAGTTAAATAGCCAATTGCTCCGGGTGTGCTACCGACTTTTGCAAGCATTTCCTCTGGAGAAGCGACTGTTTCCGGCGCCTGTCCCGTACCCGAGAACACCAGCCGGTCCCATGCTGCCCGGAGTTGATATGGAAAAACATTCAGTTTTTCCTTGGAGAACGTAATGTGCAGAGGGGCCTCATCTGGAAGCACGAACACATGAATGGGACTGCCGTCCGACCATGTATGCAGGCGCATACCGAAGATGGCGCGCAAAGCGTTTTTGGAAAGGGTTTTTTCGCTGACGCCGGAGTTAGTCACGATTTCATAGGGCTCGACTGCCCACGTTTTACCCGCCACGAATAAAAGGCCGAGTAGCAGGCATATAGCCGAAATCAGATGACTGATTTTTATTTTAATTATCACAAGTTTTTTTATCTGCCCCGTAGACATTACCTTGCGTGCGTCACGGGGAGCGCTCAGGACAGCTTGAGTCGTTGGGAAGTTCGAATGAAAAATGGGGATATCACAATTCCGAGGAAGTCCCGCTTTATCGTGAGCGTGATTCGGGCGTCAACCGCTTTAAATATTGACAAGAGCAGAGGGATGAGGTGTCGAGGCAATCTCATCCCTCTGAGGCTTTGGGATGACCCTGCCGTAATCAGTAACCAGCTCCCAGATATCTTTATGTTTTTTATTCATCCTATCCAGCATGTGGGTGAGGTTGGAATAATAGGGGCCTCGTTGACCATAGTACTCGGTAAGCGGGCCAATGGAATCGTGCTGTAACCCGTAGAGGCTTAACAATCTGTTCAGCGCGGGATCCATGATCGAAATCCAGTGAGTAATGTCATGAGCAGCGGATGCCCGTATGAGCCCAACGGCAAGAGCCAGTATCGGGTGAGGGAAACGTCGCCGTATTTTTATTTCGCTTTCTTCAACAGCCACTCCTTCTTCACTTCTCTCATGGTCTTCCTTGCGACGACAAAGCGCTCGGACAATATGAAGGCGTGATATTTCCCCTATGTTCTGCCGGGAGATTTTACCGAGGTCGACAGGATCGGAATTGAGCGTCATGTATCGCTCAGTCGGAAACGGTTTTTCGGGGTCGAGCGGATCTGGTAGGATCAGGCGAGCTGTTCCAACAATGGCACCAGAAGGACAGTGACGCAGAAGTATATGAGATGAGTGGCGGTCATAATCATCGCTTTCCATTTTCTCTGGATAGCGCGATGCTGGAAAACCTGGAGCACGTTGTTCGACACATAACACCTGATAGCGAACCCGGAATGCGTCACGCAACAATTCCGGGGTATCGACATCGATAACTTCGAAATATTCGTTAAAGGCGGCCACGATGTCGTTCATCTGGATGAGCTCAAGTGACTGTAATTCAAGTCGGAAGAATTTAAAATTGCCTCCGGAGGGGGTAATTCAAGCGGCGTACGAGCAGGTATTCTCGTCGGAATATCCTTGTTTTCCTGGTCCAATCCCGTTGTTTTCGCCTTATTGGATCTCTTGCCAGAGTTCGTAACCAACGATAACAGGCAGCTGGAATATATTTACTAATCATGATAGAGACACAAGCTGGATTTTCTTGAACACAAGTCTTTAACGGCGAGAATCGGATTCACTTTACCAACCAGCTTACCCCATCAGCTTATCAAGCATGCTTTCCTGCCCCTTCCGATGGCGGATGAACACATCGCCTTCTGGATTCGCCAAAGCGTAGTCCATGCGCAGCAAGACAACCTATTGCGGTAGTCGGAGCCGCAGTTTCTTTTGGGACACGAGCACGTTATGAGACAACAGATCCCGGGGCGTGAATAGCTGTAAAATTTTACAGCTAGCTATTCCTTGGAATCTTCCGGCTAAAATCACCGCAGAGCCTGAGTGTAACGAAAGGAAAAAATAGATAGCAGGGGTAATTCCGGGAGTGTGCTGCGCTGTCCTGCTATACTGAGAAAAGCAGCACTCCTTGTGCCTTTTGGGCCGGTACAGTTAGTACAGGTGGAATCAGCGGAAATGTTTTGATTGGTGCCCAGAAGAGGACTCGAACCTCCACAGTGTTGCCACCGCTAGGACCTGAACCTAGTGCGTCTACCAATTCCGCCATCTGGGCAATGAGCGAATCTGTCCAACGATGGGACAGAGGCGCAATTCTATAGGAAATCAGCTTTGACAATCAAGAAGAAACAAAAGCTCCGCAAGCTTGACCCTTATCTTGAACGGGAAAAAGAGCGTTATGGGCATGCGCTGCCCAGCCGGGAATTCATACTCCGGATACTCGAAGAGCAAGGCGTTCCGGTACCCGAGGAAGCATTGCAGAACCTGCTCGGAATCACCGAAGAAGAAGACGAAATCTTCAGTCGCCGTCTTTCTGCCATGTTGCGCGAAGGCCAGATCATGCGCAATCGGAAGGGCGATATCTGCATGGTGGAGAAGCTCGATCTCATCAAAGGCAAGATTCAGGGTCACCCGGATGGATTTGGTTTCCTGGTGCCTGAGGACGGCAGTCCTGATCTGTTTCTGAGTGCGAAGGAAATGCATAAGGCGATGCATGGTGATCGCGTAATGGTGCGTGAAATCGGGGTTGACCGACGAGGCCGCCGGGAAGGGACTATCGTAGAGGTGCTGGAACGTGCGGTGACGCAGCTAGTGGGACGATTGCATGCGGATTATGGAATTCTCTACGTGGAGGCGGAGAACAGACGTATCAGCCAGGATATTCTGGTACCCAAGGAAGAATCGATGAATGCAAAACCGGGCCAGGTCGTTATGGTGGAGATCCTCCAGCAGCCAAGCAAACATGCGCAGCCGATCGGTCGCATCAAGGAGATTCTGGGCGAGTACACGGCCCCCGGAATGGAGATTGAAATTGCGCTTCGCAAACACGACTTGCCTTACCGGTTCCCACAGGACGTAGAAAAGCTTTCAGAACGTCTTCCATCCAAGGTGTTAAAAAAAGACTTGGTCAAGAGGGAAGACGTGCGTCATCTCCCGTTGGTGACAATAGATGGCGAAACCGCGCGGGATTTCGACGACGCCGTATATTGCGAACGTGATGGAAAGGATTACAAGCTTTATGTCGCCATCGCCGACGTCAGCCATTATGTAAAGCCGGGCGACGCTCTCGATCAGGAGGCATATAATCGTGGGAATTCTGTCTATTTTCCACGACGCGTCATCCCCATGCTGCCGGAAGCGCTATCGAATGGGCTCTGTTCTCTCAACCCGGAGGTAGATCGTTTATCTATGGTGTGTGAAATAAGTCTGGATTTTGCAGGCGACTTCAAAGGCTATCGTTTTTATCCCGCAGTCATGTTTTCTCACGCCCGGCTTACCTATACAAAAGTGGCGGCCATGCTGGAGAATCCCAAGGGAGAGGAAGCGAAGCAATATAAGGATCTCTTGCCGCACATCCAGTTGCTCTACAAATTATTCAAGGTATTGCTGAAAGCGCGAAACCTGCGTGGAGCGATTGATTTTGAAACGATCGAAACGCGCATGATCTTCAACGATGAGGGCAAAATCGAGCGCATCCTGCCGATACAACGCAACGACGCGCATCGCATCATCGAAGAATGCATGCTCGCCGCTAATGTATGTGCCTCCGATTTTCTACAGAAACACAAGCAGGCGACTCTCTATCGCGTCCACGAAGGTCCGACACCGGAAAAACTGGCCGCTCTGCGTGATTTTCTCAAGGAATTCGGTGTTCAGTTAGGTGGAGGGGATAACCCCAAGGCGAAAGATTATGCTCGTACGTTATCTACAATAAAGGATAGGCCCGATGCGCAGCTGTTGCAGACCGTGATGCTTCGATCCTTGCGCCAGGCAGTGTACAGTCCGGACAACGTCGGCCATTTCGGCCTGGCATATGAATCCTATACGCACTTTACATCCCCCATCAGGCGTTATCCGGATCTGCTGGTACATCGGGCCATCAAGGCTGTCCTGAGCAAAGCAGCATATTCTCCCGGCAACTGGTACGAACTGGGCGAGCATTGTTCACAGACGGAGCGCCGGGCAGACGAGGCTACGCGCGATGTCGAAACGTGGCTCAAGTGCTATTACATGCAGGACAGAATCGGAGAATACTTTGAGGGAGTTGTCAGTGGTGTCGCCGGTTTTGGTCTTTTTGTGGCTCTGGACGGAATTTATGTCGAGGGACTCGTGCATGTTTCAGAGCTGCCCAGCGATTATTTCCATTTTGACGCAGTCAGGCACATGTTGCTGGGGGAGCGCACGGGGAAGCGCTATCGACTGGGTGATCGGCTCAGAGTCAGGCTGGTTCGAGTCGATCTGGAATCCAGCAAGATAGATTTTGTGCTCGCCGAAAACGCCCCGAATGCGGGGAAAATAAAAACCGGGGCAGCGAGTTGATTTCCGGGGTGAGTGTCCGCCTCCCGTTTATCATTTTTTGCAATTACTCATTACTATAGATGTCAGGCTCGCGTTTTATATTCGGTTTCCATGCGATTACCAGCCGGCTGCGCCAGAATGCGGCCAGCGTCCGGGAGATTTTCCTCGATGCGGAGCGAAGAGATCAACGTGCCCGCGATCTGGCGACGTTGGCGGAAACCCAGGGCATACGGTTGATTGCATGCGACAATGCGAGGCTCATGGCTTTGGCGGGCAGTGCCCGGCACCAGGGCGTAGTCGCGCGTATCGACTCCGCCCGTGCGTATGTGGATATCGACGATGTGCTCGATACCCTCACTGAGCCCGCGCTGCTTCTGGTGCTGGATGGTATTCAGGATCCTCATAACCTCGGTGCCTGCCTGCGTGTTGCAGATGCTTTTGGTGTTCATGCTGTGATTGCGCCGAAAGACCGCGCTGTGGGCCTCACCGCTGCAGTGCACAAGGTGGCAAGCGGGGCGGCAGATAACGTTCCCTATATTTCCGTGACGAATCTCACTCGCACCCTGCGCGGGTTGAAGCAGCGGGGGGTAACGATTCTGGGAACGGCTGCCGATGCCGATACTCAGCTTGGCGTCCTCGAGCTTGATGGACCCATCGCATGGGTACTGGGTTCGGAAGAGAAAGGAATGCGGCGGCTGACGCGGGAAAACTGCGATCAGCTGGTTTCGATTCCCATGCTGGGCAGTGTGGAAAGCCTCAACGTTTCCGTGAGCGCGGGCATTTGCCTGTTTGAAACGTACCGCCAGAGATATGCCCCCAGGGCCGGTTAACACTTGTTTCGCGCCCTGCCCCCACGCTTTTCATCGCAGCACGCGGACCGCGAAACAAGTGTTAACTGCCCTCCTATAACCCCGATTAAAATTGATATTTTCCAGCGGGTTGAGTATAGTACCGGCCTCTTGAAACATTCGACCTTGCCTCACCGTGCCCGCATCGGGAGGCTTTACCCATAAGGAGACTGCATGCGACATTACGAAATTATATTCATTGTTCATCCCGATCAAAGCGAGCAGGTATCCGCAATGATCGAGCGGTATCGCAGCATCGTAACCGCCAGAAACGGGCAGGTGCATCGCCTGGAAGATTGGGGACGGCGCCAGCTCGCGTACCTGATCCAGAAGGTTCACAAGGCACATTATGTACTCATGAACATTGAATGTGATCAGGAAGCGCTGGACGAGCTGGAGCACGCATTCAAATTCAATGACGCCATATTGCGCCACCTTACCATCAAAATGGATGGGGCGATTACCGCACCGTCACCCATGATGCGCGAAGAGAAGGCCAAATCCGCTCCGCAGCCCGCAGAGGAAGCCAAGGAAACGACGCTTGCAACCTAGGCTGCCAAGTCATTGGATTGCAATCGGACTGAAATTTGCGGAACGGTTACGGAAATCGGTAGCTTGCGTTATAGCCCGGCCGGAGTGGCAGTAGTCGAACTCAAGATCAGACATGTTTCCCGCCAGGTCGAGGCAGGAAAGCCAAGGCAGGTGGAGTGTGAAGTTTCTGCCGTAGCCTTGGCGCAGATGGCCGAGATTGTTGCAGGCCTGACTCCAGGGGCGACAGTAAAGCTTGCCGGGTTTCTTGCAAGAAAAAGCCGCATGAGTTTGCAGTTGGCGCTGCATGTAAACCGGATCGATCCCATCTAAATGGATCTTTATTTACAGACAGGAAAAAATTATGGCTCGTTTTATTTCTAAACGTAAGGATGGCAAGGACAAGGATAAGGACAAAAAAGCCAACCGCCCTTTATTCAAACGCAGGAAATTCTGCCGTTTTACTGCGGAAGGCATCAAAACAGTCGATTACAAGGACATCGAATTATTGAAGGATTTCATCAACGAGAACGGCAAGATCATTCCGGCGCGCATAACGGGGACGAAGTCCAGGTATCAGCGTCAACTGAGTACTGCCGTGGAGCGCGCCCGCTTTCTGGCATTGCTTCCTTATACTGATTTGCACTGAGGAGAGTTGATATGCAGATCATACTGATGGAGAAAGTTGTCAACCTGGGTCAACTGGGCGATGTTGTAAAAGTTAAAAACGGTTACGCACGGAATTTCCTTATCCCGCAGGGCAAGGCAAAGCGCGCCACCCAGGCGGCCGTTGCCGAGTTCGAGGCAAAGCGTGCAGAACTGGAGAAAACCCAGGCGGATATCCTGGCAGCGGCACAGGCTCGTGCTGCCAAGCTGGAAGGATTAATGCTGCAGGTCACTCAAAAGGCAGGTGTGGACGGTAAGCTGTTCGGTTCAGTTACCAATGCGGATATCGAGGATGCGCTAAAGGCCCAGGGTTTTGAAGTTGAAAGATCCATGATACGCATGCCTCAGGGCTCATTGAAGCAGGTGGGTGATCACCCGGTAACGGTCGTGCTGCATACCGATGTGGCTGCGCATATCGTCGTATCTGTTCTGGGTGAATCGGTCTCCTGAAAGGGTTCTGTTTTTTCATTTTCAAAAGGGGCTGGCAACAGCCCTTTTTGATTTCTGGCTCATTGCAACCAGTGTTAAAATCCAGACATGCCTGTAACGTCACGTAACTCCATGCCTCAATTTGTAACGGCAGCTTCAAACGAGCAATTACTCGAATCATACAAATTGCCACCGCACTCGGTTGAAGCAGAGCAATCGGTACTGGGCGGATTGATGCTGGACAATCACGCATGGGATAAGGTAGCGGACGTGATCACGGAAGATGACTTCTACCGGCAGGATCACAAGCTCATCTACCGCCATATCTGCAAACTGGTCGAGCATAGCAAACCGGCCGATGTCATCACAGTAGCGGAATCACTTGAAATATCCGCGGAATTGCAGGGGGTCGGTGGGCTCGCTTACGTAGGGATCCTCGTACAGAACACGCCTTCGGCTGCGAATATCCGCCGCTATGCGGAAATCGTGCGCGAACGAGCAATCATGCGCAAGCTTGCCCAGGTGGGGACCGACATCACGGATTCGGCATACAACCCTGCTGGGCGTTCAGCCGCCACGCTGCTGGATGAAGCCGAGGCCAGGGTTTTTGAAATTGCCGAGGCGGGTGCGCGGGGCAAGCAGGGTTTTATCGATATCCAGCCGCTGCTGAAGGAGGTCGTGGAGCGTATAGAGACGCTCTACAACCAGGATAATCAAAGTGATGTGACCGGAATCGCAACCGGCTTCCATGATTTGGATGAAAAGACTTCGGGCTTTCAGCCTGGCGATCTTGTTATTGTTGCAGGCCGGCCATCGATGGGCAAGACCGCCTTTTCGCTCAATATTGCCGAGCATGTTGCACTCACGCTCCAAAAACCGGTAGCGGTATTCAGCATGGAAATGGGAGGCGCGCAACTGGCGATGCGTATGCTGGGCTCCGTCGGAAAGCTGGATCAGCACAAGGTGCGCACCGGCCGCCTGCTGGACGAGGATTGGTCCCGTCTGACGCATGCACTTGGTAAGCTGAACGACGCTCCGCTTTTTATTGACGAAAGTGCCGCTTTGAATGCCTTGGAACTAAGGGCGCGCGCGCGCCGACTGCATCGCCAGCATGGGGAACTGGGCTTGATCGTGGTGGATTATCTCCAGTTGATGTCAGCCGCCAGCCAGGGCGAGAACCGCGCCACGGAGATTTCCGAAATATCCCGCTCCCTCAAGGCACTGGCAAAAGAACTGCATGTGCCCGTTGTCGCGTTATCCCAGTTGAATCGAAGCCTCGAGCAGCGTCCGAACAAGCGTCCGGTCATGTCCGATCTGCGCGAGTCCGGCGCGATCGAACAGGATGCCGATCTGATTCTTTTCATCTACCGGGACGAAGTCTATAACCCGGAGACACCGGACAAGGGAATCGCTGAAATCATTATAGGAAAGCAGCGGAATGGACCGATCGGCAAGGTCGATCTGACTTTTCTGGGCGAATATACCCGATTCGAAAGCTACGCCAGATCAGGTCATTACTAAGACTACAGTCGAACTATCTTTCGCTATTGTCCGGGTAAACTTTTGGAAGTGTAGATCAGGGCTCTGCCCGACGACCAAGACTTATCCGGCTAGCTCGACCTACCGCCAAGAGCGGAGAAGGTGCGCGGGTCTTGGCAGGGATAGCGCTTACAGTATCTCTGCAGCATAATCCGCCAGCCTGGAACGCTCGCCGCGTTGCAACGTGACATGGCCGCTGTGATTCCATCCCTTGAACCGGTCCACCACGTAGGTCAGCCCTGAGCTTCCCTCCGACAAATAGGGCGTATCTATCTGCGCGATGTTACCCAGGCACACGACCTTTGTGGCAGGGCCGGCACGGGTAATAAGGGTTTTCATCTGCTTAGGTGTCAGGTTCTGCGCTTCGTCGATTATCAGAAACTTGTTGATGAAAGTGCGCCCCCGCATGAAGTTGAGCGATTTTATCTTGATCCGGGAGCGAATCAAATCGAGTGTCGCTGCTCGTCCCCATTCTCCGGCGCTGCTATCTGTCTTGTTGAGCACGTCCAGATTGTCTTCCAGTGCGCCCATCCAGGGAGTCATCTTTTCTTCCTCGGTTCCGGGCAGAAATCCGATATCCTCCCCCACCGGCACTGTCACGCGCGTCATGATGATTTCAGAATACACCTTGTGCTCCAGTGTCTGCATCAGACCTGCTGCCAGCGTAAGCAACGTCTTGCCGGTACCTGCCTGTCCCAGCAGGGTGACAAAATCTACTTCCGGGTTCATCAGCAGATTGAACGCGAAATTCTGCTCGCGATTCCGCGCCGTGATGCCCCACACATTGTTCTTTTGATGAGTATAATCTTTCAGCGTCTGCAGAACGGCTGTTCTTCCGCTAGTCTCCTTGACCTGCGCGTAAAACGGTTTGTCATGCTCCAGATAAACGAATTGATTGATTACAAAGCCCCCGGCAAGGGGACCCGTCACACGATAAAATGTCTGCCCCGACTGCTGCCAGGATTCCATATCCTTGCCGTGTTCATCCCAGAAATCCTCTGGCAGTTCCTGGATGCCTGAAAAGAGGACATCGGTGTCTTCCAGAACCTTGTCATTGAAATAATCCTCGGCCGCCAGCCCCAAGGCCCGCGCCTTGATGCGCATGTTGATGTCTTTGGAAACCAGTGTGACAACGCGGTTCTGGTGGGTATCGTGCAAAAACTTGACTGCTCCGATAATCTGGTTGTCCGCGCTGCCGCTTGCCAGATATACCGGCAGAACGTTCGTGATCGCCTGCGTCTGGAGGAACAGCCTGCCGGTTGCATTCTTGGTGCCATGCGACTGTAAAGAAATGCCTTCGTCAATATCGGTTATCGCGCTGCTGACGATTTCATCGAGAAAACGGCTTGTTTGACGTGCATTGCGGGCAACCTCCGACATCCCTTTCTTGTTGTTGTCGAGTTCCTCAAGGGTTGTCATCGTGATATAGATGTCATGCTCCTGAAAGCGGAACAAGCTGATGGGATCATGCATCAGCACGTTGCTGTCGAGCACGAACAGCTTGGGCATCAGACGGGTGACTGGAGCGATGGAAGCAGATGACTTGGAAGCCGTGGAAGAACCAGACTTTCTAGGACTCATGATTCTCGCTGGGCAGGGTTTTCACAAACTCCAGGACCTCCTGGACATGTCCCGTCACTTTGACACTTCGCCATTCGCGCCGAAGTATCCCTTTCGTATCGACCACGAATGTGCTCCGGTCGATGCCGCGGACCTGCTTACCGTACATGTTTTTCATCTTCATCACATCGAACAGGTTGCAAACCGTCTCGTCCGTGTCGCTCAGCAACTCGAACGGAAAATTCATTTTTGCCTTGAATTTCTCGTGAGACTTGAGGTTGTCCCGTGAAATACCCACTATGTCGCAATCGGCGTCGGTAAATTCGGTGTAAGCATCCCGGAATTCCTGGCCCTCGGTGGTGCATCCCGGCGTATCGTCCTTTGGATAGAAATAGATGACCAGGTTTTTTTCACGGGCTGCGGATAAACGAAATGTCTTATTACTGGTCGAAGGAAGTTCAAAATCGGGAACGGGTTGATTCAGCATTTCAATCCTCAGTGGTTACTCGCGATGTCATGTTAGCAAAAAAAGCATGTGCGGTTGCAACGAAGAGAAGATTCCTCACCTTCAAAACAGATAGTCTCGATCCTCTTGATTTCATGAATGCCTGTTCCGGTTACTGCCATGTTGTGATCGATCATCAAACAGGGGATATGGGATGAGATGGACAATCAAAGTTGCCCTCGCACCGCATCCGCCCAGCAGTTGGGAGTTTCGAACAGGCGCACTTGCTCCAGCCTGAGATGATTGCCATAGCGATCCTGATATGCTTCATCGAGTATGTGGAAAGCGGTCAGAGCCAGATTTTCCGCCGTGGGTGGCGTATGCAGCACCACGGTTTTATGGTCTTCGAGGGATTGGAGGAATTCCAGCAACTTGTGGTCTTCCGCATATGCAAGGAACGCATGGTCCCATTTATCCACCAGCACTTCTTTCGCAATGCGTTTGACCTCCGAATAATCCATGACCATGCCTTGCTCGGAGATGCCGGGCTCAGTAATAATTTCGCCTGACAGGGTGATTTCTATGGCGTAACGATGGCCGTGCAGATGCCGGCACTGGCTCTTGTGGGAAGGTATACGGTGGCCGGCGTCGAATTCCAGCCTGCGTGTAATTAACATTATCGGGATTGTAGCATTGCAGCAAATTTCCAAACGATTGGATGTAGCAGATCATAGCCGCGATATAACCGGGATGACCTATGTTTATCCGGTTATTTCGCGCCGTGCCGGGGGTGTGTCGATCGGAATCAATCTTAATCCGAACAATGCATGTAACTGGCGTTGCATCTACTGCCAGGTACCGAATCTCTCGCGAGGCACTGCTCCCGCGATTGACCTGGCAAAACTCGAAGCCGAGTTGCGGGCTTTGTTGCACGGAATCGTATATGGCGATTTCATGCAAAGACAGGTACCTGCTGAGGCAAGACGTCTCCATGATATCGCTTTATCCGGCAATGGCGAGTCGACCAGCGCCAGGGAATTCGAGCAAGTCATCGAACTGCTCGGACGGGTAAAAAATGATTTCGATCTGCCCGAAGCGCTTAAGCTGGTATTGATCACAAATGGCAGTCTGATAGATCGCGACAGTGTCCAGCGCGGGTTGAGCCGGATGGCCACGCTCAGTGGCGAAGTATGGTTCAAACTGGACAGCGTCACCCGCGAGGGAAGGCAGCTGATCAATAACACACGCATGAGCTTAAAAAAAATGCGCAGGAATCTGCAACTGTCTGCATCCCTGTGCCCTACATGGTTGCAGACCTGCGTATTTCAAATCGACGGGATGCCACCTTCCAGAAATGAATCTGAAGCGTATTTGAGATTTATCGAGGAATTCCTGAGCGAGGGGGGAGTACTCGAAGGCGTGCTTCTGTATGGTCTTGCGCGTCCATCCTTGCAGCCGGAAGCATCTCGGCTCACGAAGATCAGGCAGGAGTGGATGGAGGCATTTTCGGAACAAATAAGACGCCGGGGACTCGCTGTAAAGCTGAATCCATAGCTTGAATTTTTCTCCTTCCTGATTCTCCGATGAAAGCTTGAGCAGTGATCCGGACAGGCTTCGATATTGTCCTACTGCTTGGCCTTGGAGGCTTTCTTCAGACTCTTGTACAGCTCAGGATCCTTGCTTTTCAGTAAGGCTGCAACTGCCAGATCGTCTTTCTTGATCTTGGAAAGATCGATGTGCTCGATATGCACCAGCCGTACCAGTTCCCTTACCGGTCTGGGCATATTTCGTCCACTCTCATAACGGGAGCCGCCGCTTTGGGTGACACCGACCTTGCTCCAGAAATCATGCTGATTGAGACCCAGTTTGCGTCGAATTTCACGAGGATTGGATATTTCTTCGAAGAGTTTCATGGGGGCATCTCGACAGGTTATGTAGTTAGAATAGACGCGCTTTTATGTTATAGGAGTATTGCACATACATAAATTTAATTTGTTTTTTTATTCTATGCAAGTATTAAGAAACCCCTGAATCAATCAGGTTTTCCCCGAATGGAGCGACTCCAGGCCCTGAATTTGACCTACGTCAATATCCTGGGGTTTTTCCGTTTATCATTTTGCATATCGCGGAACCTGAAAAAAGCTTCTGCAAAGGTTCTCGGGTTTTCTTTCCGGTAATAAGGTAAAATTCGAACACAATATCCATGCCAGGACTTTAAACCCCTAAATTGATCCGACATGTGGCATTTCGGCCACGGCTTTGCCATTCTCAGTTAAGCAGGTTATCGTGACATTTATCGTTCAAAAATACGGCGGCACATCGGTGGGCAGCACGGAGCGCATCAAGAATGTCGCCCGCCGGGTGGCGAGATTCCAGGCTCGCGGCGATCGGGTGGTGGTCGTGGTATCCGCCATGAGCGGAGAGACAAATCGTCTTATTGCGCTGGCGAGGGAATTCCAGGCTCATCCGGACCCCCGCGAGCTGGATGTCATGGTTTCCACCGGGGAGCAGGTTTCTGTCGCTCTGCTGTCAATGGCGCTGATGGATCTGGGCATCAAGGCGAAAAGCTACACCGGCCCCCAGGTGCGCATTCACACCGATAGCGCCTATACCAAGGCGCGCATACTCAAAATCGATGAGGACAGGATACGCGCCGACCTCGATGCGGGATATGTGGTGGCAGTAGCGGGCTTTCAGGGAGTGGACGAGGCAGGCAGTATCACCACATTGGGCCGAGGCGGTTCGGACACTACGGCTGTTGCCCTCGCGGCAGCGCTCAAGGCGGATGAATGCCAGATCTACACGGATGTAGACGGGGTTTACACGACCGACCCCCGAATTGTGCCCGAAGCGCGCAAACTCAAGACTGTTACCTTTGAAGAAATGCTTGAAATGGCAAGCCTCGGTTCCAAGGTGCTGCAGATCCGCGCGGTGGAGTTCGCGGGTAAATACAAAGTTAAATTGCGGGTGCTCTCCAGTTTCGAGGAAGAAGGAGAAGGTACCCTCATCACTTTCGAGGAAGAAAAAAACATGGAGCGGGCGATTATTTCAGGCATCGCATTCAATCGTGACGAAGCCAAGATTACGGTGCTGGGTGTGCCGGACCGTCCCGGTATCGCCTATCAGATTCTCGGTCCCGTGGCGGATGCGAATATCGATGTGGACATGATCATCCAGAATGTCGGCCACGATGACATGACCGATTTTTCATTTACCGTGAATCGCAATGAATTTGCGAGAACGATGGATATCCTGAAAAATCAGGTGCAGCCTCACATCGGCGCCCGGGGAGTGATCGGAGGCGACAGAATCGCGAAAGTCTCGGTAGTGGGTGTCGGCATGCGTTCGCATGTGGGCATTGCCAGCAGAATGTTCCGTACGCTGGCGGAAGAAGGCATCAATATTCAGATGATCTCCACCTCCGAAATCAAGATTTCCGTAGTCGTGGATGAAAAATACATGGAGTTGGCGGTACGTGTCTTGCACAAGGTATTCGAACTCGATCAGATATCATGATATTCCGCTTACCGCGTTCCTTTCATAACCTTTGTTTGACCCAGGAGTTCTAAACCGCTATCCTAGTGCGGCTTTGTTGGAGAGATGGCCGAGTGGTCGAAGGCGCTCCCCTGCTAAGGGAGTATAGGCTCAAAAAGCTTATCGAGGGTTCGAATCCCTCTCTCTCCGCCACCTACCAGATTAAAGCAGTCGCTGTTTGTCAACCGGGGCTAAGTAGCTAACCAAGCCGGTTGCTATCTACTATATTTATCTAATAGTCCCAAGTTTATCGCAGATATCAGTCATACTTGAGTAGCCGCTCGTCCCAATGATGAGCAAGCATGCAGCGCTTTAGGAGGAGAATGCATTGAAGTTCGCGCACCCTCGACCGCAGATGCAGCGCTCCAACTGGACCCCGCTCAATGGAGTCTGGCGCTTTCGCTACGATGATGCGCGTACTTTCACACATCCATCCCAGATCGAGTCCTGGCCGATGGAAATCATCGTGCCGTTTCCACCCGAATCTGAGGCAAGTGGAATCGGTGACCGCAGTTTTCATTCACTCTGCTGGTATGAGCGCGATTTTGATTTCGAGCCCTCCTCGGAGCGGGTAATCCTGCATTTCGGTGCCGTAGACTATTCCGCAAAGGTATGGGTCAACGATCGTTTTGCCGCCAGCCACGAAGGGGGGCATACCCCATTCTGGGGCGACATCACCCCTCTGCTCGATCCGTCCGGAAAACAGAAGGTGACGGTACAGGTGGAGGACGATCCGCACGAACTGGCCAAGCCGCGTGGAAAGCAGGACTGGCAGCTCGAATCTCATGCCATCTGGTATCCCCGTACCACCGGCATCTGGCAGACCGTCTGGATCGAGCGGGTATCCAAAAATTACATTGAAAAGATTCGGTGGACGCCCCAGGTCGAGATATATGCGATAGGCTTCGAAGCGCGCGTGATAGGAGAAGAGGCCGACGAACTGGCAGTAGACGTATGTTTGCGCCATGGGGATCAGTTGCTCGCGCATGACCGCTATCGGGTAGTCGAACGGGAAGTAGACCGCGTCATCATATTGTCTGACCCTGGAATTGATGATTTTCGTAATGAGTTGCTATGGAGCCCGGAACGTCCCACATTGATCGATGCAGTGGTACGGTTGATGCGGGGCGAGGAGGTGTTGGACGAGTTCGTCTCATACACTGCAATGCGTTCCGTCAACATCTTGCGCGATCGCTTTATGCTAAATGGACGCCCCTATACGCTGAGACTCGTGCTTGACCAGGGCTACTGGCCGGAGACACTGCTAGCCGCGCCGAGTGATGACGCGCTCCGCCGCGATGTGGAACTTGCAAAGGCGATGGGCTTCAACGGAGTGCGCAAACATCAAAAGATAGAGGACCCGCGCTATCTCTATTGGGCGGATAAGCTTGGGCTGATGGTATGGGAAGAAATGCCTTCCGCATATCGTTTCACTCGCAGCGCCATCAAGAGGACGGTGCGGGAATGGACTGAAGCTATCGAGCGGGATTACAGTCATCCCTGCGTCATTGTATGGGTAACTTTCAATGAATCCTGGGGAGTACCCGAACTTACCGCGGTGGGTAAACAGCGGCACGCGGTCGAAGCGCTGTATCACTTGACGAAAACGCTAGATGCAACGCGCCCGGTAATCGGTAACGATGGATGGGAAAGCAGCGCTACGGATATCATCGGTATTCACGATTATGACGCCAACGTTGAACACCTGCGTCAGCGTTATGGCGCCGAAATAAAGCCTGAACAGTTGTTCGACCGTCGGCGTCCGGGCGGGCGAATTCTAACCCTTGATGGCTACCCGCACAGGGGCCAGCCGATCATGTTAAGCGAGTTCGGCGGGATTGCTTTCGCCAAGTGCCCGCAACCGGGCGTCGAGCATACCTGGGGCTATACTGTTGCCCACACCGAAGAGGAATTTGCACGTATGTATACTGAGTTGATGCATACAGTGATTCACACGGCTCTCTTCAGCGGCTTTTGCTATACTCAGTTTGCCGATACCTTTCAGGAAGCGAACGGGCTGCTGTGCGCGGATCGTACTCCCAAGATTCCCATTGAACAAATCGCGCGTGTCACGCGCATCTCACCCACCTACATACCTGGGGGTGTTTAGGTGTATTCGCTTGAGCTCACCAAACCGGATGGCCGCCGGCTGACCCTGTATTCCCGTGAGGCTATTAATCCTGATATCGTTGCGCCCAGCCCCTTCGCGGAGCCGCTGAACGCGCACCCTCACCTGCGATGGCACCCGTTACGCGGAGAGTGGGTAACGTATGCAGCGTATCGGCAGGGGCGGACATTTTTGCCACCACCTGAATATAATCCGCTCGGCATAACAACTGATCCCGCTCATCCCACCGAGGTACCTGCCGGTGATTGGGATGTGGCTGTCTTCGACAACCGTTTCCCGTCCCTGGGGCCAATAGGAGAGCCTCCCTTGCTTATCGTGCCAAGCGCGCCGGCTGTAGGGCATTGCGAGGTAGTAGTTTTCACGAAAGATGCCAAAGCTTCGCTTGGTGCCTTGCCGCTCGCTCATATCGAATTATTGATGGAAGTATGGGCAGACCGTACCGCTGTGATGGCGCAGCGGGGAGATATAGCTTACGTATTGCCATTCGAGAACCGGGGTGCAGAGGTTGGTGTAACACTGCACCATCCACATGGTCAAATTTACGCCTACCCCCTTGTGCCGCCTGTACCTAGCCGCATGCAGCAGGAGGCGCAACGCTACCATGAAGCGAAAGGCAGTGGAGTGCTACAGGATCTCATTACCGGGGAGCGGGAGGCGGGTGTGCGCATGCTTTATGAGGGTGAACACGCCGTTGCCTTCGTCCCGGTATGCGCGCGTTATCCATATGAGGTCTGGGTCGCACCAACGGAACCGGTTGAAAGTTTTATCCACCTCACGCCAGATCAACGGTTAGACCTGGCGCGAGCATTGAAGACGGTTCTGCTCAAATATGAAGGCCTCTGGCAGAGGCCTTTTCCTTATCTGATGGCGTGGTACCAGGCCCCGATCGATGGAAAAACTCATCCTGAATCGCACCTGCACGCAGAATTCTATCCCCCCTATCGCACCCGTGATCGGCTCAAATATCTTGCAGGTACAGAAATCGCAGCAGGCTTCTTTGCGATGGACGCGTTGCCTGAGGAAAAAGCGCGCGAGCTTCAGCAGGTAGAGGTTACTGTCGAATGAATATATTTCGCCGTTCTCCCGACAATCGATCTGGAATTTTCTTTGAGGCTCGAAATCGGCGAGACAAGCAATGCAGCTCAGATTTTACGGAGGCGGGGTGAGCAGTTTCGAGGCTGTATTTGGAAATTCGCCTGAGGTTGTGGCACGTGCGCCGGGCCGCGTTAACCTGCTGGGAGAGCATACCGACTACAACGAAGGTTATGTACTGCCGATTGCGATCGAGCAGCAAACGAGCGTCAGCGTGAGTGTGAGTCATAGCAACAGCGAGCAGTACGCATTGTATTCGGAAACGCTCGATGACATCGTTTACTTTACTCTCGGCAAATCTCCAACTGAGCACTTCGCGACCTACGTATATGGATGTTTGATGGAAGCTCGTGCGGTTGGGGTGAAGGTGCCGGTGCTGGATATCTACATTCAATCAGATGTGCCGATGGGAGCCGGCCTGTCCTCCAGCGCAGCACTTGAGGTAGCTACATTGCGAGTCCTGCGTGTGCTGACCGGTTTTCCCCTGGATGATGTGCAAATCGCACAACTCGCTCAGCGCGCGGAAATCCAGTACGCAGGAGTGCGCTGTGGCATCATGGATCAGATGGCAGCTAGTCTTGCGGGAACCAGGGAGGCCTTGTTGCTGGACACCCTTACGCTTGAGCGACGGCTGGTTCCCTTACCGCCCGCTTCAGCTGTGCTGGTACTCGATTCGGGCGTTGCACGGACACTGGCCGGAAGCGGCTACAACCAGCGGCGTGCCGAGTGTGAGGAAGCGGCACGCCAACTTGGGGTGAGTACACTTCGTGACCTCCAGGATGTATCACTGGCCGATGCTTTGCCTGAGCCCCTGAGCCGACGAGTGCGCCATATCGTAAGCGAGAACGCGCGCGTACTGCGAGCGGCGGAATGCAACAACGCCGAGGAGTTCGGCATGCTGATGAACGCATCCCATGCCAGTTTGCGCGACGATTATGAGGTCTCGGTTTCTCAACTTGATCAATTGGTGACGCTGCTTCAGGCTCATCCTGATGTTTATGGAGCGCGCTTGACAGGAGCAGGCTTTGGGGGGGCGTGCGTCGCCTTATGCAAGCCAGGGTCATTGCAGCAGATTTCCGAAGCGGTGCTGCAAGATTATTCAAACGTGGGCTTGAAGGGAGGCGTCCTTGTGCCGCCACATTGGTGAATAGAACCGCTATTGTAGGGACAGGTTCAGCATCCTGAGCTTTCTGTTTTTTTGAGAATGGCTATGCAAAACCAAAACGGCTTGATGCAGGCAATGGTGTTGGACGCCCCCCGAGAAAAGGTTCAGATGCGCTGTATCCCGCGCCCCCAGCCGGGTCCTGATCAGTTATTGATCGAGATTGCCGCCTGTGCAGTCTGCCGCACCGACCTGCACGTAGTGGATGGCGAATTGCCTCACCCGAAACTGCCTATTATCCCGGGGCATGAAATCGTTGGACGCGTAATTGCACGCGGAGCGGATGTTCGGGATTTCGCAGTGGGAGAAAGGATTGGTATTCCCTGGCTGGGCTGGACATGCGGGCATTGCCGCTATTGTCTCGATGGGCGGGAAAATCTGTGCCCGAATGCCAGATTCACCGGTTATCAGATCGACGGGGGTTATGCGGAATATACCGTCGCAGGCGCCCGCTATTGTTTTCGCATTCCGGACCGTTATAGCGACTCGGAAGCTGCTCCGTTGCTATGCGCGGGATTGATCAGCTACCGCGCACTCAAGATGACCGGCAATGCCGAGCGGGTAGGTATCTACGGCTTTGGCGCTGCGGCACACATTGTCGCTCAAATTCTGCATTACCAAGGGCGCAAACTTTTTGTATTTACACGCCCGGGTGATGCGACCGCGCAGGAATTCGCCCACAAGATGGGTGCAGTCTGGGCGGGCAGTTCGGATACGGTGCCCCCCGAAGAACTCGACGCGGCCATCATCTTTGCTCCGGTAGGAGCCCTTGTGCCTATCGCTCTGCGCGCTATTTGTCCCGGCGGAATCGTCGTCTGCGGGGGAATTCACATGAGTGACATTCCCGCTTTTCCTTATGACATCCTATGGCGCGAAAAACGTCTGGTTTCCGTTGCCAATCTTACCCGGCGGGACGCCGAGGAATTCTTAAAACTGGCACCGCAAGTGCCAATTTGCGTGACTACGGAATCCTTTCCACTCAGCGAGGCGAATACGGCTTTGACAAGGTTGGGGGAAGGAAAGCTGACAGGTGCTGCAGTGCTCATTCCGAAAAGAGGGGACGTTTCCCTCTCCTGAAGCGGAACAGGGTTCTGGGGTTATGCTGGGGGGGAGGATAGTGCCTCGAGTAGCAAGTATTGCTGCTCATACCGTCAGGCAACCCTTTGCCCCCTCCGCCTTAAACCTTCGTCCCCCTCGACCTGAAGCCTTCATCCTCTATGCGCCCCTGAGCCCTTCGTTCCCGCTCGTCCTGATCCGGAGTCTGTCGAGAGATCGAGTTCGACCCGTGCTCAGGACAGGCTTGTCGAAGACAGGAACGCCATCAGGATAAATCCGTCAAGGGCCACAGGTGCAAGGTAAACAGAAATGAGCCAGGGTGCTGGAAATCCGGGTGCTGAAAATCCTTTTCGTCAGCCCCAAAGACCGCAAGCCCCACAGTTTGTTACAATTATCATTTTGCATCATTCCGAACCCCTTTCTTAATCGCTTGATGAACAAACGGAAAATCCTCGTCACCTCGGCCCTGCCCTATGCCAACGGCAGCATCCATCTCGGCCATCTGGTGGAGTACATACAGACTGACATCTGGGTTCGTTTCCAGAAAATGCAAGAGCACGAGGTCCATTATGTTTGCGCGGACGACGCGCATGGCACGCCGATCATGCTTCGCGCAGAGCAGGAAAGCATCACTCCACGACAGCTGATAGACCGCGTATGGCATGAGCATAAGGCGGATTTCGATGGTTTCCATATTGGCTTCGACCACTATTACACTACCGATTCGCCTGAGAATCAGGCGTTTTGCGAAGATATCTACCGTCAGCTCAGGGCAAGGGATCTGATTGCCAAACGTTCGGTGGAACAGTTTTATGATCCGGTCAAGCAGATGTTTTTGCCGGATCGATACATCAAGGGCGAATGCCCAAGGTGTCATGCCGGCGACCAGTATGGAGATTCCTGTGAGGTTTGCGGAGCCACCTATTCGCCCACCGACCTGATCAGCCCCTACTCTGCCGTCTCCGGCGCCAAACCGGAGCGCCGCACTTCGAATCACTATTTCTTCAAACTCTCGGATGTGCGTTGCGAAACTTTCCTCAAAAACTGGATATTTGAATCGATTCCGGCTCAACCTGGCGTCGCTTTGGAAACGAGACCGCGACTTCAACCTGAAGCTGCCAATAAAATGAACGAGTGGCTTTCAGCGGGCCTCGTGGATTGGGATATCTCGCGTGATGCACCCTATTTCGGCTTCCCTATTCCACATACCGGCGGAAAGAAATTTTTCTATGTGTGGCTGGATGCGCCGGTCGGCTATTTCGGCAGCTTCAAGAATTACTTCAAGCAGAACCAGCGAACCCAGGCCGAGATCGATGAATTCCTGCGTCCTGGTGGCAATACGGAAATGGTGCATTTCATAGGGAAGGATATTCTCTACTTTCACGCCCTGTTCTGGCCGGCAATGCTGGAATTCTCGGGATATCGCACCCCTACTCAGATTTATGCTCACGGGTTTCTCACCGTCAACGGCCAGAAAATGTCCAAATCCCGGGGGACTTTCATTACCGCTGAGAGCTATCTGAAGCAATGTCTGAATCCGGAATGGTTGCGTTATTACTACGCTGCCAAACTCAACGACAGCATGGAGGATATCGATCTCAACTTCGAGGATTTTGTCGCGCGCGTGAACAGCGATCTGGTAGGGAAATATGTCAATATCGCCAGCAGATGCGCAGGGTTCATCATCAAAAAATTCGGTGGCGAGCTTACGCACAACATTTCGGAAGCAAGCCGGAAATGGTTCAATCAGTTTCTTTTTTGCGAACTGGGAGAGGGAGATACTTTCCTCGGTCGTCATATGTCCATTGCAAATTTCTATGAACGCAGGGAGTTCAGCAAAGCGATCAAGGAAATCATGTCGGCGGCGGATGTGGCCAACCAATATGTGGATCGGATGAAACCCTGGGTATTGGCGAAAGACAGCAGGAACGACAGGGAATTGCATGAAGTATGCAGCGTCGCGTTGAATATGTTCCGGATGCTGACGGTGTATCTGAAACCCGTGTTGCCGAAGCTTGCGATGGAAGCGGAGCAGTTCCTGGGATTGGATCCTCTTACATGGAAGGATGCAAATTCGCAGCACAGATTATTGCCGGAGGGACATCGGATCAACGATTACGAGCACTTGATGACCCGGATCGATCCGAAACAGATCGAAATGCTTACCAATGCAAACAAGGAAAGCCTGGCGCCCGCAGAGTCACAGCAGGCTGCACAAGCTGTAGAAACCATGGAAAAAAACTCTTCCGCCACACCTGCGCCTGCAAAAGCAGGAGAAGCAGGTCAAGCCAGTGCGTCGACCATCTCCATCGAGGATTTCGGCAAAATCGATCTCAGGGTCGCGAAAATCCTCGATGCGGAGCATGTGCCGGGCGCCGACAAGCTGCTCAAGCTCACCCTGGATATCGCATCCGAGCAGCGAACCGTATTTGCGGGCATAAAATCCGCCTATGATCCCGAGCAGCTCAAGGGACGCCTGACCATCATGGTTGCTAACTTGGCGCCGCGCAAGATGAAGTTCGGTGTATCCGAGGGAATGGTACTGGCGGCGGGAGACGGTGATGGTCCTTACCTGCTCTCTCCCGATGAAGGCGCCCGGCCGGGAATGAAAGTTAAATAACTCCGCTAGACAGTCTCATCCATTTACTGGGGCGGCGGCTCGGCAGTTATGCAAAGCTTGAAGTTCGGGTTACCTCCTGCGCCCTGCTCCCAGCAACCCGCCCCGTCAACCGCTCCGCATTCCGACGAATCGCAATTTTGCGACGCTCCGCCCGCACATTTTGCCGTGCAGGAAGCTCCGTCAGGATCGATTTTTAGCGTCAGGTCATTGGTTGGAGCAACTCCATTTCTTCTAAGTAATTCCTTCAGCGATTGAAGAGCGCGACGTGTAAGGCCTAATTTGGTATTTTTGAAAAGCTTCCAGCCTGTCTGTCGCCCCCCTGCAACGTCACGTCGCTCACCGCGTTCATGTAGCACAGGCGCTAGCCAGTAGTGCCAGTACACCCCCAAGGAAAAGTGAACGACTACGATGATGAATTTTCGTCATTATTGCGTCTCCTTTTGCTCTTGTTTAACAGCTTTAAAAGCCTGTGCGGAAACTGGTGCTCATCGTAAATTACTATTTAACAATTAGCAGAAACTCTGAAAAACGTAAGGAATGAGCAATTTCATGCGGTATGGATGCTTTCGATATCATACAGGTACGAATTGGAAAACTTCCTGAGAAGCTTTTAAGCCGGGAATGTCAATCCGTGTCGAAATCATGGTCCTATGAACCTTGATTTTATTTTCTTGCGTTTTCGTCAGAATGATGTATTTAGATAGTATGAAAGGTTGAATCAGGTTGAATTTGGGGCGAAATTCATCTGCTAGCGAAATGAAAGTTTACTCAACCGCAGGTGACGCATAAAGGGGAGGACCTCCACCGCGAGCTAAAATACTTCATCTCATTTTCCTCATCAATATAGGTTTTCCTGCTCTCTCAGAAAATAGGAGAAATTCGGGGCTTCTACTAGTTTGTTTTCTCAAGATCATATCGAAGCAAAGGTGGATAAAACCTACCAAAAAACTGGAGTTGGACAGAGAATTTCTTCATTCCGAAAACCTATTCGAGGTCTAGGATTAACTGTTTTGCTGCTTTTCGGCTTCAGTTCCCTTATCAAGCTCAAGCAAGCAGTTCGCGCCCAAGTAATTCCAGATCCTGTAGAAGTCCCCAGAGATAAAAAACCTATCAAAAAAAAATCATTTGCGAGAAGGATTTCATCCTGCTGCAAATTTATCTTTGATCTAATCAAAAAAACCTTATCTGCGAGACGGATTTCATGCTGCCGGAAAATTATCTTTGATCTAACCTTAATTGCTGGTTTGTCTTTTGGAATCTGGTCAGTGATCCATCAGGTGTGGCGACTCGAGGTTTTCTTAGATCCTATAGAGGTACCTGAGGATATTGCGAAATCAGGATATACGGGCATTGTTGTTGCCGAGAAGCTTGCGGATGCAGCGCTTAATATCCAGCATGAATTGCACGCGCAGAAAGCTTTTTCCTACCGCGGAGTCGAGCGCTCCTCTTCCGTCGAAGAGCCAGGTAAGACTTCCTTCACAGGGCGGGGTAAGAACATAAATCTGCAACAATTTGAAATAAGCGCCCGTATACAGGATATATCGGTACCCGGAACACAATTCTCAATGCGAACCATCTCACGATTTATTCGGCAAGAGCTTGGTTTGCTCGTTCATATTCGCGGTGACCTCGTGCATGAGAAAGGTGGCCTTGTTTTGACCTTGCGAAACATGTCCCCGGAGATACCACACGTGCGTATTCCTCAGCGAGTCGAGCGAGTCGAGCGAGTCGAGCGAGTCGAGCGAGTCGAGCAATTATTCGAAAAAGGGGGAGAGGCTCTGTGGCGGCTCACGAACCCGTTAGTTCTTGCCCAATACAGGTATCACAAATTAGCGTCTTCCACGGATCAGGAGAAAGAGTATCGCGAATCTGTGGAGATCTTTGAGTATTGCTTAAATCATCCATCGAAGACAGGTGATTCCCCAATCCACGTCCTTTGGGGCGACTCTCTCCTAGTAATGAAGCAACCCGAGAAAGCAATCAAACAGTATAAAAAGGCCATTGATATCAAGGAGAAGTATGCACCCGCCTATAATGGATTGGGCAATGCTCTCCTAGACCTCAAGTGTCCCGAAGAAGCAATCGAACAGTATGAAAAGGCCATCAAGCACGATTCGAAATTCGGCCAAGCCTACTACAACTTAGGGAACGTTCTCCTAGACCTCGGGCGTCGAAAGGATGCGATCAAACAGTGGCCATCGATATCAAGGAGAAGTATGCACCCGCCTATAATGGATGGGGCAATGCTCTCCTAAACCTCAATCGGCCCGAAGAAGCAATCGAACAGTATGAAAAGGCTATCTATATCGATAAAGAGTATGTTCCGGCCTATAACGGATGGGGCAATGCTCTCCAAAAACTGAATCGACCTGAAGAGGCGAAAGAGAAATTTCGCGAGGCGACTGATCTCACTGGATGTAAATTATTCCGGCCCTATTGATTCGAGGAAATGGTGCGGACCGTGGGAGACGGTGAAGGCCCTCATCTGCTCTCTCCCGATGAAGGTGCACGTCCCGGAATGAAGGTGAAATAACGAGGATGGATTCCTGGACTTGGCGGACTTAGCGAAGTGTGCGCTGGCCGGTTGGTTTTTTCCGGCAACGCCGATACACCAGAGCAGGAAGGCAGCCAATGCGGCGATCAACAGCAAGTTCGTGCGGCGCTGCTGGCCAATGCGATTGGCGTGGGCCACGCCCAAGCCATAGCGATAGTTTTTGCTGTCGCGAAAGCCTTCTTCGATTTGCATCCGCGCTTGGTACAGCTTCATGATCTGCCTGGCGGTGAACGCTTGCAGCGAGAGGGAGGCCACCAGCAGCCAAGGTTCTTTTTCGCGCCTGGCTTGTTTCTTACTGTGGTGTGACTGACTCTGGCGGCCCGATTGGTTGCACCGCTGCCGCCCTTTTTTGGGTTGCCGCACCAAAACGAGAAAAGCTTGCAGCGGCTGCCGCCGCACCCACTGAACCGTGCCCAGGTCAGCGGGTTTGGTGGTGGCTTTCGCATACAGCGACGTTGCACTGAACCATGCACCGGCGGGATTCTGCCAACTGATAAAATCACGATTCCGGATACGCCCCACCCAGTGCCAGCCCAGTGTGTGTTCGACGTAACGATAGAACGGCACACGAAACCCGGAATCCGCTACGATGATCGGATGACTCGCCAGCGGCAGCATGGTTTTGAGTGTTGCTAAAAAGTCCTGTTGGACTCTGCGATTGCCCAGTTTGGAGCGGGGATACACTTCCTCATACAATGTCAGTGCCCGGCCTCTCACCGGTAACGATGCACGTAATACGTGATGCTCCTGGTCAGCGCGCAAGGGTGACCAGTCGATGAGAATAATGGGGTGGGACAACCCCTGTACCAGCCATCGAGTCAGTGCAGTATAAAGACTCCAGCGTTCCTGATAGAGCCGGGTGTTGCCGATCAAACGATCCATGCGCTTGATCTTGTGTTTGACGAAAGCCGCACTGGAAAGGCTGCGGCCTAAGGACGTGATCGATACCTGAGCGCCGCATAAGACCGCGCCGACAGCAGCCATTAATGTTTGCAGGCGGGTACGGTGGATGGACGGTACCGCTTTTTGAGGGTGTTTGTGTAATATCGCGACAGAGTGCATGGGACCTCCTGAAAAGTATGTATTCAGGAAAAAGTTTCATGCACTCGCAGTTTCAGATTAAGTGTATATCATAAGCCCTTGCCATATAAAAATATTTTATGGGGATAGCTCAGAGTCGGACCCCATTGATTCCTTGTGACCTCACCGCCATGGATCACGAGATAAGGATACGATCTACGCCCGCTGTCCCGCCAGGTCCCCCGTCTCGAGCTTCAATGGTCCTTTGCCGGAATATCGGTCCAGGTATAGATAGATCACCGGTGTGATGAACAAGGTGATCACCTGAGAAAACAGTAGCCCACCTACCACGGCAAGGCCCAGCGGCTGGCGCAATTCCGCGCCTGCTCCCAATCCCAGAGCGATAGGAAGCGCGCCCATCAGGGCCGCCAGAGTGGTCATCATGATTGGCCGGAATCGCAGCAGGCAAGCGGTCCTGATCGCTTCCTGAGGTGTCATCCCTTCGTTGCGCTGGGCATCGAGCGCGAAATCGATCATCATGATGGCGTTCTTTTTAACTATGCCGATCAGCATAAGGATGCCGATCATGGCGATGATCGAGAGTTCCATATTGAACAGCCATAGCATTCCCAAAGCTCCAACCGCAGCCGATGGCAATCCTGAAAGGATCGTGACGGGATGGATATAGCTTTCATACAGCACACCCAGCAAAACATAGATGACCAGCAACGCGCCGATGATGAGTATCACCTGGCTTGCCTGTGAGGACTGGAATGCCGCGGCATCGCCCGCATAGCTCGTGAGAATGCTGGCGGGGACATTCAGTTCACGCTTGAACTTCTCTATTCGGACAGAGGCTTCCCCCAGCGCGGCCCCGGGCGCGAGATTGAACGAGATGGTCAACGACTCGAGCTGACCGGAGTGGTTGATCGCAAGGGGTCCCACCTGCCGTTCAACCGATGCAACGCTGGAGAGTGGCACCAGCATGCCGTTCTTGCCACGCAGGTAGATTTTATCGAACGCACTCTCGTCAGCGCGGTCCTCCGAGGCTACCTGCAGGATAACCGGATAACTGTCGCTGGAGGTATAGATCGTCGACACCTGGCGCTCACCAAACGCGCTGTACAACAGAGAACGGATATCGGACATCTGCACGCCCAGCAGATTGACTTTGTCACGATTGATATTGAGTTGCGCCTGCAGGCCCTTCAACTGGGAATCGCTGGTGACATCGCGGAATATTGGATCGGCACGCATGCGCGCCATCAGACCCTCTGCCGCACCGCGCAATTCCTCCGCGCGCACACTGCGCATGACATACTGATAACGGCTCTTGCTGGTGCGCCCTCCCAGCCTGAGATTCTGAATGGGATTGATGAAAACGTTGACGCCGGGAATAGCGCTGACCTCGCGCCGCAAATCTTCCATTACCTTGTTGAGAGGGGGACGTTCGCTCCGCGGCTTCAAGGTCATGAACAACCGCGCGCTATTGCTTTCGGTCGCATTGACGATGAGTGTGTCAACAGCTGGATTGGCGCGCATGATTTCCCCCGTTCGCTGCAATAATTCCGTCATGGCCGGAAAGGAAATATCTTCAACCGCATCCACCGTGATCAGCGCCTGTCCGATATCCTCCGTAGGGAAAAAACCTTTGGGCAAGACCACGAACAAGCCTGCCGTGGCAATGAAGGTGCCCATGGCAATGCCGAGCACGGTGCGGCGATGACGCAATGCGAGATCGAGGAAGCGTTCATAGACTCCCAGGGTACGGATGAATCCCCGCTCGAACCAGGCAGTCCACTTCAGACTTCTGCCCTCGGGCTCGTGCTGGACGATATACCGACTTGTCATCACGGGCACCAGCGTGAGCGAGACAAGCGCCGACATCATGATGGCGATGCCCACTACTCCTGCAAACTCGTGAAAAAGCAGGCCGATTACTCCGGGCATGAAAAAAATCGGGATGAAGACGGCCACCAGCGAGAGGGAAATCGACATGATGGTAAAACTCACCTCTTTCGACCCCACCAGAGCCGCTTGCAAGGGCGGCATCCCCTCCTCGATATGACGAACGATATTTTCCAGCATTACAATGGCATCATCCACGACTAGGCCGACCGCAAGCGTGATTGCCAGCAGCGAAATATTGTCCAGGCTGTAATCGAGCAGATACATCATCGCTACGGTTCCAAGCAGCGAGATCGGCAGCGACAGCGCCGGAATCAGCGTGGCGGAAGCCTTCCGCAGGAACAGGAAAATCACAAGCAGAACGAGTACGATCGTTACCGCCAGCGTGACCTGCACATCATGAATCGAGTCGCGAATCGAAACCGAGCGGTCGCTGGTCAGCTTGAGTTGCACCGATGAAGGCATTTGCGCGACCAGCGTCGGCAGGGCAGCTTTTATGGCATCCACGGTCGCCACCGTATTCGCGCCCGGCTGGCGCTGCACCGACAAGGTTATTGCCCGCTCGCCATTGGCCCAGCTTGCGGTCTTGACCGACTGAACGCTGTCTTCAACTTCCGCTACTTCCGAGAGGCGCACGGGGTTGCCTGCGTCAGAGGTCGCCACGATCAGATCCGCGAAGGCTGCCGCGTTTCCGAGCTGGCGGTTGGCCTGAATGGTAAGAGTCTGGCGCGGACCCTCGAGAGTGCCGATCGGCGTGTTGGCGTTGGCAGTCCCCAGCGCAGTGGCAATATCGTCCAGCGTCAAATTGCGGACAGCAAGCGCTTCCGCATTGACATGGATACGTACGGCGTATTTTTTCTGGCCGTTGATCTGGACCTGCGCAACGCCCGACAGCGTTGACAAAGTGGGAGCAATCAGGTCTTCGGCAAGACTGTTCAGTTCCGACAGCGACATCGAAGGCGATGTCAGCGTAAGGAAGAGGATGGGCGAATCCGCAGGATTGATCTTGCGATACGAGGGTGGCGACGTCATCTCAATCGGGAGAGCGCGCTCGGCTCGCAGCAAGGCCGCCTGTACGTCAATTGCCGCGCTGTCGATATCCCGTCTCTGGTCGAATTCCAGGGTAATCGCGGTATTGCCAAGCGTGCTGGTGGAGCTGATTACCGAAAGACCGGAGATCGTCGAGAATTGTCGCTCCAGTGGCGTGGCCACAGAGGAAGCCATTGTCTCGGGACTGGCACCCGGCAATACCGCTGCCACCGAAATGGTGGGCGAGTCATAACTGGGAAGGGCAGCAATAGGCAAATTACCGTAAGCCATAATGCCGGCGAGAATAGCCGAGGCTGATAACAGCACCGTCATGATGGGACGGCGAATACACAGTTCCGAGAGATTCATCGCGCTGACTTCATGCGGGTTGCAGATCGGTCCTGCCAAAACAATTTGCTCATCCGGAGTTTCTACCCGCTGGCCCGGCACCGGTCTTGATGGAACTCGCCTCCGTTACGGCGCTGCCCGGACGGAGATTCTGCGCCCCCTCCGCCACCACATGCATCCCGGAAGTAATAGCCTTTCCCTCTACTACCGCAAACCCTTCCTGTACCAGGCGCACCTCGACCGAAAAAGGCTTTACCTTTCCGGTTTCGTCCAGTACATACAGGAATTTTCCTTCCGGTCCATTCTGCACGGCCTGCACCGGCACCGTCAGGGCATGGATCAAAGTTTGGGGCGCGAGCGACACCATGACAAACATGCCTGGCCACAGGTGCCTGTCCGCATTGGGAAACTCTGCCTTGAGACGAATTGTACCGCTTGCCGTATCGACGGTATTATCGATGAATATCAGACGGCCGGTTCTTGTCTGTTTTTGTGGCCCATTCAGTTCGACGGTTACCAGCACCTCGCCTTTCGCAAAAGCCTGCTGCAAAGGTATGAACTCGCGTTCCGGCAAAGTGAAGCTGACGTTGATCGGATCGATCTGGGTAATACTCACCAAAGCATCGTTGGGCTGCACCAGGCTGCCCTGATATACCGAAATGGCGCCCGAACGACCAGAGATCGGGGCAGTGATTTCGCTGAAACCGCGGGCGATTCGATTCGCCTGAGCTGTAGCCTCATCGACCGTAAGCTGGGCGCGCAGCGCATCCACCTGATTCTCCGCCACATCCAGGGCCGCCTGCGAAATAAAACCCTGCCGGAACAGTTCCCGCTGGCGTTCAAGATTACGTTCCGCATTTCTCAGATCGGCGCGTGACTTCGCCAGTTGCCCCTCTGTTCTGCGCACATTGGCATCCTCGGTGCGAGCGTCGAGCGTGAAAAGCGGCTCGCCCTTTCGAACGAATTGACCTTCCCTGATATGCACGGCGCTGATCATTGCGCTCAACTGGGGTCGCACGGCCACCGTCTGCTGCGCAGACACGGTACCGTTGGCAGCGAGTTGCACCGGTACATTCTGTTGGTTGATGACCGCTGTTATTACCGGCGTAGGTTCCGAAGTCTTCTTCTTCGCCTCGGTCGCTCCACTCGGGTTACGCCACACCCAGACCCCTGCTATCAGGGCAGCGAGTATAAGACCAAGGATTGTGACTCTCAGGCGCCGGACAGGCGTAACCCTTTTTATTTCAGAAATAGCTTCCATCAGGGAGACTTAGCCGAATGCGATCGAATTATGATCCGGAAAGGGAGAGGAGCATACCAAGAAGTACAGCGGGAAGCACCGTCTTATCAATTGCCCGCACCGTGAAGATACTTCTCGGCTTCTTCAATCCACGATTATTCCTCCGGCAAGCCGTATTCTCTCTGCACAACGGCTGGAGATGGCTTCATCGTGTGTTACCAGAATGAGCGTTGTCCCGCGCTCGCGGTTCAGTTCAAACATGAGCTCTATGATTTGGGCGCCCGTCGCAGAATCAAGGTTGCCTGTCGGTTCATCTGCCAATACCAGTCGAGGCTGGGTAACAAAGGCGCGCGCGATGGCGACGCGCTGCTGCTCTCCTCCTGAGAGTTGGCGCGGATAATGCTTTAGACGCTGTCCAAGCCCCACTCGTTCAAGCAATTCGCGCGATGCGCTGCCTGCGTCCGATATATTTGCAAGCTCCAGGGGCAACATCACGTTTTCGATCGCAGTGAGCGCCGGCAACAGTTGAAATGACTGGAAGACAAATCCCAGCATGCGTCCGCGAAGTGCGGCCCGGGCATCCTCGTCCAACAGAAAAATATCCTCGCCATCGAGGTGAACCTTACCGCTCGAAGGCGTATCTAATCCTGCTAACAACCCCAACAATGTCGACTTTCCTGAACCCGACGCTCCTACTACGGCGACGGAATCGCCAGCATTAACGCTTAAATTGATGTTCTCCAGAATGGTGAGTTGTTCGTCGCCGGTATTCACTTGCTTGGTCAATCCAATCGCCTGCACGATGGGCCGTACTACAACATTATCTGTCATGAAAAATTTCCTGGTTATTCTCTATCTGGTATCGGCATTCTTTACCCCCTCTTTGGGCGCAACCGTGGGGCCGGCGCCTGCACCCACCTCCGGAACCACGACCGTTATGGTATTCGGCGACAGTTTATCTGCCGGTTATGGCTTGCCTCCGGATGCAGGCTGGGTCAATCTGCTCAAGAACCGGCTGCAAACCCAATCACAGACATATCTGATCAATAACAGCATCAGTGGCGAAACCGCATGGGGAGGACGTAACCGGATCGAGAAAGCGCTCAAGACCCATCGTCCTGACATCGTCATTGTCGAGTTGGGAGGTAATGATGGGCTGAGAGGAGCATCCATCGGATCCATCCGGGACAATCTCGAAGCCATCATTGAAGCCTGCAAGCGGAACAATGCCACTGTACTGTTGGCCGGAATGCAATTGCCGCCAAATTATGGCATAACATATACTCAAAAGTTTCAGGATATTTACCCTCAACTCGCCAAACGCCACGACATCAAACTCGTGCCGTTCCTCCTGGATGGCTTCGGTAACAAACGCGAATTTTTTCAGGCAGATGGAATACATCCCACCGCTCGGGCCCAGGAAAAAATCGTGGAAAATGTCTGGAAAGTGTTGAAAACGATGCTCGCGGCTCCCCAGAAATCTTCACCACCGCTTGCTTACGATTCTCCGGGTGCGCGGTGAAGCCACCGGTTGGAATCCGCTTGCCTGCGGAGTTTGTCGCTATTCAAAAATTGAGGTAATGTAACCTCAAGCCTTATCGGGAATAGCATCATCGGAGAGGACCCGGAAATCAATATTTGGTAAGTTTTCGCCCTGCGAATATGAATAAAGAAAATGATCGGTAGCTACAGACATATTCTCCTGGCAGTGGACTTTTCGGAGCACGGAAATCACGTTATCCGAAAAGCAAGGTATCTGGCGGAAACATTTCAGGCAAAGCTCAGCATCATTCATGTGCTGGATAACATTCCCATGCCTGACATGGCTTATGGAACCATTGTCCCCCTCGAGGAATATTCAGCTTACGAGTTGCTGGAAGCGGAAAAAAAGAAGCTGGAACAGGTGGCTGACCGTCTGGGAGTGGATGTCCGCCAGCGCTGGCTGGTATGGGGCGTGCCCGCACAGGAAATAGTTCGCGTAGCAGAGCAGGAACAGGTCGACCTCATTGTTGTCGGCTCGCACGGACGCCACGGCCTTGCACTACTGCTGGGATCGACAGCAAACAGCATTCTCCATCATGCGAAATGCGATGTTATCGCCATTCGCCTGCAGGATGAGGTAACGAGCGAGGAACCGATACTGGAGAGATCAGCGCTCGATCCCCTGGCATCCTAGTCTAAATAATTTCGAATTGTTCTCTTGCGCTCCGGGTATGAGGTGCTATACCTAAAAAAGCCCTGGAAGCTGCATCCCTGGCTATGATTTTTGAATAGCTAAGAAATCTTTATATAAGAGAGGGAAAAGGAGATTTATCGTGAAAACTGTAAAAACGGTACTAGCAGGAATCGGCGCAGCTGTACTGTTCAGTATGGGGCCAAGTACAATTGCGCAAGCGCAATCTGGCCTGATCAGTGTGGACATCAGAAACGTCGCGAACAATATTGCGAAAAACATCAATGTTGATGTCAGCCAGATCCCGGTCACTGTGCAGGCACCTGTTTCTGTAGCTGCTGCCGTATGTAACATTGCTGCAGATGTTCTAGGTACCCAAGCTGCCAGCGGAACTGGAAGCTGTACGGCGAGGAGCACTTCTAGTGCCTTGGATCAAATCGTACTCGAACAAATAAAGGGAACGACGCAAAGGTAAGCTGTTGCCCTACATCTAGGAAACGCTGAACAAGCTTCGCAGAGTACGTTGTTATCAAAATTAGGATGATCACAAGGCAGGCGACGAAGGTCATAACTCGGACTACGGTACAAAGGAGCGCACGAAGTGGCAAAACTGGGATCGTCATGACTACGGTTCCATCCCATCTCCACTTTGTTGCCGATATTCCGCTACCAAACCACACCTTTGCGTCGTTGCCTTTAGCGCATTCCATCCTGCAAAGTTCCGTCACCCTCGGGGAAACTTGTTCAGACGTTCCTAGCCCTCTATTTTGCAACTCAGTTATTCAACCGCCTCAGTGACATTGCCGGCATCACCAGAATTTCCACCAGGGCTCGCCGCTGACCCCTGTCGAGTCGGATAGGAAACGGCTGTTTGGAAAGTTTTTTCTCATGACACGATCGGCATCATCGCGCAAATCAGCCATGCCCAAGGCGTCGTAGGCCTTCACCATGATGAACAAGGCTTCTTCCGTCGCCGGTGTTTGCGGATATTCCTTCAAGGCATATTGGGCGCGGTTGGCTGCGGCAACATACCCTCCCCGTTTCATATAGTAGCGGGCCACCTGTATTTCATTCAGCGCCACGACGTTGACCAGATGCTTCATGCGTTGCACTGCATCGGGCGCGTACTTGCTTTTGGGAAAACGATTCACCAGCTCCTTGAAATTTTCAAATGATTCGTGCGATGCCTTGGGATCGCGCTCGCTCATGTCCTGGTTGAGAATTTTTTCCGTGACGATACCCATCAACCCCAGGTCATCGTTGAAATTCGCCAGACCCTTCAGGTAATACGCATAATCCACATTGGGATGGTTTGGATGAAGCTTGATGAAACGATCGGCAGCCGCAATCGCCAGCGCCTGCTCGCCATCCTTGTAATGCGCATAGCCGATTTCCAGCTGCGCCTGCTGCGCATAGCGCCCGTAAGGGTAGCGCGCTTCCAGCGCTTCGAACAGTTTGATGGCGGCAGCGTAATTGCCGTCGTTCAATTCCGACTTTGCCTCGGTATAGTATTTACTGGCCGACCACGCCTTGGTGTCCTCCATTTCCTTGGGAAACAGACCGCATGCCGATAGCAGCAATGCGAGAAATAAAGCTACACTACGTAACATGATGAATTCAGTGCCAGGAAAAAGGAATAACCATTATAGCCCAAAGCCAATAGTGCCCGAACCCGCGCATCCGACGCCCGAATCGCCCGAGAGGGTTGTCGAACTGATCATTCCCGACCATTGCGCCGGCCTCCGCCTGGATCAGGCCCTGGCGCAACTGTTGCCCAAATGGTCTCGCAGTCGGCTGCAATCATGGATTCTGGAAAAGAGGGTAAGAGTAGATGGCGCAAGCAGCGTTTCCCGGCAGAAAGTGTGGGGTGGGGAAAAGATCGAGCTCTATCCCGCACGTGATTCTGCTGAAACGGCCCACGCGCCGGAAGCCATTGCACTGGATATTGTCCACGAAGATAACGCCATCATTATCATCAATAAGCCCGCAGGGCTCGTGGTCCACCCCGGCAGCGGAAATTGGCAGGGCACCCTGCTCAATGCATTGCTGCACCATTCTCCGCAATTAAGCGGCATACCGCGCTCCGGTATCGTTCACCGCCTGGACAAGGAAACCAGCGGTCTCCTGGTAGTGGCAAAAACCCTGGAGGCCCAAACCAGCCTGGTGCGGCAGTTGCAAAAGCACACGGTCAAGCGGGATTATCTGGCGCTGGTCTGGGGCAGTATTTCCTCCCACGGATGGGTTGACGCACCAGTCGGCCGCCATCCGGTACAGCGGACCAGAATGGCAGTAGTCGCGAGTGGGAAGGAAGCACGTACACGTTACGAGGTATTGGAGCAATTCACCGATTGCACGTTGCTCAGGTGCAGCCTGGAGACAGGGCGCACCCATCAGATACGGGTGCACATGCAGTCTCTCGGCCATCCCCTGGTGGGAGATCCGTTGTATGGCGGCAAAGCAAAAAAAGGCAGCAGTGCGACGATGCAGTTGGCTGCTTTTCCCCGACAGGCGTTGCATGCCCACAGACTGGAATTGACGCATCCGCAGAATGGCCAGAGAATGGGATGGGAAGCGCCATTGCCGGAAGACATGAGCAATCTGCTGCTGATGCTTCAGAAAGCGCATGATAAAGAATCCCGTGCAATTCCAATCATGATCAAATGAACGACTGGATCACTCCCGGCTGGCCAGCCCCGCCCAATGTCAAAGCATTGTTCACTACACGCAACGGTGGAGTGAGTCATTCCCCTTATGCCAGCCTTAACCTGGGGGGGCATGTGGGCGACGAAACGGAAGCGGTCGCACAAAACCGCGCCCTGCTGCGGCGGTTTTTACCCGCCGAACCTCGGTGGCTGAAGCAGGTGCATGGGACGAGTACGATCGGTATCGACCGCAATGATTGCACGTCCTCATCCTGCGGCGACGCTGCATTCAGTGAGCGCTCCGGTCACATCTGCGCGATTCTTGTAGCCGACTGCCTGCCCATACTGTTGTGTGACCGCGAAGGAACCACGGTGGGCGCGCTTCACGGCGGGTGGCGCGGATTGGCCGGAGGAATCGTGGAACAGGCCATATCTGCGATGGGAACAAATCCGTCTTCTCTTATGGCCTGGCTCGGTCCGGCAATCGGTCCAAGGCATTTCGAAGTCGGGGAGGAAGTGCGCCTGGCTTTTACCCGGCGCGATGAAGAAGCCGCCCTCGCCTTTCGCCCGGGTCCCCACAAGGGGAAATGGTATGCCGACCTTTTCCTGCTGGCGCGGCAGCAGTTGAAGAATGCCGGTATTACCGAGGTATATGGCGGAGGGGAATGTACTTTCAGCGATCCCGCAAGGTTTTTTTCTTATCGGCGCGATGGCAGCACAGGGCGTATGGCCGCCCTGATCTGGCTGGTATAAATCGGCCGGTACAGCAGCGATAACGGCGATAATATGCCGATTGGAATGTCTTGTGGCCGGATCCACTCGCGCCGTCACCGTAATTTGGGCGCAACAGCGTATAATCGCGCCTTTTCCCGCGAGTGTCTCAATAGCATCGATGTCGACCTTTGCCTGGATCATCGTCACCAGCCTGTTCGGGGGTATCCTGAGCGTACTGTTCGCTGCCGTGCTGACGCTCAACACGCGCGCCTCCTGGGTTCAGATATTGATCTCGTATGCCATCGGGGCGCTATTGGGGGCCGCTTTCCTCAACGCACTACCGGAAGCGCTCGAACTTTCGAAAAACCCGGGGCAAATGACGGCCACGGTGCTGTTCGGTATCCTGCTATTCTTCATTCTGGAAAAACTGGTATTGTGGCGTCACTGCCATTCGGAAGAATGTGAAGTCCATGATCCTACCCGCAGCGTAATCGCCGCCGGAACACATCAGCACGATCACGGCCGCAGCGGCATGATGATCATGCTGGGCGACACGTTTCACAATTTCGTCGACGGCATACTGATTGCTGCCGCCTTCATGGCCGACATACAGTTGGGTATTGTCACCGCCATTGCCATCATTGCCCATGAAATTCCCCAGGAAGCCAGCGATTTTCTGATACTGCTCAATTCCGGCTATACCCGAAAACAGGCACTGCTTTTCAATCTGCTGTCCAGCGCGGCCACCCTGGTTGGGAGCATGTCGGCCTACTTCATGCTGCAGGACATGCGACACCTGATTCCGTCGCTGCTGGGCCTCGCAGCGGCGGCCATGATTTATGTGGCAATGTCGGATCTCATACCGGGTTTGCACAGGCGCCCGGAAATCGACGCGACCATCAAGCAGGTCGCCCTCATCACGCTCGGCATCAGTTCGATCTGGTTAGCTGGAAACCTGTTTGCTCATCATGCGTGAGCTTCATTTGCTCAAGCCCTTCTCACTCCACAAAAATCCTGAAGCGCATTCCCAATCTTCCGGGGAATCCTTATCCAGATATTTTGTCTCTGCAAAAATACATCATTCTTCTCACTCTGACTTTCCTTCGAGGAAAGCGATATTACAAATCAAATGGCATCTCTGAAACAACAGACTCCCCGTATCGGCTTTGTCTCCCTCGGTTGCCCGAAAGCCTTGGTGGACTCCGAGCAGATCCTTACCCAGCTGCGTGCCGAAGGCTATGAAACTTCCTCTACCTATGAGGATGCGGACCTTGTAGTCGTCAATACCTGCGGTTTTATCGATAGCGCGGTGGAAGAGTCACTCGACGCTATCGGCGAGGCGTTGGCGGAAAATGGCAAGGTGATCGTCACGGGTTGCCTTGGAGCAAAAGAAGGTGGGGATGTGGTCAAGCAAGCCCATCCACAAGTACTGGCGGTGACAGGACCTCACGCCATGCCCGAAGTCATGGCTGCGGTCCACATGCATCTGCCCCAGCCACACGATCCCTATACCAGTCTCATTCCTCCACAGGGTATAAAGCTGACACCCCGGCATTACGCCTATCTCAAGATTTCCGAAGGCTGCAATCACCGCTGCACCTTCTGCATCATCCCTTCGATGCGCGGAGACCTCGTCAGCCGCCCCATCCATCAGGTCATGGAGGAGGCGGAAAACCTGGTAAACGCAGGGGTCAGGGAATTGCTCGTCATTTCGCAGGATACGAGCGCCTATGGGATAGACGTCAAATACCGTACCGGTTTCTGGCAAGGCAGGCCGCTGAAAACGCGGATGACCGAACTGGCGCGCGCGCTGGGGGAATTAGGAGTATGGGTTCGCCTCCATTATGTTTATCCTTACCCGCATGTCGATGAAGTGATTCCGTTCATGGCCGAGGGGAAAATTCTTCCGTATCTCGATGTGCCGTTTCAGCACGCCAGTCCGCGTATCTTGAAGGCGATGAAACGTCCGGCCAACTCCGAAAACAATCTTTCCCGCATTCGGCGATGGCGTGAAGTCTGCCCGGATATCACGCTGCGCAGTACTTTCATTGTCGGCTTTCCCGGAGAAACGGAGGCGGAATTCGGACAGCTCCTGGAGTTTCTCGAGGAAGCGCAACTCGATCGTGTGGGCTGCTTTGCCTATTCACCTGTCGAGGGCGCGGCGGCGAACGCGCTCCCCGATCCTGTGCCGGAAGAGGTGAAAGAAGAGCGACGGGCGCGCTTCATGGCAACCCAGGAAAAAATCAGTGCTGAACGCCTGGCCCGCAAAATCGGCAAACGCATGATCGTACTGACAGACGACATAAGCAAAAACAAGGCTGTCGCCCGCAGTACTGCCGACGCTCCGGAAATCGATGGCCTGGTTTATATCGACAAAGCAAAAAACGTAAAACCGGGTGAATTTATTGAAGTTGAAATTACCCGCTCCGACGCGCATGATCTGCACGCGCGACAGGTCAGCGACAACTGGACGTAAGGAATCTCGAGTGGCTATCGGTTGACAAGCTCAGCATTAGAGCGATAATCCCGGTAAAAGCTGATTGCAGGAATCATGACGCAATAACAGGTGAGTGAGTAGAAACCGAACGGACGGGAGATCAAGTTGAAAAAGATTTTGGCTGTTTTTACTGCTCTACTGGCTTTTATAGCCGCTACTGCCACCGCCAGTGAAATCGACAAACGTCAGGTCCTCACGCTGAATGAGCTTCAGCGCGATCACGTATTAACGGAAATGCGCGCCCTGCTATCAGGAACTCAACGTATTCTCGAGGCCCTCTCCAAGGAAGACATGCTGGCGGTAGCAGGGCATGCTCGCGCACTGGGTATGGGCATGGCGCATAAGGGGGAAAATCATCTCCAGTCGGTGCTGCCTAAGGAATTCATGCAACTTGGCATGTCCGTGCACAAGGCGTTCGACGAAATCGCCGCTGATGCCGAGTCCCGGAAAGACTCGCGGCATACCTTGCGGCAATTAAGCGAATCGATGATGAAGTGTTCCACTTGCCATGTCACTTACCAGATTCGCCTCACAGAGCAGTCAAATGTCCCCTCAGGTGGTGCACCAGCGGCAGAACATTTTCACGACCACCATTAGCCTGAGGAAGCGCTGAACAAAACCCTCATAGGCACGACGGAGGATTGTTCAGCCGTTCCTAAGTTACTTTGCGATATCGCTGCGGTACATCTTGCCGCTCTTCATAATGAAGGAGGCATCTTCGAGGATGGTAATATCTTCGAGAGGATTACCGCGGGCGACATGATATCAGCATAGCAGAATTTTTCGAGGACGCCAACTTTGCCGGGTTGGTAGTCAGGCTTCAATACGAACGAAGCGCTCAATTTAACCCACTTACATCAACGCAACCAGCACCTCAAACCAGCATATCAAACCAAGCGAGCTGCGTAGAATTAGAGCAGGCGATATGAAATTCGATGAAGAATAATTTCGAATGATGATCTGCGCTTTGCTCCCCTCCATCCTTCATGAAGGAGATAAACCTGCTGTCCGGCAGCAGGAAAGCGGTCGCGTATGAATCCATGCGATCGGGGTAATAAGGAAAAAATAATCAGAATCAGAGCTGTATTTCAGCTTTAGAAGATACTGCTCCGATCCTGATTTTCTATTTATTATTATTGTCGTAGTTATTGTTATTACTGCTCCCCTCCTCTGTATTTATCCATCATTCAGCTTCGAGAAATCTGCCGAGGACGAGGCGTATACTGCCCATTTCGCTTCTTGTCTCTCGTCGCCTGAAGTTGATCAGGCACTTGGGAAGCCATGGAACACGTTCAGTACGCCTGTTATTAAAAGGGAGCTAATAATATAATAAGCAAATGCCGTGCCAGTTATTTAAATATTTTTAAAACAAATGGTTATCTATAAACCTCTATTTTCAAGATGTACAAGTGTAAGAAATTTCGGCAAATAGTGGGTCCATCTGGTCATACTGGCTGGCAAAAGCGGAAAAAACCGCAGCTTCCCTTCAAGCTTTCGTTGGAGGCGTATTCGTTCATTTTCCTTCCATGAACTTCGCTATTTCTCTTTCTGCTTCTGTTCGCCCCTCGCTTGCCTCAAAAGCCCGAATGCGTTTTACTAGGAGAATGGGTGGTATTGCAGCGGAACTGTTCAGCTATACTTTATAGGGACAAACTGCGCCACGAGGAATAAAGTAACCAATACCGGGCAAAGGCTGACACCAGAAAGAGCGGAAAAGCTTATCCTGACAAGCGTTTCCTGAGGATAATCATGATGTCGGAGATTCAAGGCAGCAATTCACCGATGGTATTGCGCCGCGTTACCGGCGCTGATGGAATTCCGCGCGTGATTGTTGAAGGGAACTGCACTCTCACTGCTTTAGGTGAGCGAATTCGACCGATTGCTGCGGAGCTTTCCGAGTACGCTACCGCACCGGAACTGCGGTGGGATCTTACACAGATAGCCCGGATGGATGACGCAGGAGCCGTTCTCCTATGGCGGGGCTGGGGTAATCAGCGGCCTCGGTATCTGTTTGTAAGACCTGAGCATGAAAGGCTTTTCGATCGGCTGGAAGAAACCTGGACCCCTCCTTCTGAAGCAACACCGGATCGGCTGTGGCCAATCATGGTGCTGGGAAAGGCAGTTTTCCTGTTGTGGGAGCATCTGGTCGGCCTCGTAATTCTGATGGGCCAGCTGGTGCTGGAAATAAAGTATCTGGCAGGCCACCCCTCGCGAATACCGTGGCGCGAAATTTCCGCGAATCTGTACCGGACCGGGGCGCAGGCGCTGGGTATCACGGCCCTGGTGGGATTTCTCATCGGTGTAGTATTGAGCTATCTCTCTTCCCGGCAACTGCAAATATTTGGAGCGCATATCTTCATCGTCAACATCCTGGGCATCAGCGTTATCCGGGAACTTGGACCCATGCTTGCCGCTATCCTGGTTGCCGGCCGTTCCGGTTCATCGATGACCGCACAATTGGGTGTGATGCGGGTAACCGAGGAACTGGATGCGCTGACGGTCATGGGTATTCCCCACAGTCTTCGGCTGATCCTGCCGAAAGTGATCGCCCTCGGTCTTGCGATGCCACTCGTTGTGCTATGGACCAGTGCTGTTGCACTGATAGGAGGAATGACCGTTGCCGAGTTCCAGCTTGGGCTGGGCTACAAGTTTTTTTTGAGCAGGCTTCCGGATGCCGTGGCCGTTTCCAACTTATGGCTGGGGCTGGGCAAAGGGATTGTATGCGGGATGGCAATTGCCTTGATCTCTTGCCACTTCGGTTTGAGGATCAAATCAAATACGGAAAGCCTGGGCGAAGGTACAACGAACTCGGTCGTCACATCCATTACCGTGGTAATTATTATCGATGCAATTTTTGCCGTGATCTTTTCGGATGTGGGATTAAGATAAAGCGGGAGGCGCATGCCGAAAAATAACTGCATTATCGAGGTGGAGGGATTGTATACCCAGTTCGGCAACCACGTCGTGCATGAAAATATCGGACTTTGCGTGCAGCGTGGAGAAGTATTGACGCTGGTCGGAGGCTCAGGTAGCGGAAAGACGGCGCTCATGCGGCAGATGCTCGGCCTCGAAACCCCCGCCCAAGGCACGGTGAAGGTTTTCGGAGAACCATTGCGCGACCGAAATCGCCAGCAGATACAGAACATGCGAAACCGCTGCGGGGTATTGTTCCAGAAAGGCGCCCTGTTCAGCGCGTTGTCGGTCTATGACAATATCGCCTTGCCGATGCGCGAGCTGCGCACGCTGGACGAAGAGATGATTCGCGATCTCGTGATGCTCAAGCTTGAAATGGTGGAAATCGCGCCTGTCCATGCAAATAAGATGCCTGCCGAGCTTTCCGGCGGCATGATCAAACGCATCGCGTTGGCGCGCGCGATGGCGCTTAATCCGGAGCTCCTGTTTCTGGACGAGCCAACGGCCGGGCTCGATCCAGAGCTCAGTGAGGGATTCGTCAGCCTTATCAAGACGATGCAATCCGAACTGACATTTACGATCATCATGGCGACTCACGACCTCGACACACTGGTTGCGCTTTCCGATCGTGTCGCGGTGCTGGCCGACAAACGTCTGGTGGCGTTGGGAACCGTGCGAGAGGTAATAAACACCAAACACGCTTTCATTTCCAATTTTTTCTGCGGCGTGCGCGGCAGGAAAACTTTGGAAAACAACAGTATCTTATAGGGGGGCGATTATGGAAAACCGGGCCCACGCCCTTGCGGCTGGTTTATTCGTAATTATTCTAGGTACAGCGCTGGCGGCTGCCGTCCTGTGGTTCGGTGGGGACACCATGATGCGCAACAAATACATGCTCGTGTCGGAGGTTCCGGTCTCGGGCCTGAATTCTCAGGCAATAGTACGTTACCGGGGAGTAACGGTCGGTAAAGTCGAGAACATCAAGCTGGATAAAAAGGATCCGCATAAGATTCTGATTCAGATCGCAGTGGACAAGAACGTGCCTTTGACCCGGAATGCATTTGCCCAACTGGGCTATCAGGGTTTGACGGGCCTGGCATACGTGCAGCTGAATGACGAGGACGGTGAAACCGAACAACTGGAAACTGATTCGGATGAACCCGCGCGAATTCCCCTGCGCCCCTCGTTATTCGACAGCATCACCAGTTCGGGCCAGCACCTGCTCGGTACTGCCAGCGTATTGATCGAAAGAATGAATCTCCTCCTCGAAGATGAGAATCGAACGCGATTCATGCATATACTGGAAAATACGGAAAAGGCGACGGGCCGCCTCTCCAGGGTTCTCAACCAGTTGGAGCCGGGGCTCAAGGCAATCCCGGGACTCGCTGCCGATGCAAGTTCCGTAATGAAAAATGCTGACCAGCTTGTAGTCGACCTCAACCAGATCACATCGAGGCTGAACCGGCAAGGAGGAGCCATCGATGGCCTTTCCGTAGCCACGGTAGAGCTGGGCGAAACCATGCGATCATTGCGGGAAGCAACGGAAGGTATCAAAAATACCACCCGCAGTGTCGACCGGGTGCTACTCCAGCTGGAAGATCAACCGACAAGCCTGCTGTTTGGCCGTCCTCCCCCGCCACCGGGTCCCGGTGAGACAGGTTTTGTGCCGCCAGGAAGTAGATGAGATGAAAAAATACTTGGTTCTTGCAGTGGCAATTGCAGCGCTGACAGCGTGCGCCGCTATTCGTAATCCAGCGCCGGTAGCGGTATATGATTTTGGATTACAGCCCTTCCCTATCCAGCCCAGTGCGGTCGATGCGGGGGGAAACAAGCAACTGCGGACAAGTCTGCTGGTCGCTGAGACCATTGCACCTGCCTGGCTCGATAGCACGGCGATTCATTACCGGCTAGCCTACGATGACCCCACACGGTTTCTCGCTTATCGCAGCAGCCGCTGGGCCTCGACACCTGCAAAGTTACTCACGCAACGCGTCAGAACACGCATTGCCGCCATTAATGAACGGGGAGTGATGAACACTGGCGAAGGTACGCGCGCAGATTACACATTGCGGCTCGACCTCGAAGAATTTGCCCAGGTGTTCGATACGCCTTCCCGAAGCAGCGCCATTGTGAGACTTCGCGCCAGCCTTATCGATCGCGCCACCCGTTACGCAGTTTCCCAGCGCAGCTTTGGGGTAGAGCTGCCCGCGCCAACGGCGAATGCCGCGGGCGCCGTAAAAGCCCTTACGGAGGCAAGCGATCAGTTGATTGAAAGCCTGATCGGATGGCTTGAGCAGGAACTTCGAGATAAAGGAAAGGAAGGTTTTTCGGAAGGATGATGTTTTTCATGAGCCTGAGACTCATGGCCAAATGGCCTCTGCTCCGGCATCTGCTGCTTCCCCGCTCGATTCGCCCCAAGCACGGAGCTCCAGTCACACCGCTCCCCCGCTGCAAAATCCCCCATGCCTTTATCATAACGAGCAGCTGGTATGACAGCGCGAGTACGGGAATCAGACACAAACCCGGTTTAAACTGCTAACCTGTCGCCCTGTCAGCCTGAACGCCTTTAAGCCTCAAACGTCATCTTTCAGGTACCACATTTGCATTTGTATGAGGAAATATCTATGAAACGTTCGCTTACTCTGGCCGCGAGCTTGCTTGCGCTGTCACTGCTCAGCGCTTGCGCAGGCAAGGTTCCCCTGCTGAAAAGCAGCCCATCCACAAAATCCGCTGAATCCGCCTATCCGACCATAGAGCGGCTGGTCGCGGGATGCGCAGAGGGTGAAAAGCCTTTTGATTGCGACCGGCGCGCTATACTCGCTATGCAGGGTGGATATGAGGTCCAGTTTAAATTCGACGAAACCGTCGTACTGCAACCGGGCTACAAGCGTTCGGAACCGAAGCGCAGCATGGGGTTCGAGTTCGTGCTCTTAGTGGAAGATACTGGCCGCAAGATTTCACTGCAACACATCCTGGTGATGGGGGGTGGCACAGTCACCAAGCACTGGCGCCAGGACTGGATCTATGAAGCGCCGACGCGCTGGGTCTACACCGGCAGCCAGCGATTCGAGCAACAAAAGCGTGATCCTGCTGAAATACCGGGAACATGGACACAACTGGTTTACGAAGTAAACGACGCACCCCGCTACTCGGGCAATGGCAAATGGAACCATCGATACGATGTATCGACCTGGACTTCGGAGCGCAACTGGCGGCCATTACCGCGCCGCGAGTACACCAAGCGCAGCGACTACCAGATCATCAGTACGGAGAATCGCCATACCATTGCACCTCAGGGGTGGACTCATGAGCAGGACAATACCAAGGTTATCCAGACGAAAGATGATAAGGATGCGGTATTGGTACGCGAGTTCGGCTTCAATGAATACCGTCGGATCAAAGGCTATGACTTTCAACCTGCGGTAAACTACTGGAACGATACTTCCGCCTTCTGGGCAGATGTGCGCAAACGGTGGGAAAACGAGTTCGCCACTCATGGGGCGATTACGCTATCGGTTGTCCCTGGTGATGAGTCCTTTAACATGGCGATCCTCGATCTCGCCGATGCGTACAGGAAAAACCCGCAGGCCGATATCTACCAGAAAAAGCTCGAAGATATCTTCAGCAAATACGTCAACGTCAGGAAGACACAAACCAGCCTCAGATAAGCAGGCAGCTCCAGATCCCTCTACTTGAGCGTACCAAACACCCTGCGGACTAGTTCGCTATCCTGATCCGCAGGGTTGTAGCGTATGGCCTGTTCCTTCTCTGCCATCAACAAATAAATTCCGTCCAGGGTTTTTTCCGTGACATGGTTTTCTATATTTGCGTGCTTTTCCGAAATCAATCCGAGCTTCGCACCCTTCCCGGCAAAGTCATTGTATTTTTTCAGCACGCCCGCCTGCTCGGTGGCTTTTTTTACAATCGGCAAAAATTGATCGGAAAGCGAGTCGGATGAGGTGTTACGAAAGTACTGCGTCGCTCCATCGTCTCCGCCTGCAAGTATCGCTTTCGCATCTTCTACAGGCATATTCTGCACCGCATCTATCAGCAGGGCCCGTCCTTCCGACGCCGCCGTTTCGGCGGCGTGGTTCATGGCCGCGATCAACCCATCAGCATGTTTGTTCATACCCACGGAGCGCATCAAACCCTCTGCTTTCTGCAGAGAGACGGGTAACGGGATTTTTGCTTTGGGGTTATGGAGAAAACCGTTTGGAACTCCCAGTATATCTATTGCCGCATTCACACTCAGTGTAAGTGCTTGCTTCAGACCGGCGGCCTCTTCATCTGCAAGGGTGTCACTTGCAGCGGAAACAGGGATAGAAACGAAAAAGCAGACAACAATAGCAGGAATGATGCGCATTGGAGTAACTCCTGTCGGGTTTGCATAACCGGCCTTGAAATTCCTCTCCTCGCTGATTCTCTTCGCTAAAACCGCTACCTCTGTATGATGCCTGCCTCATGCGCCTGCTGATCCGCATGATAGCTGGACCGGACCATGGGCCCGCACGCGGCGTTGCTGAAACCCATTTCGATCGCGGCGCGTTCAAATTCCTTGAATGCCCCCGGGCTGACATAACGCATGACAGGTAAATGTCCGATGCTTGGCTGCAGATACTGGCCAATGGTAAGCATCTCGACATCATGCTCGCGCAAGTCGCGCATCACGTCGAGGATCTCCTCGTCAGTTTCTCCCAGTCCCAGCATCAACCCGGATTTGGTGGGGATGCCCGGAAAACGCGCCTTGAACTCCTTCAATAACCGGAGCGAATGCGTGTAGTCCGCACCCGGACGGCACTGCCGGTAGAGTCGGGGTACCGTTTCGAGATTGTGGTTCATAACATCGGGCGGGCAGACGAATAATTTTTCCAGCGCAATATCCAGTCTCCCACGAAAATCCGGCACCAGGATCTCTATCTTTGTCTGAGGCGAATGGGCTCGAACCTCGCGGATGCAATCCACGAAATGCTGAGCTCCGCCATCCCTAAGGTCATCGCGGTCAACGCTCGTGATAACTACATATTTCAACTTCATGGCGGCAATGGATTGCGCGAGGTGCAGAGGTTCTTCGGGGTCCGGAGGACGCGGCCGGCCATGCGCCACGTCGCAGAAAGGGCAACGACGGGTACAGAGATCGCCCAGTATCATGAAAGTTGCAGTACCTTTGCCGAAGCATTCGCCGATGTTGGGACAGGAAGCTTCCTCACATACCGTGTGCAGCTTCTGCTCCCGCAAAATCCGCTTGACCTCATAAAACTCCTGGCTGTTGGAGGATCGCACCCTGATCCAGGAAGGTTTACGCAGCAACTGATCGGGAGATTGCGGCGCGATTTTGACCGGATTGCGCGCGGTTTTTGCAACGCCTTTCTGGCGACTTTCAATTGTCATGATAAGGAAGAAACGTCTTCTTGATATTGATCCATATCAATCCGGAATATCCGGATCGGTTGATAATCCATCTTTAAAATATTCTCGAAATCATTGCTTCAGCCTGGCCTTCAGTTTTTCGGCAAGCTTTCCTTGCAGCGTTTCCAGCTCGTCGGTTATACCGAGATCGCTGGTTTGCGTAACCCTTAACCCTGTATAGCCACAAGGGTTGATAGCCATAAACGGGGTGAGGTCCATGCTGACATTCAGAGCCAGGCCATGGTAGCAGCATCCATTTTTTATCTTCAGCCCCAGTGCCGCGATTTTTGCTCCGCCAACGTATACACCCGGCGCATCCTCGTTGCCGCAGGCATCGACACGATACTCATCCAGCAAGTCTACCACGGCGCCCTCCATTTTTCTGACCAGGTCGCGCACGCCTAACTTGAGGCGCCGCATATCCAGCAACAGATACGCAATAACCTGACCCGGACCATGATAGGTGATTTGACCACCCCGATCCGTACGTACTACGGGAATGCCTGAATTGTAGAGCAAATGCTCGGGTTTGCCGGCAACACCCTGGGTATAGACCGGCCAATGTTGCAGCAACCAGATTTCGTCAGGGGTATTTTGGGTGCGACTTGCCGTGAACGCCTTCATCGCCTGCCAGATGGAAAGATAATCCACCACAGCAGCATATCTGATTTCAAGTCCTGAAGTAATCCTCTGCACAGGAGAGGGCGCAGACTCCAGGCTAAGGGCTGTATCACGGATAGAAGCTTCCGGAATCCGGAACATGAATCGCGGAACAGGAATAAAAAACTCGCTAAAGTACCATTACCACGGTGGGATGATCGCACAGTTCCTGATATAGCGCATCCAGTTGTTCGCGAGAAACAGCGCGAATCGTGCACGTGAGGCTGAGATAATTGCTTTTTCTGCTGATTCTTACCTCCATGGTCGCCTCGTCAAAATCCGGGGCGTGGCGCTTCACAATCGCCAGTACGTTCTGTGAAAAATCCTGCCGCCGGTATTCCAGTGTTGCGGCACTGGGTGGAATACCGGACGGCGATCCGACACGTCCCATGATTTTAATCGGGAAATCGCAGGGATATTCGATCAGGGTGCTCTCGTCAGACGAAGTCACAGGTTTCACGACCTTCAGGATATCGAAGAGTTGCCTCGCATGGTGGTTTGTTTATAACTCTGGTAGAGCTGGTAAAACAATTCAAACATTTTGCCGGGTTTTCCCTCACCCACCGATTGGTTATCGAGACGGGTAATCGGCATGATTTCTTTGGTTGAGGATGTCAGCAAAAGTTCCTCGGCGGTGCGCACCTCATGTTCCGTAATCGCGCGAATTTCATGGGGAATGCCATTCGCCTGTGCCAGTTCCAGCACTACGTCATAGGTGATGCCCGGCAGCATCAGGTGATTTTTGGGCGGAGCCAGCAGAATTCCACTTCTTACGACAAAGATATTGCTTGCCGCCCCCTCAGTCATGAAACCGTCACGAAACAACACCGTTTCCAGGGCGCCTTCATCAATCGCCATCTGCCGCAGCAATACGTTGGGCAGGAGCGAGATTGCCTTGATATCGCAGCGCAACCATCGGTTATCATCGGCCGAAATCGCCACCACGCCAGTATGCAGCAACCCGGGGGGCGGGGTCAGCAACGGATTGCTCATAATGAAGACGGTGGGGGCGACACCTTGTGGAAAGGCATGGTCGCGCCGGGCGACACCGCGGGTGATATGCAGGTAGATATACTGATCCTCACCTTCATTCAAGGCGACGATTTGTTCCAGCAAATGTGTCCATTCGCTGTCCGAATGCGGATTTTGCAGGCGAATGCCATCGAGGCTGTGCTGGAGCCGGCGCAGATGCTCCGCCAGACGGAAAGGTTTGCGGGAATAGACAGGAATAACCTCATATACCCCGTCACCAAAAATAAAACCTCTATCCAGCACAGAGATGCGTGCTTCTTCAATTCTGAGGAAATCGCCGTTGAGATAGATCATGATCAGCCTGGATAGCTCCGGGTTCTTGCTTCTAGTTAAACAGAAGCCGCATGCTATCCCATGCCCGGCCAAAAATATTCGCGGCGCTGACGGTTTCGAGCGCTACCAGCGGATGTTCAACCACCTGCTTCCCTTCGAGCATAAACTTCACTGTGCCAACTTTTTGACCCGCAGCGACAGGAGCGAGAAGTGGCTGCTTATATTCCATCCTTGCCTTGAGCTTGTCAGTTTGATGGCGGGGAAGCGAAAAATAAACATCATTTCCGAATCCCGTCCTGAGTTTGTCCTGGGCGCCTTTCCATAGTGGAATGGCAACCACCTCCCGCTCTCCCGGATAGAGACGAACCGTATCGTAGAACTGAAAACCATAATTCAGCAGGCGCTGGCTTTCCATCGCGCGCGCGCTCTCCGAGGCGGTTCCCATCACTACCGCAACCAACCGACGCTGTCCCCGCCTGGCTGAAGTAATGAGGCAGTAACCAGCTGCGTCAGTGTGTCCTGTCTTCATCCCGTCGACATTCGGGTCAAGCCAGAGCAGGCGGTTCCGGTTCGCCTGAGTGATTTTGTTATAGGTATATTCCTTGAGGGAATAGAGTGGATAATATTCCGGAAAATCGCGGATGATGGCGGTTGCGAGCAAGGCGAGATCATACGCGGTGGTGTAATGATCCGGGTCCGGAAGTCCGGTTGAATTGGCAAAACGAGTGTTCTTCATGCCCATGCGCGCCGCCTCCTTGTTCATCGCTTGAGCGAATGCCTCCTCTGACCCTGAAACGGCCTCCGCCAGCGCAATGGACGCATCGTTTCCTGACTGCACGATCATGCCACGAATCAATTCATCGACCGTTACCGGCTTCTTCGGCTCGATGAACATGCGGGAGCCCTGCGCGCGCCATGCACGTGTCGAGACTGGCACAGCTTGCGTCAAGGTAACACGTTTCTGATACAGGGCTACAAAAACCACGTAAGCCGTCATCAGCTTTGTCAGCGATGCCGGATCGACGCGTTCATGGGCATTCTTGCTTACAAGCACCTGTCCGCTCTGAAGATCGGCAAGTATATAAGACTTGGCGGCGACGGAGAGAGTTTGCGGCGGCGCGTGAAACTGGGGTTGCTGAGCAGCCAGTGGCAGGGCAAGCAGACACAGCGATATTGGAAGCAAGCGTCTCATGGCGATCTGCAAAAAAGCGCTATTATATCCCAGCCATATCGAAGACGTTATCCGCCGGGGTTCTGAATCAGTCAAAGGTTATTCCGCACGGCTGCAGGCCGCCCACGGCTCTTCAGCAGGACGGGCGAATTAGAAATGCTCGCTCCGGACGGACTTGCCGATCCTATTTTTCAGCGCGGTTACGCCCGCACAAACTGAACCCGTCGCTCCATCCCAGCCGGTACTGCTTGTCTTCTGCAAACCTCTGCTCATCCTTCGCTCCATTTGCAGTCTTCTTCGCAGTCTCACAACCGTCGATATAGCCATCCTTGAAGCCCGGCGAATAACCAGTAAGGTTGTAAACCGGCCGGCGGGTAGGTTGTGGCGGCGGGGATGAAGGCGCCGTCGAAGTCGGAGGTGCCGTCGAAGTCGGAGGTGACGGCGGAGGCGGAGATGGAGGTTGCGAGTCCTTCTGACCTGTAGTGGTAGGGGCGCAACCCAGAATTGTGGTGACCAAAAGAATTGCCGCGATTGCTCGCATTGTGCTTCCCTCGTTCAGAATGAGATATTTTGCAGGCATTTGAGTTCGTTGCGCATTCTGTTTTTTCAACGTCTGCGGTTACTGCCGCCGAACATGCCTCCAAGAATGCCGCGGAAGATTTCGCGGCCGGCACGCGAACCGATGGAGCGCGCCGCGCTGCGTGCGGCGGTATCGAGAATGCCAGGTTTATATCCACCGCGCGGACCGGTTTTGCCGAGCAGCATATCACCCAGCGCATCCATCATACCCTCTTCGGATTCGGTCTTTTTTGCCCTGGCACGGATGGGGGCTCCCTCATTCCCGGTATTCTGGGTCATCGGAGCCCGGCTTCTGAGTATTTCGTATGCGGACTCACGGTCCACCTGTTGCTCGTAATGGCCGAAAATTATCGAGGATTTGATGATACCTGCGCGTTCCGCATCGGTGATCGGTCCTATCCTCGATTGAGGCGGCAAGATAAACGCCCGCTCAACCATGGCGGGACGGCCTTTCTCGTCCAGCAACGAAACGAGCGCTTCACCCACCGAAAGTTCACTGATCACCTTTTCGGTATCCAGACTGGGATTCGCCCGCATGGTTTGGGCAGCCGATCGCACCGCCTTCTGATCGCGCGGTGTAAACGCGCGCAAGGCGTGCTGCACGCGATTGCCGAGCTGTCCCAGAACGGTTTCAGGAACATCGAGAGGATTTTGTGTTACAAAATACACCCCCACCCCCTTCGATCGTATCAACCTCACGACCTGTTCTATTTTTTCCAGGAGAGGGCGGGGCGCATCATTGAATAACAAATGGGCTTCATCAAAGAAAAATATCAATTTCGGTTTCTCGGGATCGCCTATTTCAGGAAGATGCTCGAACAACTCTGATAGTATCCACAGCAGAAAGGTGGAATACAACTTGGGAGCGTTCAGCAATTTGTCGGCTGCGAGAATGTTTATCATCCCCCGCCCTCTGCTGTCCACCTGCATCAGGTCATGAATATCGAGCATCGGCTCGCCGAACAGGATATCGCCGCCCTGCTGCTCGATCTGCAGAAGCGAACGCTGGATGGCACCGATCGAGGCGGCGGAAATGTTACCGTACTGCACCGTGAAGTCCTTCGCCTTGTCACCGACAAATTGCAGCAGCGCGCGCAGATCCTTGGTGTCGAGCAGCAGCAGCCCGTTATCATCCGCAATCTTGAATACCAGTGTCAGCACACCCTGCTGCGTTTCGTTCAGATTGAATAATCGACCCAACAGCAGCGGGCCCATGTCGGATATGATGGTTCGCACGGGATGGCCGGCTTTTCCATAAATATCCCAAAACGTAACTGGATATGCAGTCCATTCAGGTTCCGGAAGGTGGAGTTGCGCAAGCCGCTCCTTCATTTTGGCTGAATCAGTGCCAGAAAAGGAGAGGCCCGCCAGATCACCCTTTATGTCCGCCATGAATACGGGCACGCCGATCGACGAGAAGCGTTCTGCCAGCACCTGGAGCGTAACGGTCTTGCCTGTGCCGGTCGCGCCCGTGATCAGGCCATGCCGGTTGGCGAAGCCAGGCAATAAACCCACGGGATGGTCTGATTGCGCGATCAGCAACGGTTGTGCCATAGTGCCCTCATAAATCGGCTTACAAGCTCTGTATATTGGCTTTATGCGAACTGTATCAGTTTTTCCTTACTTGCTCACCTCGTCCAGCCAGCGATCTCTAGCAACAGCAACAGGACGAGCCATAGTACCAGGGTACGCCAGATGAGGCCGACGGTGCCCTGCAGAAAATCCATGTCAGCTTCTTCACCCACGCCTACCTCGGGACGGTGATATGCGCCGGTCTCTTCCCGCAACGGATCTCCCAGGCGCACGCCAAGCGCACCTGCCCCACTGGCAAGAATGGTTCCCTGGTTCTGATCCGCCCACGATGCCGCCTGCGCGCGCCAGCAATAAACCGCATCCTCGAAGTTGCCCGCAATGGCAAAACTCAGCGCTGTTACCCTCGCGGGCAGCCAATCGATGACGTAAAACGCCTTTACCGCAAAAACACCAAAACCATCCGGGCGCTCTCCCCAAGTGTCATTCAATAATTCCGCAAGGCGGTAGAGCATGGGCCCGAGCGGTCCAGGTAGCAAGGCGAACCAAACGATGACGCCAAGCATGTTACGATGAGCATGGATCAACCCCAGCTCGATGGCAATCCGTGAAATATCCTCACTGCTGGCACTCTCCGCCTCCATCCCGTAGTATTCCTTCAAGAGATCGCGTGCAAGCGGCAAATCTTCGTTCCTGAGCGCCTCCTTTATTTCAGTCAGGGAATAGCTGAACTGGCGAAAACTCGTGGTGAGATAAAGTATTGCCACATTCCACGCCCATGCCAGCAGCGGACTGACTCCATATAATAAATAATAAACCAGGAGGGAGAGTATAAGGAAAGGTCCTGCCGCGGCCATCCAGGCAATGATGCCGTGCCGATGGATGCCGGTGTTGAAATGATGCTCCAGCGAATCGGCATAGGAAAGGAAAGAGGAAACAATATGTTTGCGCGCACTGCCGGAGCGCCATTGATCCAGCAGAAGAGCAAAAATCAACGAAAGAAAATTCATTGCGAGAAAATCATGCTGCTTTCCTTCAAAGCAGTTTCAGGGATAAGCATTATTCAATTCAATGCGGACTTGAGAACCTTGCCCATCTCAGCGGGATTTCGCGCGACTTTAATTCCGCATTCTTCCAGGACCGCAAGCTTTTCCTGAGCGGTTCCTCGGCCGCCCGAAATAACGGCGCCGGCGTGGCCCATGCGCCTGCCCGGAGGCGCTGTCAAACCTGCGATATATCCTACCACTGGTTTACGCATGTTCTCCTTGACCCAGCGGGCGCAATCCTCCTCATCGGTACCGCCGATTTCTCCCACCATTAAAACAGCCTCGGTTTCGTCATCTTCGTTGAACAGCTTCATCACGTCCAGGTGCCTCAACCCATTCACCGGGTCGCCGCCGATACCGATGCAGGTGGATTGACCCAATCCCTGCTCCATCAGTTGCGCCACCGCTTCGTAAGTCAGTGTCCCGGAACGGGAGACCACGCCGACGCGTCCCTTCCGATGAATGTAACCTGGCATGATGCCGATCTTGATCTCGGCGGGCGTAATGATGCCGGGACAATTCGGTCCTACCAGCCGCGTTTTTCGTCCTTCCATCCTGTGGCAGGTACGTATCATATCGCGCACAGGGATACCTTCGGTAATACAGATTACCAGATCCAGTTCCGCATCCACCGCTTCATCGATTGCGGCGGCGGCAAACGGTGGCGGTACATAGATTACAGAAACGGTGGCTCCTGTTGCCTGCTTTGCTTCCTCTACCGTGCCGAAAATCGGGATGCCGTCAAAATCCTCGCCCCCTTTCTTCGGATTGACTCCGGCAACAAAGCATTCTTTTCCATAAGCATAATCGCGACACATCCGCGTGTGGAATTGCCCGGTCTTGCCGGTAATCCCCTGCGTCATGATACGAGTGTTACGGTCGATCAGGATCGACATACTGATTTCCCTCGTTTGCCGATTCTGTTCATGACCCTGTGGCCGGCATGGCGGCCCAGGCGGCCGAGGCGGCTGATGCGGCTGCGGTAACAGCCTTTTCCGCGGCATTCGCCATATTCGCGGCTGAAATGATGGCAAGACCTGATTCGGTCAGGATTTTTTTCCCGATCTCCGCATTCGTGCCTTCGAGACGAACCACCAGGGGAACATTCAACCTCACTTCACGCGCTGCTGTCACTACTCCCTCTGCGATGACATCACATTTCATGATGCCACCGAATATATTGATCAGTATGGCTTGCAGCCTCGGATTGCGCAGCATCAGCTTGAATGCTTCCGTGACTTTTTCAGTGGTTGCGCCTCCCCCCACATCGAGAAAATTGGCTGGATTTCCTCCGTAGAACTTGATGATATCCATGGTAGCCATCGCAAGACCGGCTCCATTTACCAGGCAACCTATATTGCCATCGAGCGAAATGTAGGAAAGACCGTATCTGGACGCCTCGATCTCTGCCGCATCTTCTTCGTCAAGATCACGCAAGTCGGCGATATCAGGGTGCCGGAACAGCGCGTTATCGTCAAAATTCATCTTCGCATCGAGCGCGACAACGCGATTTTCGCCGGTAAGTATCAGCGGATTGATTTCGACGAGCGATGCGTCCGTGCTGTCGTAAGCGCGGTATAAATTCTGCAACAGTGCAGTCGTTTCCGCCACTGCCGCACCGGAAAAGCCCATCCTGTTCGTGATATCTTCCGCTTCCGTAGCGGTCAGTCCCGCCTCCGGATCAATATACACTTTGTGGATCTTTTCCGGATGATCGGCAGCGACCTGCTCGATGTCCATCCCCCCTTCGGCACTCGCCATCAGGCAGACACGGCGGCGACCGCGATCCACCACCAGCCCGATGTAAAATTCCTTCCTGATATCAAGGCCCTGTTCGATCAGCAGCCGTCGTACAACCTGACCCTGCGAACCCGTCTGCGGCGTGACAAGCGTCATGCCGAGTATTTTCCCGGCAAATTGTTTCACCTCGTCAAGCGATCTGGCGATCTTCACCCCGCCACCCTTCCCGCGTCCCCCTGCATGGATTTGGGCCTTGACCACCCATGTGCTTCCACCCAGTTTTTTAGCGGCTGCTACTGCTTCATCCACGCTGAAGCAGGAATGCCCTCGAGGTATGGGTATACCAAACTGATGCAGGATATGTTTGGCTTGGTATTCATGGATTTTCATGATACCTCCAACGACGTGAATAGGGAGTATAGCTCAATAGCTGTGTTGGCGTTACGAGGAGAGGAGCAGAGGTTGAACATCCTGCTTCCTCGCCCGGTCGAACGGCAGCTGCCCCTCTGGATTACAGGTAACAACGGACAATTGCCAGCAATTGCCGATAATTGCCGCTTTCAATCGCAATCTACACATCCTCTACTTCACAGAGAATCACGGTGACATTGTCTTTTCCCCCAGCTTCCAAAGCTGCCGAGATCAGTCTCTCCACTTTTTGCTCAAGAGATTCCGCGGAAGCGAGCACAATTTCGATGTCTGCATTCTCCACCATGTCGGTCAATCCATCCGAACACAATAAAAAAATATCGCGGTCGACTACCGCTCCTTGCACGATATCGCATGCCATCGACGAATCGGTTCCCACGGCGCGCAGGAGAATGTTTTTTCGGAAGTGATGCTTCGCCTCCTCGGGCGTAAGCATGCCCCTATCCACCTGTGACTGTACCAGCGAATGATCTTTAGTCAACTGCTGCAGTCTTCCGTCGCGCAGCAGATAAACTCTGCTATCGCCCACGTGGCCGATAATATACCGCTCGCCGTCGAACACGAGAAGATCTGCTGTGCATCCCATTCCTGCATCGGCGGGGTGCTGAATGATGTGTTCGAGCATGCGCTCATTTGCCGACTCGAATACGTGTTGAATGCGATCAGGAACGGTCTCTTCCGGGGGGGAAGCCAGTTCGGAAAATGCGATTCGCACCATGTCGACAAAATATTGACTGGCGATCTCGCCGGCCGCCGCACCACCCATGCCGTCTGCGAGTGCCAGGACGCGAGCCTGTGGTATGATCAGATAACTATCCTCATTGTTATCCCGCCACAGGCCCACATCAGTTGCACCGGCCGAGTGTAAGCTGATCAAGTATAACCTCCTTTGACTTGCGGTCGCTCGATGTGTTCCCCGGCCTTGACCACGCCTTTCGGCCTGCAGCGCACGTGGCCCGGAATATCGGGGAACATTGCAGGAAGAACATCCTGCTGCCCGTACGAGCTTAGCAGTCTTTGTATCCGTTTACTGGGAGAAAAAGCACGTGAAGGACCTTTTTACTGCTTACGGCCGTTTGCGCAATGTTCGGTTACTTGTCCTCGGTCGCTGCCGAACAGGGCAGCAACACTGGTGTTACCTACCGACCCGATGTTACCTTTACCCTTCGTACGGACATCGGCGAGGGTAAACTGGTATTTGTCGATGTGCAAACTACGCTCGTTCCGCCCGGCGGTGCCACCATTGTGGAATTCAAGGTCGATTATCCAGGCCGCTATATTCTGGTTGATCACGCGCTGTCGCGTATGGAGAAAGGGTTAGCAGGTTATCTCACAGTGCGTGGCGAGGCAAACCCGGAAAATTCAAGCCGTAAAGAATTGAAAAAATCAGAGGCGGTTTCTCAGGAAACGATCGCCTCTGATCCTTTATATCATTGGTGCGGCTGCTTATACGGTTTCTTGTTCATTACTTCCTGATCTCTGTATTCCTGCTTCACTCCCTCCGGTAAATTCTTGGGCATCTTCTCCCGCGTGATCTCAGAGGTTGAGCTGGGCGCGTTCTTGTCGACGTCCTTCTTGTCCTTCTTGCCCATGTCTTGATAAGATTTGTCCATTGCTCCCTTATCCGAATCATGCGATCCAGCGAGCGCGCTGAAGCTGCAAACCGCCGTGAAGGACGCCAGAACAACTATCGATGTGAGTTTATTCATGTCGAACTCCTATAAGTAAATGGGTGGCAGATGAAATAGTGCAAGTTTCGGGTGACGAATACAGATAATGCTTTCTAACATTGCATCCTCCAAGCGGGAGGCTGGCGAATTCTGGCCAGCCTGCAATACGCTTGCAGGGACAATAGATATACTCCTTTCTCTGAAATCCTCAGTGCGCTAACGCACCCTCGGTCACAGACCCGCTCAGAAGACAAGACCGCAAGCGAGAACAGTCCTCGGCAACAGCACCCCACAGCATTCATAGCGAAAACTGCAAGGAGCGCGCTCATCTCTCCTCGGTATACCCCGTAGCCTTCAACGGGAAGATGTTGTACTTCCGTACGATGTACTTCAGACCAATGGTAATGGGTCTTGAACTCTATAAGATGAAAGCGTGTTAACAGAGCAAGGGGGGGAATGAAGCTGAGTGATGGTGAAAAACTTATTCTATTAATGCTGAGCGAGGTCTTCGAAAAACTTAAGGTGGAGGACAGTATTGACCCGACGCTTGTGAAAAATGCGATTTCCTATGATCACCCCTGGGCGTTGAAATGGGAATACGACCGCGTTTCTGCGTTATCCGGAAAAAATAATCTGCGCGAAAACCAGGTAGTCGATATTCTCAATATGTGGACTCTCATAGAATAGGATTTAAGCGCAGGGGAAAGATCAGCTATAAATTCAGTCCTTTATCTTCTTGGGGCTCCAATTATGCAAAACCCCTCACCCAATTTTGCCAGCAAAAATCATTATCAATCCCGCTGATCTTTGTCTGGATTGAACTCACATTTTTTACGAAAACTTATAAAAATATAGAAACTTTTTACTCTGAGCTCGCATCAAATATCATGCGGGCCGTCGTTTTTTTTATGTCCGCTTGTGTAGATATTGGTGGCCTGACATTATTTGGCTGGTCATCAAGTTGATCGTATTTTTTAGCATATCATCTTAATTCTGAAAGGGGGTTATCATGGAAATGGCAATTCTCGTAGTAGGTATAGGTGCTGTTGCTGCTTGGTATTTCATGTCCAAGGAAGGACGGAGAGAAAAATAATACTGATCCACAATACTAGAACTCAAAGTTCGCTCAAATCAATCAGCCGATGCTCAAGCTCAAGAAGCGAGAGCATCGGCTTCTTGTAACGAAGTTTCACAGGAAAATGAGAAGCTGTTTTGGAAAAGGGAGAGAGAAGGAATTGCAGCGAGGACAGAAGGCTGTGAAGAAAAATCTCTCCATTCCGAAAACTTCCCACGCAGGCGGACGCACGCTGCAATTGCTGCAATTCAGGGAAGTGTACGCTGACAGCACCTGTCTACCGGTCGCAAGTCCCGGGTGCAGTACACATCACATCGCACCGTTCAGTAGGCATCGAGAACGCCAGTCTCAACCCCGAGGTGGAGAATATCGGACAGAGCAAGACCGTCACCCTCGCGGAAAAGCGTCAGTATTGAAATGCCCTCACCAAACAAGCAGCGGACGACTATAAAAGAGTGACAGTACTTGAAAATGAGAAATAACCGCAACCTGCTTCGGCAGGTTTTTTATTGCCTCCACATTCTTCCACCGGTTTTTTCAGGTTGTGTTAATTATTTAACGGTAATATTTTATTCGCACGGTTAAACTTCCTACTCGTTTCCCTCCTCCCAAAAACAGGGAAACGAATCCAATGCAACTCCCCTAGCCCGGTTCACGCCGGGCTTTTTTTGCAGTTTTAGAAGAGAATCAATCCATGGAATAGCACCGCTGAAGCGACTTTTATTCACCGATAAGATAATTAGCAAAAGGATAGTATTGGCATGTGGGACGATAACATGACGCCATTATCTACCCACCCCAAGCCCCTTGTCCTATAGGGGCTTGGGTTTCTTCGATGCCCCACCTCGCTCAATCCCTCAATGGTTATCTATATAACCATATATCCAAGATATACTTTTTTAATTGTTGCCCAGAAATTCGCGCAACATTCAAACAGGATATGCTACTCGCATCACTCTTATCTGTTGAAGAACTCAGGGTTCCAGATGCACAGATTTACACGTAACCTTGCGGCACTGACCTGCCACTAGAAAGTCCGATAAACGCCAAACTCCTCGCGGTCTCAATCGTAATCACTTTGGGAAGAACTTGATCCCCCCCAGCAGAACCCCTTTGAGTTGATCCGGCTGGCGTCTTCCCTTGAGATATCCAGTAGTCGCTCGCAGCGTCCTTGCCATATGTATGAGCGCTGATGCCTTGTGCCTTCCAGTAGTCGGCTGTCTGGTCTTTGCCGTAAGTGTAGTTGTCCTGTGCTTGTGCGGAGTTGCCTTGCTTTTTGGATTGCGTAGTCTTTGATTGATCCCCAGATTTCTGTTCCTTTTTAGACGAGCCGGATGACGAACTACCGCTGTCAGTGGAAGGATTCTTCTCGGCTTGGACTAACGTGGTGGCTCCAAACGCCATAACCGTGATCAAAATTGATCGTATCAAATTTCTAAAAACGAAATCGTATCTCATAATCTACCTCACCCTGTTTAACCGAATTGGGAAATTAAAACCTACAGGTGTTTTTTGACTAATTCTGTACGGTACCGTACACGCTTCAAACAGGCACTCCTGATTTTTTAGTGGATCAAGATCAAAAAACTACGCATCATGCTCGAATCTTCTGCTCCAGATTGCGGCATTGATAGAAAACTGAAGCTGCCTTCCTATTCATCTCTGTCAATTACCCCATGATGAAAACCAAAATCACTATTATCGGTGGCGGCTTTGCTGGACTGAACTTGGTCAAGCATTTGGCTGGGAAAGAGGAATTTGATGTGACGCTGGTTGACATGAATAACTATCATCTTTTTCCTCCGCTTCTGTACCAGGTTGCGACCGGCTTCCTGGACGTGTCCAATATTGCGTACCCCTTCCGAAAATTTTTCCATGGCAAGGCGAATGTCCACTTCCGGCTGGGCAAGCTGCAAAAGGTGATGCCTGAAGACAGCAAGGTACTCCTGTCCACGGGCGAGTTGGCCTACGATTATCTTGTTCTCGCTACGGGCACCGAGCCCAATTATTTTGGCATCGAAAATATCCGCCGGACTGCGTTACCCATGAAGACGGCGGATGATGCCATAGAAATACGAAATTACATGCTTCAAAAAATGGAAGAAGTAACTATTGAGCTTGACGAAATGAGGAGGAAAAAACTGTTTTCGGTCGTGATTGCCGGGGGTGGTCCGACGGGAGTGGAAATTGCGGGCATGCTGGCAGAGATGCGCAAGAGAATTCTGCACAGGGATTACCCTGAATTGACCGGTCTCCAGCCACGGATTCATCTTGTTGACAGTGCATCCGCTCTATTGGGCGCCATGAGCGTTCAATCGCAAAAATATACCTACGAAGTGCTGCTGAAAATGGGCGTTGAAATACATCTAAATACCCAGGTGAAGGATTACATAAACGATACAGTGATTTTCTCCGACGGAAAAACCCTAGAGACGCAAATCCTGCTGTGGACTGCAGGCGTGACTGGGAGGATATTCGAAGGCCTGCCTCAGGAATGTTATGGACGAGGTAACCGCCTGCTGGTAAATGAATATAACAAAGTCAGCGGAACAGGGAACATCCACGCCATAGGCGATACTTGCCTGCTGACCTCGGATAGAAATTTTCCCCAGGGACATCCCCAGCTTGCACAAGTAGCGCTTCAGCAAGGCAGAAACCTGGCTGCCAATCTTGTTGCCGTCATCCGTAACCAACCTTTGACAGCGTTTACATACAATGACAAAGGATCGCTAGCTATTATCGGGAGAAACAAGGCTGTGGCCGACTTTCCCAAACCCGCCTTGCATCTTGAGGGATTCATGGCATGGGTAATCTGGTTATTTGTACACCTTTTTTCTCTTGTCACTTATCGCAACCGGTTTATGACATTATCAAACTGGGTAGTTGCTTTTTTCACCAAAGATCAATCCTTGAGAATGATTATCAGGCCTCGATCAGATCAACAGAGCAGCAGGAATGAATGATTGCACACCGCCTGTTAACGACAAGGGGAGCGCTAGATATCTAGCGAACGAGAAAGTGGAAATTTTGTTCCAAACTGGCATCCTTGCAGCAGCACCCCCCCGGTTACCAGGACCCGCCTTGGCATTGTTCGCCATTGACCGGATATGGGCCGAGTTAGCTTACGAGTGCTATGAATAATCAGGAAGGAGTTTGAGTGTATTTGATATGTGCGGAGGAGCGAGGAAAGGTGTAAGAAAATAGCATAAGATATGAATATGACGACTTCGGTTGACAGTTTTGATAAATTGAAACTGTTTTCAGGAGTTGTTCATGAATCTACAGGCACAAAGAGATATATCCCG
>NZ_FOCT01000008.1 GCF_900110185.1 Nitrosospira multiformis
CCTCTACCAGTACTTTACATACCCATAAGCCCGTAAAGACTACTCCCCGCCATACACTTAAGTCAAGCAGTTTGTCAGAGGCCAAATAGGGCAAAATGCGCGATAATCTATTGATCCTTAGCCATACCACGCATTTCAAGAACTGCAGCATATCTCATGCCAGAAATATTATTATCTTTAAATTCAATAAGTTGTATCATTCGCACTATACTTTTATTACGCAGATGTAAGAAAACTCGACAAACCCTGAGGCTGGGAGAACCCGGATAGAAGAGGCATCAGCACGAAAAGCGAGTCATTCTTTACTAGTCAATCTGTATCCATAATTTGTACACCCACAGGATTCGTATTTCATCCTGGCCGCGTTTATCATACCCCCTTTCCACCCCGATCACCGCTGATCCCGGCATGCCCATCATTCGCGTTGCGCTTGATAAACCTTTGAATACACTCTTCGATTATCTCGCCCCGGCAGGAGTAACAGAGCAGGATATCGGTTGCCGCGTATTCGTTCCCTTTGGAAAAAGTCGCATGACAGGGGTTATCATGGAGGTAGCCTCTCACTCCGACATTTCCCCGGACAAGATCAAGCAAGCTGGTCAGGTATTCCGCGATGTTCCCCCCCTGCCCCCGGAGTTGCTCGATTTATTCCGTTTTTGCAGCGAGTATTACCACCATCCGCTGGGAGAAGTGGTAATGAATGGCCTTCCGATCAGATTGCGCAGCAGTCAACCTTTTTCCATTCGTACGGCGCCCATCATTTTTCAATATCGCCTCACGACGAAGGGCCGTGCCGTCGATATATCGGCCATTCCAGGCCGCAGCATCGCCAAACGCAGACTTCTGGTAAAGCTGAAGCAATCCAGCATGATCGAAGATGAGGAGGCAAAGCAATTTTCCAGCCGAGCCGCCGAGGCCATGAAGGAGTTTGTCGCTTTGCAATGGGTGGAAGAAATACCGGTGGCGTCCCCCGTGGTTTCGGCTTCTCCGTTTCAAGAAACACCGCCGCTCCCCGTGCTGACCCCTGCGCAGAAAAGTGCGATTGATGCAATAGTCCCGAAAATGGGGGAATTCAATACATGGCTGTTGCATGGAGTGACGGGCAGCGGAAAAACAGAGATATACCTGCAATTGATTTCACTGCTGCTGCGCCAGGCGCGACAGACGCTCGTCCTCGTCCCGGAGATCAACCTGACGCCGCAATTGGAGTTCATCTTCCGGGCTCGCTTTCCCGGGGTAAGGCTGGTCAGCCTCCATAGCGGATTAAATCCCACTGAACGCGCCGAAGGGTGGGTGCAGGCGCAGCATGGAGAAGCCGAAATAATACTGGGTACCCGGCTCGCTGTATTTACTCCGCTGCCAAGGCTGGGAATGATCATCGTGGATGAGGAGCACGATCTCTCATTCAAACAGCAGGAGGGTTTGCGCTACTCAGCGCGGGATGTCGCTGTCTTTCGTGCAAAGCGCGCCGGAATACCCATAGTATTGGGTTCGGCCACCCCGTCGCTCGAAACCTATTACAACGCCATTACAGGACGCTATCTCCTGTTGCGCCTGCCCTCGCGTGCCGCCGACAATGCCTCCCTGCCCACCGTGCATTGTATCGATATCGGTAAAATAAAAACCCAGGAAGGCTTTTCACCTCCGGTCATCTCCGCGCTGGAAAAATGTCTGGCATCAAACCAGCAAAGCCTGGTTTTTATAAACCGTCGTGGTTACGCGCCAATTCTGCTATGCAGAGCATGCGGGTGGACAGCGGTCTGCCATCGCTGTGCCAGCCGTCTGGTCGTCCACTTGCGCGAAAAAAAACTGCGCTGTCACCATTGCGGCCACCAAGCGGAATTTCCCAGCCTCTGTCCGGAATGCGGGAATCAGGATATTGCTCCTTTTGGTCACGGCACACAACGAATCGAAGCTGCATTAACCCGGCTTTTTCCCCATGCCCGCATCGTCCGGATAGATCGCGACAGCACGAGGCGGAAAGATTCCTGGCAGCGGATATTGAAAGATATTCGTGAGCAGCGCGTGGACATACTCGTGGGCACGCAGATTCTCGCGAAAGGACACGATTTTCCAAATCTGTCACTGGTCAGTATTCTGAATTCCGACGCCTCCCTGTTCAGCACCGATTTTCGCGCATCGGAGCGATTGTTTGCCCAACTGATGCAGGTAGCCGGGCGCGCGGGACGTTCAGGTACTCCCGGCGAAGTTTTGATTCAAACCGGGTTCCCCGATCACCCGCTCTATCGCGCGCTGCACCATCACGATTACGACACACTTGCCCGGATGCTGCTGGAAGAAAGGAAAACCGCGCACTTCCCGCCATTCGTCTATCAGGCTCTATTACGGGTGGAGGCGCCGGCAATTGCTACCGCGCTCGCCTTTCTTGCCAATGCGGCAACCTTGGCAAAAGCGCCACACCAGATTAAGGTATTTGATCCGGTTCCGGCCCAAATGGCGCGACTGAAGGGAATGGAGCGCGCTTATCTGCTGGTGCAGTCGAAGTCCAGAAAGAAGCTGCAGGAATTCCTTGGGAGCTGGCGCACGAAGCTCGACAACCTTCCCAGCCATAAAGTGCGCTGGACGCTGGACATCGACCCGCTGGAGTTCTAGGAATATCTGGCATAGATTCCTCTGGAACATTTCCGACGCAGGGCGGCGTCATGGTGACGGATGATTTGATTTATACTCGTCACTTTTTTCTGAAGCAACGATAGAAAGTGGTTTCAAAGGACTCCGGTCTTTGCAAGCCATTCCATCGGGAACATTATGACGGCCTCAAAAAGCACGGAAGCCCTGCCCGGCGATAACACAAACACATGGTCAGGACGCTTTGATGAACCGGTTTCGGAACTGGTTCAGCGGTATACTGCGTCGGTCGGTTTCGACAAGCGACTGGCGGAGTACGATATCCAGGGATCCCTCGCACATGCACGCATGCTCGCTGCCAGTGGCATTATCGGCCATCATGACCTCGACGCCATCGAACGAGGCCTGAGCCAGATCCGGCAGGAAATCCAAGGTGGCGAATTTGTCTGGCAGTTGGCTCTGGAGGACGTTCATCTCAATATCGAGAAGCGCCTGACTGCGCTGATTGGTGACGCCGGGAAACGGCTGCACACGGCACGTTCCCGTAACGATCAGGTAGCGGCGGACATACGGCTCTATCTGCGCGCCTCCATCGACCGGATTACCGCCCTGATCCATGCAATGCAGAACGCGTTGCTGCATCTGGCGGAGCAGCATGTCGATACGGTGATGCCCGGCTTCACGCACCTGCAGGTGGCGCAACCCATCGTCTTCGGACACCACCTCATGGCCTATTTCGAAATGCTGAAACGCGACGCGGAGCGTTTGGCCGACTGCAGAAAGCGCGTGAATAAACTCCCGCTGGGAGCAGCCGCGCTGGCAGGAACAAGCTATTCCATCGATCGCGCGATGGTAGCGCGGGAACTGGGTTTCAAGGGTGTCTGCGAAAATTCGCTGGATGCCGTTTCCGACCGGGATTTTGCCATTGAATTCTGTGCAGCAGCAGCGCTGATCATGACACATCTGTCGCGCCTGTCCGAGGAACTCATCTTGTGGATGAGCCCACCTTTCGGATTTATCGACCTGGCTGACCGCTTCTGTACCGGTTCATCCATCATGCCGCAAAAGAAAAACCCGGATGTGCCTGAGCTGGTGCGCGGCAAAACCGGGCGCGTGAACGGACATCTGGTCGCATTGCTGACTCTGATGAAGGCCCAGCCGCTCGCGTACAACAAGGATAACCAGGAAGACAAGGAGCCCCTGTTCGATACGGTAGATACACTGACTGACACGCTGCGCATTTATGCCGATATGCTGGCCGGTATACGCGTCAAGCAGGCTGCCATGCGGGAAGCAGCGACGCGCGGGTATGCCACTGCCACCGACTTTGCCGATTATCTGACAAAAAGGGGATTGCCTTTCCGTGAAGCGCACGAAGCAGTGGCACAAGCAGTGCGCTTTGCCGAAAAGAACAACCGGGACTTAAGTGCGCTCACCCTGCCGGAGCTACAGCAATTCTCTCCGTTGATCGAGGACGATATCTTCACTGTGCTGACGCTGGAAGGGTCGTTAAACAGCCGCAATCACATTGGCGGTACTGCCCCGGTACAGGTTGCCGCCGCTATACGGAGGGCAAGAGAATGGCTATCCGCAACCACCAGCCGCGCATAGTCTGAAGCAATTATGCAATCCTGGACAGAAATCGCGGCGCAGATCTCCCATTCCACCCGTACTCCTTTTACCATACAAACAGCTTCTCCCCTGGGTGGCGGTTGCATCAACCAGGCATATCGAATCGAAGGGAACGGCCAACGATTCTTCGTCAAACTGAACAACCCGGAATGTCTTTCGATGTTTGAGGCGGAGGCTGCGGGTCTTCAGGAAATTCGTAATTCCCGCAGTCTGCGTGCGCCTGCGCCAATATGCTGGAGCGGAAATACTTCCGTGGCATGGCTGGTGCTGGAATATGTGGAGGTGCGCGCCGGCTCCGGGGAAGGTGCCTGTGCGCTGGGAGAAGGATTGGCTACAATGCACCGTGTCTCTTCCGGAGAATTCGGGTGGACATGCAATAACACCATTGGAGCGACCCCGCAAATCAACGCACCTTCGTCCAACTGGATCGATTTCTGGCGCAAGCACCGTTTAGGGTATCAATTGCAATTGGCGAAGGCCAATGGCTACTCAGGACGACTGCAGACGCAGGGGGAGCGATTGATGGGGGAACTGGATCGCTTTTTTCCTGACGGACAACCTGCCGTGTCGCTCCTGCATGGCGACCTCTGGAGCGGCAACTACAATTTCGATGAAACGGGGCAACCCGTCATATTTGATCCTGCCGTCTACTATGGTGACCGCGAAACCGATATTGCGATGACTGAACTGTTTGGCGGTTTTCCCGGCAGTTTTTATGCGGCTTACCGGTCCGCCTACCCATTGGACGCGGGTTATGCAACCCGCAAAACCCTCTACAACCTGTATCACATACTGAACCATCTCAACCTGTTCGGCCGGGGATACCTCAGCCAGGCGGAGCAGATGATGGGCAGACTGCTGGCGGAAATCCGCTGAGGTTCGCTTCGGGGCTGTCAAACATCGACAGACTCCTGAAACACAAGCCCGGCGTGCTCGCGCATTTTGTGGAAACGAATGTGTTTCCAGTTTTCTTCGGCCACGCTGAGTTCCGCGCCGAAGGAAGCCAGGAATGTTGGTGCGCCCACGGCATCATAGGCGACGCGGTGGGCGTTGGTGTCGATGAAGCGTTTGAGTTCACGTGCATCCTCAGCGGTAATCCATCGCGCCAGCTGGTATTTCGCGGGAGCAAGACGCGCGTCCACGCTGTATTCATGCTTGAGGCGATGTGCGACAACGTCGAATTGTAAAGCTCCCACCGCCCCAAGCAGTAGTGCGCTGCCCAGGTGAGGCCTGAAAACCTGGATCGCACCCTCTTCGCCCAATTGAGCCAACCCCAGTTTGAGCTGCTTACTGCGCATGGGATCGGCGATTTCCACTGTCTGAAAGATTTCCGGCGCGAAAAATGGCAGACCGGTAAACTGCAAGCGCTCTCCTTCTGTCAGCGTATCCCCGAGTTGCAGTGTCCCATGATTGGGAATACCAATGATATCTCCGGGATAGGCAACGTCGAGTAAATCGCGCCGCTGGGAAAGAAAAGATACGACTCCGTTGGTACGAATATCCTTGTCGTTACGCGCAATTCTCAGGTTCATGCCACGTTCGAACCGGCCGGAACAGATGCGAACGAAGGCGATACGATCCCGGTGAGCCGGATTCATGTTGGCCTGAATCTTGAACACTACTCCCGTGAACCGTGGTTCGTGCGGCTGGACGTGGCGCTGCAATGCGCTGCGTGAACCAGGTGGCGGGGCAAGACCTACCAGGGCATCCAGCACTTCACGGATGCCGAAGTTATTAATGGCCGAACCAAAAAAAACCGGAGTCTGGCGGCCTGCGAGAAACGCTTCCTGGTCGAATTCCGGCGAGGCGCCTCTTATCAGCTCGATTTCCTGCTGCAGATTCGCGGCCTGGTCTCCAAAACGTTCTACCAGCAGCGGATTATCCAGGCCTTTGATGATTTCATCTTCATCGTCCAGCCTGTCAGCACCGGGATGAAAAACACGCATGTGATTGTGCCGCAGATCGAAGACGCCTTGAAAACTGCGCCCCATCCCCATCGGCCACGTAAACGGCACTGCTGCCATGCGCAGTGTTCGCTCGATTTCATCGATGAGATCGAGCGGCTCGCGCACTTCCCGGTCCATCTTGTTTACAAAAGTGATAATGGGGGTGTTACGCGCTCGGCACACTTCCAGCAAGCGCAATGTCTGGGCTTCCACCCCATTGCCGGCATCGATCACCATGAGGGCGGCATCCACTGCAGTCAGCACCCGGTAAGTATCCTCCGAGAAATCCTGGTGTCCCGGCGTATCGAGCAGATTGATGACGCAATCTCCATACTCCATCTGCATGACCGAGCTGGCAACCGAAATGCCTCGCTGCTTCTCGATCTCCATCCAGTCGGAGGTCGCGTGGCGGCTCGCCTTCCGCGCCTTGACACTGCCGGCGATATGGATGGCGCCGGCGAATAACAGTAATTTTTCCGTGAGTGTCGTTTTACCGGCATCCGGGTGAGAAATTATGGCAAATGTGCGCCTGCGCGCCACTTCCTGACCAACCATTCGGGGTATTCCTTATCTTATGACTGTGTTTTACGGTCTGACTGCTCCTCGTCTTGAGGATAAAGATAGCAGTGTGCCGTATGCGTTGAACTGAATGCGCTTGCTACCGGGTAGTTTTTACGACAGACCGGCATGACGTGGGAGCAACGGGGATGAAAATGGCAGCCTTGCGGCGGATTGGCGGGCGACGGAAGGTCGCCGTGCAGGCGAATAACCTTCCGCTTCGACTCCAGTTCGATAACGGGAACAGCGGATAACAATGCCTGCGTATAGGGATGGCGGGGGCTACCCAGAACTTCGTCCACCGTCCCGCGTTCCACTATCCTTCCCAGATACATGACCGCGATCTCATCCGCAATGTATTCGACCACTGAAATATTATGGGTGATGAACAGATAGGCCAGACCCAGATTGCGCTGCAATTCCCTCAACAGATTTAAAATCTGGGCCTGCACCGACACATCCAGCGCGCTGGTGGGCTCATCACATACGATCAGCTTCGGGTTGACGGCCAGTGCGCGGGCAATCGCTATCCGCTGGCGCTGCCCGCCGGAAAACTCATGTGGGTAACGCCATTTGGTCTCTGCTGGCAGACCGACACTTTCGAGTAACCCGTCCACTCTTTTTTCCTTGCGCTCTTTTCCGTCATCTTCGACCCCGAGGGCGTTCATTCCCTCTTCGATAATATCGACAATGCGCATTCTGGGATTGAGTGATGAATACGGGTCCTGGAATATAAGCTGGAATTCGCTGCGCAGTCTCCTTAACCGGTTGCGCTCCAGGCCTACCAGTTCCACCCCGTTGTAGCGCACGCTGCCCGCCGTAGGGGGGATGAGTTGCAGCATGGCTTTTCCTGCCGTCGTCTTTCCGCAGCCGGATTCTCCCACCAGCGCCAGCGTTTTGCCCCGATCAATTTTGAGCGATATTCCGTCGACTGCCTTGACGTACCCCGCTACACGCCTCATCAAGCCCTTGTGGATAGGGAAATAAACCTTCAGATCAGTAACGGATAACAGGGAACCATCAGGCGTTGATTGCTCCACTCCAGCACTGGGAAACGATTCAAATTCCCTGCTTTCCGTATCCAGCCTTGCCGGCGCGCCTGCTTGCCCCGAAACCGCCGGTTTGACGATTTTTGATCCAAAATTCTGATTAAAGAGGTGGCATCTTACCTGCTGCTCTCCGGTCAGCGCGGTCCATCCGGGCGCGACCTGATGACACAATTCCCACGCCTGGTCGCACCGGTCCGCAAAACGGCAGCCAACGAATTCCCGTGACAGGGAGGGAACGTTGCCCCTGATCGCATCCAGCCGATGACCCTGTTTGCGTCTGTCCCTGCCGGGCAAGGCAGCAAGGAGCTTGCGGGAATAGGGATGCGCCGGGCCGCGAAAAAACGCCTCACGGCTCGCCGTTTCCACAATTTCCCCTGCATACATTATTCCCACCCGATGCGCCATTTCTGAAGCCACCCCGAGATCGTGTGTAATCAGCAAGATTGCCATACCAGCCCGCTGCTGCAAGCCGCGCATGAGTTCCAGCACCTGCGCCTGGATGGTCACATCCAGCGCAGTGGTGGGCTCGTCGGCAATCAGGAGCTCGGGCTCCCCGGCCAACGCCATGGCAATCATCATTCGTTGCTTCATTCCACCGGAAAACTGGAAAGGATATTCGTTCATGCGCCTTGCCGCATCCGGTATTCCCACCTGATCCAGAATTTCCACGATGCGTTTTTCTGCCGCTTGTCCACGCAAGTCGAAATGACGCTGCAATACCTCGCCAATTTGATGCGCCACGGTCATCACCGGATTAAGGCTTAACATCGGCTCCTGGAAAATCATGCCGATGCGCTTCCCACGCACGTCGCGCATGGCTGCCTCGGGAAGCAGCAGCAGATCTTCGCCGCCTAAACAGACAGAGCCACTCACGATTTCTCCGGCCTCGGGCAACAACCGCATTATCGAAAGCGCCGTGATGGATTTGCCACACCCGGATTCCCCCAGGAGAGCAAATGTTTCACCCTTCAGGATCTGCAGCGTAAGCCCATCGACCGCCCATACCGGTCGCGGCTCCGTGTGCAGAACGGTTTCGAGATTCTGGATTTCAAGAACTGAATTCATGGCGGGAGAGAAGCCTCTGTAGAAAAGGGGATCTGATTACGCATTCTTCCCGATGCTTTTCCGGCGCCATGTTCTCGCCAGGGCAGACAGGGTCTTCATCCTTGGATCGAACGCATTCTGTACCGCATCGGCAAAGAGATTCGCGCTCAGGACCAGCGCAAACATGAAGCTGAAGGCGGCAAACAGCGCCCACCACACCATCGGTTCCCGCGCCATTTCCAGGCGGGCGGCGTTGATCATGGTGCCAAAACTGATGGTTGAAGGATCAACGCCCACTCCCACATAGGACAGTACAGCCTCTGCCAGCACCAGACCGCTGAAATCCATCACGGTGGTGATCAGCACGATGTGCATCACATTGGGGATAATATGGCGGCTGATGATGCGCCAGTGGGAAACACCGAATGCATTGGCTGCCTGGATATATTCCATTTCGCGCAGCTTCAGGGTTTCGCCCCGCAGGAGGCGGCACAGGCCGGTCCAGCTTGTAACCCCCAATATGATGCAGAGAAACAGCAAGCGGAGATCAGCGCGCGCAGCGATTGTGTCGAACAGCTCAGGATGAGTCTCCATGTAAACCTGCATCATCAGCACGGTGGCAGCAATCAGTAGAACGCCGGGAATCGAACTGAGCGTGGTGTACAGGTATTGAATCAAGTCATCTACCCACCCCCGGAAATAACCTGCGGCGACTCCGAGAAGCAGTGCAAAAGGAAGCATCATCAGTGTCGTGAGCGTTCCTATGAGAAGTCCGGTACGGATACTCTTGAGGGACTGATAAAATACGTCCTGCCCCACCTTGTCCGTGCCAAGAATGTGGTAATCGCTGCACAATGCAAGAGCCGCGCCGCCAAGCAACAGTATCAGGGCGAGCGTCACAAATACCGCTCTCCACGGCACCGGAGTAATACCCCGCCAGATTGTGGAAAGCGTGGACATAAACCTTTCATCCCTGCGGTGCGCCACAAGCGCTGTCACCGATGTCGCGATCAAGAACCAGAGCAGCAGGGCCAAGCCCGCGCCTGCTCCAGCTCTGGTGGCAATATCGCTGGCGAGCTGAGCTTCCGGATCCTGCAGGTGCGCTCCGCCGAATTTCAGACGGGGGAATTCGCGTACCTGCCCTCCGCCCGGCAACTCCACGGTTTCACGAGCGTAGAGATGCGTGGCGAAAGGCGCTGAGTAGGTTGTTTCCACCTGCGTGCGCAGAGGCGTTGCAAGCAGGTCGAGCAGGCTCAACACTTCGACCCCGTAAGCGGCTTCACTGCCGCCATTGCCGTTTTCGATGGCGGGACGCAAATGTATCGTGTCGAGCAACCCGATAACGATAAAGAACATCAGTATGGTGAGGGCTGCCATGCCGCTTGCACTATGTCCGACGCGCCGCCAGGGTGCGAGAAGATGTTCATGGCGCCGCACCTGCCAGGCAAAGATAACGATTACGGCAACCAGAACGTAGACGAGCGCATCAGTCCACAGGATTACAGGTTTGAAAGACATGTCAACCTTGCCGGAAGATAGTCATTCCAGCCTTATCCTCGGATCTACAAGCGTATAAGAAATGTCGGTCAATATCAGACCGACGATATAGAGCAAAGATCCCAGGAAAACCATCACGCGCACCACGGCAAAATCCTGAGAGTTGATCGCATCGATGGTATAGCTGCCCAATCCCGGAATGCCGAAAAATGATTCCACGATCAGACTTCCCAGAAACAGCAGGGGAATTACCACAACGGCTCCGGTAAGAATTGGAATCAGGGCATTCTGCAGCACATGCCGGAACAGCACGGTACTTTCCGGCAGGCCCTTGGCACGGGCAGTACGCACGTAGTCCTTGCCCATTTCCTCCAGAAAAAGTGTCCGGTACCAGCGCGTGTTTGCGCCGGCCGCGCTGATGATGCCGATAATCACCGGCAGCACCAGGAACTTGGCCGAATCCAGTCCCTGGCTGTAACCTGATATGGGCACGAGATGCCACAATTTGCTGATCAGAAATTGCCCTCCGATAATATAGAACAGGCTTGAGATGGACATTAGCGCGACGCATAGTACCACACCCCAAAAATCCACGTAGGTGGCCCGAAAAAATACCATCGTCAATGCGAAGGCGATATAAACGATGAGCCCCAGCACGAATACCGGAAGTGCAATGGCGAGACTGGGCAGCATGCGCGTCCTGATTTCGTAGGCGATGTCGCGCCCGTCATCGGCACGGCCGAAGCGGAACGCAAACATGGCGACGGATTTCTCGAAAAATATGGTACGGGTAATTTTCTCGAGGCCCTCCTCGGCATTGTTGAACATCAGCGGCTGATCATAGCCGTGCTCCTGTTTCCACTTGGCGATGGCCTCGGGTGTAACACGCTTGATGCCAAGCTGCATGCGCGCCATGTCATCGGGCGTGTTCACAACAAAAAACAAGGTGAAAGTAATCAGGTTCACGCCCACCAGAATGGGGATCGCATACAGGATGCGTCGGATGATGTAATTAAGCATCACTCACCCTTCAGCCTGAGCTTCCATTTTCAGCGCGACATCCGATATTCCTGTTCCTCGCTCCCTACGCCGATAAACAAGCACGGCGGGAAGCAGACTGCCGGCAAGCGCAATCAATCCCGCGATGGCGGGCCAGACTACCGGTTCATTCCACTCACGCCGCTTCTGCTCGCGCAAGACTCCGTCTATGCGCAGATATTTGACATTGTTGTTTGACAGTCTGTTCGGTTTGACGTTGCCATACCATGAGTGATACAAGCCGTAGTCTTTGGGATGATAGCCCCATAGCCAGGGTGCATCGTGGCGCAGGATATTGACCATTCTATCGATGATCTTCTGGCGCACAGGGCCGTTCTCCATATTCTTCATTTGCTCGAACAACCGGTTATATTCGGAATTGGAGTAATTGGAAGCATTCTCGCCTTCACTGCCTACCTTTTGCTGTGGACCATGTAGCAGGAACAGGAAATTCTCCGGATCGGGATAATCGGCGTTCCAGCCCCACTCGAAAATCTGGGCATTGCCCTTGCGAATCTTGTCCTGAAAGCGGTTGTAGTCCGTGCTGCGAACCACCAACTGGATCTTGAGTTTCTGAAATTGCTTGCGCATCCAGTCGAGGCTGGATTTATCCTCCGCGCCGCGAGCCGTTACGTCGAAATAAAGTACGAGCGGCTCACCGGTTCTGGCGTTGATGCCGTTGGGATAACCTGCTTCTGCCAGTAATGCCTTGGCCACCTCTATCGACTTGCGGCGGGGCCGTCCGTCTACCCACTCATAGACTACGGGGTTGATGCCTTCTTTGCCCTCGCGATGCCCGGCGATGCCGGGAGCAATCGGACCTTGGGCGGGAATCCCGCGTCCGTTGGCAAATATGGAGACATACTCCTCGTAATCCACTGCAATGGAAATCGCCTGACGCAACTTCCGGGCCGATTCGCGGCCACGTTTCCCAACACCGCCGACGACTGGGTCGAGCATATTGAAACCGACGTAATTTGTGGAAGTCGCAACAGCCGTTTCCAGCCGAATGCCCTGCTCCTTCATCGCTTCAGTTACGGTCGCCTCTCCCTGTCCTGTCAACTGCACAGCCTGGTCGAAACTGTCGGAACCGATATTGGAGGCATCGTAGTAACCCTGCAGAAACTTGTTCCAGCGTGGAATGCTTTCCTTCTCCCGGCTGTATACGACCTTTTCTATGAAAGGCAGCGGTTTACCGGCATCTTTCAGCAGCCCCCCTTCCGCATCCTCCGGCATTCCCTCGGAAGGGTAAGTTTCACCATGAAAATTGGGATTCTTTTCCAGCACCATAATCCGATTGGGATTATTCTCCGACAGCATGTAGGGCCCGGTGCCGACGGGATACCAGTCGAGGTTGATATTTTTTTCCCACAGGCCTTTCTGGCTGTAGAAGCGCTCAGCCTCCCAAGGAATAGGTGCGAAAAAAGGCATTGCCAGCCAGTACCTGAACTGCGGATATTTGCCCTTGATCTTGATGCGATAGGTATACCGGTCCACCACTTCGGCCCCCTCCAGGGGGTAACGTGCAAGATCCAGGTAATCCTCGCCGTCCTGCTCGCGTCCGCTCTGCTCCCCCTGCTCCTTGGACTGCTCTTTGAACGCCATCTCGAGCGTTGTCGCATATTCCTTGAGGCCCACGATGTAATCGGACATCAGGCCGAAAATAGGGGAGTGCAGCCGGGGATGAGCCAGTCGCTTGATCTGGAAAACGTAATCTGCAGCGGTGAGTTCCCGGGAGCCGGTTTGCGAAAAATCGCTCAACTTGTAAATGCCACGTACATCCTCCTCGCCAAGCCTGTGATAAAGGAACTCTCCCTGTGAGTCCCTGGCGAAGGCCGGATGAGGTTGATAACGTATACCGGACTTGATTGAAATTTCATAAACGGTAAAGGCGATCTGACCGGCGTCCACATTGTCGCCCAGGCGCGCGCCTTTTTCGTCAAAATAATGCACCTCCGGCATTTTCGTCGCGGAAGCGGGAATCAATTCGTAGGGACGTTTCAGGTAATGGTATTGCAGCGGCGGTTCATATATCTGCGCTGTAAAAAGAATCTCATTGGAGCTGTAGGACTGCACCGGGTCCAGGTGCTTGGGGCGCTCGGCAAAAGCAGCATAAAGTATATTTTTTTCCGCATCCGCGGCAGGATATGGACTGTTCCAAGGGTTGCCGCTGCAGGCGCACACCAGAACAGCAAGGAATGCGGGAAGGAAGTGCGTCGCTGGCAAGGTTGCGGTCTTATTCAGAAATTGGGTAAACACAGGCTTGATGATACAGGGGCAATTCTTGATTCCTCATGGGCGGATTTTCGGCAAACCGTGTGATTCTACAAGCATGCAACAGTTGAAGCTATAATGCCGGAGTTGGCCAGGTTCAGCGTGTATTTCAGTTCGACGCTATACGTCACGTTATTTGCCCGTGTACCTTGACCCCCAGTTTTGTCAGGAGTTCAAGCCGTCTGCGCGACTTCGGGACATCCGGACAAGCAGGGACGCCGTATTTCTATATTTCACATCGTTACTCCAACGCCGCAAGGATATGACATGACATTTCTCGCCAGCAAGCGCATTCTCATCACGGGTCTTCTGACCAATCGTTCGATTGCATATGGCATCGCAAAGGCGATGCATCGCGAGGGCGCCCAGCTTGCCTTTACTTATCAAGGGGAAGGTGTGCGTGAACGGGTCGAAAAAGTCATTAAGGAATTTGACAGCGATCTGCTGTTTCCTTGTGATGTTTCAAAGGATGAGGAAATCGACCGATGTTTCGATGATCTCGCAAAGCGCTGGGATGACCTCGATGGCATTGTTCACTCCATTGCCTTTGCTCCACGCGAGGCGCTCAGCGGAGATTATCTTGAAACCGTAAACCGGGAGGCTTTTCGTATTGCCCACGATGTCAGTTCCTACAGTTTCGCTGCGCTGGCAAAAGCTGCCCTTCCACTGATGCAGGGACGAAATGGCGCGCTTCTGACGCTCTCCTATCTGGGTGCAACAAGGGTGATGCCGAATTACAACGTTATGGGACTGGCCAAGGCAAGTCTCGAAGCCAATGTCCGCTTCATGGCGTCCAGTCTGGGTCCCAAGGGAATACGCGTCAATGCGATTTCGGCAGGACCGATCAAAACGCTGGCTGCGGCAGGAATCGGCAACTTTGGAAAGCTGCTGAGCTACACGGAGAAGGTTGCGCCGCTGCGGCGTAATGTATCGATCATGGATGTGGGCAATGTGGCCGCCTTTCTATGCAGTGATCTGGCAGGCGGCATAACAGGCGAAATTACTCATGTCGATGCCGGATTCAACACGATTGCCTTCGACACCCTCTAATCCCGGAGCATGGCTACTTCTCGAGGTTTTCACTCCTGACCGATACATCATACCTTTTCTTGATTCCATCCAGATAGGATGAAAATTCTTCCTGGGCGAACAACTGGCTCAGTTGGCCTGCAAAAGCTTTTCGCTCGTCTGCACTGGGCGTCCGCGACTCGATGACACGGTCAACGCGAATCAGGGTAAAACCACCCTGAGCATTCGGCATGCCTGAATAGGCCGGGAGGTGATTTGTTTCAGCCCTGAAAATCGCCTGTACCGTCTCATTGTCAAAACCCTGGCGCTCCCTTCTGGAAACCAGCTGGCTGGAGGTCCATTTGATTGCGGCAGTCTTTCCCTGCTGCAGCTGTGCAAGCTGCTCCTTCCCTTCGTTTACCGCTGCTTTGGAAGCCTCCTCCCGGGCGATCAACACTGCGATTTTATCCCTCAACTCATCCACAGAAGGGGTAGTGGCCGGTCTGTAGTCAAGCACTCTAGCCGAAACAAGCGTGTTGGGAGAAACTTCAATCGCCTCCGTGTTGCGTTTATCCTTGATCGCATCTTCTGAAAATATTGCCTGAAGCAGCCTTTCATTGTTGAGATAAGGCGGCTCATCCGAGTTCATCCGAATCCAGTCGCTCTGCTGTATGGTCAAGCCAAGACTTTCCGCGACCGGTTTCAGGCTATCGCTCTGCTCATACACCATGTTACTGAAGCTGTCCGCCATTTCACCAAACGTCTTTGCAGCTTTCTGTTTCCTGACTTCCTGTTCAACCTGCTTCTTCACTTCCTCGAAACTCGCCTGCTTTCCGCCTCTTGCCTCCGCCAGCAGGATGATATGAAATCCATGCTCAGTCTCGACGATATCGCTGATTTCACCCGGCTTCATCCGGAAAACCACGTCCTCGAATGACTTCGTCATCATGTTGCGGGCGAAAAAACCGAGATCTCCGCCCGTTGGCGCGGAGCCCGGATCCTGGGAATGCTGTTTCGCTAGTTCCGCAAAACGCTGTGGGGATTTTCTGACCTCGGCCAGCAGTTCCTCAGCTTTGGCGCGCGCTGCCGCGCGATCAGAAGCGGAAGCCGAAGCAGGTGCGCTTATGAGGATATGACTCGCACGGCGTTCTTCAGGTTGTCCGAATTCGTGCTTGTGCTCCTCATAATAGGCCAGCGCTTCATCGGCGGTTACCTGCGCCTTCTCGGCCAGCGCATCCATCGATAACACTACATACTCGACCCGCGCCTGCTCCGGCACTTGGAATTCGGCCTTGTGCGCCTCATAGTAAGCCTTGATGGCGTCATCACCCGGTTTGACATTCGCGAGAAACCGTTCCGGTTGGATTTGAACAACACTCACTTCACGCTTTTCGTCACCCAGGCGCAGGATTCTTTCCGCCACCGAATGGGAAATAAACGCATTTTTGGAGAAAGGATCAACCAGTTGCTGCCGCATCAAATCCTGACGCAGGCGTGCTTCAAAAGCGCGCGCGTTCATTCCCTGGCTCCGCAGCCATTCTTCATAGCGCTGCTTCGAAAAATTTCCGTCTTCCTGAAATAAGTCGATGTTCTGGATCATCTCGACCAGTTGCGCGTCGGCCACCCCCAATCCAACGCGAAATGCTTCCTGCCGCAGCAAGCGCTGCTGGATCAATCCTTCCAGGATGGCCGCTCTCACTTCGGGTTTCTCCAGCAGCGCCGGGCTGAAATTCTCTCCCATCGTGGCGCGCATATTCTCCTGCTGATTGCGCAGCGCCTGCTCAAATTCCTGGCGGGAGATTTTTTCTCCTGCGGCGAGCGCCACATGGTCACCCCCATCCGCATTGCGATAGGATTCGACGCCCCAGAAAACGAACGGTAACGTGGCAAGTCCCAGGATGATCTGAACGATGCGTCTTTTCTTGTTGACGAAATCAAACATTGAATGACGGAAAACGAATAAAAAAGGCGAACTCGCGTTCGCCCTGATATAAACAGATATGGCGGAGTGGACGGGACTCGAACCCGCGACCCCCGGCGTGACAGGCCGGTATTCTAACCAACTGAACTACCACTCCAATAAATCTAACTCTGGTGGGTGCTGACGGGGTCGAACCGCCGACATTCGCCTTGTAAGGGCGACGCTCTACCAACTGAGCTAAGCACCCCCGCCGATAAGCCGCTAGTTTACTGCATCCTTGAGCGCCTTGCCAGCAATGAATTTAGGAACCTTGGTAGATTCGATTGTGATAGCAGCGCCTGTACGGGGGTTGCGGCCGGTGCGGGCGGCACGCGTGCCTACCTTGAACGTCCCAAATCCTACCAGTGTTACACTTTGGCCTTTCTTAAGAGCGGCTTTGATCGCTTCCAGCGCACCGTCCAGCGCATTTCCCGCCGAAGCTTTGGAAATGTCCGATGATTTCGCGATGGCATCGATGAGTTCAGCTTTATTCACGTGATTCCCCTTTCATTATTGTTAAGAGAGTAAAAACCCTGCAAACGTTTTATATCAAGCGGCTTGTGCGTGGTCAAGCCATTGTAAAAATATTTCCGCTTCGCCTTTATAAAACCTTTGCAGGCCATTAGCCCTCTATCACTCCTGTTATCCAGACTCTTTAACCAAACCTAGTGCTTGATGACCGCCGGCGTCACATCCCCTTCCACCGCAACAGGAGCGGGAACTGATGAAGGAGGAGTTGGAAGCGGTTCGGGTTTGGATTCCAGGGCCAGATCCAGCACCTGATCTATCCATTTGACTGGGTGGATATCCAACCTGTTTTTGATATTCTCCGGGATTTCGTTCAGATCTTTAACATTATCCTCGGGAATCAGCACAGTCTTTATGCCGCCGCGGTGCGCTGCCAGCAGTTTTTCCTTGAGCCCCCCAATTGCCAGCACCTCACCCCGAAGTGTGATCTCACCGGTCATCGCGACAGTTGCACGCGCCGGAATGTTGGTCAACGCCGACACCATCGCCACGCAGATACCTATACCGGCACTGGGGCCATCTTTCGGTGTCGCACCTTCCGGCAGATGGATATGGATGTCGTTCTTCTGGTAAAAATCATCCGCAATACCCAGAGCCCGTGACCGGCTGCGAACCACCGACAGGGCGGCCTGGACCGATTCCTGCATGACCTCGCCCAGCTTTCCTGTCGTGATGGACTTACCCTTGCCTGGCAATACGACGGCCTCGATCGTCAGCAATTCCCCTCCGACCTCGGTCCAGGCGAGGCCCGTCACCTGCCCGATCTGGTTCTTTTCCTCCGCGACGCCGTAGGTGTAACGCCTTACGCCGAGGTATTTGTCGAGGTTCCTCCCGGTGACAGTAATCCGTTTCTGGCCGCCCTTCAGCAGCAGCGCCTTTACCACTTTACGGCATATCTTGGAAATTTCGCGCTCCATCGCCCGCACACCCGCTTCGCGTGTGTAATAGCGCGTGATATCCCGCAGGGCTGACTCCGAGACGGTCAATTCATTTTCCTTCAAGCCGTGATTTTTCATCTGTTTCGGCAACAGATAGCGTGTCGCGATGTTGAGTTTTTCATCCTCGGTGTAGCCGGACAGCCGAATCACTTCCATGCGGTCCAGCAGCGGCGCAGGGATGTTCAACGTATTCGCGGTCGCGACGAACATGACGTCCGACAGATCATACTCAACCTCGACATAGTGATCGACGAACGAGTTATTCTGCTCGGGATCCAGGACTTCCAGGAGTGCGGATGAGGGGTCGCCCCGAAAATCCATGCCCATCTTGTCCACCTCGTCGAGCAGGAACAAGGGGTTCTTCACACCCACTTTCGCCATGTTCTGCAGGATCTTGCCCGGCATGGAACCGATATAGGTACGGCGATGACCACGTACCTCCGCTTCGTCCCTAACGCCGCCGAGCGACATGCGGACGAACTTTCGGTTAGTAGCCCGGGCGATCGATTGCCCCAAAGAAGTCTTCCCTACCCCGGGCGGTCCCACCAGACAGAGGATAGGCGCTTTCAACTTATCCACGCGCTGTTGTACCGCCAGATACTCGACAATCCGTTCCTTGACCTTTTCCAGGCCGTAGTGATCCTGCTCGAGCACGGCTTCCGCAACGCTGAGGTCTTTGCTTATCTTGCTTTTTTTCTTCCATGGCAGAGCCACCAGCGCATCAATATAATTACGCACCACAGTGGCTTCAGCCGACATGGGCGACATCAACCGCAGTTTTTTCAACTCCGATTCCGCCTTGGCGCGCGCCTCCTTGGACATCTGGGCGCTTTTGATCTTCTTGTCCATCTCTTCCAGATCAGCGCCTTCCTCGCCTTCACCCAGCTCCTTCTGGATGGCCTTCACCTGCTCATTGAGATAGTAGTCCCGCTGGCTTTTTTCCATCTGCCGCTTTACACGGCCACGAATACGCTTTTCCACCTGAAGTATGTCAAGCTCTGTTTCCAGCAGACCAAGCAAGTGCTCCAGGCGCTTTGGCACATCGAAAATTTCCAGCACTTCCTGCTTCTGCTCAAGCTTCAAAGGCAGGTGCGCGGCGATGGTATCAGCCAGACGGCCTGCTTCGTCTATGCCGCTGAGCGAAGTCAGGATCTCCGGAGGAATCTTCTTGTTCAGCTTCACGTACTGATCGAACTGGGCCAGCATGGCGCGGCGCATCGCCTCGACCTCATGGTTATCCACGGCATCGGGCGGCAGCAATGCTGCCTCGCCGGCGAAGTACGTACCGTCGTCAACCACTTTCATGATGCGAGCGCGGCGACCGCCTTCCACCAATACTTTCACAGTACCATCAGGCAGCTTGAGCATTTGCAGCAGGTTTGCGACGCTGCATACCCCGTACAGATCTTCGGGTGCGGGCTCGTCCTTGGCTGCAAACTTCTGCGCCACAAGCAAAATGCTCTTGCCGGATTCCATCGCGATTTCCAGCGCCTTAATGGACTTGGGCCGGCCGACAAACAGGGGAATCACCATGTGCGGAAAAACCACCACATCGCGCAATGGCAACAAAGGTAATGAAATCTGATTTTGATCGTTCATGGGAGAGGACATATCGGCTCACCTATAAGAAACAAACGATAGTTATGGGGACGCCGTAAAGAAATTCAAGCAACGACGGCAATGTCGAAACACGAAACCCGGACTAGCAGCTCTTCGCCACTTTCGGTTTGTCCGAATAGATCAGAATGGGTTTGATATCCCCATTGACGGAACTGTGGTCAATCACCACTTTGGCAACATTCTCCAGTGACGGCAGATCAAACATCGTATCCAGCAGCGCAGCCTCAAGAATGGAGCGTAAACCTCGCGCACCGGTCTTTCGCACGAGCGCCTTGCGAGCAATCGCTTTGAGCGCCTGCTCCCGGAATTCGAGATCAATGCCCCCTTCCATGTGAAACATTTTCTGATACTGCTTGATAAGCGCATTCTTGGGTTCAGTCAGGATTTGAATCAACGCGGCCTCGTCAAGTTCCTCAAGGGTTGCAACGACAGGTAATCGGCCGACGAATTCCGGAATCAGGCCATACTTCACCAGATCCTCGGGCTCCACACCGCGCAGTACGGCGCCAAAATCCTTGCGGTTATCCTGGCTTCTTACACTGGCGCTGAAACCTATCCCGCCCTTCTCAGAGCGAGCGCGTATGATCTTCTCCAGGCCATCAAAAGCGCCCCCGCAAATGAAAAGAATATTGGTGGTATCTACCTGCACGAACTCCTGGTTGGGATGCTTTCTCCCCCCCTGCGGCGGCACGGACGCAACCGTGCCTTCGATCAGCTTGAGCAGTGCCTGCTGCACCCCCTCACCCGAGACATCGCGCGTGATGGATGGATTATCCGATTTACGCGAAATCTTGTCGATTTCGTCTATGTAAACAATGCCTTGCTGCGCCTTTTCCGCATCGTAGTTACATTTCTGAAGCAGTTTCTGGATGATGTTTTCAACATCCTCGCCGACATAACCCGCCTCGGTCAGCGTTGTCGCATCCGCCATGACAAAAGGCACATCCAGCAAACGTGCCAGCGTCTGGGCAAGCAGTGTCTTGCCTGAACCCGTGGGGCCAATCAGCAAGATATTGCTCTTCGCCAACTCGATCTCATCCGGATCAGCGGATTTTGCGAGAGTTCTTAGACGCTTGTAGTGATTATAAACCGCTACCGACAGAATTTTCTTCGCCTGCTCCTGGCCGATCACGTATTGATCCAGGATCTGTCGAATTTCATGGGGAACAGGCAGGTCCGACTTTGCGAGCTTGGCCGCCTCCACACCCTGTATTTCCTCGCGAATGATATCGTTGCACAACTCGATACATTCGTCGCATATGAATACCGAAGGACCGGCGATCAGCTTCTTTACCTCATGCTGACTCTTACCGCAAAAGGAACAATAAAGCAGTTTTTCTCCGCCAGTTTTCTCTGACATAGTTTTATCCCGCATTATCCGAGCTGAATGGCTCGTGACTGATTACAAGCTCTCCCGAAGTCAAACTTCAACCGGCACCCTCTGCCCTCGAGGTTAGCACAGCGTCCACCAGGCCATATTTCACCGAGTCCTCCGCACCCAGAAAGTTATCCCGGTCGGTATCTCTTTCAATGGTTTCCATACTCTGACCGGTGTGTTTTGACAGTAGCTCATTCAATCGGTTCTTCAGATACAGGATTTCCCGGGCGTGAATCTCGATATCGGATGCCTGCCCCTGGAATCCTCCCAGCGGCTGGTGAATCATCACACGGGAGTTGGGCAGGCAAAACCGCTTCCCTTTCGCTCCGGCTGCCAGAAGCAGCGATCCCATGCTGGCCGCCTGCCCTATGCAAAGCGTGCTGACGTCTGGCTTGATAAACTGCATGGTATCGTAGACTGCCATTCCGGCGGAAACCAGGCCACCGGGCGAATTTATGTAAAAATGAATATCCTTGTCCGCATTTTCCGATTCGAGAAACAGGAGTTGCGCGACAATCAGGTTGGCAGATGCTTCGGTAACAGGTCCCACAAGAAATATGACCCGCTCCCGCAACAACCGGGAATAAATATCGTATGCGCGCTCTCCCCGCCCGCTGGTTTCGATCACCATCGGGATCAAACCCAAACCCTGCGGTTCGGGATTACGCTGCTTCCACTCGAATCGTTGCATATTTATGATCTTCCCATCAATTCATCCAGCGGCATCGGCTTGCCGGTCACGACTGCCTTCTCCAGCACCCATGTCACCACGTTATCCTCCAGTGCCGCCGATTCAGCCTCCTTCAGCCGCTCCGGCGCAGCATAGTGCCAACTGACTACTTCGGCCGGATTCTCGTAGGCTTGCGCGAGATCTTCCACCACCGCACGCACCTGCTCCGGTTTGGGGTGCAAGCTGTGTATTTTTACCAGTTCCCCCAGAATCAGACCCAGCTTCACCCGATGTTGCGCCCGCTCCTGGAGCATATCGTGCGGCAGGGAGAAGTTCTTTGTATTCAGACCGCGTGAAGCAAAATCATTGCGCGCATCCTCCATCAGGCGGTCCAGCTCCATTTCCACCAGCGCTTTGGGAGGATCAACGTTACTGGTCGTATCGATAAGGATCTGCATTACCTGCTCCTTGAGCCTCGCATTTACGCGTTTGGCCGCCTCTCGTTCAAGATTCGCCCGGATTTCGCTGCGCATCTTTTCAATATCGCCCTCGGCAATCCCTAGCGAAGTGGCGAAATCAGCATTCACTTCCGGCAGTTTCGAAGATTCCACTCCATTGAGCTTCACTTCAAATACGGCCGTTTTCCCTGCAACCTCCTTTCCATGATAGTCGGATGGAAAGGCAACTTCAAATGTTTTACTCTGACCCGGACTCATGCCGAGCAGAGGTTCTTCAAAGTCCTTGAGAAGCCTTCCTTCGCCCAGCACCAGACTGAAATTTTCAGCTTTACCACCCGCAAACTCGGCACCGTCGATCAAGCCACGATAGTCGATATTGATTCGATCGCCTGACTGGGCCGGTCGATCCGCAGGTTCAAACTCAACCCGCTGCTTGCGCAGCATCTCCAGGGTTTTATCCACATCGGCAGGAGTAACCTCAACTACCGGACGTTCAATATGCGCGCCGCCAAGATCGCCGAGCGCAATATCTGGATAGACCTCGAATGTCGCACTGAATTCAACCTGAGCAGTATCGCTTTCTGCCAGCTTGGGTTCGAAGCGCGGATAGCCCGCTACCCGCAGATTATTCTCGCGCACTGCCTCGCTGAAATTCTTTTTCAGCACATCTTCCATGACTTCCTGGCGAACCTGCGGACCATATTGCTGTGCGACAATTTTCAAGGGCACCTTGCCCGGCCGAAATCCGTGAAATTTCGCTGTTCGCGCCAGTCGCTTCAAGCGGCTTTCGACTTCCGTTTCGATTTTCTCCTGGGGAACTGAAACGTTAAGGCGGCGCTCGAGTGCACCAAGGTTTTCAACATTTGTCTGCATTAAATTTCCTGAGGATTGACAACATTATTTATCATGAAGGGGCCAGGGAAACCCGATAGCGATCAACACGCATCGCTCAGACCTGTTCACATCCCTGGTGCGAAAGGGGGGACTCGAACCCCCACACCTTTCGGCGCCAGAACCTAAATCTGGTGCGTCTACCAATTCCGCCACTTTCGCAGGCTTTTCATTCCGGACTTGACCCCAATTATACCCGTTTCTCCCTGCGACAGCAGCCATGCCCCTTTGGACAAAGTCGGCCGCCGTGAAGGACAGCACCGCGATGTGCAGTGATCAGCTAGCAGAATATCGTTTTGCCACTTACCGCTTTGCTGTCAGGACCCATAAGATATAAATAGCAGGACATTAGCTCCTGCGGCTGGCGCAAACTCTGCTTGACTTCACCCGGATGCGTTCTAGTTCGCTGTGGCGTGTGCACAGGTCCCGGAATCAAGGCATTGATACGCAGAGTAGGAAGGATTTCCCACTCCTGCGCCTGGATCTTGACCAGCGCCTCCACTCCGGCCTTGGCTACCGCAAAACCACCCCAGTAGGCGGCGGGAACATGTCCGTGTGCATCGGATGTCATAATGATGCTTGCATCAGGAGAAGCCTTCAGCAGCGGAAGGCAGGCGCGGGTCAAGGCAAACGGCGCAATGAGGTTGACGCGCAGCAGGGCGAGCCATTCTTCCAGTGTCTGGGTCTCCAGCGGTGTCAGGTTGAATAATAACGCCGCATTATGCAGAATGCCATCCAGTCTGCCCAACTGCAATTTAATGGCATGGGCAATAGCAGCAAAATCCTTGTCCCCCGCTTTTTCCAGATCCAGCGGAAAAATAGACGGCTGAGCCCCGCCTCCCGCTTCGATTTCGTCATAGACGCTTTCCAGTTTCTTCACGTTTCGCCCATGCAAGATAACCGTGGCGCCATGGGCAGCATATGTCAGCGCGGCAGTTCGACCGATACCCTGGCCCGCTCCGGTAACCAGGATCACACGATCCTTGAGCAGGTCGTTCGGCGCAATGTAGTTTTTCAAATCGTTCATAAAAGATACTTACGGTTGGAAACAAATTTCCGTTAAGAGGGTTGCTCCCGGTTTACAACAACCCAGGTTCCGGAGAGAGCGCCTTTGGGTAGCGCGGGAACAACACTTCACCCTTTCATCCAGGTTTTCCACGCTATCCAGAGTTTACGCAGCGGCGTCAGGCTTATACGCTGCCGCATCACATGACATCCATCAGCCTTGATCTCCTTCAGTAAGGCCTGATAGATCGCGGCCATGATGATCCCGGAGCGCTGACTTTTGCGATCCTCCTCCGGTAGTGCCGCGAAAGCGCTCGCATAATAACTTTCCGCCCGCTCGATCTGAAATTCGATTAAACGCCTAAAATTGTCCGTTTCGCGCGACTGGAGTATATCCTCATTGCTTACCCCGAAGCGTGCGAGTTCGTCCTGAGGCAGATAAATACGATCGCGCCGGGCATCCTCCCCGACGTCGCGTATGATATTGGTAAGCTGGAATGCCAGGCCGAGATCCTGAGCATATTCGAGCGTTTTTGGATTGCGATAGCCGAATATCTCGGCGGAGCACAATCCCACTACGCTTGCCACGTGGTAACAGTAGTGCCGAAGCGTATCGAAATCCGCATAGCGGTTATAATCAAGATCCATTTCCATGCCGTCTATGATCTCGTTCAGGCGGCCTGCGGTCAGATTGAACGTGCCTGCCACTCCGGCTAATGCCTGCGCCACGGGATGGCTGGGCTTGTTCCCCTCTGTATCGAAGATCGCAGCAACTTCCTGTCGCCACCATGCAAGCTTTGCCCGCGCTACTGACGCTTCCGTACACTCGTCTACGACATCGTCCACCTCTCGACAAAAAGCGTAGAGTGCAGTAATGGCACGACGCCTCTCAGGAGGCAGATAGAGAAAGCTGTAGTAGAAGCTCGAACCGCTTTGAACAGCTTTTTCCTGGCAATACTGGTCTGGGGTCATGATAAGTTATTAAAAAGGCGATAATTTGTCATCGCTGAACCACGGCTGAGGCAAAAAAGCGCATTATCTCATCAATCACACTTGTCGCTGCATTCCTCCGGACAAAACCCGCTCAACCAGCCGACAATCAGCCTTATAGATTGCCCGGGTAGATTTCTGCAGCAGGAATATCCATGGATGAATGCTGCCTGACGCACGGCTTCCGATAATAAAAAACCCCGCGGCTGCGGGGTTTTTTATTGCACAGCTTATTGCACAATTGGAGCAGTCGGTGCGGGCAAACCTTACATGTCCATGCCGCCCATGCCGCCCATTCCACCCATACCGCCCATGCCGCCGCCCATACCGCCGCCGGCACCCTCTTCCTTGGGCACTTCCGCTACCAGCGCATCCGTGGTGAGCATCAGACCTGCAATGGAAGCGGCATGCTGCAAGGCATAACGCGTCACTTTGGTGGGGTCGAGCACGCCCATCTGAACCATGTCACCATATTCACTGCTGGCTGCGTTGTAACCGAAGTTCTCCGTTCCCTCCAGAACTTTGTTGATGACTACGGAAGGCTCATCACCGCAGTTTGCAACGATCTGACGCAGCGGCTCTTCCAGGGCACGCAGAACGATCTTGATTCCGGCATCCTGGTCGTGGTTGTCGCCTTTCAGGTTCGACACCGTGCTACGGGTCCGCAGGAGCGCGACCCCGCCGCCAGGAACGATACCTTCTTCCACCGCAGCCCGGGTAGCATGCAACGCATCTTCCACCCGCGCTTTTTTCTCCTTCATTTCGACTTCGGTAGCGGCACCCACTTTGATCAACGCCACCCCGCCAGCCAGCTTTGCAACGCGCTCCTGCAGTTTCTCCTTATCGTAATCGCTGGTCGCTTCTTCGATCTGAGCGCGGATCTGCTTCACACGGCCTTCGATGTTCTGGGTATCCCCGGCGCCGTCGATGATGGTGGTTTCTTCCTTGCCGACTTCCACCCGCTTGGCTTGCCCCAGTTCCGCGAGGGTTGCCTTTTCCAGCGAGAGGCCCACTTCTTCGGCAATCACCGTGCCGCCGGTGAGAATGGCGATATCCTCGAGCATCGCTTTGCGGCGATCACCGAATCCTGGCGCTTTCACTGCACAGGTCTTGAGAATGCCGCGAATGTTGTTGACCACCAGCGTGGCGAGAGCCTCGCCGTCGACATCTTCGGAGATGATCAGCAACGGCTTGCCAGCCTTCGCCACCTGCTCCAGCACCGGCAACAAGTCCCGGATATTGGAGATTTTTTTGTCATGCAACAGGATGAACGGGTTTTCCAGCAGCGCGATCTGTCTATCCGCGTTGTTGATGAAGTAGGGTGAAAGGTAGCCGCGATCGAACTGCATGCCTTCGACCACATCCAGTTCGTTTTGCAGCCCGGAACCATCCTCCACCGTGATGACACCTTCCTTGCCAACTTTTTCCATTGCATCGGCAATGATCTTGCCGATTTCGGGGTCGGAATTGGCGGAAATGCTGCCCACCTGCGCGATTTCCTTGCCGGTGGTGCAGGGCTTGGAAAGTTTCTTCAGCTCTTCAACCGTAGCGACCACCGCCTTGTCGATCCCCCGCTTGAGATCCATCGGGTTCATCCCGGCGGCGACATACTTCATGCCTTCCTTGACAATGGATTGCGCCAGAACGGTAGCCGTGGTCGTGCCGTCACCGGCAACATCGGAAGTCTTGCTGGCGACTTCCTTTACCATCTGCGCGCCCATGTTCTCGAACTTGTCTTTCAGTTCGATTTCCTTCGCTACTGAAACACCATCCTTCGTGATGGTGGGTGAGCCGTAAGAACGCTCCAGTACGACATTACGTCCCTTGGGTCCGAGAGTGACTTTTACCGCATCGGCCAGGATATTGACTCCGTTCACCATCTTGTGGCGAGCTGAATCGCTGAATTTAACCTCTTTCGCTGCCATAATCCGTTTCTCCTAATTTCCAGAAAATATTGTGCAAGACGCCTTGTGAAAATTAACCTTCAACAACGCCCATGATGTCTTCTTCGCGCATCACCAGAAGTTCTTCCCCCGATATCTTCACGGTCTGTCCGGAATATTTGCCGAACAACACTTTATCGCCGACTTTCACTTCCAGCGGACGAACGTTGCCGTCATCGCCGACCTTGCCTTTGCCCACGGCGACAATTTCGCCCTGATCCGGTTTCTCCGCGGCACTGTCAGGTATGACAATACCAGATGCGGTCTTGCGCTCTTCTTCCAGCCGCTTGACTATGACGCGGTCGTGTAAGGGACGAATCTGCATGTTTTCTTCTCCTGTGTTTTAAAAAATTAAAACGAATGAAATCCTTCGGGGTTGCCGCTCGCATGGGGTTTCCCGAGCCATTTACCGAAATTATTAGCACTCAATGCTAACGAGTGCTAATAATAGGGCTTGTCACCCGGAATATCAAGTGGATAAGCAAGATAAAAGAAGAACTCCATCCGCTTGACAAGGCGATTACTCAACCTTGCGAAGCTTTTCAGCGTCACTTCGCCAGCGAGTTCCTGTACTTCAGTACGATGGACAGGGCATCGGGGGCATTCCTAGAATGGGAACTCCTATTCAGGAGGAATGTGATGATCCTGTGCCGTCTGCCGTTTGCTAGATGCAGTTTGCCGGGCCGCTTGCTGGCGAGGCATATGGCTTTCGCCATGGCTCTTCCTCCCTTGAATACACGGAATACATCGAACACATCCCATCGAACACATCCAACTCATCACACACAAGGATTTGCCATGTCAGCTCGAATCGACGCTCGCCAAAGGGGTAATACAGGCATGAGCGCATTGTCAAAAATACTGCACTCCCGTCGATTCCATGTATACAGCGGCATGCTGCTGGCAGGATTATTCGGACTCTTTGCCTGGGCGCACTTCAACAAGTACCTGGAAACAGGGGAATGGACACTGTTGCTGGTCATCCTTTCCGAAACCCTGACAACGGGATTCTTTATCTTCCGCAGCTTCCCACAGACAGTTTCCACAGCGCCGTCAGACTGGCTGGTCGCGATTGCCGGTTCCTTCGCGCCGCTGTTGCTCCGCCCCGCAACCTGGGGCGTGTTTCCTGTGGCAAGCAGCATCATTGCGCTCGGCACCCTGCTACAGATCGTCAGCCTGCTATCCCTCAATCGCAGTTTTGCGCTCGTCGCGGCCAAACGGGAAATCAAGACGGCCTGGATGTACGGTATCGTGCGCCATCCGCTCTATGCCTGTTATTTTCTCGTGTTTGGCGGCTACGCGCTGGTGCATACGACACTCGCAAATGTGCTCATCTTTGCGGCGACCATGGGATTTCTCTGGGTGCGGATCCAACGTGAGGAAAGACACCTTGCGCTGGACCCGGCCTACCGCACTTACATGCTCCGGGTACCTTACCGGCTCGTGCCGTTCGTGTTTTAGCCGCTAGCGGACATAGTCGGCGAAAATACGGAATGGATCGCTCCATGGTTCTCATCCTGCCAGCTTATATTCCAGGTCAAAGAGCGGATGAGTGCCTCGGTCATGAAACCTCCACAGGGTACCGATTCAAGCCCTCAAATAACGAAATTTTGAACCAGGATTACCAGGATTATCACGATTTTTAAGGCTCTCCATGGCAAACCCTATCGGTGAACTGCTGGTTCGCGAAGGCCTGATCTCGTCTGTCCAGTTGGCCCAGGCGCTTGCCCACCAGAGGCAGAACAATGGCCGCCTGGGGGATATCCTCGCCTCGCTTGGCTTTCTCACAACAAACCAGTTTCGCCAGTTTTTCCAGCCCGTCCCGCAGGTCCCGCTAAAAGTGTCGGACACCGGGCTGAGTGAAGCTTTTCTCACCGACCTGCTGCTCAAGGCCGCCTATCTAGAGGCCGGCACATTCTCCTTGCAGCAGATCTCCGACACGCTCTCTCTCCCGTTCAGTGTCGTCGATGAGCTGGCGGAACTGATGAAGGCGGATCAACTGGTCGCCATCCGTTCAGCCACCGGTTATAGCCGAGCCTCTCATGTTCTCGAGCTGACCAAGCGCGGGCGGGAAAGAGCGGAAGCCGCCCTTGACACCAGCCGTTATGTAGGTGCGGCACCAGTCCCTTTGCGGGACTACAGCCGCGCCGTGACGCGGCAATGCGTCCGTCAGGTGGAAGTGGACGATGAATGGATACGGCACTCCCTCAAGCACATGGTCATCGGCGAGAGAATGCTCAGCCAGTTGGGGCCCGCATTTGGTTCGGGGCGTTCCATCTTCTTCTATGGCCCACCGGGAACGGGAAAAACGAGCATTACCGAAATACTGGGGCGCGCACTGCCGGGGCACATCTATATCCCGCAGGCGATAGAGGTGAGCGGCCACGTGATCCGCCTGTTCGATCCCTCGATTCACTTCAGCGTGGAAGATGAATCCAGGGAAGATGCCGGGCTTGACCTGAGCCGGAGCGTGAAGCATGACCCCCGCTGGAAAAAATGCCGGCGTCCGGTGGTAATGGTAGGCGGAGAGCTGACCCTGAACATGCTCGACCTGCGTTATGACGCCAGCAGCAAATTCTACGAAGCTCCGATCCAGATGAAAGCCGGAAACGGCGTATTCATCCTTGATGACTTTGGCCGCCAGCAGGTGGAACCGCGCCAGTTGCTCAACCGCTGGATCATACCCCTTGAACGCGGCACCGATTTCCCCACGCTCCATACGGGCCTGAAGTTCGAGATACCCTTCGACCAGATCACGGTTTTCTGTACCAATCTGCGCCCCGGGGATCTGGTCGACGAGGCGTTCCTGCGCCGTATTCGCCACAAGATACAGGTGCAGTATCAGACCGAAGACGAGTTCAGGGAAATCCTGCGGCGCGTGTGCGAGGGCCAGGGAATCGCTTACGACGCGGAAGCGGCCGAATATCTGCTGGATAATTATTACCGCAAGGGCGGGCGGCCGCTGACGGGCAGCCATCCGCGGGATCTTGTGGAACATATCGTGGATCGCGCGCGCTTCATGCGGCGGCTTCCGGAATTGACACCCGAGACTGTGGACTTGGCCGCAGCCAGCTATTTCGTGGAGATGTGACGAAGTATCCACGGGCGCATCATGGCGGAGCACCCGCGCAGGGGGCAGTCGCCGTATCTGCACGCTCCTCACCATCTGCGCATGGCTCGGACTCCCGCCCGCGCCGTGCTCCGGATCATCCGCTTTAGATTCGCCGCTTTACTCGATGGATTCCACAGTTCCTTGCGCGATCTGCACCCCGCGCGGGCTCTCCAGGTAAGCCACTTGGCGCACAGCGTCCTTGCCCAGCATCACCCGCACATGAATATCTTTGCGAAGATTGTAGCTCTCCACCATTGGAGCTCCCATCGGCATCAGCCGGCTGATCTCCTCGGCCACCCCGGAATGACCTGGCCGGTAATGTATTTCCGTCAGGACCTGCTGATACGGTTGCCGGTCAGTGAGCCGGGGCCTGGCAAACCCATTCTGCTGCAGAAAATCGGACACCTGCCTAGCCATGCCAGGCACGCCGTTACCGTTCGAGACCTCGATGCGGATGTCCTGGCCGGAAAACCTGCCGGAATCCTGCGGAGTAGGGGTCCTGCCGATGATTTTACCCGGCGCTATGGCTGCCACTGCCTCCGTTTCGGTCATCCGGAACTCGAATACACCGGGTGTAACCTGCACCAGTCGCGCACCGACACTGCATGACAACTTCTGTTTCTCTCCTGCTGCGACTGCCATGGGAGGCGATATGGCCGATATGGCAGCAGAAGCGGTACCAGCGGGAGCACCGGCAGGAGTGCCGGGAGCAGGCGCTGTCACGGCTATGGGTGTCGCCGCGGTGGATTCAGAGCCCGCCCTGGTCAGCGCGGCGGCCTTGTCGCTCAATCCCGTCTTTATGTAGGCGGCGGCGAGGTTGCGGTGCGCCCGCTGGTTTTGCGGCTCGAGGCGCAATGCCCGTTCGAATGCAGACACAGCTTCAGCTTCCTGTCCGTGCACGAGGTGCGCATAGCCGAGATTATTGTGCAGATGGGCTGCCAGGGGAGCCATTCCGATCGCTTTCCGGAAATACTGCAGCGCCAGTTCATGCCGATCCTGAAGGCAATGGGCGATGCCCAAGCCATTGTGCGCCTCGACATGGCCCGGGTCTGCCTGCAGGACCTTCTCGTAGGTTGCGATGGCTTCCGCATAGTTGACCCTGGCCTGGTAATATCGTCCAAGCTGATACATCGCGTCCGCGCTGCGAATCGTATGGTGAACTTCCATCACCGGCTTGATGGCGACAGTCTGCCCATCCTTGTTCTGATACCACGGATACAGCGTGCATCCGCCCATGAGCGATATGCAACTCATTGCCCATGCAAGCTGTTTAACTCTGAACATGACCTGTTCTCCGTCCGTTACTGGCTCCCGAGAGTGGGAAGCATCACACGATAGATGTTGAGGAAAGCCGGCCCCATCAGCACCAGTAAGAGCGACGGGAAGATAAAGAAAATCAGAGGAAAGAGCAGCTTGAGCGCGATTTTTGCCGCGGCTTCTTCCGCCCGCAGCCGGCGAGTGGTGCGCAGCGTATCAGAATGCACGCGCAGGGAAGCGGCGACGCTGGTGCCAAAGCGATCCGCCTGGACCAACATGGAGACCAGAGCCTCGACTTCCTCAACGCCGGTACGCATGGCAAGATTGCGCAGCGCCTGCTCGCGGGTCCTGCCGGCGCGCAGCTCCAGGCTTACCAGATGAAGCTCGCCCGCCAAGGCTTTACTCCGCAAGCGCATTTCTTCCGCCACCCGCACCATTGCTGCATCCAGTCCCAATCCTGCCTCGACGCACACCGTCATGAGATCGATGGCATCCGGAAAACTCTCGAACAGCTCCCGCTTGCGCTGCGAAACCAGACGCGCCAGCACTAGGTTGGGGAGGTAATAGCCGAGTCCGGCCAGACTCAACAGGGCGAATATGGCGGCATTGATATCCAGTTCCAGGCGGCCGATACCGACGTAAAGCAGGAAAATCGCCGGTAACACCAGCGCCAGCACTGTCTTGGCTGCGAAATATACCATGGGTACGGAGCGGGCATGATAGCCTGCGTGCATGAAGCGCGTGCGCAGCACGGAGGTTTCCCAGCCCTCGCTCGGCAGGGCCAGCTTGGCCAGCGGGTTCGCCAGATTGAATATGGTCCGTTCCCAGCCGTCCCCGGCCTTCTGTTGTGGCGCGGAATCTCCTGCAGCGACCTGATCCAGGCGGGTTTTAGTGGGGCGGGGTGCCAGCGCCCGCATCACTCCGAACGCGGCTCCGGCCACGATGATGAAAATCACCACCAGGTAGGCGATCTGCACAGGTGTCATGTCTCGGCTATCCTCATTATTCCTGAAACTGCTTCATACCCGGATCTTGATGATGTGCGACATGACGAAGATACCGCTTACCATCATTCCGAGCGCCGTTCCCACCATCATCAATCCTAGGGGATCGGTCCACAAGACCGCCAGAAACCCGGGATTGACGATATTGATGACCAAAGCTGCGGCAAACGGCAGGCAGGAGAGGATCCAGGCCGACAGCCGTCCTTCGGCTGAAAGCACGCGGATTCTCCCCAGTAACGTCAAACGTGCGCGGATCAATCCGCTGATTTTATCCAGCAATTCAGCCAGATTGCCGCCACTCTCACGCTGGATCAGCACGGCGATGACAAAATAGCGCAGATCGGTGATGGGAACCCGCGTGGCGAGGTTCATGAGCGCATCCTGCACTGAAACGCCGAAATTGATCTCGTCGAATGTCAGGCGGAATTCGTCAGCAGCCGGCTCGGGTCCGTCGGTGGAAGCCATTTGCAGGGCGCCGGAAAAAGCATGACCTGCCTTCAGTGCGCGCCCCATCAGATCGATCACTTCCGGCAGCTGCCGCTCGATTTTCTCCAGGCGCTTGCGTTTAGCACTGAGCGTGAAAAACAGGGGCAGCGCACTTCCCGCCATCCCACACAGCAGCGTAACGGCAAACGGCAGGCCCAGCAGCGCGGCGCTCGCCATCCCCCCCAAGGCGGTCATGGCCGTATAGCCCAGGAAATGGGTCACCATCAGGGACATACCGGATTGCTGCAACAGGCGGTCGAGACTGTGAATCCGTGGAATCTGCAGCAGGAAGCGCTCCAGCGCCGGCGAATTGCTCAGCAGCCGCTGCTTCATCAGCCCGGTTTCAGCATCTCCCCATCCCGCGGAAACGGCCTGCAAACGCTCCTGAATGCGCTTTGCTTCCGGCCCGCGGTGAGCGTGCCAAGCCAGATAGCCCCCTTCCAACAGCAGCACGACCGCAAGGAAGCAGAATATGAGAAACAGATAATAAAGCATGTCCATTCCCGTCTCCTCGTCCGCTATGCGCTATGTATACCTACGCGAGGGATCGAACAGCTCCTCGCGCAGCGGTATCCCAAATACACGGAGACGCTCGGCGAACTTGGGACGGATGCCGGTGGCGCGGAAATGTCCCTGCACTGCTCCGTCCGCTGCTATGCCAGTCTGCTCGAAAGTATAGATTTCCTGCATGGTGATGATGTCCCCCTCCATCCCGGTGATTTCCTGTATGCTCGTCACCTTGCGTTTGCCGTCAGTCAGGCGCAAAACCTGGATCACTACCCAGATAGCCGAACTGATCTGGTGACGGACCGCCTTGATGGGCAGATTCAGCCCGGCCATGTTCACCATGTTTTCCACCCTGCCCAAGGCATCCCTCGGCGTATTCGCATGGATCGTAGCCATGGAACCTTCGTGACCAGTGTTCATGGCCTGCAACATGTCCAGCGCCTCGGCGCCGCGCACTTCCCCGATGATGACCCGATCAGGACGCATACGCAGGCTGTTCTTCACCAGCGCCCGTTGCGAGATTTCGCCCTTGCCCTCAACGTTGGGGGGGCGTGTCTCCAGTCGCACCACGTGGGGTTGCTGCAACTGCAGCTCGGCCGCATCCTCGATGGTCACGATACGTTCGGAGGATGGAATGAAACCGGACATGATATTGAGCAAAGTCGTCTTGCCGCTGCCGGTGCCGCCGGAGATGAGTATGCTGCACTTGCCCTTGACCAGTCCGCTGATGATCTCCCCCATTTCCGGCGTCAGCGACTTGTACGCCATGAGATCGTTCATCTTGAGCGGTTTGACGGAAAAACGCCGGATCGAAAGCACCGAACCATCGATCGACAGGGGGGGGATGATGGCATTGACGCGAGAGCCGTCGGGCAGGCGCGCATCGACCATGGGGCTGGACTCATCCACGCGCCGCCCGACACGCGACACGATCCTGTCAATAATCTTTCTCAGGTGCTTTTCGTTGGCAAAGTGGGTATCGGTCAATTCCAGGCGTCCCCGGCGCTCGACATATACCTGGCGATGGGTATTCACCAAGATATCGGAGATGGTGGGGTCCGCCAGCAGGGGCTCGAGCGGACCCAGGCCGAGCACTTCGTTCTGGATGTCGCGGACGACGCCCTGGCGCTCCCCCTCGTTGATCGGGACGGATTCCTCGACCAGCAACCGCTCCACCAGGTTCTTGATCTCCATCAGCAGGCGTTCGGCCGGTAGGCTTTCCATAACTGCCAGATCCACCCGATCAAGCAGCTTCTGGTGAACGCGCGACTTCAATTCCTCATAGGCGGGGATATCGTGCAGAGCCGTGACAGGCGCAGGATGATGCTCAGTCAACCCGGTTTCCTTCACGCTCTGGAGACGTTCTCGTATCGACATGGCTGTCAGTCCATAAAATCGGAGTTATCTAGAATGCAAACAACTTCCTGAGCAGGCTTCCCTGGCCGGCGCTGCTGCATAGCGCATGCGCAATCTCCTGCAACGACTTCGCCACCGGACTGCGGGGAGCGAGCTTGGTCGCGGGGATGCCCTGATTCACGGATCCAGTGACGACGGCATAATCGTTCGGCACCACCTTGAAAATCTTTAGATTCAAGGTACTTTCAATATCATCGAGCGTGATATCGGCATTTTTTTTGTAGCGGTTCACGATCAACCGTATCTTTTCGTCCGAATAACTCAGTGCAGCAAACGCGGTCGACATGCGTTTGGCGTCCCGGATGGAGGGGAGGGTCTGCTGCAACACCGGGAAAATCAGATCGGCGCGATCCAGCGCCTGGATCGAAATCGCATCCAGTTCGCGTCCGACATCCAGAATCACGAAGTCATAATATTTCATGGCGACCTGGAATAGCGGATTGATGTGCTCCGGTCTTATCTCCGCAGCCTTTTCCGGACTTTCCGGCGCGGCCAGCATGCCGAAATTCGGCAATACCTGGATCATGCTCGAGTTGAGGAACGATCCATCCAGCCGCTGGATCTGGCGCGCCACATCAGCAATCGAAGTGGTGGGCGCGTCATCCTGCACGAACAGCGAGGCGTCGCCAAACTGCAGGTTGAAATCGAACAAGGCGACCCGCTTGTTTTCCTGCACGGCCAGGGCATAGGCGATGTTGGTCGCAAGAAACGTTGCTCCACTGCCGCCTTTGCAGGGAATGAACGCCAGCACCTTGCACTCATGCATGGGCATCCGCGCCAGCGCGATTCTTTGCTGAAAGCGCTCGACCGCATCGATCACCACATGGCGGGTCAACGGCGTCGGCAGCACTTCGCGAATGCCGGCGCGCATGACTTCGATGAGCAGCTCGGGGGGCTGGGCCGGACACAGCATCACCACGCCCACATCCGGAAAACGAGAGGTAACGCGATTGATAACATCCAGTTCCATGGAACTGAAGTATTGCCCCTCCAGCATCAGCAAATCAGGCTGTTCCTGCTCCGCCACGGCCGCGACCTGCTGCACTCCACCAATCAGGCTGATCAGCGGATAGGACTTGTCGGCTTCGGCCAGAAATCTCTGGATCGTGCTGGGATATTGCGAGTCTTGCGCGACTACGGCGATCTTCAATTTTTTGCCTTTCCTTGTTTTTCCTGGTTGTCTTTCCTGGTTTTTCATTCCGCCGGATCAACTGCAATCCGGATTGGCCTCGCCCCCTGCATCCATACCCATGCTTTCGCGCGGGAGGGTCGTGGCGAATGGAGGCATGCTGAGATTCAACGGCATAAACGGGATGAATGTTGAAACATTCAGGTCGGTGATGCTGACGGTGACCGATCGGCATGAACTGACGTCGCAGCCGGATGGGGTATATGCAATGTCGATGGTGCCCGGTGTCAGAATACTGAGCATGTTGCCCATGCGGGTCTTGATGATGGCCGCATCCTTGCCGCACACCACTGCCAACCTCGCTCCCAGCCGTGTGGCCTCGGTCGCGGTGTTCCAGTAGAACAGTACCCGCCCCATTTCGATGATACCGAACAGCAGGATAAACAGAAGCGAAGCGATGAGCGCGAATTCGACCGCGGCGACACCCCGTTGCCGGAACCGGCTCGCGTGTGGCGACAATCGGTAAGGACGTTGCTCATTCATCAGAGCTGCCTCATGGTAGCGTGGATATCGCTGAATGGAATGGTGTCTACGGCGGCGCCGAACAATCGGGCCGGATTGAAGACAAAGTTGAAGACATACCCCGTGATCCTGACCTCGACCAGTGTAACTGTCGTGCCCGCGGTGCTAGTGGTGGCGCTGGACGCAATCGTCACCATCCCGGTCGTCAGACCCGGCGCGAGAGCCGCCCCGCTGCAACTGGTATTGCCATGTACCGCCAGGCATCGAGCTTCCTCCAGCACTGGCCCGTAGGAAGCCGGATCTTCCGGATTATGGTGCGACAGCAGGCGCGCCGCATCGCGCACCGTCTTGACAAGCGTGTTGTACTGGTACAGTGCACGGCCGTATTCGGCGATGCCGAATGCCAGCAGCAGCAGGGGAATCAGCAGCAGGGCAAATTCCACGGCGACAGCCCCGCGCATCGCTTCTCGCTTCGTTCCCCGGTCGGCGCGGGAAAATGCCCGCCTGTTGTATTCCTGCTTATTCAGAGTAGCCATCAGGTAATCCTCATCGCACCAGCACCGGGACGAGCGGGCCTCCGCTGGCGGGTCCGCCGGGGACGCCGGAACTCGCGCAGGGGCTGCCCTCGTCGTCCGACCGCCCCAGGTATTCGAGATACATGCGGTCCGCACCGGTTCCGGTGCCCCCCATGTTGGTATTGATCGGGTGCAGCATCAGTACGCAAGCCCATGATTGCACAGGCGCCACCGTGGAACCGCCGGTGAAGCCGCTGCAGTCGAGCACAGCAGCAGTCGCCAGTCTGCGGTCTCCGCCGCTTGCCCGGAGAGCAGCCGAATCGATGATCGTTCCATTCGTGCGCAACCCGGTAGTGGTGTCGCCCTGGTAGGGCGCATACACGGCTCTTTTGCTCCTGAAATCGGCAAACGCATTGAATTTCGAGGGCCAGCTTCCTGCGGCGTCGGTATAGGCGTGACCGGTGTAGTCCGGTATCGACTCCCCCTGCTTGACGCTCCCCTGATAGATGCCGAAACGGCTGTTCCAGTGGGCCGCGAGCGAAGACATGACGCCGGCTTCGCCAACCTCCGTGCCTATGGCGGGGAGATTGCACACACCCGGACCTGTCAGGATGCCCCCGAGTTCGGAGGCACCGCCCCCGGGCGGCGTGTAATCCACCCACATGAAGTTTCCCGTCAGATTGCCGCTTCCGCTGCCGGAGGGGCCGGGACCTATCACGCTCTGCAGCCATGTGCCGACCGGCGTCGTGGGTGTGATCGCGCTGCTGCAGATGCCTACCGGAACAGCGCAGGAGGTAACCTGTGAAGGCGTGCGGGTGGCGACTGCGGCGGCTGCGACTGCCTGGTTGCCGATCGTCACTCCCGGCAGAAGATTGAGCACCTGAATGAACCAGTTGGCAATTTCGGTTCGCTCCACCGTGCAGCGCGCGTACTGCATGAGCACGGCTTCCGTCGGACCGATTGCGGCCTTGACCTGATAGACGCCGTTGAGTGTCTGGCTGAATGTCACGCTGTCGTCAACGGCCAGGGCAATCATCTCATCCTGGAAGAGGACATCATGGCGCATGCCCGCAGTCATTCCCGCCGCTTCGGCTAGGACGAGCTGATTGGTATTCGCCCCGGTGAGCTCCCGCGCTGCCGCCAGTGCACAGGCGTCGGCACTGTTCTGCAGCTCCGACTTGGCTACGTAGAGCTTGCCCAGATCCAGTGCCAAGCCGGCGAAACCCATCAGGACGACCCACGACAGTGCCACGATGATGGCGATCACACCCCTTTCCTGGCGGCAGCCCGGATGGATCCGGCACCAACTCCGATATGGGCTCGGGTATCGCGGTGACCCACCTGAAGTCTGCTTCATAGTCTTGTCTTCTGTCCCACTGTCTCACTGTCCACTGTCCTGGCTTGCCGCATGCTCGCTCTGGCGGATGATGCTACCTCCCGTACATTCCACCGCCTCCGCCTCCGCTTCCAACCCTGCCACTGCCAACATTCACCACGCCGCCCGACAGGGCTGGCCGCGGATTCACGAACGATTCACGGTAGCTGTCCACGGCGGCGTCTCCCGCCTGCCCGTCGATTCCCCTGACCGGAGCGTTATCGCGCGAAGCATTGGGATTGGCGATCTGCTGGGTACGGGCGATATTCACGGCAATGCCGGATTGCGCATCCAGCCGTGGAGTAGCAGGTATACATCCCCCTAGGGCGCCGATCACAACTGCTGCCAGAACGGCTGCCCTGGCCGGGTGCAACCTGGCTGAAATGGCGGTTATCAGGATTTTGTACATGCTGATTGCGTCCTTATCATCTCTCATTTCATTCTCACTTCATCTCGAACCCGCCATCATCACGCCCGGTCTGGCCCTGCGGTTGGCCTTGTAACTGTCCTTGTTGGCCCGGTAATTGCCCCTGCGGCGGATACTGCGGGGGGTATTCCGATGCCGGCATGCCCTTTGGCAGCACGCCCGTTGGAGAACCTTCCATCCTGCCGTCAAACAGGAACCCCGGCCGGTCGGGCTGGACGAAAGCGTCGGTTGGCAGCGCGTAATCCGGCTGCAGCGGTTTGATCAGGCGCGGCGTCACCACCACCATGAGCTCGGTTTTGTCTTTCTGGAAATCGCTGCTACGGAACAGGGCGCCGAGTATGGGAATCTCTCCCAGCACCGGGAAGCGTTTGACCGTTTCCTTAATGTTGTCCTGCAGCAGCCCGCCGATGGCGAGCGACTGGCCGTCGCGCAGCTGTACCGTGGTGGATACGCGCCGCGTCGTGAAGGTAGGTACCGCCAATATCCCGCCGAGACCGGTAGTGGCGATGGTGTCGAATTTGACCAGTTCCGTCACTTCCGGCGATACCACCAGGTTGATGCGACTCTCCTCCAGCACGGTCGGAGTGAACCGCAAGCCCACGCCGAACTGCCTGGACTGGAGGGTAATCACACCAGCGTATTGGGGAATGGGGATCATGACTTCCCCGCCCACCAGAAAGCTTGCTTCCTGGCCGCTGATTGCCACGATGTTGGGTTCGGCCAGAATGTGGAAGAGTTCGTCCTTTTTCTCGGCATCGATCAGGAAAGCGTCGCCGATATCGGGCGTCCCCCTGGACTGGAACAGCATGCCGGGTGCTCCGCCGATGATGCCGGTCATGATCTGCGTCCAGGCGCTCCCGGCTTTTCTGGCCGCTCTCTGGAAATCGAAACCGAGTTTTTCTGCGACCTTCCGGTTAATCTCCGCCACTTTCACTTCAAGCATCACCTGCTGATTGCTGCCCACCTGCAGCAGATTAACGACCTGAATGCTACCCAGCCCCTGGCCGGCGCCCTTGGGTTCGTCTCCTCCGCCACCCTGGCTCCCGCCAGATGCATCCCCTCCCTGCTTGCCACCGCGCTGCCCGCCTTGACCCCCTGCTGCGGCGCGCACATACGCATCCGCCAGCGCCACCGCCCGGTCTGCCTTCAATGTATCGGATACCGTGCCGGAGAGAACGAGCGAATCCCCAGCCGCAGTCACCCTGATGTCGGTTTCACCGGGCATGAGTTCCCGCAGCTTGGCTTGCAGCGCCCCCGCGTCCAGAATGACAGTGACATTGATGACAGCAGTCTGACCGCTCCCCGTTTGTCCCCCCCGGGTCCACAAAATGACGTTGGTCGTCCCGATCGACTTGCCCAGCACATAGATTTCGCTGGGGCTGATCAGCGTCACATCGGCCACATCCGGGTTGCCAATCGATAGCCGCGTGACCGGCGCCGGCAACCTGAGCAGAGCCGATTTGCCGTAGGTCACATCCATATCGGAGGCAGCGAGCAGCGCATCCGTTGGTCCTGCCTGCTTCGCCGATGCAACCACGGTTTGGCCCATCGTCTGAGCTGCGGCGGAAAGCTCGCCGGTCAGTCCCAGAAGCATGCCCAGTAGAGTCGGGATTAACACCATCCGAAACAATGGAGACCTGAGGCCGTCGGCCCGGCCGAAACCGGCCGTGGCGGTGCGCCATGAAGTACGCATGGGCATCGGGATGACGGAAAATCTGTTCGGGGGGAGCTGCGACTTCATCGGGTTTCCTTTTCCACCAGTTTTGCTTCAGTTCTTTCAATGCCCCGGATGATTTCGACGCCCGGTCTGGATACGGCGACGGCAGCACGCCGGACAGGTGCTGGAGAGGGAGGCTCGCCGTGCATCGTCAGCAGATCTCGGCTGCGCACCCCCCCAGTGGTGCCGGGACTCTTGTCGATCTGGTTGCGCAGCACCAGCGACAGCGTGCCGATGCTGCGCGCGAGATCGAGTTTTTCCGCTTCCTGCGGCGTGACTTCCAGTGTCACGGCGGTGACCGCCTTCGGCTTGGTTTCATCCCGGCCCAGGTCCTGCCCTACCGCCAGCACGAGAATGCGCTCCAGCACGATCTTGGAAATGGACTTGTCGTTTTCATCCTTGGCGTTAACCAGAATGTCCACGTTGTTTCCGGGCAGCGCAAATCCGGCGAGGCCAACGATCTCGTTGACCTTCACCGTGATGGCGCGCTTGCCCTCGGTAATCACGCCCGACAATCCTCCCGCAGCGCCCTGCGGAGCCAGTTTGGTTTCCAGCAGGGGTTCGCCGCGCACCAGATTGACCTTGACCACGCGGGAATCGAGCAACTTTGCGTCCTGGAAGGATCCCGGCGGCACTGTAGCCCGCGGCCAGTCTGACGATTGCAGCAGATCCGGCGTCAGGCGGGTACCGACGTCAATATCGCGCGAAGCAACGATCACAGTGGCCGCATCCACACTGGCACGGTCGATGATCCACTTGCCTGCTACCACTACCGCAGCCAATCCCAACAACAGCGAGATCACGATCATCCATATCGCTCTCACGTTTTTCATTCAGTCATTCCTTTTAGCTGACTTTAGCTGACAATTGTTTCCGGATCACCCTTGGTATCTCCTCGTAATCCAGCCACTCGATTCGTTAATTCCGTTATGCGAGCACCGACGCACCGGCTGACCCGCGAACCGCCCAAAGAGCTTTTATACTTTCGCCTTTGTACTTTGTACTTTTATACCTGCATTCCCGTATGCTCATCTGGCATACTTTCTGTCAGTTCCAGCGGGTCATGGCTAGATACACCGTCGTGCCGGCGGCGATGGCCACACCATAAGGCAGCGCACCAGCGGATTCCGCGGCATCTCCCCCGATACCTTCACCGGCTTTTCCACTCACGAAGAGGCCCGTCATCGTCCCACCGGCGAGCGTCCCCAGCAGCATGACGTTCAGATTGCGCCACAGCACGCGCAGCTTGCCTTCGCACAATGCGGCTATTAGCGCCAATACCCCGCCCGCCAACAGGACGCACAGCAGCGCGCCGACGGTTTCCCGTGCGCCGAGAAAGGCGCCGACCATAGCCATGAGCTTCACGTCGCCCGCGCCCATGACGCGCAGCATGTAGAGCGGCAAGAGCAGCGCCAGGCCGGTGCCCCCTCCAGCCAGGGAGCCGAGAAAACCAAGCCCGCCCATTTCCTGCGGCAGCAGGACATGCCACAGTACGCCGGCAATCGCACCGGGAAAAACCAGGATGTTGGGTATCCGGCGGGTGCGGATGTCGCTCCAGGCTGCTGCCAGCAATAGCAGCAGCAAAAATCCGATATTTAATAAATGCATTTGATGATTCACGTTTTCATTCAACTGCTGACCGCCCGACAAAACGCCGGGCGGTTGAGATTTCTTTTTACAGTGCAGCGAGAATAGCCTTGAATTTAGTATCCAAAGAAGTACCGATAGACTGTACGGTCGTGAGAATAACTACCGCGATCAGAGCAGCGATCAAACCATATTCAATGGCGGTTACACCTTCTTCATCGTTCAGAAACTGCTTAACGCCTTGCGCGATTTTGTTCATAATGTTTCCTCTTATCTTATTTAGGTCATCAATAAAATCCGCCGAATATGGCGGGCTTCCTTCTTCTACTGCGGCGCCATTTTGAAAGTCCGCAGGTGCTGCGTCCATCGTACTGAAGTACACCTTGTACCAAGGTACAGGTTGCGTGATAATCGTCGCCATTATGATGTTTAGATAGAAAGGAGCTGCGACCACGGTCCATTGTGGGATGCCCTTCTTCCGCTTTTCTTCCGAAGGCTTCTACCCGCTCGATCTGTCTGAACCTGTGCCTCGTATGCGTCCCTGCCTTTTATGCCAGTGAAATTATCGGGGCGGTAACCTGCTAGCATTGCGGGAAACAGGAGGAGAAAGACGCGCTATCTCGGAAATTCGATGAACAAGCTCTGGTTGCCGGGCGCGGCGTCGAGCAACACGGCAGATCACCCCATGGGAGGTGAAATACGCCTTCGTGCCACTGACCGTTGGCAGCAAGACATTTCACTACCTGTTCACCCGCTAGGTGTTGCACGGTATGATGTCGCCTTCGTGTTCCATCGGTCCACTGCTTTCCATCCCATTGTTTTCCACTACCCGTTTTCCCGATTGTTTTCCCCATGATGCCCATTCGCAGATGAACGATGAGTCCTTGCGGCAACGCAGTTTAAAGTCGGTCTGGCACCCCTGCACCCAGATGAAGCAGCATGAATCGCTGCCGCTCGTCACCATTTCACACGCCGAAGGCGTGTGGCTGTACGACGGCGACGGCAAACGGTATCTCGATGCCATCGGTTCCTGGTGGGTCAATCTGTTCGGTCATGCTAACCCGCGCATCAACGCAGCCATTCGCGAGCAACTCGACCGTCTGGAGCATGTCATGCTGGCCGGATTCACGCATGAGCCGGTGGTGGAATTGTCCGAGCGTCTGGGCAAACTGGTATCGAACCAGCTGGGGCATTGCTTTTATGCGAGCGATGGCGCCTCGGCCACGGAAATTGCGCTGAAGATGAGTTTTCATTACTGGCACAACCTCGGCCGCTCGGAGAAGAATCGCTTCGTCAGTCTGCAGAACGACTACCACGGCGAAACGCTGGGAGCGCTTTCGGTCACGGATGTGGCGCTTTTCAAGGAAACCTATGCACCGCTCCTGCGGCCAGGCAGTCATGTTCCCACCCCGGACTGGCGCTATGCCTCCGAGGGCAAATCGCCTCAGGAGCATGCTCTGCGCGCAGCTGCGGGGCTCGAGGCGCACCTTGCAGCGCATCATGCGGAAACCGCTGCACTCATTCTGGAACCGCTGATTCAGGGGGCGGCCGGCATGGGCATGTATCACCCTGATTATCTGAGGTACGCGCGCGAGCTCTGCGACCGGTATCAGGTGCATCTCATCGCGGATGAAATCGCAGTCGGATTCGGCAGGACTGGGACGCTATTTGCCTGTGAGCAGGCAGACATCCTGCCGGATTTCCTCTGCATCGGTAAGGGTTTGACGGCAGGTTACCTTCCTCTCTCGGTCGTGATGACTACGGAGGAAATCTACGCTGCCTTCTACGGCGACAACATGGCGCGCGCCTTTCTGCATTCCCATACCCACTCCGGCAATGCGCTGGCCTGCCGGGCTGCGCTCGCGACGCTGGATATTTTCGAGCAGGACGAAATCATCGAGGCGAACCGTGCCAAGGCGCGCTATCTCAACCAGGCATCTGCGCCCCTCGCAAAGCATCCACGGGCGCGGAACTTCCGCAATTGCGGAATGATCTGGGCGTTTGAAGTCGAGACTTCCGATCCGTCGTTTTCGGGAAAATTTTTCCAGGCTGCGCTCAGACAGGAACTGTCCCTGCGACCGCTGGGAAATACCGTCTACTTCATGCCGCCGTATGTCATCAACGAACAGGAAATGGACCTGCTGGTAGCGGGGACGCTGGCGGCGCTGGACTCATGGTGAAAACTGCCCGATGAGGAAACGACGGATGCGATGAAGTGGCTGCGCCGAATGCTGGCAAGCCTTGCATTCATTTCGTTCAGAGCTCTGTGGAATCGATGCGCCTCAATGTACGAGAGGGAGCCGTTATCATCTCTGCATCTCTGCAAGCGGGATGTGCGAGGGGGCAGGATCAAGTATCATCTAAAGTCCAATCTGGACAGGCCGGAATGCAACATACTCATTACCGGCTTCCAGGCGGTCGGCACGGTGGGACGCAGCTCGGTGGAGGGGGTGGATCAGTGAAGATTTTCGATGACAATATTCCCATGCGGCTGGATATCTACACCATCGGCGGGCTTTCCGCTCACGCGGACCTGCTCGCCTGGCTGAGCCACTTCCGTGCTCCTCCCAGTCTGACTTTCCGGTCAGACTTTCCTCGTTCACGGCAACCTTCGACTTGCGCTCATCTGGCCGACACCATCCGGCAGAAACCAAACTGGAATGCAAGTATCCCTGTCCAATCCGCATCTGTTGAGATATAGCATGTCCCTGTTCACACTTCTGGAAAACTCGCTGGAAAACCCGCAGAAAAACCTCACCGGAAACTCGCTCGGAAATCCATTGAGAACCTCGCATCGCGTAGCGCTATCACGCGCAATAAAGCGGGCATTATGCAGCCTGCTTGTCTTCCTGCCGCTGCCGGGTTTGGCGCTCGACCTGCCTGACTCGGTAAAATACGCGCTCGCGCGGGCGGGTATCCCCCGGTCTGCCGTTGGCATTTACGTGCATGAAACCGGTGCAGGACAGCCGCTGCTGGCTATCAATGCCGGCGTCGGCATGAGCCCGGCTTCGGTGATGAAGCTTCTGACCACATTTGCCGGACTGGAACTACTGGGGCCGGGATATGCCTGGAAGACGGAGCTGTATGCTGATGGGATTGTTCGGGGGGATGCCCTTCACGGCAATCTGGTCATCAAGGGCTACGGCGATCCGAGGCTGAATCTGGAGAATTTCTGGTTGCTCACCCGACGGCTGCGCCAGACCGGATTGCGCGAGATCACCGGCGACCTGGTGCTCGACAGCAGCCATTTCGATCTCCCCGGGATTGACTCCGCCGCATTCGACGGCAAGCCCTATCGCGCATACAACGTCCTCCCCGAGGCGCTGATGGTGAATTACCGGACGCTCGCGCTGCGGCTGCTGCCGCAACCGGAAACCAGGAGCGTGCGCGTTGTGGTGGACCCCCTGCTGCCCTCTCTCGACCTCAAAAACAGCCTGACGCTCACTAACGGTGCATGCAATGACTGGAAGGACGACCTTGGCACGGATATTCAGTTCGGCCCCGGCCTGGACAGCCGCGTCTCCGTGACGTTCAAGGGCAGCTATGCCCTGGGGTGCGGCGAAAAAACCCTGTTCCTCAGTGTTCACGACACTGCCCGCTATACCTTCGATCTGTTCAGGCAGTTGTGGGAACAGCAAGGCGGTGTTCTGCGCGGGAACGTGCGCAGGAGTGCCGCTCCGGGAGGAACTGTTCCGCTGGAAACCCACCAATCTCCTCCCTTGACGGATATCGTGCGCGATATCAACAAGTTCAGCAACAATACCGCCGCGCGGCAGCTCTATCTCACCCTGGGGCTGGGCAGCGAACCATACAGGGAACCGCAAGTTATGCCGGCTTCCTTCAGCATCGGCTACGGAAATGATCGAGCCGCCAAAAGTGGAACAATACTTTCCCTGGATGGAACCGGGGAAAATCCTGACCCGTCACGCGCAACTCTTGCCAAATCGGAAACGGCCATCCGGCAATGGCTCGCTTCCCGCCAACTGGTCTTTCCCGAGTTGATCCTGGAAAACGGGTCGGGCTTGTCGCGGAATGAACGCATCAGTGCCGGCCACATGGGCAAACTGCTGCTCGCCGCATTCCAGAGTCATGTCATGCCCGAATTTGTCTCCTCCCTGCCCATCGTCGCAGTGGATGGCACCATGAAGAAAAGGCTCAACCGCAGTGCCGTCGCCGGCCAAGCCCATATCAAGACAGGCCTGCTGGAGGGGGTAAAAACCATCGCGGGTTATGTGCGCGACAAGTCGGGCAGGCGCTCGGTCGTAGTTTTTTTCATCAACCACCCGCGCGCGGAGAGCGGACAAGCTGCGATGGATGCACTGCTCGATTGGGTCTATGAGGGGCGATAATGTTCATCAACGAAAGTCGTGCTTCGAGAAGCCGGAGTAGCCCAGAGAGAGCAACTTTCACCTCAATCCTCGATGAACTGCAATCCAGCGGTCGGATCACAGTCAGCGAGAATAAGGTTGAATATCAACTTGCGCCCTGACTCTTGCTGTTGCAAAGCATTGCCTCGCGCTCTTCGCCACTCCACATAGCCAGGTGCTTGCGTAACATCCTCACGTGCAAGCATTCATGGCTCGCGTTATTTCCGGTTTTCATTCGATCCTGCTGTCCAACCCGTTCTCCGCAATCTCCGCCGCGCGCAGCAGGGCCCTAGCCTTGTTTTGCGTCTCCACCCATTCGCTTTGAGGAACGGAATCGGCAACGATGCCAGCCCCCGCCTGGACATGCAACTTGCCGTCCTTGATCACTCCGGTGCGGATGGCGATAGCCAGATCCATATCCCCGTTGAATCCAAGATATCCGACTGCACCTGCATAGATTCCACGCTTCGAGACTTCCAGCTCATCGATGATTTCCATTGCCCGCACCTTCGGCGCCCCACTCACGGTCCCCGCCGGAAAGGTGGCGCGCAGCACATCCATCGCATTGAGGCCGGGCTTGAGCCGGCCTTCGACATTGGAAACAATGTGCATGACGTGCGAGTAGTGCTCGATACGCATGTTCTCTGTCACCTTTACCGTTCCGATCTGCGCCACGCGTCCTACATCATTGCGCCCCAGGTCCATCAGCATTACATGCTCCGCCCGCTCTTTCGGGTCGGCGAGCAGATCGGTGGCCAGCGCTGCGTCTTCTCCTAGGGTCTTGCCCCGTGGACGGGTTCCTGCGATCGGGCGTACCGTAACCGTTTCACCCTCGAGTCGCACCAGGATTTCGGGGGAGGCTCCCACCACGTAAAAGCTGCCGAGGTGGTAATAAAACATGTAGGGAGAAGGATTGAGGCTGCGCAACGCGCGGTACAGCGCGAGCGGCGAGGCGCCGTACGGTTTGCTGGTGCGCTGCGATAGCACCACCTGCATGATATCGCCATCAAAAATATAGCGCTTGGCCCGTTCTACTGCCGAGATGAAATCCGCCTCCGCGAACTGCGAAACCGGCGCACCCGATTCACACGGCGCTTCCAATGGAATCCGTAACGGTTCTCGGAGAGATCCCAGCAGTTCTTTCAACCGTTTCCGGACACTGGAATACGCGCCCTCCAGAGCGGCATCCCCATATACGATGAGATAGAGCTTGCCGGAAAGATTATCCACCACTGCCAGTTCCTCCGAAACCAGCAGCAGGATTTCGGGCGTATCCATTGTGTCAGGCAGCCTGTGCGCGCACTCGCCGGCGAGCCTGCGCTCGATATAACGTACCGTATCGTACGCGAAATAGCCCGCGAGACCGCCGCAAAAACGTGGCAAGCCGGGATAAGGTGCCGCCTTGAAGCGCGCCAGATAGGATTGCACGAAAGCAAGAGGATCTTCCGACTGGAATACTTGGCTGGTGCTGCCGTCGATTACGCTGACCTCGTTGCCGCGCACTTCGATTCGACTGCGGGCGGGTAAACCGATAACTGAATAACGTCCAAAACGCTCGCCTCCCTGGACGGATTCCAGCAGATAGGAATAAGGCTCATTTGCCAGCTTCAGATAAACCGACAGCGGGGTGTCAAGATCGGCAAAGGTTTCCAGGACGACAGGAATGTGCGTGTAGCCTTTTGTCGCCAGGGCATGGAATTCTGCTTCCGTCATGATTCAGACTCCAAAAAAACAGAAAATGAAAAAATACCGCAGACCGGATCAATGTTTATCGAACCGCCAACGCCAACCCCAACAGTGCCAGTAGCACCATCCCTGGGTTGCATATCTTTCCTTTTCCGTTTTTCCGTTACTCATGAGGATTTCTGGATCAGCTTTGTTGCCTCGTATAACGATGGGACGATCGCGTCGCAATCAAGTTCGTACACGTCGCGTCCTTCGTTATATCCATAGGGAACACAAAATACGTGAGAACCCGCCGCGCGCGCAGCCTGGGCATCATTCAGCGAATCCCCCACCAGCAGCATGTCATGAGGCTCGATTTCGAAACGTTCACAAGCATGCAGCAAAGGCATCGGATCCGGCTTCTTTTTCGGCAGGCTATCGCCCGAAACCACGATATCGAAGTAGTCCAGCAATTCCGCCGCACGAAGCAGCGGCAAGGTAAAAGCCTCTGCCTTGTTGGTCACGCAAGCGAGCCGGAAGCCGCCTGCACGCAAGGCGTTCAATCCCTCGCGCACGCCGGGGTAAGCGCGCGTATCGACATACAATGTTTTTTCGTAGCTGCGCTCATACAGCGGCATTGCGCGCTGCAAAAGGTCTGTGTCGGGCTCGCCGTCGAGGTCGCCGGTGAGCGAACGTTTCACCAGCTTTTCTATCCCTTTGCCAATATAGGATTGGATGGTTTCCAGCGGAAGCTCGGCTTTTCCCAGTTCCTTCAGCATCATATTGGCAGCGGTGGCAAGATCAGGCGCAGTATCCAGCAAGGTGCCGTCGAGATCGATCATGACCGCTTTGATCGGCAGGGGAAAATGCATATCAGGAGCAGAAGTACGTGCAAGCGGAGAGAGGCCTTTGTTCACGTCGTATTATCCATATTAATTAAAAAATAATACCGGCACGTCGTATAAGCGACGAAGCGACGGGGAGCTTTCCCAATGGATCGCTCCAAACTTCGGGAGTTTACTCGCGAGCACGCTCAAACCTTCTTCAGTTCTGCTCGCAGGGCTGATACGATGGTGTCATAACGGTGGGGATCGCTGTCCTTCCCTGCGCTGTAAATTGCGGAACCGGCAACGAAAGTATCCGCTCCAGCACGCGCAATTTCCGCAATATTGTCCACTTTCACACCGCCGTCGATTTCCAGCAGTATGTTCCTGCCGCTCTCATCGATACGTTTTCGCACTTCCCTCAGCTTCGGCAACGCTTCCGGAATGAATTTCTGTCCCCCGAATCCAGGATTGACCGACATGATCAGCACCAGGTCCAGCTTGTCGAGAACGTGGTCAAGATAATTCAACGGTGTGGCGGGATTGAAAACAAGTCCTGCCATGCATCCCTGTTCCTTGATGAGCCCGATGGTGCGATCGATATGGCGCGTTGCCTCCGGATGAAAGGAAATGATATTGGCTCCTGCTTTTGCGAAATCCGGAACGATACGGTCAACCGGTTCGACCATCAGATGCACGTCGATAATCGCGTCGGTCACCGGTCGAATGGCTTCGCACACAAGGGGTCCGATAGTTAGGTTGGGTACATAATGATTATCCATCACATCGAAATGGATAAAATCCGCCCCGGAATTGATAACTGCGGAAACTTCCTCGCCCAGCTTGGCAAAGTTTGCAGATAAAATGCTTGGAGCAATGCGGTAATTGGCCATGAAGGGCGTCCTTGTGATGATCAAAAAAGCGCAATTTTAACCGTAAATTGTCTTGCGGCGTTAGTGGCATCGGTCTTTAAAGCTGCTGTTCCTGGTTGCGATCTCTTGCAGTCTTGAAAATCGTTCCAATGATTTTGCGGCGTGCTGCCCTTGCCCTGAGCCGGAAAATAGTGTGCAATGCCAGTATGGCTGAAGGAAAAAAATACGAGATCGCGGTAAAGGTTCATACCACCTATCTTCCGGAACAATCGGACGAGGCGCTGGATCGCTATGTATTCGCCTATACGATCGTTCTTTCCAACACCGGTACCGTCACCGCCCAGCTCATCAGTCGACACTGGGTCATCGCCGATGGCAGCGGTGGCGTACAGGAGGTAAGAGGCTTGGGAGTGGTAGGAGAGCAGCCGCTGCTGAAGCCGGGAGACAGCTACGAATACACGAGCGGCACGGCCATTTCGACACCGGTAGGCTCAATGAAAGGCAGCTACCAGATGGTAGCCGAGGATGGCCTGCGCTTCGACGCACCCATTCCCGAGTTCATTCTGAGCGTGCCGCGAATCCTCCATTAAGAGATATCTTCCCCCTCGCCGTTACCCATACTTCTTCCGCCCGTATCGTCGACGACGATGAGCCCGTTTTGCCTCGGCTTCGGTGAGCGGAGCGGGGCTCTTTCCCGCGTAGGGATTGCGGCCTGTCCTGAATTCTATCCGTAGCGGCGTTCCCTCCAACTCGAAGGTATCGCGAAATGTATTTTCCAGATAGCGCTGATAGGTCTGGGGCACGGCATTGAGGGCGCTGCCATGGATTATAATCAAGGGCGGATTCGAACCACCCTGATGGGCGTAGCGCAGCTTGGGACGCGACATACCGGCACGCGGAGGAGGTTGCTTCTCCACCGCGGCCAATAACGTGCGGGTAAGCCTGGGAGTGGGGAGATGAGCCATCGCCGCCTCATAGGCGGCATCGACAGAGGGCAGCAGGCCTTTCGTTCCAGTACCATGTAGCGCCGAGATGTAGTGAAACCGGGCGAAATTCTGCAGAAATGGCAATTTACGGCTGATATCGCGCTTGATCATGTCACGCTGGTACTCATCCAGACTGTCCCACTTGTTCACGGCCAGCACCAGTGCCCGTCCTGCTTCCAGGATGAATCCGGCAATATGCGCATCCTGATCCGAAATCTCGCTGCCAGCATCCAGCACCAGTATCACCACGTTGGCATCTTCTATCGCTTGCAGTGTTTTCACCACGGAAAATTTTTCCACGGTCTCCTGCACCTTGCCGCGGCGGCGCAAGCCGGCTGTATCGATCAGGGTATAGGTACGTCCATTCCGCTCAAAGTCGATATAAATGCTGTCACGCGTTGTCCCCGGCTGATCAAACGCGATGACACGTTCCTCTCCCAGCAGGGTGTTCACGAGCGTTGATTTCCCCACATTGGGACGCCCCACGATGGCGATTTTCGGATGCTCGTCTTTTCTTTCCTGCTCCGGTTCGTCGGGAAGATACTGAAGCGCCAGCGCCACCAGTTCACTCACGTTGTCGCCATGGGCGGCGGAAATTGCACAAGGCTCGCCCAATCCCAGTTCGTGAAATTCCGCAGTAACGACGGAAACAGCCATGCCTTCGGTCTTGTTTACCGCCAGCAGGGTTCGGCGACCCGATCTGCGAAGTTGCTCGGCGACAATTTTGTCCTGCGCCGTCAAACCGCTTCGACCGTCCACGATGAAGAGCACGACATCAGCCTCGTCAATTGCTTGCAGCGTCTGCTTCGCCATTTCGTGCAGGATGCCTTCCGTTGCCATCGGCTCGAAGCCTCCTGTATCGACCACGAGATACGGCCTGTCGCCCAGCTTGCCGTGTCCGTAATGACGGTCGCGCGTTAACCCCGGCATGTCGGCCACCAGCGCGTCGCGACTGCGTGTCAAACGGTTAAAAAGCGTGGACTTGCCGACGTTGGATCGCCCTACCAGTACGAGGGTGGGTTTCATGATTTCAGCTTTCGTCTAAAACAGGGCTCGGCTGCGGCATATGGCACGGAGTTGAAGCGCTGAACAGCGATTTCGCGGATTACCCGAGGTGTTCCTCAGAAGAAGGTGAATTTTCAAACACGCGCGCCCAAGCGTCCGACTAGGCACGCGATTAGGCACCAAATGCAAAAACTCCGCCTTTCCGGGTTTGTACCGCGATACCATTGGGCAATGATATGGGACGGGCGGTAATGGCACTTTCGTCGGTTCCGGAGCGCGCAATAATGGCGCCGTTATCCTTCCTGATGAAATTTACATAACCTTGAGAATCTCCGACCACGATACGAGCGCCGTGCACCAGCGGAGCGGATAACTTGAGTCCGTTGAGCAGATCCTGCGCCCATACGCTGGTGCCATCCCTTTTGTCGTAAGCCACTATTCCGCCCCTGTTCTCGCTCACATAAACGTAATTGTCATCCATGGCCAGACCGGCATTACTGGATACATCCCGGGCCCAGATCTGGTTACCAGCTGTAATATCGAAGCAGGCGATACGCCCTTGGTAGGCAACAGCGCACACCTGCTGCTCATCCAGAACGGGCAAACTGGTGACATCCGAAATTCGCTCAAGTTCGGTGGCGCCCCTGGGGCGTGATACCATTGCCTCCCAAACCAAGCTGCCGTTCGAAAGATTCAGCGCCACCAGCCTGCCCCCGGCAAAACCAGCATATACCCTATCATTGGCAATCAGCGCGCCAGCGAAACTCCGCACTGTCAGGGATGGGGTAGCGCCCTGATAAACCCACTTGCGCTTGCCGCTCTCGCTATCCAACCCGTATATACGACCGTCTCCCGTGCGAACGACTACCACGCCCATTCCGGCATGCGGCGGACTCAACACTTCCGTTGAAAGATTCGCAGTCCACTTCGGTTTGCCGCTTTTCTCGTCGAAAGCCAGCACTTCGCCCTTGAAAGTGCCTACCAGCAGCATACCATCTCCCGCGCCAATTCCACCCGCGAGAGGATGCTTGGTGTCGATGACACCTGAAGCCTTGCCAGAAGCTGGGTCGAAACGCACAAGACGACCATCCGGTCCCCCCGCGTAGACAGCGCCATCGCCGAAAACCGGCAGAAATACAGTCGCCGGACTTTCCTCGACGCCCGCCTCCCAACCGGGACGGGTGCTCGGTATCACCTCCAGCTGTGCGATCTGCTCCGGGCTCATTTGAACCTCACCTGGTCCGAAAAGGTCCGTGACACCGGATACATCGATATCGGCAAGGCTGCGGGTCACATCGCGCACCATATCTACCATGCCTGCACATCCGGAAAGCGCGAAGGACGATACGAACAGCAGAATATAGCGCCAGAATGCACTATTCGCCAGGTGAAACGGACGCGCTTCTTCCAAGAGTGATATTTCCTTGTGCACGCCACTGGGGTCAGGCACGGGAAAAACATTCAGCAACTCATCGGCTGAGGCTTTGCTTGCGCGCATTTTCCTGTTTATGAGAAGGAGTGATTACGAAAAAATCAACGAGCCGATCAAGTCATATCATGTTAAGGGAGCGGCTTTCAGAGTGGACCGGCTGCAGCAAGCCGCCAGGGGTAGCGGGCTCGCGCTGGAGTTTATCCAGTTTATATTGAAACTATAACTATTTGGCGCTTGGCAGCGCATCCAGCTTCATCTGCACGATATCATGGTAAGTGCTGCCGGCACTTATCCTGGCAAGCGCCATTTGATAAGCCGCCCGGGCTTCGCCAAATTTCCCGGTGGCCGTCAGCACATCGCCCCGGCGATCGGCATAGAGTCCGTCGAAGGATTCCCCATGCTTGACCTCAAGCAGGCGCAGCGCCTCGTCGTATTTTTTCTCATCCAGCAATACGCCCGTCAAACGTAATCGCGCCATGTCTTTCAGCTCTTCTTCCCCGGAATTGTCGAGCACCCATTGCAGGCGGTTTTTCGTGTTCTGCAAATCTCCGGCGTTGAAGCTGGCTTGAGCCGATATCAATGCTGCACGCGACGCGTAACCGCTACTCGGAAAGCTTTCCATCACCAGACCGGCAGCGTCGCTGATTTTTTTTGCATCGCCACTCCCCTGAACCTGTAGCACGGAATCATACAATTCCAGGGCCTGCTCGGTTTTCTGCTTCTTGTAGTAGTTCCATACCTGTGCGCCGGCGATACCCGCGATGAAAACTGCGACAACCACAATCACCATTGTGCCGTACGTGTTCCACCAGGATTTCAACTCGTCTATATTTTCCTGTTCTTCCGGATTATATGCTGCCATTTACCTTCCCAAGTTTGGAATTGGAATTCTTCTGATTCAAGCCTTTTTCAACAGGTCGGCAGCTTCCGCAAGCTCCACCCGGACCTGCTCCGCTGCTTCCCGCAGCGGCTTGATGCTTATTTCGCCGGCTTGCGCTTCATCATCTCCGATGATGACCGCAAAACGCGCCCCGCTGGCGTCGGCTTTTCTCATCTGCCCCTTGAAGCTGCCCTCTCCGCAATGCAGAATTGCCTGGAACCCACGATCCCTCAGGTATCTTACCGTTTTCCAGGCAAACCCGGCCGCGACATCGCCCTTGTGAACCACGTAGACATCAGGAGAAGCCTGAGGGATGGCACTGTCCATCACCAGTGCCAGTACTCGTTCCACTCCCAGGGCGAATCCGCACGCGGGAGTAGCCTTGCCGCCAACCTGTTCTACCAGTCCGTCATAACGTCCCCCTGCGCAGACGGTTCCCTGCGCCCCCAGCTTGTCGGTGACCCACTCGAATACGGTGCGATTATAATAATCCAGTCCCCGTACCAGCCGCGGGTTGATCTCGAAGTCGATCCCCTGCTCGCGCAGGATTTGCTGCAAACCTTCAAAATGAATGAGAGAGTCCTCGTCCAGGTCATCCAGTAACCGCGGAGCGCCCTCGATAATCTCTCTCATCTCGGCATTCTTGCTGTCGAGTATGCGCAGGGGGTTGCTGTGCAGGCGCCTGGATGCATCCTCATCCAGCTTGCATAGATGCCGCTGCAGGTAGCCGATCAGGCGGGTACGGTGCACGGAGCGCGACTCCGCGCTGCCAAGCGTCCCGATTTCGAGCCGCACGCCGGAAACACCGAGCCGCTTCCACAAGTCGGCGCCCATGACGATAAGCTCGGCATCGATATCGGGGCCGGCATACCCCAGAGCTTCTGCGCCGACCTGATGGAATTGCCGGTAACGTCCTTTTTGCGGACGCTCGTGGCGGAACATCGCACCCGAATAATATAGCCGTTGCGGGCCGGAATAGAGCAGATTATGCTCAAGAACCGCACGTACGCAGGACGCGGTTCCTTCCGGCCGCAGTGTCAGGCTCTCGCCGTTGAGATGATCCACAAAGGTGTACATCTCTTTCTCGACGATGTCTGTGACCGCGCCGATGGAACGCACAAACAGGTCGGTCTGCTCGACTATCGGCATGCGGATATTACGGTAGCCATAAGCCGCCATCCAGTCACGGACACTTTGCTCGAAGAACTCCCACCGGTCAATCTGATCAGGCAGGATGTCGTTCATCCCGCGTACAGCCTGAATCCCCCTAGTGGGCATCGACTGCTTTCTTGGGGTATTTCATCTGTACATATTCATCGACTATCTGGCGAAACTCGCCTGCGATATTGTCACCTTTCAGCGTTACAGACTTCTGGCCGTCCACAAATACTGGCGCCACCGGCCGTTCCCCCGAGCCTGGCAGGCTGATACCGATATTGGCATGCTTGCTTTCGCCCGGGCCATTGACCACGCAGCCCATCACAGCGAGGGTCATATTTTCCACACCTTCGTATTCCTCGCGCCATACCAGCATCTGCTCGCGCACGTAGCCCTGGATGCTTTCCGCCAGTTCCTGAAAATAGGTGCTGGTGGTACGGCCGCAGCCGGGACAGGCAGCAACCAGAGGCACAAAAGCGCGCAAACCGGTGGTTTGCAGTATCTCCTGGGCCACGATCACTTCGCGCGCGCGATCTCCCCCTGGCTCGGGCGTCAACGATATCCGTATCGTATCGCCGATACCCTCGAGAAGCAGTACCGACAGTGCTGCCGTGGAAGCAACAATCCCCTTCGAACCCATGCCCGCCTCGGTGAGCCCAAGGTGCAGCGCATAGTCGCAGCGGGATGCAAGGGCGCGATAAACGGTAATGAGGTCTCTCACCCCGCTCATCTTGCATGACAATATGATTCTGTCACGACCCAGCCCGATCTCCTCCGCGCGCTCAGCGCTTTGAAGTGCAGAGGTAATCAAGGCTTCGTACATTACCGCGGAGGCATCCTTCGGGTCCCCGGAGCGGGCATTCTCGTCCATCATGCGCGCCAGCAGCTCGGGATCGAGGCTTCCCCAGTTGACCCCGATGCGCACCGGTTTTTCATACTTGCAGGCCGCTTCGATCAGAATGGAAAACTGTTCGTCACGTTTCTTTCCATGCCCGACATTACCGGGATTGATACGGTATTTCGCCAGTGCACGTGCGCAATCGGGATACTCTGTCACCAGTTTATGGCCATTGAAGTGAAAATCGCCTATCAGGGGAACGTGGCAACCCATATCGTCGAGTCGAGCCCTGATACCCGGCACCGCCTTGGCTGCTTCGGCCGTATTGACGGTGATGCGCACGAGTTCGGATCCGGCACGCGCAAGCTGGGCCACTTGCACGGTGGTAGCAATTTCATCTTCCGTATCGGTATTGGTCATGGACTGCACTACGATGGGCGCGCCCCCGCCGATCCGGATCGAACCTACCTGAACGCCCACGCTGTTCCGGCGTGGGGGAAAAGCACTTTGAACCATAGACATGATGAATATGAAATTCTGTGTTGAAATTGAAATCTATTCGAGCACGAGATGTGCCATTCCACCGGGAAGTTTGGCGAAAATCGAGAGATCGACCGGTCTGTTATTGTAGACGAGCTTGACTTGGCCCGGGTTTCCGATCATGAGGGAATAGGGCGGCTTACCACGCAGCACCTGCTCGCTGCCAGGAGGATTGACTCTTGAGAGAAGCAATTTACCGTTGCTATCCTTGACTTGCACCCATGACTCCCCGGCAAACGTCAGACGAATTCCACCTTTTGCAGGAGGCGGCTTCGGAGCAACTGCGGCCTGAGGCGGCTTTGGAGCAACTGCGACCTCAGATGGCTTTGGAGCAACCGCGACCTGGGGCGGCTTTGGAGCAACTGCGACCTCAGATGGCTTCGGAGCAACTGCGACCTGAGGCGGCTTCGAAGCAACTGCGGCCTGAGGCGGCTTTGGAGCAACTGCGACCTCAGATGGCTTTGGAGCAACTGGGACCTCAGATGGCTTCGGAGCAACTGCGACCTGAGGCGGCTTCGAAGCAACTGCGGCCTGAGGCGGCTTCGGAGTCACTGCGACATTGGCGGGTTCCCCCCTGGGAACTGCCGATGCTGGGGGAGTGGTTTGCGACGCCGGTGGCGGCGCAAGAGGCAGAGTGAGAGGCTCTCCAGCAGAAGCTTCGGGACCGCTCCCAGCGGTCTCGTCTTTATGAGCGGACGCCACGGTGTCCTGCTCTCTGCCTGTATCCGCAGAAGGTCCTGTCTCCTGGAGGGCAGCAATACCTGGCTCTGGTTGGGAAGCCATATCGGGAGCAAGCGCGGAAGGTGCGGGAGCTTGGGATTCCGGCGCTTCTGTGGTGGGCGCCTGCGGCGCAAACGGGAATGAAAGAGTCGGCTGCTCGTTGTCTTTCTCCGATTCCATTGCCATCTCGGGCTGCTCGGCAACTGGAGCCTTGTCACCGCTATAGATCGCGTAACCCAGCAGGGTGATCGCCAGGACAATTCCTCCGCCGATGACCACGTTGCGTTTCAGATACTCCTGCCCGGAGGGGAAAGGGATATCCTCACTTGGAGGCCGTCCCACGTGCGCAGTCGGGGGAGGAACCGACTGTTCAAGCAGCTTCAACAACGGCGCCTCATCCAGTTGCAGCAATTTGGCATAATTGCGCACGAATCCGCGCAGGAAAGGGCCGCCGGCAAGCTTATCGTATTCATCCTCTTCGAGTGCCGTCACCTGCCGCGCCGCAAAGCGTAACTGCCGCGCAACGTCCTCAATATCCAGGCCGCGTTCCAGCCGCGCAGCGCGCAGCACCTGGCCGACCTGCTCTCCGGTCTGTTTTGGTTCCTCATGCTGCTCAATGTCGCTACTTTCAGGAGCTTCCATTCCCTCACCCCATCTCATGTTACCTGACGCTTCATATCCGCAATCGCTTTTACGCCTTCACGTCTCCAGGTGCAGTTGCCAACCGGAAAAATACGCCCCCAACCTGGCTCATCCAGCCGTTTCCGCAATGCTGCGGTGGGCGCGGCGTGTCTTGTCGAGGACTTTTCCCGCAAGCTGGCCGCAGGCCGCGGCAATATCATCCCCCCGCGTCTTGCGTACCGTAGTCACCAATCCTGCCTCCATCAACACATCGCGAAAGCGGGATACGGCGTTTGCGGAAGAACGCTTGAAACCTGAATCAGGAAAAGGATTGAACGGAATCAGGTTTAACTTGCAGGGAATATTCCTTACCAGCTGCACCAATTCACGCGCCTGCGCCACGCTGTCATTCACACCATCCAGCATGACATATTCAAAAGTGATGAAATCTCGTGGCGCGGATTGAAGATAGCGCTCGCATGCGCCCAGCAGTTCCCTGAGCGGGTATTTCCTGTTGATCGGCACCAATTGATCGCGCAAAGCATCGTTGGGAGCATGCAGGGATACCGCCAGCGCCACTGGGCAACGCTCGCGGAGACGGTCCATGGCTGGAATTATTCCCGACGTGCTCACGGTCACCCGGCGCCGTGATAAGCCATAAGCATTGTCGTCCAGCATCAGGTCGAGCGACGTCACTACATTCTCGAAATTTGTCAGCGGTTCCCCCATCCCCATCATGACTATATTGGTGATGGGGCGCTCGCGTCCCGCCTCGCTCGTGAACGTTTCCGTCAGCACTTTATTCGCCCACCATAATTGGCCGATGATTTCCGCCACCGTCAGATTACGGTTGAATCCCTGCCTCCCGGTGGAGCAAAATGCGCATGCGAGCGCACACCCTACCTGACTGGAAATACACAGCGTCCCCCGGCTCGTTTCCGGTATGTAAACTGTTTCGATTCCATTACCTGCGCCGACCGACAGCAGCCATTTACGAGTACCATCGGGAGCGGTATGATCGCTGATGACTTTCGGTGGTTCTATCACCGCCGCAGCAGACAGCTTTTCCCGCAATCCTTTCGCGAGGTCGCTCATGGCATCGAAATCGGCTTCACCGGCCCGATGTATCCAGCGCAGCAGTTGGCGGGCGCGAAACGGCTTCTCACCGATTTTCGCACAGAAACCGGCAAGCCCTTTCGCATCGAAATCCAGAAGATTGATGCTCATACCTGAGCCGTGATCCCCCTTATCGCGAATAAATATTGAGTTCCGGGAAAAAATAGGCGATCTCAGCCGCCGCGGTTTCGGACGCATCCGAGCCATGCACAGCGTTCGCATCGATACTCTCGGCAAAATCTGCCCGAATCGTCCCCTTTTCGGCCTTCCTCGGATCGGTCGCCCCCATCAGATCCCGGTTTTTTCTGATGGCATCCTCACCTTCCAGTACCTGCACCATGACGGGACCGGAAATCATGAATTTCACCAGATCATTGAAGAACGGCCGTTCCCGGTGGACTGCATAAAAACCCTCAGCATCAGCCTGGGATAGACGCAGCATCCTTGATGCGACTATTTTCAGTCCATTCCGTTCAAAGCGGGAATAAATTTCTCCTATTATATTTTTTGCCACTGCATCCGGCTTGATGATAGACAGGGTTCGCTCGACAGCCATCAAATACTCCAAGTAATTATGTAAATCTTTATTATTCTAACAAGAACTAGCTTTAAAGTCCCTAAATTGGACCGATATGCTGGCGGTGGAGGACGCGATCCTGGTTCATTTGGGGATACCAAGGTAAAACGAAAAAAAGTCTCCCAAAGAGGAAATCGTCCACTCTCTCAATCGAGTTTCACCGCCTGTGGACGGGTAGGCCATGTGCCGCGGCTGACAGCTTTCGCGCCCTCGAACACGACGTAGCTCTGGCGGCCATAGTGCGGCAGTGGCCGGGTCAACGCAGTCAGGGATTCGATGTCGCGTGCGGAAACGACTGCAAGCGTGGTACTGTCCGAAAGGCGCGTAGTCCAGGCCTGGGCCGAGCCTTTACCCATCATATCCTCCGGCCTGTGCAACTCGTGCCGCGCAAGCCACGCATCCACCTGGTCCTGGAGGCCTATCACCAAGGTCGGCGTGGCCGGCATATTGTCCGTACCCGGGATCAGTTTTGGCGCGCGATGTTGAAGCTTGGTCGCCAGAATCTCCGCAGCATCGCGCGCAGGTCCACTTTCCGGCAGTAAAACGGTTACCGTTGTCTTGTTCACCATCACCTGACGCAGGATCGGAGTCGCCTCCTGCGGCATCAAATGCCGGAACAAGCGGAGATCGGGATCAAGTATCACTTCCAGTGGAGCGACGTCAGTCTCGATGGAAAACACTTGCTGCGTGTTCTCTAGATCGACGGTGTGAATTTTTTCGCCTTGCTGGGTGTGGACGGCAATCGGTACCCGCAGCCGATACGCGGGCTCCGGTTGTTCGAGCGTGACCAAAACATGATGGCTTCCCCCCTCTGCCTTCATCCGCACCGCTTTCGTCAATCGCACGATTGGCGCACCGGAGCGAGTAAGCCATTGATCGAAGAATACGTGCAGATTCCTGCCGGAAGCAGTCTCAAAGGCGCGCTGCAGATCTTCCCATGAGGCAACGCGGAAGCGCTGTTCGCGCCAGAATGTCTGGAGTGCCCGATCGAAAGTTTCTCGCCCGAGCAGGTCGCGCAGCATCAAAAACACCATGGCAGCCTTGTTGTAGCCGACGATTTGCGAAGCTCCGTGCGTGCGCGAGGTAAAGCTTTTCAGCGGCGCATATTGGCTGGGCGATAGGGCGGCAAAATCGCGCAGCCAGCCCTGCCGCATTTCCCGCGCCGCCGCATCGCTCTCCCGCTCTTTATACGCATAATCGGCCATAAAGGTGGTCAATCCTTCCGACCAGTTGCCTTTTGCGTAATCGGGATACACGCCGTTTCCCCACCAGTTGTGCAATACCTCGTGACCCAGGGAAGTTGCGCGAATGAAAGGCAGTCGCAGCACCTCCAAACCAAGATAGGTGAGCGTGGGCATGCCAAAACCCGTCGGTGTCGGGCTTGAGACGATGCTGAACTCCGTGAATGGATAGGCGCCGATCCGGGATTCATAAAGATCGATATATCCCTTGACCGAATCGAGGTACTCTCCTGCAAGGTCCGCAACTTCCCGGTGGAAGTAGGTTCTCAATACGATCGGCTTGCCCCCTGCGCTGCGGATCGTCCGGGTTTCGACAATGTAGGGGCCCGCCATGAGATCGATTCCGCCAGTGGGAGCGGGAAATTCAAAACGTGCGCGAAATCCCTGTGGCGATTCCGATTCCTCCGCAAGTCGCCCCGCGACCACACCCCGCTGGCCGGCCGGGAGTTCCATGCTCAAATCATAGCTGGCCAGTTCGCCTGCAAGATACGGATACCAGCCGCTCGAATCCGGCAGGAACGTACCCGATTCGCCACTGACTGGCTCGTTCTGCCCCAGTGTCTGGCGGTGATCGAGCGAGGTATCCAGCGGAGACAGTTCCCCCCGCCACTCTATTTCTATGCGACGGGGAAGCTTCTCTTCCTCCGGAATACGCCAGGCCCGCATCGCTCCCACGGTCGCAGACGAGCCGATCGACTCGCCATCCACCCGCGCCTTCAGCACTTCGAAACGGCGGCCTATCACAAGTGTCAGTTCCTCCCGAGTATTCGCGGTGATCACGCTGCGACCCTTGAGAGTGCGCTCCAGCGGATCGATGTGAACGCGGATGTCATAATGGACCGGAGAATCGACGCGAGAGACCTCCTGAGCGGAACCTGATTCCGCCGCCTGTGCAGCAGGGAAAGACAAAATTGCTGTTATGCCAACAATCAGGAGCGACACATACGAAACAATCCTGGCAACCTTTCCGGAATCGGGAATGCAACTGCTTCGCGTCCCTTTCATCATCGGCCTCGTTGCAGACATTATTATTTGCATCCTGTTCATCGTTTGGACATCGGAGAAAACTTTGCGACAGCCTCCATCGTATCACTGCCCCGCTTGAGTTTCAGCGGGAGCCATGTTCCCGGCGCCTGCCGTTTGACGATTTCCACGATATCGTTGAGCTGCTTGACAGGCAGCCCTGCGGCCTCGATGATCAAATCACTTTCACGTATATCCGCTTTCTCGGCAATGCTGCCCTTCTCCACTTGCAGCACGCGCGCGCCCCCGCCGTCCTGTGCCATCTCGAAGCGGATCCCCAGGCGCTGCCGGGGACGCTCATCCGCCGCCAGTGGCGGCAACGCCGTCCCGAATATGGCATCTGCTATGTCCGCTGTAAGCAGATCACATGAAGTACCGCTGTTCCAGGGGAGCAGCATTCCCACATCCGTCACCCCCAGGTGCTTCAACTGGTGTGGAACGCCGTAGCCATATTTGATATGCCCCGAACCCATGATCCCCACAACCAGGGGACGCTGGGGCCGGTCCAATGCGGAATGAATGCCTTGCGCCATTGCCCGATCCCACAGTTGCTGGCCTTCCACGAAGCGTCGAAAATCCGGATCGTCACGACTCGCACTGGCGCCCGCCTTTTTCTTGCCTGCGCGATCGTGCTCCCCGTAGATCGGGAGCAGATAGTCGAGGTAAGCATTGCTCGGTTCAGCGGGCGCCGTTACACCTTCTCGTTCATTCTCCGGCACTCCCGCGAATCCCTTTGTCGCAACCGATCGTCTCAGGCGCGTATCGATGTTCAATGCCACCATCGGCACGCGATTCATGCGCGCGAAGTGGAACAGGGGCATATACATGGCTGCATCGGTGCTCCAGACCGTATTCCACTCGGAAGCAGCGAGAAACTGAGCCTCGGTGAGTTCGCCTGCAATCCACTGGTCGAGCGCCTTTTGCACCCTGCGTGGAAACATCTCGAAGCCGATCACCATGTCCGGCCGCTCCGCATGCAACGCGGCCAGCGTCTGCAACTGCCAGCGGTGGTGCTCAGGGTTATCGTGCGCTTCTCCCAGCAACACCACCCCCTGCCGGACAGCTCGGCCGATAACATCGGTAATGGATATTTTCCCTGAACCGGAAACAGAACCGGGAACCGTCCATACTGCGACAGGGGCGCATTCACCGCCTTTCGCTTCCTTGTTTGCTTCCTTGCTCGTCTCCTTGTTGGCTCCTCCATCCTCCTTCTTTTCCGCAGCGGGTTTGGTCTGCGCGAAGGCAGTATCCGGGAAAACCCCCATGAATAACGTGGAAACGAGAAACACGAAAATAGGCGCAACCGGTACAGCCTTAAAAATTTTCAACAGATACTCCTTATCAGATATCGATCCCGCAGCTCCCACATGTGCCGCCGTGACTGCGCTACAGGCACTGCTCATCCGGGCAAAGGAATCCCGGATTAAGAACCGGGAATCCTACGGGTTAATCCACCCATTTGCGCGCATTGCGGAACATTCTCATCCACGGCGCATCCTCGCGCCAGCCGGGATGCCATGACTGCTGCACTGCCCGAAAGCCGCGCTCCGGATGCGGCATGAAAACGCTGAATCTTCCATCGGCGGTTGTCATGCCGGCGATACCTTGTGGAGAGCCGTTTGGATTCAAGGGATAGACCTCGGTCGCCTTACCCCGATGATCCACATAACGCAATGCGACCAGGGATGAAACTGCTGAGGCAGCATTCTCATCCGCAAATTTTGCATAGCCTTCTCCATGTGCAACAGCGATGGGCATGCGGCTGCCCGCCATGCCATCGAAAAACAGCGATGGACTGTGCTGCGCTTCGACCATGACAAACCGTGCCTCGAATTGCTCCGATCTGTTTCTCACAAATCTGGGCCAATGCTCGGCGCCCGGAATAATCTGACGCAGGTTGCTCATCATCTGGCAGCCATTGCATACACCAAGGGCAAAGGTATCAGCACGCGCAAAAAAAGCCTCAAACTCATCGCGGGCGCGCGCGTTGAACAGGATCGAATTGGCCCAGCCTTCCCCTGCTCCGAGCACATCTCCATAAGAAAACCCCCCGCACGCAGTGAAGCCTTTGTAATCCATGAGGGTGACACGTCCCTCGATGATATCGCTCATATGCACGTCAACCACGGCAAATCCTGCGCGATCGAAAGCGGCTGCCATTTCCACGTGACCGTTCACGCCCTGTTCGCGCAGCACCGCTATTTTTGGTTTCGCCCCTGCCTGAATGTAAGGTGCGCAGATGTCATCATCCACATCGAAGGTGAGTTCCGCATGCAGTCCCGGATCATGCAGATCGAGAATGCGGTCATACTCCTGCTGCGCGCATTCCGGATTGTCGCGAAGCCTCTGCATCTGATAGGTGGTCTCCGACCAGGCGCGATGCAGATCGACGCGCTTTTCCGCGAATACCGCCTTATTATTGCGCAGAAACCGGATCTCATCCCCGTCATTGACACTGCCGATGACAAAACTCGCCTCGCCCAGGCCCGCATCCGCCAAAACACTCAGCACTTCCCGGCGGTGCTCTGTTCTTATCTGAATGACAGCCCCCAGCTCTTCATTGAACAGGACTGACATGAGGCTGGCTGTGAACCTTCCACCCAGCGCTTCAGGCTGCATCTCGCTGCCATCGATATCGTTAGCGATCGAATCAAAGCACAACTGGTCCAGGTTGATGGCTATGCCGGCATGCCCGGCAAAGGTCATTTCGCACAGCGTGGAAAACATGCCTCCGTCGGAGCGATCGTGGTAGGCCATGATCCTGCCCTCACGGTTCAGGCGCTGTATGGCGGCAAACAAACCTTTGAGCCGCATCGAACCCTCAACGCCTGCTATATCGGGTGCGGTATCTCCCACCTGCTTGTAAACCTGGGCAAGGGCAGAACCGCCCAGACGATTGCGTCCCTCTCCCAGATCGATCAGGATGAGTTCTGTCTCGCCGCAGTCTGTGCGCAACTGAGGCGTCAGCGTCCTGCGCACATCCGTTACTCTCGCAAACGCGGAGACAATCAAGGAGAGGGGCGCAATCACTTCTTTTCGTGTCGATTGGCCGAGACCGGCCTTGGTCTCCCACACAGTCTTCATCGACATCGAATCCTTCCCCACGGGGATGCTGATTCCCAGTTGAGGGCAGAATTCCATTCCCACGGCTTGCACTGCATCATAAAGAGCAGCATCCTCCCCAGGATGTCCTGCTGCCGCCATCCAGTTGGCGGAAAGCTTGATTTCTCCTAGGTGCTCGATCTGCGCGGCGGCAATGTTGGTAATGGCTTCGCCCACTGCCATGCGTGCCGAAGCGGCTGAGTCGATCAATGCCAGCGGGGTACGTTCACCCACCGCGAAAGCTTCGCCCAGATAGGTGTTGTAACCCATCACGGTAACCGCCACATCCGCTACCGGCACCTGCCAGGGTCCCACCATCTGGTCACGCGCAGTCATGCCGCCGACGGTACGGTCTCCGATACTGATCAGAAAAGTCTTGTCCGCCACCGTGGGCAGCCGCAGCACGCGGTATGCCGCTTCCCGGAGATTCACTTCCGCCGCGTCGAACGACGGCAACGCTTTCCTGATGTGCGTAACATCGCGCGTCATCTTCGGTGGCTTGCCCAGCAGTACCGAAAGATCCATGTCGACCGGCTGATTGCCGAACAACGGATCGGCGACAACAAGCTGTTCTTCCACGGTCGCCGTGCCGACTACGGCGAAGGGGCAGCGCTCGCGCTCGCAAATGGCCCGGAACAATTCCAGCGAATCCGGCCTGATTGCAAGAACATAGCGCTCCTGCGCCTCATTGCTCCAGATCTGCAGGGGCGACATGCCCGGCTCCTCCGACGGAATCGCCCGCAGATCGACACGTCCACCGCGGCCGGAACCATGCAACAGTTCAGGCAGGGCATTCGATAAGCCCCCCGCGCCGACGTCGTGAATCGACAGGATCGGGTTGGGTTCGCCGCGCCTTTCCATCTGCCAGCAACAATCGATGACCTCCTGCGCGCGCCGTTCCATTTCGGGGTTGCCGCGCTGAACGGAATCAAAATCGAGCGCCTCCGCGTTTATTCCCGTATCCATGCTGGAGGCGGCGCCTCCCCCAAGCCCGATCAGCATTCCCGGTCCGCCCAGCTGAACCAGCAGAGCGCCCGATGCAAATTCCTGCTTGAATGCATGCCTGCCGCTGATGTGGCCTATCCCGCCAGCCAGCATGATGGGCTTGTGGTAGCCGCGCATTGCGCCTGCCACACGTTCTTCAAAGGTGCGGAAATAGCCGGCCAGGTTTGGACGCCCGAATTCATTGTTGAATGCCGCGCCGCCGATGGGTCCTTCCAGCATGATCTGCAGGGCGGAGGCGATGCGCCCCGGTTTGCCGTAGGTTTGTTCCTCCGGTGCAAGCCCTTGCAATTCCCAGGGTTGAATAAATTCCGGGATATTCAGATTGGAAACGGAGAAACCGCTAAGGCCCGCTCTCGGTTTAGCCCCCCGGCCAGTAGCTCCCTCATCCCGAATTTCGCCCCCTACCCCGGTTGCTGCACCCGGAGAGGGTGAGATCGCAGTCGGATGATTATGGGTCTCCACTTTCATCAGGATATGGGTCTGCTCCTGCGCGTAATCGTACCGGTTGTCTTTACCGGGATAGAAGCGGGCAATTTCAGCGCCCTCGATGATGGCGGAATTATCAGCGTAAGCGACCACGGTTCCGCCCGGATGATGCCGGTGGGTATTGCGTATCATCGAAAACAGAGAAGCCTCCCGCGGCACACCGTCGATGACCCAGTCCGCGTTGAAAATCTTGTGACGGCAATGCTCGGAATTTGCCTGCGCAAACATCATGAGTTCGACATCTGTCGGATTACGCCCGATCCGCAGGAAGTAGTCCGCGAAATAGTCGATTTCCTCCGGCGACAGCGCCAGTCCCATTTCGCTGTTTACTTTCAGCAACGCGTCCCGCCCCCCCTCCAGCACATCCACTCCCTGGAATGGCAGGGGTTCGAAATGCCTGAACAATCGCTCCGCATCGTCGAGTGAATTGAATACTGCCTCGGTCATACGGTCGTGTATCAGTCCAAGCAATGACTGCCTGGCGGTGTCGTAAACCTTTTCCCTGGTTTCCACATAATAGACCACTCCTCGTTCCAGTCGCGCCACGGCATCCAGTCCGCAGTTATGGGCGATATCGGTCGCCTTTGTGGACCATGGAGAGATGGTGCCCGGTCTTGGCACGACCAGAAACAATTCGCCTTGCGATGACGCGGAACGCATCCGGCTCGCATCGCTACTTGTACCGCTTAATGAGATATCTTCGGGTACGGCCTTGAGCAGCTTGGCCAGAATGGAGATTTCGTTTTCCTGCAACGGGCGCGCCGCCGAGCAAAAATACCAATACTCGGCGCAAATATGGGAAACTTGGGGAACTGAAACCTTAAGAGCGGCGGCCAGTTTTTTCTGCCGGAAAGAAGAAAGCGCACTGTCGCCATGAAGTCTGAGCATCCGGAAGATAAAGATGATGATGGGAAAGAACGTGATTTTACACGAGAAGCTTCGCTGCCCCCAGCCCGGCAAAATGGTATAGGCGGATCGCATGAGCACGCTAAAGAACAATCTATCCACCGCCATTTACTCCACGGTTGAGATCAGAGAAATCGAGCACCTTGCAGCTGTCTTGCCCGGTCGTCCTCAATTGATGGAAGCAGCCGGTCTGGCTGCCGCTGAAACTGCCCGTGACCGGCTGCTCTCCACCCACAAACCCCGCGTGCTGGTACTGGCCGGCCCTGGAAACAACGGGGGCGATGCCTTTGTCGCGGCGCGCCACCTGCGGGAGTGGCGGTTCAAGGTAACGCTGGTGTTTACAGGCGAGCAGGCAAAGTTATCGGAGGATGCGCGGCGGGCGATGAATGCCTGGGTTGCCACCGGTGCTGAGATGCTCTCCGAAATTCCGGAAAATGAAACATGGGATGTCGTGATCGACGGCTTGTTCGGTATTGGCCTGGACCAGCAAGGCGGACGGGAACTGGGCGGCAAATATCTGGCTATGGTGAATACCGTTAACGCCATGAAACTGCCGGTGCTGTCCATTGATATTCCCAGCGGTCTGGGCAGCGATACGGGTGCTGTGTGCGGCGCAGCTGTCATCGCGACCGTGACAACGACGTTCATTGGCCTGAAACCCGGCCTCTTCACGAATGACGGCCCCGATTATTGCGGGGAAGTTTTTTTGCACGACCTCGATCTCAACGTCTCATCCCTGAAGAAACCCGATTCTTGGCTGATGGATCAGGTTCACATCCGGCGGCTCCTGCCACCTCCCCGGCGTGCTAACAGTCACAAGGGCATGTTCGGCAGTATCGGGGTAATCGGAGGGTCAGCCGGCATGGTCGGGGCCGCGCTTCTGGCGGGTACCGCGGGGCTGAAACTGGGTGCCGGCCGCGTTTACCTGGGATTGATGGCACCGGACGCGCCAGGGGTCGACACCTTCCAGCCGGAACTGATGCTGCGCCCTATCCAGGATCTGTTCAAGCTGGAGCAGTTGAACTGTCTGGTGGTCGGTCCGGGCTTGGGAACGGAAACTGCTGCATGCTTCTGGCTTAAGTGCGCGCTGCAAACGACTCTGCCACTGGTTCTCGATGCAGATGGCTTGAATCTCGTTGCCTCGCATTCCGAAATAGCGGAATTGCTGGGGGAACGGTTGCGCGAACGCAATGCGCCTTCCATCCTCACTCCTCATCCGGCCGAAGCCGCGCGCCTGCTGCAAAGCACCACGGCTTCCGTGCAACAGGACCGGATGGCAGCCGCTGCGGAGCTGGCGCAGCGTTTTAACTGCTGGATCGTGTTGAAAGGCTCAGGCAGCGTGTGCGCGATGCCGGACGGCCGACGCTTCATCAACACAAGTGGAAATCCCGGTTTAAGCAGCGCAGGAACGGGCGACATCCTCTCCGGGATGATTGGCGCCTTTCTCGCACAGCGATCGAGCCCGGAAAATGCGCTGCTCGCTGCTGTATATCTGCATGGAGCGGCTGCCGACGTATTGCAGAAGCAGTATGGCGGCTGCATTGGAATGACTGCCTCCGAAATTCCCAACGCCGCCCGTAACCTGCTGAATCAATGGATTACCGTTACTTCTGTCCCGACGCCTCACCAGGAAGAGGGCTGAAGGTGCCAAAGAATCACCCGAAATCCCGCAAGGTCACGATTCAAGATGCCTTTCCGCCTGCATTGCAAAATGCTGCGATTGCCTGAGCCTGCCGCCTCTTCAGTTATCATAGCTATTCTATTCGCCAAGGTCTCAGGCGTAGTACCTGGCGCGAATATGTTATGGCATTTCGCTGATGGTCCAATATGCATCGATTGACCTTATGACCTCGACGAATTGCCAGTAGTCAACCGGCTTCGACATATATCCAGCTACGCCGAAATCGAAACTGTTTACCTTGTCCTGCTGTTCATCCGATGTCGTCAGAACCACTACCGGGATACGCCTAAACCTGTCATCGCTCTTTACCGCTTCCAGGAATTCGATGCCGTTCATGATGGGCATGTTCAAATCCAGCAGAATGATGCAGGGTTTATCATTGGTTTCATCCTCGAGGTAGTTCAATCCATCCTCGCCGTTCTCCCGGTGTACGATCTTGTTGCTAACGTGAATCTGCTTGAGAGCGCGGGTTACAGACATCATGTCCACCTGGTCATCTTCGACCAGGAGAATTGGCTTGTTGGTTACCTTCATGACAGTTTTCCTGGTTTTATCCCCTGGTTTTATCCATGAGATCTTCTCTCAGCTAATCGAAACTGAGTCGCTTGGGTATGATTTATTACTTATTCCCCGTTCTATTCTGTTCGTTTTCCCACATAGACAGCCTGAAGCAGTCAAAGCAGGGTAAGAATGAAAGTTAAAGGCTGGGGTAATAAACAAAAACCCAAAGCAGATTTGAGAGGCGGCTGCCTGGAAAATGACTTAAAGCTTATCTATCATCCTTTACAGCTTTACCCGGCATCTCCATATTTCCCATATTCCATATTCCTTTGGACTTTGCCGGAAACTTGCTTGCCCCAGCACTTAGCCCCTTGCTCTTCACTTCCTATCGTCCCCCGGCTTTTCCCTGAACTTTTCAGACGATTGCGTATTAATGAGCTTGAGGACCAGGAATCGAGGCCTCGCCCTTGTCCATCGGGGCGGGGGTCGCGGGTGTACTTCAGTCCAATGGAGAAAAGTGAGGAAAAAGAAATAATATGCCGCATGTTTAGTTCTCCCCTGCCCCACCCCAGCCAGAACCATCTCCTTGCCGCTTTACCGGCAACGGAACTTGGCGATCTAATACCGCATCTGGAGCTGATTCATGTGCGACCTGGAGATATTCTCTGCGAAGCAGGGGATCAGCTTCCTTATGCCTACTTTCCCGCTTCTGCCATTATTTCCCTCCATTACATTCTGGAAAATGGCGCCTCGTCGGAAATCGCAAACGTAGGAAGGGAAGGCATGCTTGGAGTCTCGTTGTTCATGGGAGGCGAAACTACCAGCAGCCGGGCAACAGTTCAAATTCCAGGCTTTGCCTACCGCCTGAAGGCCACATTTCTGCCACAGGAGCTCAACAGGGGAAGACAGCTACAATGGATATTGCTGCGTTACAGCCACGCGCTTATTACACAGATCGCCCAGATCGGGGTGTGTAACCGATATCACACAATCGAGCAGCAGCTATGCCGTTGGTTCCTGTTAACGTTGGATCGCCTTGACTCCAGCGAAATGAGCATGACCCAGGAATTGATCGCCAATGCCCTTGGGGTAAGCCGGGAAAGCGTTGCAGGAGTTGCGGGAAAATTACAACGAAGGGGAATTATTCGCTACCATCGAGGCCATATTACGGTACTTAACCGGACCGGACTGGAAACAGGGGCGTGCGAATGCTATGAAACAATAAAGAAGGAATTTGACGACGCGCTTGATGACATGGGGAAGCCGGCATTATATCAAGGCAATCAGTCATCCAGAAAGGCACTGCCACTTCTGTAGTATCACCACCCATATTTCGCTGCTCCCGCTCTGTACATTTCTGCAGGTAGCCCCATGCGGTGGGCTCCTGTTCATCTCCACAACTCCCAGTCCCACGCATTCGCACTCGGCGATCAAGTTTGCTATCAGTATGGCTTGTTTCACCACTGATGAAAGTGCGCTTTTCCCTTTTACAGTCATAACCAAAATAGACTCTTGATCCTTCAGGTTTTCCCTTCAAACTGATTCAGCTTCTAAAGAACTACGGCGTCTATCTTTGAAAGGATGGGAACAGAAATTGAAAGCTTAATGAATGCAAACCTGTCTTCCTGCAGGTGCAATGAATCGACCAATCCCCGCCGTGGCAATCTGCCATAAGAGGAGGGAGAATTTGCCATCTATGCGGGCTGCCGCACAGAAAGAAAATTGAAACAGAGCTATAAAGGTCGTGTTGATCCCATCGATAAGGGGATAGAGACGATCAGTCGGGTGCCTGGATAGAAATGGATTTATGGGCACTGTCCCATTAGCCGGATTGGTCTCTGTCCTTCAATTTCGGTGCTTTCTTTTTTGCCGCAGCGCCTCATCGTTCTTCCTATCTACTACTTACTACTGCTGTTTTGTTTTCCTCTTCAAAAGCAGAAGCGACAGCAGGAAGGTGGCATGTCCAGGGTGCAACGAAATGTGGCGGAAGATGTGGCAGTTTTCATGATTCATGATGAATAAGGAGATTCAAGATGGCAGTGCTTGTTACACACCCTGCGCCCGACTTCACCAAACCTGCTGTTCTGGCAGATGGCACCTTCAATGACACCTTCAACCTTCACGCGCAAATTGCTGGCAAATATGCCGTATTGTTCTTTTATCCCCTGGATTTCACCTTTGTCTGCCCCTCCGAAATCATCGCGCACTCGCATCGCATAGAGGAGTTTCGCAGGCGCAATGTGGAAGTGATTGGAGTCTCGGTGGATTCCCAGTTCACCCACTACGCCTGGCGCAACACTCCTGTCGACAAAGGCGGCATCGGTCCGGTGGGAATCACGCTGGTATCCGACGTAGGGGGAGACATCATGCACGCTTACGGCATTGCTCACCCGGACCACGTTGCCCTGCGCGCCTCTTTCCTGATAGATAAAAACACCATCGTGCGCCATGAAGTCGTTAATGACCTGCCCCTGGGGCGTGATGTAGACGAAATGCTGCGCATGGTCGATGCCCTGCAATTTCACGAAAGCCATGGAGAGGTGTGCCCGGCTGGGTGGAAAGCAGGTGAACCGGGAATGAAAGCCAGTCCCGAAGGTGTGGCGGAATATCTGGAAAGCCATGGCGAAGCGCTCTGATGCAACAAACCTGTACCTCCTTGAACTCCTGTAACCATAAAGGTGAAACACATGGATTTCGATAAAGACAAGGCGATCACGCTGCTGAACAGAATCATGGAGCTCGAGCTTGCCGGAGTAGTGCGATACACGCATTATTCATTGATGGTCTTCGGCTACAACCGGATTCCAGTGGTGGAATGGCTCAAGAAGCAGGCTGAAGAAGGATTGCTCCACGCGCATAGAGCCGGAGAACTCGTCACGTTACTAGGAGGCTATCCTTCGCTTGGGATCGGATCTCTGTTGAAAACGCACGTGCATGACATCGGCGATATTCTGCGGGAATCGCTGGAGCATGAGAATCAGTCGCTCACAGCCTACTACGAGCTGCTGGAGTTGACCCAGGGGAAGTCAGTACTGCTGGAGGATTATGCGCGTGGCCTTGTCGTCGAAGAGGAAATGCATGCGGACGAAGTCAACAAGATGTTGCGGAGAACCGGAAAAACAGGCGTGTACGAAACGTCCAAGAGTTAGGTACGCAGGAATTGATTCCTCCTGGAGTCAATGCCGGTTAAAAGCGATGCAGATTGCCTTACTCCTCGCCTGTCTCAGGGCTGTAAACCATTCCGCTTAGCTGAATCATCAGGTCAATTTCACTTTCGTCCTCATCCAGATCCTGATCGCCTTGATCGAATTGATAGAACTCGGTCAATGAAGAAAGCGGATCGTGCTCCGCCACATCGGCCGATGTCAGGGAAAGGAATGGTTGCAACATTACATCAGCCAGACTCATACACTCCTCCTGGATCCGGATAGACGTGTAAACACAGGGAGCATGGGAGCTTCAAAGCTGGGCGAGGTAACCGGGACACCAGTATCAGCATACTCTGCCCCTCCGGTGGGAGTTATATCAACAGCAGAACCTTCAGGGATCGGCTGGGCAATTTCCTTCCGAACAAAGTTCATGAGGACCGCGCTGGGGGGTGAGATTGCGTTCACTAATGCAGGTAGCCGGGATTTCATGATTTGCCTCCTTTGAGCAACCAGTCAATATCATTTGAAACCTTTGTCAGCTTGTACAGGCTACCTGCGACTGATGGCAGTACGATGAAAGTTTTATGAATTATTAAATTCCTCGAAAGCCTTCGCCTCTTTTCCTCGTTCTATTGATAGTCCAGCCGCATTTCATCCCCTTCCCGAATACTCAAACGTAACCGGCTCGAATGGGGGCCGCTGGCAATCCTCGCGCATCAATGCGGCAGTTTCTCCCAAGGCGATTTCACGCAGTCTACACCGCATGTTCAGGACACCATTACCCGACTCGAATACACCACAGGTATGCATCGTGCTGCAAGCCGATTCATTCTCGGAAGTCTCCTCTGGTCCGACGTTATTCATGACCGCTACCGGTAAATGAGGATAGCGCCGTCTGGCTTCCCGCACCCATTGCACCAGATTCACCTGCTGGGTGCAATCATCTACTGCGCCGTCGACCAGAACCATGTCATAGGCCTCCAGGTCTGGCTCCGGGAAGCTGTCCAGCGTTTTTCGCTCCAGCCTGTGCTTGGATTTTTCAAGCAGCAGCTGCAGGAGCTGACGGGTATCTTGTCTCTCTCCAACCAGTAGAATATTCATGCGGCCTTCCTTTGTGCGTTTTCTGGGAGCATCCCAAAAAGGGCGAACTCGGTGATTGCATCGATTTCGATATAGCATGCGACCGTCAAAACCCGACCGATTTTGATCGGTGCGCCCAACCTGGAAACGTTCACGCCAAGCTTGCGTATCAGTCTCTCCACTGCGACGGTGGTAACGGTTACATAGCGCTTTATCTTGTTGTGGCGCGCGAAGAGAAACAAGGTTTGCATCATTTTTACCGGAATTTCGCTAAAGCCGAAACCGGCACTCTCACATTTGGGAACCATGACGGCAAAACGGCTCAATTCCCAGACATCCGATTGCTGCGGCGCGGGCTGTCCGTGCAGAAGTTGCGGAAAAGTATCCTTCAACATGTAGGGTCCCTGGGTAGGAAGCAATCGCCAGCAACCGAGCACCTCGTCTTCATCCTCTTCATCCCCCTCGCCTCCTTTCGCCAGAACATATACGGGATCTGCAAGATCGAACTCGTCATGCTCCATCCCGTTATCCGTGGTTACCTCCCAGCCGAGCCTGTCGTGAAAAACTTCGTGCCTCAGCCGATACATTCCCATTGCGGCCCGTTTATCGAGAGAACCATTGCCATGTTGTGCAAGCATAATCTGTCCCATTTTTTCACTCGTCGTTGGTTGATGACGACGTTATGAAACAACGGAACCGGACCTCCGAATAGCTGTAAAATCTTACAGGAGGTAGGGCGTAAAACCGGCTGAAACCCTTATCTGTATTGGATTTCCGGAGTTCCGGCTGCTACGCGTTGGACATGCTTTTATGACCGCAATGTGAATAAAAAAATGGATTTGAAGGTCCTTCGGGCGAAGTCCTTCTGATCTGATACAGATCTGATGGAGCAAAAGGAGACTCTCAGGCTTGCCTTCTTCAGCAGGCCCTTCAGAGAGACGCTAGCGCGTAACCGTCTCTCCTTATGGAAGAGAGACGTACACGAAATGCTGGCTGAGTTTGTTGTACGCATCATATCCGCGAGCGGGTATCCAGATCTGCAATGTAAGGATAAGGTTCAAAGCGATAGATTTCCGCTTGCGCGAAAATGACGGTGTGATGATGATGTGTCGAGGGCTGACTGAGGTTCCCGGGTAGGATCAGTCACCCTCCGTAGAATTTGCGGAAAATGGAGGGGAACCAGGGAAACTCTGAACGAGTCCTCGTGGAACGCAGTGACTGTGGGAACGCGTTGATGTGGCAATAAAACCTAACGGAGCGCGAGCTACTGCGCTGCATCCAGGCCTGTTGACAGGTCCTCCCAGAACGCGCCCCTCAGCTCATTGCGGCGTGAGCCTCGAGACCCGACGAGAGCTTCTTACCGGCTCAAGCCGGATCGTCTCAAATGTCAGTTGAAGTAAAGCCGTACTGAGCCGTAAGCACTGAGCGGATCGCCGGGGAGCGCTCCCGCGAATGTCGGGTTCGTATAGTAGGTCTTGTCCGTCAGGTTTCTGACGTTGACTGCGACCTCCAGGTTCTTTACACGATACGAAGCCATGGCATCATAGACAACATATGATGGCACTCTCAGCAGATTGAGCGCGTCGGCAAAACTGTCACCCTTGTAGGTCACGCCAAATCCCAACATCACGCCCCGTGCAAGTCCACTTTGTACCTGATACGTGGTCCACAGGCTGCCCATGTTGGTAGCGACGCCCACGGGACGATTTCCAGCAATGCTTCTGAATTCTCCCGGAGCAAAGAGAACATTGTTCCGTGCAACTGCCTTTGATAATGTTTCCGGGTCCATCCACACCCCGTTGCCGATGATGCTAAGTCCGGCGATGGGCCGAAAGGCGAGGGACACCTCAACACCGCGGGAACGATCTTTTCCGTCCTGGGTGAGGAGATTGGTGGCAGCCGGATTGAGGTTGATGAAATAGTTATTCCGGGAACTCTGAAACAGCGCGACGTTCAAATCCGCCTTGCCGTCCAGGAAGGTCGTCTTGGCGCCAACCTCGATCTGATTGGAAGTTTCGGGTGAGGTCGCAACCGACGTAGGCTCGGTTGACAGATTGATGAAGGCGCCGGTGCTGTAGCCGGCATAAAAGGCCAGGTTTTGGGTAGGCTGATAAACCCCACCCGTGGAATAAGTTGTCAAGGAACGTGTGCGCACGATTTCCCGGTACCTATAGTTCCCTGAAACAGACTGAAAACCTTTGTCGCTCCATTGCACGAGATCGTTGCGTATACCCAGCCGGAGTTTCAATTGCTCGGTCAGCTCGATCTGATCCTGTGCGTAGAACGACGTCTGGTCGCTGCTGATTTTGCGATCGAAAGTGGGTCTGCGGTTAATGCCGTTCACGGAGGTTTCCAGATTAAACGGATTGAATATGTTCACTGGGTTAGACAACGTAAAATCTCCCCGGACCGTCGTGATGTCGACGTTCTTGTATTCGAACCCGCCCAAGAGCGTGTGCTTGACCGGACCAGTGGCCGTTTTCCAGATCGCCTCGTTCTGAAAGGTTGCAAATCCCTGATGGTCGGTCTGATGGCGCGCATCGCGGCCCGTAATGATTCCGGCAGCGTTAGCCTGGTTGCCTCCCCCATTTCTCAACATATCGAGCCTGCGCCCGTCATAAGTAAATGCCGTTCTCATGCTCAGGTCTGCGGAGATTGTCCAGTTGTGGACGGCGGTGACGCGATTGATGGTATTGCTCGTATAATTGAATGGGCTGTAATAACGGTTTTCCCGGGGAACCACCAGCTTCGAATTGAAATCGAAAAGCGTTCCATAGTTGTCTGGCCTGATCTTCAGTTCGCGGTGGTCGAAGTCGACCGTCAGTGTTTTGTCATCTGCCAGGCGCCACATCATGCTGGGAGAAATCTCGAATATATCGCGTTTAAGTCCGCGAAACCCGTCCGCATGCTCCAGATCAGTGATGAAACGTCCTGCGAAGCTCTTTCCCATCGGCCCTGTCACATCGAGATAGCCGTTTAGCGTGCCAAAACTGCCGAACATCGTTCCCGTGGAGGCTGAGAAAGCACTCCTGGGCTGTTTACTGATCATGTTGATGCTCCCCCCGGGGCCCGCTGCCCCGAACAAGGCCGACCCGGGTCCTTTCAGGACTTCAATGCGATCCACATCGTACATCGTTCGGTAATAACCGTTCATCGGGGACGTCCCGTCGGGCATCGCGTCACGAAAAAAGCTTACCGTCAGCCCACGGGAGGTGAAGTTATTTGCGAAACCATAGCCGCCTCCCATGAGGGGCTGCATGCTGCTCACGTTGCGCATGGCATCGTTCATGTTGATGTAGCCCTGCTCCTTAAGAGTGGCCGCCGGAACGACGTCGACCGTCGCGGGGATGTCACGCAAGGGCGCATCTGTCTTGCTGCCAGTACGGGCGACATCCTCGATCGTTCCCGGGCGGACCCGCCCGGTAGTCACCTTGATCTCCGGCAGGGTCGCACTTTTTTCCTTCTCTTTCTCTGCATCTTGAGATGTCACTGCATCTTGAGCTGTCACGGGCAACGGCATCAATAACCATGAACAAAACAGGGTTATAGGGACCAAAAAGCAGGATGCGGGCTTGAATCTGGATAACTGTTTCACTTATAGCCTCTTTTAATTTTTTTACTACTGGCTGGCTACAAGCACGAAGGCGTTGGCTGGCTGTGGGTTCTTTTTCCCAGCGAAACTGGGCGGGAAATTATAATCAATTGGACATTCTTTTATCTCGGTTCAGGGATCCTGTTCGAAAAAATAACGATCATGCAAGCGATAGTGTCGTCAACATGAGGATCGCAGCCGTCGTCAAGGTCGTCCCAATCAACCCGGCTGCCATCAAGCGGGGACCATGCAGACGACTCCACAACAGCGTGCCTGTGATGGCCAGCACGAGCAGGCCACCTGCCAGCGTATCAGTGAGCAATATCCAGACATTGGACATCCCGCTTCCCTTGTGAAAGTTTGCCAGAGTCGCCCAGACATTGGCCTCTTTCCGCTCGATATGCGTCTCGGCATCTCCTTTCCAGTATTCCGCTGTCACGCTATGATTGGGTGCAAGGAGCGTAATACGCCAGTTTTCCGGTTGTATGACCTGCCCCCCTCCCCACGGCACCGGGCCCGCCGGTTTTTTCTGGGTGCGCGATTTTGCATCGGGCATTTTGAATTTTTCGCGCAGCCACGATTCCAGCGCCTCCGGTGACTCAACGCTGTTGGCAGGCGGAGTGAGTATTTCGCGGGTTTCCTGCTGCGCCGCAAGGGGAATTTTCATTTCGCTGCGGTGATTCAGCAGAATCCCGGATACCCCGAATAGGAGGCCAAGCGCCGCGCCCCACAATCCCATCCAGGCATGAGTGCGACGCAGCCAGACCAGAAAGCGGCCGCGCTTCATTCCTTGTGATAAAAAGAGGTAGCCGCGTGGCTCCGTCACCACAGGACGCGCCCCCTGGCCCGCAACGTGAGGCTGTCCCATGCTCTGCGCAGTTGCTGAAGTTGCAGAAGATTTGGGGGCTGCTTGCGCGCCGGATTGAACAGTGCTCATTTGTATAGGCTGCGTGTGATCTTGTGGCTCTCGACCGCGTATGCCTTGCCTTCGAACTCACCGGGTTTGTGCATCTCGTATTTCGCTTCGATCACATACAGACCCGGCTCAAGCAATGAGTAGGTCACCTCTCCTTTCTCGTCCGTCTGCAGATGTTTCTCCCAGCCATTGGGTGCGATGACCACGATTTCGACCTTGGGGACGGGCTTTCCCAAGTAGGTCAGACGCAACGTGTTACCGGATTCCTGGATATCGAGCGGCAGGCTGCCTCCGCTACCGAAGCGCGTATAGAGAAATCTTCTGTAGGTAGGAGACGGGATTTGCCCTTGCGGCTCGCGTATGGATTGCTTGAGCGCCTGCACCAGTACAGCGCCGCCCTGAGCTTCATTACCTGCCGGTATCGCAAAATAATTATTCTCGCGCCTGGCTTCGACAGGCTTTTCAACGCCTTTCGCGTTTACCACCGTCACCTTCGGTTCGATAATGCTATCGAGCCTGCCCGGCGAAGGCTCACGCAGATTTTCCGCGTATTCGCCGAAATAAAGCCGGGTTGCCCCGGCTTCTTTCTCAAGCCACAGCGCATGAGCTGCAACATCCAGGCTGAGCACACAGCCGATAATACCCATACCTACGGCATGGATAAATTGCGGGAGTTTCATCGGGCTTTTCCTTTTCTATTATTTATCAGGGATTGGAAATGATTGAGTTGTTATAAGTATTTGTCTTCCATCATTTTGCCGGCGCGACGTTCCACCGGGTAGACATCCCGGCCATCATGTGATCATCGACGTGGCAGTGCAGTAGCCAGTTACCGGGTGAACGCGGAATCATGTCGACCGAGGTCATGCTTGCAGGGAGCACTTCCACCACATCCGTGCGGCGTCCATGATCGAGTACTGTCTGGGCATGCCAGTGCACAGTATGGTTATCCGTCTCGTTACCGAGTGCCACGACGTGCCAGCGCACACGCTTTCCAATACCTGTATCGTAACCCTTGAGGTTGCCGAAAATGCGACCGTTGATGGTATGCTTCATCCCGCTTTCTTCCCCGTTCTCCTCATTGAAGATCATGAACAAGGTGGTGAATTCCTGATCCACATCATTCGGCGACGGATCGCGCGTCGATCTTGCCATGCCCTGCCGGGTCACAATGATGGTACCTACCAGGCCGAGATTCGCCTCTTCCTCTTCCATTACATGCGAGTGATACAGCCAGACGATTGATGAAGGATCGGTTGGTCCGGGACCGGAGGCCTCATCCACAACCCAGGTATAAGTAAAGGATTTCCCCGGCGGCACTGCGGCCCCGATACCTGCTCCTGCGCTGGCGGCATCCGCGCCCTCGTTTTTCTTGTCATAAAATACGCCGTGCGGGTGCATGGAAAGCGGCCGGTCGGTCTTGTTCAGAAAATGAACCTTGAGGGTGTCGCCCACCTCTGCCCGAAGCTGGGGGCCCAGAATTCCTGCCCACTCCGGCTGCACCAATCGCTCCTTGTAGCGCCCATCCTTGTAGCCAAAATAACGGTACTTGGGATATGTCAGCGTTTTGCCCCACACTCCCAATCCATCATCGGGCTTGATCAGATTCTTCCTGGACGGCGCATAATTCCAGGTAACTTTTTCCGCCGCAACCCAGTACTCCCTTTCTGCGGCCATTGCCTGCCCCACGCTGAAAAGTGCAAGAAGACCAAGCAGCGCCATAACCCGGCCTGCATTGCAAGTATTCATGTTTTTATAATACGAATGATAATCACTGCAAGATATCATAAAATCCTGATCCGACCTCTACCGGTTTCTACACCGTCAGGGCTGAATATCCTTAATAATCCTTAAACTGGTCTCTCTTCGGGAGAAGCTGGCCAACGCCTCTTTGATTGCTCGGGTCTACCCGGTGCAGGTGAGGTACACAATACTGCCAGAGTAGCGATACCTTTACGAAAGGTGGAAAGGTTTGAGCGATCCAACAAGACGCAGGGCTTGCCGGAACGTCGGCAGTAACGCTTGACGGTGAAAAAAGCGGTATGGTTTACGCAATCCACGGGACAGACAACCATATCGGCGTGATCCAACAATACTGGCAAGTGATGTCCGGGGCCCTGAGGCGTGTTTCTGTAGATGACCAGCTTACCCCCGGAAGCCTCCACTACGCGGCGATATTCCGGGTACAGTGCGGCGCGCCCCCCTACGCACAGAACGCAACGCCCTCCGATACCCGATCCCTTGCACGTCCTATCGCCTTTTTCACCGGAAGCGGCGGAAGATGAATGCTCAAAAGAAAACGGCGCTGGCGGAGCAGATTCCTTGATCAGTGGAAATCTATCCGTTTCGGCGACTTCCCGCCCGATATGATTTTCGGGATCGACCCGATCGGGTGGGAGTGAATGAACAGGCTTGCTACCAGTCGGCCACTTGCCGGCAGGTACGGGTTTCGATTTCTGGATCAGAACCGCTGATCGACCCAGTCGCGCTATCCGCGTCAATCTTGCAGGGGTAAAAAAAGGATTGCTGTCCCGCGCGCTGAAAAATTGCCTGACAATCTCAACCAGATTTTTTCCGAGCAGCGCTTGCAATATCTGCGGCATCTGCCTGTGGTGGATGAATAAATTCGAAGAAGGAGAGGATTTACCCTGTCTGGAGGTTGCGGAATCGCGGTGCTCCGGTTCAAGCAGGGCAGATGCGGGAACACAGAGATTAGCCAGCGATGTTGCCTTAAGCTGTTGCACAGCCCCACTCCGGACAGGTCAGAAAGCTGGCTTGCCCTGTAGGGGCTGGCTGGCTAAAAATCAAAAAAGGTTGAATAAACTCGAATAAAGGCCGCTGGAAAAAGAAATCCAGCGGCACATAAACAAGTCTACATCTGGCTCTGCAGCCAGTTCTGGATACCCACCTTCTGCATCACCTCCAGCTGCGTTTCCAGCCAGTCGATATGCTCTTCAGTATCTTCCAGGATTTCTTTCAGAAGCTCCCGCGAAACGTAATCCTTTGCTGCTTCACACACGGCGATTCCACCAAGCAGCGTCTCGCGTGAAATCATTTCGAGCCTGAGGTCGCAATCAACGCATTCCTCCGCTTTCTCACCAATCAAGAGCTTGCCCAGTTCCTGCAGGTTGGGTAATCCCTCCAGAAACAGGATGCGCTTGATGAGCGCATCGGCGTGCTTCATCTCTTCTATGGATTCCTCATATTCCAGCTTGCCAAGCCTGTCGAAACCCCAGTTTTCGTACATGCGGGCATGAAGGAAATACTGATTGATGGCCGTCAATTCATGCTGCAATTGGCGGTTAAGCCACTGGATAATGTCTGCGTTGCTCTTCATGTATGCCTCCTCAGGCGAGATCTCGAATTAACGAGTGGGTTTATGTGGAATGGTGTTGAACCACGTTTTTCTGCATCAGTGCCTTTTCCAGGACCTCCTTCGCGTGGCATGCGCATATTCCGCACTGCTCGCTCACACCCAGGCAAGTCTTTAAATCCCGCATCCTGTCGGCACCTCGATGAATGACGGCCTCTCGGATGGCGGTATCGGTTACACCTTTGCAGACACAAATATACATGATGAGCGCCCTAAGTCTACTATTCCCTGCTATTCGTCCAGTATTTCTGTTATTTGGTTAAAATGAGCTTGCCGTTACGCGTACGCCGCAAGCGATATTGTTCGCCCTGATGCTGAATAAACACCTCATCACCGTGGGAAAACAGCGCATCGCTATAGATGCGTCGAGTCCGATCCAGCATGACGAACTTTTGTTTATCCGCGTTGGTTTCCGGAACTGTGAGTAACTTATCCATGGCGCCGTTTCCGCAGTTATTAATGAGAATGATTCGTATTATAGGCAACTTTGGGTGAAATGCAAGAAGTGAATAAAAATTTTCTTGATGTTTTTTCAATAGATCGATCGAAGGACCGCAACCGATTTACGTTGCTATCCTGGTAGTGACTCTGTCACGGATTACAGCGAGATCGGGATCAAATTCGGCCGATTTCGGAGCAGCTTTCGGATCGCATCAATCTGTGATAAAAATGATGTATCACACTTGGGGGATGCATGAGGACTGTACGCAAATCCATCACCCTGCCCCACAGGCAGGATGACTGGATCAAGGAATAGGTTAACGCAGGGTATTATGTCGATGATAGCGAATATATCCGCGGCCTCATCCAACGGGAACGGGAACAGGCACGTAATGCCGAGACTGAGGACATCCCGCTCGCGCTGACCGAAGGTGAGAACAGCGGTGAATCGCAGCATTTTGACTCCTTTTGACTCAGCTGCATTCAAGAAAAGAATGCTGACAAAGCATGGTCGAACAGTTAGCCTGCTGAGCCCCATTGATGCCAAGTGTAGAGTCAGATACTCATATTCATATCCGGCCAGGTTATCGCCGGTATAATATCGGTCGGCATATGATTTATTTTCGCATCACACCCTATAACATCACCATTATTCGCATCCTGCATGCTCGCATGGATGCTTCCCGTCACCCGTAGAACACCCGCGCAAAGCTGTCCCGTGCGCTAATGCAAAAATTTTCCGTTCTCCCACATGAAATGGCCGCAAGTCTCTGGCGCAACAGAGATTTGATTATCGCGCTTACCAAACGTGAAGTCATCGGACGCTACCGCGGCTCTGTCATGGGCATGGCGTGGTCCTTCTTCAACCCATTGCTCATGCTCGTGATTTATACGTTCGTATTTTCAGTGGTATTCAAGGCGCGCTGGGGAGTGGGTGGAGAAGAAAGCAAAACGGATTTCGCAATCATTCTTTTTGTCGGCATGATCGTGCATGGCCTGTTCGCGGAGTGCATCAACCGCGCACCCGCCTTGATCCTGTTGAACGTAAATTATGTGAAAAAAGTCATTTTCCCGTTGGAAATACTCCCTTGGGTAGCATTCGGCTCCGCACTGTTTCACACGATTATCAGCGTAGGCGTGCTATTGCTTGCGCAGCTCCTTATCAGCCATCAACTGCCCTGGACTGTGATCCTTTTCCCCTTGGTCCTGCTTCCACTCATTTTTATTTCGATGGGCTTCGCCTGGTTTCTGGCAGCCTTTGGCGTATTTGTGCGCGATATCGGCCAACTCACGGGAATGTTTACCACCGTGCTATTGTTTCTTTCCCCCGTGTTTTACCCCTTGAGCATCTTGCCTGAAAAATACCAGGGTTTATTACAGCTTAATCCGCTTGCGTTCATCATCGAGGAAGGAAGAAAGGTGCTCGTCTTCGGACAACTGCCAGACCTCGGGTACTGGAGCATCATGATGATTGCTTCCTTGCTGATGGCGTGGGCAGGATTCGCCTGGTTTCAGAAAACCCGCAAAGGATTTGCCGATGTTCTCTGACACGGAAGATATCGCAAATGCTGCCAACCTTCCCTTATCCGAAACAGAATGTGGGAATCAGGCAGGAAGTGATAAAAGTGAAAATGCCATGTCGGATTCTGGCAATTTTGCCGTTCGTGTTCAAAACATTTCAAAGTGCTACCAGATTTACGACGCGCCGCGCGACCGCCTGAAGCAGTTTGTCGTCCCTCGCCTGCAACGGCTGCTGGGTAAAACACCCAAACACTATTTTCGGGAATTCTGGGCTCTGAAGGATGTTTCCTTCGAAATAAAAAAGGGCCAGACGATTGGTATCATTGGCCGCAACGGCTCCGGCAAATCTACGTTGCTTCAGATCATTTGCGGCACATTGTCACCCACGAATGGATTGATAGAAACCAATGGTCGAATAGCTGCCTTGCTGGAACTGGGCTCTGGTTTCAACCCGGAATTTACCGGGCGAGAAAACGTATATATGAATGCCGCTGTGCTGGGTCTTACCAAAGAAGAAATCGAAGCGCGCTATAGCGACATCCAGGCCTTTGCAGATATTGGCGATTTCATTGATCAACCGGTAAAGAGTTATTCAAGTGGCATGGTCGTGAGACTGGCCTTTGCCGTCGCTATCAACGTCGCTCCCGATATCCTCGTCGTCGATGAGGCACTTTCCGTCGGGGATGAACTTTTTCAGCGCAAGTGCTTTTCGCGCATCGAAGCAATTAAGAAAAGTGGCGCGACGATCCTCTTTGTTTCCCATGCCGGCTCCACAGTTGTGGAATTGTGTGATCAGGCAATTCTCGTTGATAAGGGTGAGATACTAATTTCCGGAGCACCGAAAACAATCGTCGCAAAATACCAAAAGCTTCTCTATGCCCCTGAATTCAAACGCGATCAGATCCGCAGTGAAATCAAGACTTCTTCCATTCCAACCTCACCTCCCTCATCACCGATAAGCAGTCACCACGGGGGAAAAAGTGCCGATGCTGGAGTGGCGGAACTCTTCAGCCCTGAAGAATTCTTCGACCCGCATCTCAAATCACAAAGTGCGATCAGTTATGAGTCTCGGGGAGCCATAATTAGATCAGCCGAGATTCTCAACCTGACAGGGGAGCCGCTAAATTGCCTGAAATGCGGAAATATCTATTGCTTCAAATACGAAGTGTACTTTACCCAAAGGATACCAAACGTACGCTTCGGCATGCTCATCAAAACCGTGTCTGGAGTGGAACTGGGAGGGGGCGTGTCGGCAGCCACCCCTGAGGAAAGTCTGCCTTATGCTGAGGCAAATTCCCTTTATCAAGTCGAATTCCACTTTCGCTGTTTCTTAAATCCCGGCACCTATTACTTAAATGCAGGTGTCGTGGGCGCCTATGCTAGTGAAGAAACATATTTACACCGCTTGCTTGATATCGTCGTATTTCGGGTTTTGCCGAACACTGGAAACCTGGCCACGGGTATCGTCGACTTCGGTTGCCATTTCGCGTTTGAACAATTGTATAACCCTATCTCGAAAAAGTAGGGCGTGAAAAGAAATGGATGAAAATTTAGGAATTAAGCTCCTCCGGAGACAGGCTTCGCTACCGCAAAGCGGGATGCTATTTGCCAAACCGGGGTTCGATATGTTGTGGCTGGCAGACCGCCCGCTAACCTGGAATATGTGGTAAAGGCATGGTCCGAAATAATGTATTAGAAGCCAAACTTGATACGATGGAGAGCACTGGAAAGAAGCGGCTCATTATTGTACTGGGAATGCATCGCAGCGGTACCAGTGCCATCACCCGCGGCCTGCAAGTGATGGGTATAGATCTGGGTAATAATTTGATACCGGCGATGGAAGGGGTAAATGACAAAGGTTTTTGGGAAGATTCAGATATTAATGCTTTTAACAATGAATTGTTGAACTCATTGGGAAGCGATTGGCATCATGTTGCACCAATTAAATCATCTGATATAGAGACTTTACTGAAAAGTTGCTATTTCACTCGAGCCGTCGAATTGCTCCGTCAGAAGGTTGATAAGAACACTATTTTTGGATTTAAAGATCCGCGGGTGGCCAAGTTGCTGCCTTTTTGGAAAGAGGTATTCACCTATTGTCAATTTGATACTCGCTGCATTTTGGTAATACGCCATCCCCTTAGTGTTACAAAATCCTTAAATAAACGCGACAGTTTTGACGCGGAAAAAAGCTATCTTTTATGGTTAGGTCATGTTATTGAAAGTTTGTCAGGTAGCATGGACCTGCAACGCGTGCTGGTTGATTATGACAAATTGATGAAATCTCCAGAACTTGAGATAGACCGGATTTCAAGACAACTCGATTTCAAAGTTGATTACGATGAACTGCATAACTATGCCGTTCAGTTTCTGGATAAGGCACTGCAGCATACAATTCATGATTTGAGTGAATTGTCATTAGATGAGGCTTGCCCCCTGCTCGTGCACGAGATCTATACGAAACTGCTCGAGGTAGCTTCAGGCGAGATGAACCTTGATGATCCAGTACTATGCCGCCTGATTGAACAATGGAGTGAAGAATTTCAACGTCTCAAACCAGCGCTCGCCCTAGTTGACAGATATTTTTCGAAGAATTTGGTTAACAACCAGATTATCGCTGAATACAGCGAGCAAATTAAGCATATTAATCAAGCTGTGGCCGAACGGGAAGCGGCAGTAATCGAAAAAGATGCAGCGATAGCGGAGAAAGATGCAGCGATAGCGGAGAAAGATGCAGCGATAGCGGAGAAAGATGCAGCACTGGCACGCGTCAATAGTGTGCTTACCAGCAAGTCTTGGCGCATCACCCACCCCCTACGAACATTAAAAAAATGGTTGAAACCCTCTCGGTCTGCCCCCTGATTCCATGGCAAGCTAATACTCTCGGTCTGCCCCCTGATTCCATGGCAAGCTAATACTCTCGGTCTGCCCCCTGATTCCATGGCAAGCTAATACTGTTAGCGGACAAGCAACCTATCATTGAACACGATCAAGATATTGACCTAGACAACACATGAAAACACGAGAATTGCAAGATCCTGCAGCATCCGCTTTTGTAACGGAAATGGTAGGGAGGAATAAAAATGTCCTGGAAATTGGGCCAGGACCTGGAGCAATCACAAGAATCCTTCAATCACTTGGCAAGTGCCGCGTGACAGGAGTAGAGCTTGATGAGGAAGCAATTAGAAAGCTCAAGCCATACTGCAGCAAGATCATACAGGCTGACCTTAACACAATTGACTGGACGCAACTACTCACTGAAATCGGACACTTTGATGTAGTTGTGGCAGCTGATGTACTGGAACATCTTTATGATCCATGGATGGTCTTGCAAAAAATGGTCGCCTTTTTAAATCCCCAGGGCTACCTCGTCATCTCACTTCCTCATGCCGGACATGCAGGGATAATGTCATCCCTGATCAATGGGGATCTTGAGTACCGGGAGGACAGACTTCTGGATCGAACGCACCTCCGATTTTTTGGCCTCAAGAACATCGAAAGCCTGTTTGCACAAGCGGGTCTAAAAATCATCGAGGCACGTTACGTAAGCAAAGCCCCTGAGGAAACCGAGCTTGCGTCCAGTTGGTCACAGCTGCCTTTTCCCATGCGAGATGTGATCATGCATGGTGCTTACTCACAAATCTATCAAGTGGTAGTTAAAGCGGCTCCCTTACATCATCCAGCTGACGCAGTTCCTCTTGTACCCCCAGTGCCTGAATTTAGGAAGCGTCCTTCTACATCTAATCCCAATGTAGCGGCTATCCGCCTGGAGGAAGCGTCGAGCCAAGCAAACGACAAGAGATTGGGCGACAAATCCCAAAATGCAGCGGTTACCCCATCTATCCAGCCGTCGCGGAACCTCCCAACCGATCCACGCTTGATCGCCTTCTATCTTCCACAATTTCATCCTATACCTGAAAACGATCGCTGGTGGGGCAAAGGCTTCACAGAATGGACTAATGTGACAAAGGCTGAACCGCTGTTTGAAGGCCATCTCCAGCCACATCTGCCTACGGACTTCGGATTTTATGACCTGCGGGTCCGCCAAACGCGACGTGAACAGATCAAAGTTGCCAAACAATACGGTGTAGACGGCTTCTGTTACCACTATTATTGGTTCTCGGGTAAAAGGATTCTAAACTTGCCCGTGGACGATATGCTGGCTGATCCTGAAAGCGATATGCCGTTTTGCCTGTGCTGGGCAAATGAAAACTGGACCCGCCGCTGGGATGGAGCCGATCAGGAAGTTCTTATTGTCCAGAAGTACTTGCCCGATGACGACTTGAATTTCATTAAATCGCTAGTCCCGTTTTTCCAGGATAAACGCTATATCCGCGTAGACGGAAAACTATACTTCATCGTATATCAGCCTCAACAGTTACCTGATCCGGTCAAAACAGTTGCAGTCTGGCGAGAGTACTGCCGTTCTATAGGTTTAGGTGAGATACATATATGTGCAGCGTTAACTCACGGCAACGAGGACTACGCTCAGTTCGGGTTTGATAGTGGTGTCGAGTTTCCACCACACAATCTCAAGATAGCTAATATTAACGATCAAGTGGAATTTCATGAGATGTTTATAGGCAACCTCATGCAGTTTTCGTCAATCGCCCAATCTTATCTTGATAGAGTGTATGACAATGCTCATGTTTTCAAAACAGTGTTCCCCTCGTGGGATAACACCGCACGAACAAAGGAACGCGCACTAATAGTGCTGAATGGTACCCCGGAAAATTACGAATACTGGCTTGCATCCACCATCGACCAGACCAGGCAAACGGGTAAGGCCGATGAACTTGTATTTATCAACGCCTGGAATGAGTGGGCAGAAGGGTGTCATCTCGAACCCGACCGCTGGTTCGGGCATCGATTTCTCCAGGCGACTTTAAATGCAAAAACAGGTGTACGCAGATTTTCCACATTCCCACACTTCAGTGCTCCCCATTACAGGACACCAAGCATTACGATTGGTGCCCATTTAACCTTCCGGGAAGCGATATCATCTACCGTCAAATACTATTTACAGCTAAAAGTTAGAGACTTGAAGATTGCTGTGAACCAAAGCAGTGCTCCCCATCACAGGACACCAAGCATTACGATTGATGCCCATTTAACCTTCCGGGAAGCGATATCATCTACCGTCAAATACTATTTACAGCTAAAAGTTAGAGACTTGAAGATTGCTGTGAACCAAAGACGGTGGCTTCGCTCCTTATTGCTCCCGTTCGTTAGAACCGCGCGTACTTTAGGTGCACGTATATAATTTCTCCTTCCATTATGAAGTATGCAATCATTGTTAATTTGACGATGGTATCTTGGCTCGGAAAAGCGTAAGGTGTAACCTCGGTAAAAATAGTTAGTTGGTCTGGCTAATTGAAGAGATAGCTCTTTTCATTGTCTATTCCTAGATACTGAGTAGTTGCTGAAGGGCAGTATCCAATTCAGCCTACTCTTTTTCCGTTTGCTGTTATGGAGCATCGCATCAGTTTTTTGACAACTCGGATAGCAAACCATTTTCGCGGTGTGAGCTCATCAAATCCACTTTGGCTTTAGCAAGCTTTTCTCTGACTGATGCCAACTTTAAGCGGTACGTTGAGCTTTAGCCATGTACAACATATTGCCCCTCTTCAATATAGAGGGGGACAAAGAGTAGTGAGAAACCACATATTCCGTTATTCGATTCGCCAGCAAATTCTTAATATCTACCTTTTTGCTCGGGGTATATCAATGAAAATTGTATATCCCATATTGCCGAAGCTGCACGAACTCATCTTCGTTAAACTGGCTCCATTTTTAAAAAAGAAACTTTTACAGTCTTTTTTATTCAGCTTCGATTCGAAGAAGCTGTATCAAAACAATCACTGGTCTGCCAGAGATTTCCAGCCCAAAGTATCTATCATTGTACCGAACTATAACCATGCTGACTTCCTCCGGCAACGGTTGAGTTCCATTTATCAGCAAAGATATTCAAATATCGAGATCATCCTTTTGGATGATGCATCAACCGACGGAAGTCAAGACATCCTCGAAGAATATCGAAAGCGTCATCCCAAAGTAACGAAGTGTGCCTTCAATAAGGAAAATTCTGGTAGCGCTTTTAACCAGTGGCAGCGGGGTTTTGATTTAGCCACAGGGGATCTGGTTTGGATAGCCGAAAGTGATGATTACTGTTCAGAAAATTTTCTGGAAGAACTCATTAAATATTTTGTGAATCAGGCAGTGATGCTTGCATATTGCCGAAGTGTATTCATAGAAGGATCATCTGCCAAACCGGTATGGAGCATCGAAGAATACCTGGCAGAAGTCGACGCCAATTTATGGCGTAAGCCCTTTGTAATGTCAGCGCATCATTTAGTCAATAAGGCGTGGGCGATAAAAAATATTGTGCCAAACGTCAGCAGCGCCGTTTTTCGCCATCCAGGAAAACTTGAATTGCTGGGCGACAACATTTGGAAGCAAATGAGAATATGCGGAGACTGGATATTTTATCTGCATCTTGTACGAGGTGGTCTGATTGCCTACACACCGAAAGCTATAAATTACTACCGTCTCCATGAAAACAACACTTCACGAAACACGTATAGCAGCGACATCTATTATCATGAGCATGAGCTGGTTGCAAACGAGCTTCTAAGTTTGTACCGCGTGGATAAAGATGTGTTTGAACGCCAAAAGCAGGTTTTGCAGTCCCAGTGGCGTACCTTTCGTACGGATTATTCAGAAGTCTCGTTTGGAAACTGCTATAGCTTTGAGCGTATCCGACGTCTGGCTGTATCGCGGAAGCCAAATGTGCTCATGGCCTCATTTGCATTGACAGCAGGAGGCGGAGAGACCTTCCCTATTAAGCTAGCCAATATGCTGAAAGCAACAGGGTATGGGGTAACCTTTCTTAACTGCGGAAGAGCTCCGACTGAAGCAGGTGTGCGCGGAATGTTGCGCAAAGATATCCCGCTTTTGGAAGTGGACAGTCTCGAGAAGCTTGAAACAATATTTGATGATATGGGTATCGAAATTATCCACTCGCATCACGGGTGGGTAGATGCAAATATCTGCCATTTCCTGAAACCTGATTCCAATGCCAAGCTGATTGTCACTACGCACGGCATGTATGAGACTGTCCCTCCAGTCGAATTGGCACAAGTTTTACCTCTCTTGAAAAAGCGGGTCAGTAAATTCGTCTACCTTTCGGATAAAAACCTTGCGCCATTTATTTCCCATGGGTTTGATACAGATGGTTTTGTCCGTATCGATAATGCTGTGGACATTAGTCCGATAATGCCTGTACCTCGATCAGAGCTGGGGGTTCCGGAAGATGCGTTTTTGATTTGTGTAGTGAGTAGAGCAATTCCGGAGAAGGGTTGGAAAGAAGGCATCGAAGCTGTGAAATTAGCAAGGAAAATCAGCGGAAAGGACATTCATTTACTCCTGATCGGTGCAGGACCGGAATATGATCGACTAAGGCCAGTTGTCAAAGACAGCTTCATTCACTTCCTAGGGTTTCGTCCAAATACGCGGGATTATTTTGCAACATCTGACCTCGGTTTTCTTCCCTCGCGCTTTACCGGAGAAAGCTTTCCTCTCGTACTGATCGAATGCCTCCACTCCAACCGTCCCATGCTGGCGAGTAATGTTGGGGAAATTAAAAAAATGCTGGCCACTGGGAAGGGAACCGCTGGCACAGTATTTAATCTTGAAAATCAGGATATCCCGATTGCTGGCGTTGCTGAAACGATTGCGGCGTATGCGGAGAAAACTGATTTCTACCTTGGTCACCTTCTGAGTGTTCCAGAAGCGGCACAAAAGTTTGACCCGGCAATTATGTTAAGGCGCTATGAAAAGGTTTATCTTGAGGTGTTCGACGGAACTTTTGGCTCTGAAGGAAATACGGCAGAAGTTAAAAAACGAGATCGGTATTAGAAATCTGATTATTAGGAAGACGTGAAAAACCGTAAGCATTAAACAGACGAGATGAGAGTTTATCCAATTGCCGAGAGAAACTTTAACCGTTTAGAGAGCTTCACTTCCAGATATGGTTTCGTTGGAGTATGTTCAGTTTGTGGTCACCCGAGCTATTTTGGTAAGTTTCTGAATAACCATAGGGGATTGGGTTGCTGCATATTATGTAAAGCAAGCAATAGAAAGAGGAAGTTAGGTTTTGTACTGCGAATGATTCTTAACTTCCAAGATTTCGGCAAAATAACGCCCGACAAGCAGATTTTGAATGCCGAGGCGTAAGGCGGATTGCATGATTGCCTTAAACACAATGTTAACTATGTCTTATGTGAGTATTTTGGCAGAAAAATAAGTCTGGGAGATATTGTCAATGGGATACTAAACGTAGATCTCGCACATTCGCACTTTGAGGGAAATACATTTGATGTCGTAATGACAAGGGATGTTTTCGAGCCTATTCCAGATCCTTACAAGGCATTCAAAGAGCTTTATAGAATATTAAAGCTGGGAGGAGTTCACATTTTTACCGTCTCCTTTTATCAAACGGATTATTTCGATGAGAAAAGAGCAGAAATAATTGATGGCGAAGTTATTTATCATATGGAACCAATTTATCACCTGGATCCGTTAAATTCTAGTGGCATACTCGTATACAATATTTTTTCCTTGGAAATGTTACTGAAATTAGCTCAACTCGGATTCCGCACTACGATGCATAAACTCTACGACATCCGCTATGGAATACTCGGTAATAATGGACTCGTTTTCGAGAGCAAGAAAATTTAGGACACGATTTCCTTCTATTCAGAATGATCATTAATGAATGATTGGAAACCCATTAAGCTCATCTATTCCTATCTGGCTCAACAGACTGTCGCGCCAGATATACAGAAATCTACCGTTACCTTGGTATTTCAAGAATCGACTCAAGGACATATACCTAAGGCGTCCCGGCGCTTGGATCGCACTTACCAAGAATACTTTCCAACTTGATCGTAATCCTGACGCTCTGCCTTCTGTAGCCGCGAACGCGTGCCAGTATGATCAGGCGCAGCGGTGGATATTGGTAGTGGGTTCGTCAGTGCTTCCGACCGATGAGGATAACAACGCTCATCCCGTGCTGGCGATCCTTCATCTCCTGCAAGAAATGGAGTTCCATATCACCTTTGTTTCGGACTCAGACGACTTGCTTCACAAGGAAGCACTTGAAAAACAAGGTATTCACTTTCTCCACGGACTCGATGCGGCTCCTCTCCATCTGAAGGCCGAGGGGGGAAAATATCATCATGTGCTGTTATATGGATCGGTCACAGCGTTCCGGCACTTACCCTACGTGCGAGCATACGCTCCCTATTCAAGGGTTATCTATTGGATGACCAATCCGCAACCCACTATTCGTCCCGCCGATTCCGCTTTTCCCGAGGACAACATCGAACTTCATCGATTCGAGCTTTTCAACACCGCCTGCGCGGACCTCGTACTCGTAGCGGCGGATGATAATGAAGAAGATAATCTTTTTGGGGTGCAACCTGAAACAAAAATCGCCTTGGTGCCAAGTTTCCCTACTCTTCACTCTGATAATAGAACCCGGGAGCAGTGGGCCGATATCTTTTCAGCACCCGGCACGCCGCTCCTTGATTGGAGTATTGGAAGCAACGAAGCTAAACTCCCAACTTTTCCAAGAGATGGAGAGCGCAGCTCCACCACTTTGGGAAGTGCAATATGAACAGTTGGGAAGAGACACCCCGGCAGATGTTAAGGGTACTCATAGCCGGAGTATATCTTGCCGACAAGGAGAACCTCGCTGTCGGCATCACCCGGGAATTTTCTGGCAGCAAGCACTGGGAGGTCGAGCAGCAATGGATATCACTGGGAAAAAACCTGCCAAAACCCGAAATGGCGCCTCTCACCGTGCAAAGATTCGAGACGCCTGTACCCAAATTCCTGTTGCTGAATCAGCTCTTAAAGACAGTCGATCTGTACGATTTCGAATACGTCATTATCAGTGATGACGACATCGTTCTACCGCTGGGTTTCCTCGATTCCTATCTTGCGTGGGTGTCGCACTATGATTTCGCTATTGCGCAACCCGCAAGAACACATGACAGCTATATTGATCATCCATTTGTGGAGCAACTCGATGGAATCGATGCCCGCTGGACTCGTTTTGTCGAAATCGGGCCTTTATTCTCCTTACATCGCAGCGCCTTTGACTACATTCTGCCTTTTGATGAGGCAAGTCCCATGGGCTGGGGCAATGATTTTGTATGGCCGGTTTTAGCTGAGAAACACAGTCTTAAAATGGGAATCGTCGATGCCGTGCCGGTTGCCCACAGCTTGCGCAAACCGGTGGCGTATTACGATCATGCGTCGGCTGCAAAGACCATGAACGATTACCTCTCGAGGAGGCCGCATCTACCTAAAAAAGATGCGTTCTTCATACTCGAATCCTATGCCTGACCGCTCCCTTTCCACAGAACATAGTGCGACAGTACCGTTACTGAGCGTAGTAATCTGTACCTACAACCGCGCACCGCTATTGGCTCAGGTGCTGGAAAGCCTGTGTGGACAAACGCTGCCTGCAGAGCGTTTCGAAGTCGTAATAATAAACGACGGATCACCCGACAATACGGAGGCTGTAGCGGATAGCTACGCTAAAAAACTCCCCCTGCGCTACTTTTATCAGCGCAATGCCGGATTAGCCAGTGCGAAGAATCACGGCCTTTTTGCCAGCCGGGGTGATCTCGTTTTTTTTATGGATGACGACGACGTTGCCACCGAAACCCTCCTAGAAGAGCATGTCAAAACGCACCTGAAATTTTCGGCTCAACATTACGCAGTACTAGGTTACACCGCTCTCGACCCGGAGATCAGGCAGAATCCGCTTATGCATTTCGTCACCGAAGTAGGTTGTTTTTTGTTCTCCTACCCCTCTCTGAAGGATGGAGATATTCTCGATTACTCTTATTTCTGGGGGGGGCGTTCCTCCTGCAAACGCTCCTTCTTGCTGGAGCATGGCGTATTCAATCCCGTTTTCCGCTTTGGCGCAGAGGATATCGAACTGGGCTATCGGCTTTCGAAGCACGGATTGCGGGTAATTTACAACAAGAACGCTGTGTCCATCATGGTCAGGAAGATAGATTTCGATGCTTTCTGCCATCGGCTGGAACGCCAGGGGTCCTCCAATTACGTCATGAGTAGGCTTCACTCGGAGCCGGAAATTCAGCGATGGGCAGAAACCGTCGATCTGGATAAAAACTGGGCAATGATAAACGGGCACTATGATGTCATCGTCAAATCAGCCCGTCATCTGGATTCGATTGCCAACCTGAAACTGGCTGCGGGTTTCGATCTCGATGACGAAACCCGGAATCTCACCTATCGGGGATACTGGGCAGCCTTTAAGGCGTGCAAGCTGAAAGGAATTGTGAAAAAGAGAAACCTTGCGTGATGAATAGCGCGGAAGGCATCGTCATCGTGACACGCAGTGAGGCATAAGGAATATTCCTTTACAATTTCTGAAAATACTTTCGATGTCACTGTACCCCCAGGATAAGCAAAACTTTTGCCCGCCCCCAGCACTAAAATTCGAAAATTAGCGGATAGCTACGCTCGTATCACGGCAGTAGCAGGATATTTCCGGCAGCACCCGGAAGTTCTAAAAGGATATTTCTCGTTCGCGCGAAAACTGGGCCTGCTAAACGCCTTATCACGCTTTAGCAAGAGCCTCAGGCAAGGTGGAGCTCGCCGTATACTTGCCCCGCAGGTTGGAACTATGCAATTGCGGTTGCGGCCAAATTCCGATGATATCGTCATTATCCTGGTCATGCCTTGCCAGCTCAGCGCAGCAAACCGGATCGCGAATGCATTATCCCGTGCTGGAATCGCTTCGAGGATCGTCCAAGGACCCTCTCCAGAGAGTTGTGATGAGCGCACCCATTTTGTCATCAACGCTCCAGCGTTTGCGCATCTTCCCGCTTTTTATATTGCTGTTCAAGTGGAGGATTCAAGCAAGGCGAACCTGTTTACTGAAGCCTACCTGCAAATCCTGCAAAATGCGTCTGCCATTCTCGACTACTCAACCGCAAATATTGCCTTTCTCTCGCGCAAGGGCCTCGATCCACGCCGGATTTTCTATCTTCCCCTGGATGACTGCCCGGACAACACGGATTACTTCTTCTACCGATTCCTGTTGGCGACGGACAGTATTTCGTTCGAGGAATTTTGGCATCTTGCAGGCCACAAAACCGAATTGCCAAGCGACACCATCTGCCTTAGCCTGCCAGAATATGTCGAGCGTACGGAAGGCTTCGCCAGGGATAACAGATTTGGTTTTTCGGCTTTCCCCGGCCTGCGCCATACGCACAGCTGGCTCGGCTGCGCGATGAGCTACAAGTACCTCATCATGCTCGCACGCCAGCAAGGATTGCGGCAGATCATGATCTGTGAAGACGATGTCGAGTTTCCCCCCGATTTCGAGATGCGGTGGCAGGGCATCAGGGAATACCTGGAGAATTCCCCCATTAACTGGGATATATTTTCCGGCCTGATAGCCGATCTCGATAAAGAGGCCGATGTGCTTGGCCTATACCAATTCCGGGATGAGCAGTTCGTAGCCATCAATAAATTGATGAGCATGGTTTTCAATGTTTACAGTGAACGCGTCTACGATACGATTGCGCGATGGGATGAAAATAACCACGACGTGACTACGAACACGATAGATCGCTATCTTGAAAGACGCGGTTCCTTGAGCATACTCACCGTCGACCCGTTTCTGGTCGGGCACAAGGAGTCTCAGCAATCCACCATCTGGGGCGTTGAAAACACCCACTACACTCCTCTCATCAAAGCCAGTAATCAATTATTGAAGGAAAAGATTCTCACCTACAAGAAAGTTGCCAGCGTCCCAAACTCACGCACGAGTATCAGGACCCCTCTATGTGACGCCAATACAACACCCCCACACCGGGAGCAGGAGTTGTAGATGGGCAATCCAACATTCCCCGAGATGGAACTTGAGCAAATGCAGCGATCAGTCGCGCTGCTGTTCTTGATTGTTGCCTACGAAACCGATCATAATCAGACTAGATAATCTGACCAGTTAGGGGAATCAATGCGTTCAAGCCAATGGCGGCTTCAGGATGCAAAAACACAATTTAGCCAGCTAGTGGATGCGGCTTTGCGGGGTGAACCGCAGCATATTACCCGTAGCGGCAAGCCGGCAGTGGTCGTTCTCTCCGAGGAAGCGTTCGAATCTCTGCAACGTAGTGCACATGTGGCAGCTCCCGGCTTTGTCGCTCACCTGCTGGCGATACCCAAGCAGAAGGAAGGAGAAGACGAAGCCGATATCGATCGTGCTTCTCCGGCACTGCGGGACGTGGATTTCTCATGATCCTCCTGGGCACGGTTGTTCTTTCAGAACTCCGCAAACGTGACACATCTCCTCAGGTCATTCGCTGGCTCAAGGGTTATCAGGACACTGATTTGTTTCTAAGTGTTGTAAGTATTGGCGAATCGAACGCGGCATCGAAAAGAAACGAACCGCCGACCCCGCGTTCGCCGCATTACTCACGCGATGGATTGAAGATTTATTGCTTCTCTACGGCGACCGCGTATTACCGGTTACATCCACTATAGCCCGGCGTTGGGGAAACCTTTCAGCCCGGTTAGGAAATGATAGTGCTGATTTGTTGATTGCGCGACAGCCCTGACTCATGGTCTGAAGGTTGCTACCAGGAATGTTCAACATTTTGCCCCGACAGGGGTGGATGTGATTAACCCATTTGAAGCTTGATTCAAAAATCGTACTTCAGGAGCATAATCACCCTCATGGTTGCTTGTGTCGCGCACATAGTGGCTTTCCTTCAATAAAGCAGATAAAGGATTTATGCGGCTTAGATTTTGAAGGAAGAAGGGTTTTACGCGGAAGAACTGCCAGGCGAGATGGATGATAATTCGAATCCCCTTTGCATCTCAGTCGTAATCGTCAATTACAATGCCGGGCAGACCCTGGTGGACTGTGTTGAATCGGCACTGTCACAGGTGACTGAAGTGCTGATAGTGGACAACGCTTCCTCGGATCGAAGCCTCGAACTCTGCACGGGACAATTTCCCACCGAACCGAAACTCAGGGTTATCCGCAATACAGCTAATCTCGGTTTTGCCGCAGCCTGCAACATCGGGGCCAAAGCTGCTTGCGAGCCTCATGTTTTGTTTCTCAATCCCGATTGCATCCTGAGTAAAAATTCATTACCGCGTCTGCTCCATGTATTGGAAATGAGCCCTCAGGCCGGTATGGCGGGTGGACTTTTAACTAATCAGGATGGGACCGAGCAGGCAGGAGGACGCCGTGCCGTACCGACACCCTGGCGCTCCCTTGTGCGTGCCTTTGGCTTGTACCGCCTCGAGCGTTACTGGCCCCGGCTGTTTTTTGATTTTCACCTGCACAAGCAGTCTTTACCGCCGGGGCCACTCGAAGTGGAGGCTATTTCCGGGGCACTCATGCTGGTGCGGCAGGAGGCAATCCGGGACGTTGGCTCATGGGATGAGGGTTATTTTCTTCACTGCGAGGACCTCGATTGGTGCATGCGCTTCCGGGAAAAAGGCTGGAAGATACTTTTCGTGCCTGATGCGCCGGTAGTGCACCATAAGGGAACATGCAGCAGATCCCGGCCGATATTCGTGGAATGGCACAAGCACAGGGGAATGATGCGCTTCTATCGCAAGTTCTTCCGGCAGGAATATCCCGGCGCTTTGATGTGGCTGGTAGCAGCGGGAATATGGTTGCGTTTCGGGGCGATAGCCGCAATTTATTGCATGCAGTATATGGGGAGACTGGCGCAATCAAGGTGAGATCTACAGTCTGTTTCCAGGACCTTTTCTGATCCCGATTCAATCCTGTGGAATCCACGGCACTGCTTCCCGCGCTAAAAAATCAAATGGCTGATCCGGGCTCCCGCCATAAAATCATGGTTACAGGCGCTACCAGTATTATCGGGGAATTCCTGCTGCCAAACCTGCTGGATGCCGGTTATGAGGTTCATGCGATCAGCCGGCGGCCGGCAGAAGCGCTACCTTCTAATGTAAAATTGATCTGGCATCAGGCAGACATGAGCGAGCCGGCACAGATACCTGACGTCAACGCGCAAATTCTCATTCATCTCGCCCCGCTCTGGCTCCTCCCGCCGCTGCTGCCGGTATCGAATACGCTTCAACTGAAACGCGTGATCGGCTTCGGTTCCACCAGCGTGTTTAGTAAATCGCATTCAGCCCATGCGGCAGAAAGAAAGGTGGCAACCCGGCTGGCGGAAGCGGAAGAGGCTGTTTGCCGCTTTTGCAGCGCGTCCAGAATGGATTGGACGATATTTCGTCCAACACTGGTTTATGATTGTGTTCGCGACAAGAATATTACGAGAATTGCAAGCTTTATCCGTCGTTACGGCTTTTTTCCATTGATTGGACAAGCTGCCGGGCTGCGGCAACCGATCCATGCAGCGGATCTCGCGCAAACGTGCATGACGGCGCTCTTCCAGCCTCTGACTTTCAATAAGGCCTACAACCTGAGCGGCGGTGAGACTTTAAGCTACCGCCAGATGGTGGAGAAAATTTTCAGTTCGCTCGGCAAGCCTGCACATTTCCTGATTGCCCCCCTGTGGCTCTACCGATTGGCGATACGTTCAGCCATGCTGCTCCCCGGCAAGCAAGAGCTCACAACCGAAATGGCAACGCGAATGAATGTCGATCTGTGTTTTGACCATACGGAAGCGACCAGCGATTTCGGTTTTGCGCCAAGAGCGTTCTCACCTGAATGGGGCAGCGGGCAGGAAAAGTGATGGCAGCTTTCGGAAAAGTAGATATTCCCGATCATGAGGTCGAAATAAAGGCAATTCGCGCGCAAGGTGCCGGCGGGCAGAATGTAAACAAGGTATCGAGCGCCGTTCATCTACGCTTCGATATTACCGCTTCGTCGCTATCTGATATCCATAAGGAGCGTTTGCTGAAGCTCCACGATCAGCGTATAACCCGCGAAGGCGTGATTATTATCAAGGCTCAGCAGTATCGCAGCCAGGAGAAAAACCGCGAGGAAGCCTTAAGACGCCTGCACGAACTTGTCGACAGCATCGTTGAGTTGCCGCGAAAACGCAAGCCGACCCGGCCGACGGCGAGTTCCCAGAAAAAGCGGCTGGATAGCAAGACACACAAGGGCCAGATCAAGATCATGAGAAAGAAATGGGTGTCGGAACCGATGTCGTGATGCTCCCCCAACCTTTTCCTTTGCCTTCCCTATCCCCTGTTCTCTCTCCGCCCCCATGGGAGAGGGCACATTTCAATGAGTGGAAGCGAGTTCGTTTCCGTCTTTCTCGGAGTCGAGTGAGCGGCTTTGTGAGTTTACAAGATGCGAACTTGGGACTCCAGAGTGCGCCCCCGTTTCAGGAATGGATACCGAGGTTATCGTGGGAAAAATAACGGAAAAAGTTGTCCCGGCATTCTGTTCGCTGGAAATCCTGATCTGTAGTTTGTTGTTTTCGGCCACGGTCTTGACGATCGATAAGCCTATTCCGCTCGAAGTCCTGTTATGCAGTGCCGCCCGCGGAGTGTAAAAGTATTCATCGAAAATATGCGGCAGATCTTTTTCGCCGATCCCTATCCCATGATCGATAACGGTTACGGTACCGTATGAACCTGCGCCTTCAACGGCAGCTACAATTTCTACCGTTGTGTTGTCATATGAATAAGCGATAGCGTTTGAAATGACATTCTCAAGCAGTATTTCAAGCTGATTGGGAATACCTTCAACGACGAAGTCCTGGAGCGATACCTTTACGTCGATATGGCGGGAACTGGCGATCGGCCCTAATTTATCAATGCATTTGTGGATCACTCTTTCAATGCTGATCTGTTCTCTTGCATTGTTGTCACGCGCAGCGGCTTTCAACCGTTCCAGCTTGAGAACATCCAGAATGAGGGCGGCCATGCCGGAAGCACGATGATCGATCTTCGATATCACTTCTCTTATTTCGGGCGATACCTCGCCGCAATATTCTCCTTTTATGAGGTTTATCTTGCTGCGGATAGCATCGAGCGGGGCTTTGAGTTGATGTGTCATCAGCACCGCATAACGGTCTTTCTCCACTTGCGCACGCCTGATTTCCTCGTAGGCATCGACAAGGTTGTGCTCATGAATGCGCACTACAATCGCCAGCCTTGAGACGACATACCAGACAGTGATAAAGAGCACATCGAGCGTAAACATCCACAGGAAAATATTGATCTTGAGCGGACTCAGAACGGATATACCAGGATCGATTGCCAGCGCTATATGCAGCACGTAAAAGAAGGGGGCCGGAGTCGCGATGCTGCCGATAAAATGCACGACTACCGACAGACACAGAAGATCGACAATGATCTGAGCCCAGATATTTATAGCGGGCGAGTTATATTTTGTGTGCCGCTGGAAATCCAGAGCTTGAATGTAAATGACATTTGCAATGAATAATACCAACGTTATCGCAAGCGGCCATCCTTGCTGGTGGGTAATGCCGATTTTCGTAAGCTCATCCGAGGCAATGAGCGCGAATACCTGAAAAAGCAGAAGAACCCCGATAACGCCCCATCGAAAGATAATAAACCATCGAGCATTATTGATTAATACTTCATCGCTGAGCTTGGCGCCATTTGTCCCCACTCCGGAAAGCGCGAAGCGATTTCTGTCGGACAGATTCCAGGAAAACTCGACAACCGCCATGGTTAAAGTCTCCGGGAAATTCTGCTTCAGGGTTCGTTATTCTCCAGCCTGCTACGAATGATCGATAAGAAACTGATTGGCTCGACCGGTTTTTCCATGATCAGAATCCACTCATCAGAGAGGCCAGTGAAATAAGGGCGAATTTCCTCGCCGAGCGAAGTCATGAATATCAGGTGAAGCTCGGGGAAACGTTTGCGTATTTCCACATACGCTTCCAGACCTATATCCATTGTTTCAACCATCACGTCGAGAATTGCCAGATCGGGGGGATTGGTTGAATTCCATAGCGACACCATGAAATCATTCATGGTCTGGTAACTTTCGACTGCATACCCGCTTGCTTCCAGAATACGCCTGACCGTATCCCGAATATCCGGATCATCATCGATATGTGCAATCCGTTGCGCCACTGTGCTTTCTTGAGCTGATGCCGATCCCCGTACCTGGCCCGGGAACTTTTCGGCGTCCTGTTGTTGGATAGACGCATGCATGGCACTTCCTCCAGTCACAATTAAAATACTTGCAAATGCCCCACACTACTCAGTATAGAGTAAGACTGTGTGAAGAATGTTTCAGGTATGTGTTGAAATTTTGTGAAGGCCGTAACCGGGCCGTCGAAGCATCAGGAGGATAAAGCGAGAGACGCGGCCTGCAATTATACTTGCTGTACCTTGATGGATTATGGAGAACAATCCGCTCAGGTCAGCACGCGTTGCAGCCAGTTACGGATATCGTGTATCTCTTCCCTGCAGACAGTGTGCGCCATTCCGTACTCGCGCCATTCCACGGGATAATCCAACCCAAGCAATTGCTCGCGCGATGCAGCAGCCAGGGTTATCGGAATGACATTATCGGCCACACCATGCGCCATAAAGATTGGCATGGCGAAATTGGTACGGTGCGCCTCTTCCACAAGGGTCTGCGGTGCTGGCAGATAACATGAAAGCGCCATGATTCCCGCCAGTTTTTCCGGATAGCGCAAACCGGCGAACAGCGCAAGGGCACCCCCCTGAGAGAAGCCTGCCAGAACGATATTCTCCGGCTTGACCCCTCGCTGCGTTTCGTGGCGCACCAGGGCTTCGACAGCCCGCTGGGACTCTCGCAGGCTTGCCATATTCTCCTGAAGCCCCGCGCTTCCATCGGCAATATCGTAGTCATACCATGCACGCATGACCATTCCCCGGTTGATGCTGACCGGTCTCATGGGTGCATGGGGAAACACGAAACGGACGGCTGGGATGGAAGGCAGCGCAAGCTCATCCACAATGGGTACAAAATCGCTGCCATCGGCCCCCAGGCCATGCATCCAGATGATCGTACGAGTGGGATGAGCGGCCGTTTCCAGCTCGATGGAAGGAAGCAGATCGGGAGAACCGGAAATCATGAGAGAAAATGAAGATCGACCCGTTGACTTGGATGGGCCACGGGATTAGATTCGCACTTTTCGATTCTGATATGCAAGACCATATAGCAGGGAGAGGACTATGAAACGCAGGGATTTTATCAAACTGGCGGGGGTAAGCGCCGCATTATTTCCCATGGCGCCATCAGTATTCGGCCAGCAAGTTGGTCAACCAGTTATTCCACCGCGACGCTACACTTATCGTGTAACTTATAAAATTGATCTTCCGGGGGATGGAAAAAAAGCACGTTTGTGGCTACCGCTGCCGGATACGGAGGATTCTCCCCACCAATTTTCCCAGGGAAGTGTCTGGAGCGGGACCGCAAGCACCGCCAGATTCGAGAACGTTCCCGGAACAACCTCACCCATGTTTTACGCTGAATGGAACCGTAGTGGTCCCCGCAGCGTAACGGTGAGCAGCGTGATCAAAACATCGGACCGCGCTGTCAACCTGGAGCGCTATAGGGAGGGTAATTCGAGCGCGCTTCCCGCGGACGTGAAGCGTTATCTGCAGCCCACCAAATTTATCCCACTGGATGGCATCGTCCGCAAAACTGCGCTATCCATTACCAAGGAAGCCAAAGCCCAATCGCAGCTGCAGAAAGCACGCGCGATATATGACTGGGTAGTCGAAAATTCCTATCGCGACCCGGCGACACGCGGCTGTGGCCGGGGTAACATCAAAGCCATGCTGGAAACCGGCCATCTTGGCGGTAAATGCGCGGATCTGAATGCGTTGTTTGTAGGGCTGGCACGCGCGGCGGGCATTCCCGCGAGGGACAATTATGGAATCCGCATCGATGAGTCCGCGGCGCATAAAACGCTTGGTCAGGCCGACGATATCACCACTGCCCAGCACTGCCGCCCTGAATTTTACCTGGCTGGCCTTGGCTGGGTCCCAGTGGATCCCGCGGATGTGCGGCAATTGGCACTGGATGAAGAACTATCCATTGAACATCCGCGAGTGGTCGAGCTACGCGAAAAACTTTTTGGTTCGTGGGAAATGAACTGGGTGGCGTTCAACCACGGCAGGGATATCAGGCTGGCGCGAGACAGCGTGCTGGGCGAACTGCCATTTTTCATGTACCCTCAGGCCGAAGTAGCGGGACACGAGCGGGACAGCCTTGAACCGGCGGAGTTTGCTTATAAGATAACCTCAGCCCGGCTGGTGGGTACGGGGATCAAGTTTTAGGCCCTGGTTCCAAAAATATCTGTCGCGCCTCCTCGAAAGTTGCACCTGCGATCAGTCGATTCCTTCGCTACGTCTTTCGTCTGTAGCAGCAGGAATGATCTTCTGCAATTCCTGAAATAATGCGCGAAAGCTTTTTGGGGACTTATTTGCGAGCTTCTCCTTCACAGCATTGCGCGCAAGTGCGCGCAACCGCTGCAGGTCTGCATCGGGGTATTTCTGCCCCAGTTCACTGAGGGCTTGCATCTGCTCGTCCGCCATCAAGCGCTCGCGCCAGCGTTCCAACTGATGCAGGCGCGCCGTACTTTCGGCGCTTAAATTTCCCCATAGATCGAGTTTCTTCCGAATAGGTTCCGCATCAACATCGCGCATCAGTTTGCCGATAAGCTGCATCTGTCGGCGCAATGCGCCGTGCTTGCTTATGCGCTTCGCTTCCAGTACAGCCTCCATCAAGGTGTCCGACAGGCCGAGTTCGATCAGACGCCTTGAATCGAGTTGAACAAGCGACTCTCCTATATTCTGGAGAGCGTGCATTTCCTTCTTGCGTTTGGTCTTGCTCGGCCGCGCTTCCCGTTCGGAATTATCTGTCAGATTCTCTTCCAAGGTGCTTCCCAAATTAATAAACTGCTATCATACGTCACTGACACACCATCTGACTCCTCGTGGGCTGCTCTCCCGCTCCTGTGGGCAAGTTGCAGTGCCGGATAGCTACTCAATATAATCCCTATATCCCTATAATCCCTGAACTCCCTGAATTCCCTGAAGTCGCCGCCTATGAATGATAACGCCATGCCTTCACAACGTTTTTCCTATTCGTTTTCAGTGCTTCAGCAAATCGCGCAGGATGTCCTGAACCATGCGCGCAAAGGGGGCGCCAGCGCCTGCGAAACCGATGTTTCAGATGGTTTTGGCCAGAATGTCACGGTACGGCGGGGGCAGGTGGAAACGATAGAGTACAACCGCGACAAGGGATTGTCAGTAACAGTTTATGTGGGGCAGAAGCGCGGGCATGCCAGCACCTCGGATTTTTCGCCGCAGGCGATTAGTGATACGGTTATGGCGGCACTTTCGATTGCCCGACATACCGCCGCCGACGATTGCGCGGGTCTGGCGGATCCCGACTTGCTGGCACGCGAATTTCCCGATCTCGAATTGTATTTTCCCTGGGACTTGCCGGTCGAGCAGGCAATAGAATTGGCGCAAACCTGCGAAGCGGCTGCATTTGCAGTCGATAAGCGCATTACCAATTCCGAAGGAGCCAGCGTCTCGCTGGGCGAATCACAGTTTGTCTACGCAAACAGCCTGGGATTCATGGGGGGCTATCCTTCCTCTCGCCACAGTATCAGCTGTGCGATGATTGCGAGTCATGATGACAGTATGCAGCGTGACTACTGGTACAGCGTGGCGCGTGATGCTTCCGACCTGGAGCATGCCGATGCGGTCGGGGAGAAAGCCGGAACACGCAGTGTCGGGCGCCTAGGCGCGAGGAAAATCACTACCTGCGAAGTTCCCGTTCTGTTCGAGGCGCCCATTGCATCCAGCCTGATCGGGCATTTCGTCGGGGCAGTGAGCGGAGGCAGTCTTTACCGCAAATCCTCATTTCTCCTCGACAGTATCGGCAAGCAAGTATTTGCGCCGGACATCCAGATACGCGAACGGCCGCATCTGAAAAAAGGCCTGGGCAGCGGGCCTTTCGATAATGAAGGGGTGGCGACCCGGGACCGTAACATAGTGGAAAATGGGGTGGTACAAGGCTATTTTCTCGGCAGTTATTCCGCCCGCAAACTGGGACTTGTCACAACCGGGAATGCTGGTGGCAATCATAACCTGGTCCTAGACAATGGCGCCGGGCTGACTTTTGCCGAACTCCTCAGGAAAATGGATAAAGGTGTGCTTGTGACCGAGTTGCTCGGCCACGGCGTAAACAACGTTACCGGGGATTACTCCCGAGGGGCGGCGGGATACTGGGTCGAAGACGGAGAAATCCGTTATCCGGTTGAGGAAATAACGATTGCGGGAAATCTGAAAGACATGTTGGCTGGCATCTCCGCAGCAGGAAACGATGTAATTGTGCGCGGTTCCAAGCAATGTGGTTCATTGCTCATAGATCGGATGATGATTGCTGGCGGCTAGGCGTTCAGGTTGAACACGGGTTTCCTGATTTCGCCTTTCCTCCCTAATCTCGGTCAGATACCTGCGTCTCTTTCTCGTCTTTCTATTTGCTGTTTCTGTACTGTTTTGGTTCTGTTTCTGCCACGCTTTCCACACGTTTGATATTATCCGCCTAAGTTGCCTGAATTGCCTGAATAATGAATCTGCACTTGCTGGTACCGGCGCTCTTCTGGCCAGACCCAGCGCTTCCTGAAATCTACCGCGATCTACCCCTGCCCGGCCTGGAGAATCTGCTGGCAAAATGTTCCGTCACGGAAGATAAATCGGAGGGGATAGAGGCGTGGCTTTGCCGCGCTTTTGGGGCCGCAAAGCAGCAGGATTGGCCGGTTGCGCCCATTACCCTGCAAACCGATAGCGGAGAGGACGGAGAAGCAACAACAACGGAAAACAGTCGCTGGATCCGTGCCGATCCGGTACATTTACGCCTTGAGCGCGATCATATTCTTTTGGCCGACAGCCATGTTTTTCGCATTTCATTGGAAGAAGCCAAGCAGTTCACCGGACTGTTGAACCGCCATTTCGCTGAAAATCAGGGGATAAGACTCTTCCCGCTACAACCGGACCGCTGGTATCTTCGTCTGCTGGAACCGCCCTTGCCCCATACCCATTTACTGAGTGAAGTTGTAAATCGGGATATCCGGAACAAGCTGCCCTTCGGCGCGAACAATACCTTCTGGCGCAGCTTGCTCAATGAAATTCAGATGTTGCTGCACGAGCACCCTCTGAATCAGACTCGCGAGGCGCGCGGAGAGCTTGCAGTCAACAGCGTCTGGTTCTGGGGAGGCGGAACGCTGCCTGAATCGCTTGTTTCGCCCTATACGAATGTCTGGAGCAATGATGTTCTTGCAGTTTCGCTGGCCTCGGCGTGTAATATCGAACACGCCCCGCTTCCTGTTGACGCAACGGTGTGGGAGGCTTCTGTCAGGAGGGGCAGGCATCTGGTGGTGCTGGGTGAATTGCAGGGAAGAGCCCAATATCGGGACGCATACGGCTGGCGCGAAAGTATCAAAGAAATGGAGCGACGCTGGTTTGATCCGCTATGGAGGATGTTCAGGCGCGGACGATTCGATGAGATAATGCTCACGGCGCCTGATGAGAGCAGCAGCAAAAGTTTCACCGCGACACGCAGCGATTCGCGGAAATTCTGGCGCAGGCCCAAGCCCATCCTGGCTTATGGAAAGTGACAGGGAATGCGCCGAAATGTGCCTCTTTTTGCCGTCTTTTCCTCCTTTTGAAAAAGCCGATATTACGCATAATGTCTTAACCTGCCCGTAAAATAAAATACCGATTTTCTGCCACAATATTCCTGAAAGTTCCTGAAAGAGTCCTCGCCCTGCCGGCGGAGATTCAACGCGGCAAGCGTTCAGCATAGATGGTTGTCATAGTTCAGAAACGAAGTCACCCTATACTATTACTATTATTGTCAAGTCAGGATACGTTAAGATAATTTACGCTATAGGGAAGCATTTCCTCCGGCCCGGTTCCATTTGCCATTAAGCGGGAAAGAGCAGGAATAACCGCGGATGGAAGCGTTGACATTTCCGGTAGCAGGAATGCCAGGAGCAGAAATCAGCGGGAACGGTTGGTAAAGGCTTCACATACAATATCTCAGTCCGTAATGCGGAGTATTATGAGAGGGAAATCATGGATAATTTGACCTTATTCGAATCATTGCTGAATTGCGATTCGGTGGACGAATTGCACAGCGCTACCACAACCATTGCCCGGGCAATGGGATTCGAGCATTTTCTGTATGGTGTTCAGGTGAACACTTCTCTTACCCGTCCTTATCGCTTCATCCTCAGTTGTTATCCGGAGGAATGGCGTAAACATTACGACAAGGAAGGTTATGCCAATTTCGATCCTACGGTTTCGCATTGCGCCAGAACGTCCATTCCGATCGTATGGAAGAAAGAGATTTTCAAGGGGCGCAAGGAGGCGCGCGTAAGGAACGAGGCCAAGGATTGCGGACTGGTCAGTGGAGCGAGTTTTTCGGTTCATGGAGGACGCGGCGAAGCGGCCATGTTGAGCCTGGCTACTTCCAGGGAGTCGCGTGAGGCACAGATTGACATTCTGGGGACAATGGGTAAAGCACAACTGCTAACCTGCTATCTGCATGAAGCGGTGCAGCGCATTGTTCTCAGTAAAGGCCCGCTACCCGTGAAGAAGATCAACCTGACGGAAAGGGAACAGGAATGTCTGCTATGGGCCGCAGAGGGTAAAACCGGATGGGAAATCGCCAACATCGTCAATATTTCCGAACGGACAGTAACTTTTCATCTGCAGAATGCCGCCCAGAAACTGGGGGTTGTCAATCGCCAGCAAGCCATATCACGTGCGCTCTCCATGGGTCTGATCGAGCCCCGTACAATTCGCTAGCGCGCGTTGCTGTCTGAGGCTGCCTTACCAGTCAGCCTTCCCGTTCTTATCGAAGATGATCTGCAAGGAGCTGTAACTGACTTCTCATCCCTCGCTTGCGGAGACGCAGATGACGGCTTCTGATTCCGACCTCCTGTCCTTTTCCTGCGCGATGGCGCCAAGCTCCACTATTACCGGTGCATGATCGGACGGCCGCTCCAGCCTGCGGGTAGCCTTGTCTATGACACAAGCCGTGCACATGCTCGCAAGCTCACGGCTCAGCAGAATGTGGTCTATGCGCAAACCCATATTGCGGCGGAAAGCCATCATTCGATAATCCCACCAGGTATACGATTTCTCAGGCTGATCGAACAGACGAAAGCTGTCAATAAAGCCGAGATCGAGCACTTCGCGGAAGGCCGCGCGCTCCAGCTCGCTGAACAGGACTTTTCCTTCCCATAACTTGCTGTCGTGTACATCGCAGTCTTCCGGAGCGATATTGAAGTCTCCCAGTACCACCAGCTTCCGGTGCCTGCTCAACATCTCGCGCAGCCATTCCCGCAGGGCTGCAAGCCACCTCAACTTGTATTGATACTTCTCGGATGTAACGTGCTCCCCATTGGGAACATAAATGCAAACGATGCAAACGTCGTCGTGAACTCCACCGAGAAGACGCTTTTGCGGATCCTCAAAGCCGGGTATGCCGGTAATGACTTCGCTCATCGCCTGCCTGCTAAGCAGCGCGACCCCATTGTATGTTTTCTGGCCAGAATAGATTGTCTGATAGCCCGCAGCCGCAATCTCGCTTACGGGGAAATGCTCATCCTGCAGCTTGGTCTCCTGGAGGCACAACACGTCCGGCTGATTCAATGCCAGCCATTCCAGAACCTGCGGAAGGCGAACTTTAAGAGAATTTACGTTCCAGGTGGCTATCTTCATGTTCTTTGCTCTGCTTCTGCTTGGGCTGAAGTATATCCATTATTCAAAATACTGAACAGTTATCAATTCGCCTTGTGCTATCATGAAAACGTGTTGCAGCGCGGGTTCAACGTTTCGGTATCGATTTCTGACGTGAATACAGACCCAGTGCCCGGATCTTCCGGCCCTCGCAGCGCACTTCAGCTGGGGTTTGCTGACAGTGATATGGGGCCGATATGTGGCTTATACATATCCCCCTCTCGATAGAATAAAGGCGTGGTGAACATGGATTCAAGTGATTCAGAATTCGGGATCGGCGATTGGCAGCGGCTGTTGCGCTCCCTCGGCGAAGACCCTAGTCGCCAGGGCCTGCGTGAAACGCCGGGGCGCGTGGCACGCGCGTGGGCTCACTGGACGCGCGGGTACAAGCAGGATCCGGCAGCGATCCTCAAGACGTTCGCAGACGGCGGCGAAAGCTACGACGAATTGATCGTGGTGAGACAGATACCCGTTTACTCGCACTGCGAACACCACCTAGCCCCCTTTTTTGGCCATGCAACCATCGGGTATCTACCGAGCGGTCATATCGTCGGGTTGTCCAAATTGACGCGACTGGTTAACTGTTTTGCCGCCCGCCTGCAGGTACAGGAACGCCTGACTCAGCAGGTTGCACAATCCCTGCTGGAACACCTGCAACCGAAGGCGGTCGGCGTCATTCTCCGCTGCCGCCACATGTGCATGGAGTCGAGGGGAATTGCCGTTGCCGGGGAAGAAACGGTAACGTCGGCCATGCTGGGCGATCTGAAAACGAATGCGGCGCAGCGTGCCGAGTTTCTGGCATTGGCCGAGTCGCACGAGTAACCTAAGGAACGGCTGAACAACTTTTCCCGCAAAAAACACTCCGCTTCCCAGGTGCTGATTGACATACTGGGATTCCCAGGAAGCATCTGCTCCAATGCCCTATCGGCATTCCGACGCCAGTCACATTTCCTTCATTTTATTTTGTTATAAGCAGTCTGCAGGATCCTCATGCCCACTAACCGGAGCCCCGAAACCTATGGCATCAGCAAGATACCTCTCCATTTTTTCTCCCGCGACAAAGCAGCAAAGACGGGAAAATTTTGATAACTATTGGGAATTTACCCAGCAACATGGTGGACAATTTTTCGAGGATGACAAAGACCTGGAAAAAAAACGCGCCAGACTCAAGCATTTTCGGGATCATCCGGTCAATTTGCGCCAACCTCTTGCCAATCCCGAAGCCTTTTATCGTAATTATGTCGAGATGCAGGATGATCCTTCGTCCCTGGATCGCACGACGCTAATGCTGACATGTATCTACAAATTCGCAAGACACGAGTGGGTAGGAATAAAGGCGGCCTGGGATGCCGTTCCCGCCATGGCATCTTCATACACGGTGGAAGATAAAATCAGCCGGGTGCATTTAGCGGAAGAGTTCTGCCACATACGGCTTTTTGACGAAATGTTGCGTACCTGCGGCCTCGATGAGGTGGAATGGGTGCCTTTAGATCCGATCAAGGAAAAGATTTACGAGCAGTTTCCCAAGTTTCCGGAACTTTTGATGGCCCCTCCCGCTTTTGTGACTGAATTGATGGGAGTAACCTTTTATTGCCATTTGTACCGACTGTTCGATGAGGTATTGGCCGAGGAACCCGAAGTTTGTCAGCGGCTAAAAGAACTGTTGGATGAAATTACCATTGATGAGGTAGCGCATGTAGGGCAGCGCAGAAATTTTATCGGGCCGATAGGCATGAAAATATCGAAAGCACTGCTTAAGCCGTTTTATATATTGTTTTTTAACGATATTCCTGAAATCAGACAGTTGCTCAATGTTAACCGGATGATCAAGGATGGTATTACCTTTGATTTTAATCAATTGCCTGCACATATAATCCAGCGCAGCTGGGTTCCCTCATACTGCAAAGCCTGAAAACAGGAGTGGCAAGATGAGCCGGGTATCCTGTCCAGCACCATCCGCCTCACACATCGCTACCGCAAACCCTCACATTATTCAGGCACGAGACACGATGAAATGGCGTTCTATCATGTAGTTGGATGCATTGGTGATTGATCAGTGCCGTCTGCTTCCCCGGCGGAAAGCAGCATCTCCGCAGCATGGCTACGAGTCGTATCTGTAATTTTCGTCCCGCCGAGCATGCGCGCAATTTCCTCGACCCGCTCCTGTCTGTCGAGCGCAACTATACGGCTTGTCACTTTTCCTCCACTTGCAGAATCAGCTGATTTGCTCACCCGCCATTGATTATCTCCGGCCGATGCAACTTGCGCCAAGTGGGTGATGCACAACACCTGCCGCTCCCGGCCCAGCCTTTTCAGCAGGGTGCCCACGATTTCTGCCACCCGCCCGCCGATTCCTACATCCACCTCGTCAAAGATCAAAGTGGGAACCGTACCGAGCTTGGCAGTAATCACGCTGATCGCCAGACCGATGCGCGACAATTCCCCCCCCGACGCCACCTTTGCGAGCGGACGCAATGGCAGGGTCTTGTGGGCCGCAACCTGAAACTCGATCTGTTCCAGGCCATGTAACGTTCCCTGCTCGAGAGGCAGCAATGCCGCCGAAAATTCACCCCCGGCCATCGCCAGCGTTTGCATTGCGGCGGTAACCTGTTGACTTAAGGTACTGGCAGCGGTTGACCTCTCGATAGTCAATTTTTTTGCAAGTTCACTATATTCACTGCTCGCAACGGCTTCCTCCCTTGCCAGGGATTCCCCATCTCCCTTGTGCCCCAATGCTTGCAGCCGTTCGGTAAAGCCTTTCAACAGTTCAGGTAGCTCTTCCGGCGTCACCCGATACTTCCGCGCCGCGGTATGAATCTCCGCCAACCGTTCCTCGACCTCCGACAAGCGCTGGGGATCCAATTCCAGCCGCTGCTGATAGCGGCCCAGCTCATACACGGCTTCCTGCAACTGGATCTGGCCTGGTTCAAGTAAATCGAGAACCGCTTTCAGGGTCTGGTCGTAATCCACCATTTGATGCAACCGGGAAATCACCGAGTTGATCTGCGATAGGACTGCGAACTCACCCTCGGACAATGCTTCGAGCCCTGCCTGAGCCGTCGCCAGCAGACTGGCGGCATTGGACAAGCGGCTGTGTTCCGCCTGCAGGCTTTCCCATTCATCATTTGAGAAATTCAGGGTAGAAAGCTCGTTTACCTGCCACTCCAGTTCTTCCCGCTCACGCACGAAAGCGGCTGCATTCTGCTCCCATGCCTCGCGCTGCTGCCGCGCTGTCTGCCATCGACGGTACACTTCCGCCACTTGCCTGGCCAACGGCTTGCTCCCGGCATAAGAATCGAGCAGTTCACGCTGCACTTCACTGCGCAACATGGACTGATGAACGTGCTGCCCCTGAATGTCTACGAGACTTTCCCCGATCGCCCGCAATTGTTGCAAAGTAGCGGAGTTTCCATTGATGAAACTGCGCGAGCGGCCACCTGCGTCCACCAATCTGCGCAACAAACAGACACCCTCTTCTTCCGGGTTTTCGAATCCGTTTTCATGCAACCAGGCAATCACGTCGGGCAGGCCCGCTACCTCGAATTCCGCGCTGATTTCCGCGCGCTCGCAGCCGTTGCGGACCGCACTCGCATCACTCCGCTCTCCCAGCACGAGTGAGAGTGCATCAATCAGAATGGATTTGCCGGCGCCGGTTTCCCCGGTAAGGACGGTAAAGCCGGGAGAAAATTCCAGGTCTATCCGATCAACGATGACAAAATCACGAATACCAAGAAACTTCAACATAGAAACTCCACAACGTTCAGGTCGGGTTTCTGGGAAGACCGCTCCAACCCAGTTTCTCCCGCAACATGCGGTAGTAGCTGTGGTCGGAAGGATGCAGCAACGTTACCCTATGAGGCGAGCGCCGAACCATCACCTTGTCGTTTTCCTCCAGGTCGAAATGAGAATGACTGTCGAAATGAACACGTGCAACCGCTGTACGCTGCATCAGGATTTCCACCACCGCCTCCGGTCCGACAACGATCGGACGATTGCTCAACGTATGCGGACTGACCGGCACCAGCGCAACCAGATCGAGGCTCGGATGCAGTATAGGGCCTCCTGCTGACAATGCATACGCTGTCGAGCCGGTTGGCGTGGCAACAATCAGACCGTCGGAACGTAGCAAACAAACATATTCGTCGTTGATGCGCACTTCAAATTCGATCATGTTGCCGCCGATTCCCCGGTTGACAGCCACGTCGTTCAGCGCCAGACCGCCGAAGGTGGTGACATTGCTGCGCGCCACCTCCGCGTAAAGCAGCATACGCTGCTCCGTAATATATTGACCTTCGAGGATGGCACCAAGCGTTTGCTGCATGGTAACAATGGACAGGTCTGTAAGAAAGCCGAGGCGTCCCTGATTGATGCCGACCAGCGGCACATTGAAGGGCGCAAGCTTCCGCGCGATATTGAGCATGGTACCGTCGCCGCCCAGGACGATTGCGAGGTCGGCGCGGCTGCCGATCTCCTCCATGGCTACAGCCGGATAGCTATCCTCACCCATGCTTGCAGCGGTGAGGTTGTCGAACAGCACAGTGAGGTTCCGGCTTTGCAGATAGCGCGCCAAACTCGACAACGGTGTTACGATGCCGGGGTTCTTGTGCTTGCCTATCAGTGCTACTGTCTGGAAGGAAGAACTCATTCTATTGAATAATACCCTTAGCTACTTCTGCTACTTCTCCTACCTCCGAGCCGCGAAATGGCTCTTCTCCTGCCGAGATTAAACCATATCGGCAGGAAGGTGACAAAGGGTTCCCATGGAAGGATGTCCTGCCCGCCTCACTCTGTCCGGCTCATGCCGCAAATCCTTATGGAATCTTTTCACCCGATTGAAGATCAAAAGATGAGGTGCTGTTCCTTTTGGCGGGAACAGAAGGCTGAAAATGAAATCCTGGTGTAGAATATCCGTATGCTGAACAAACGCGCACAGATTTTGCTTAAGACTCTGGTGGAACGCTATATAAGCGAAGGCCAGCCGGTGGGATCACGCTCGCTCTCAAAATTTTCCGGGCTGGACCTCAGCGCGGCCACGATTCGAAACGTAATGGCGGATCTCGAGGAAATGGGCTTGGTTGCCAGCCCGCACGCCTCTGCCGGCCGTATACCTACTCATCAGGGCTACCGTTTTTTTGTGGATACGCTGCTGGTGGTCAAACCTCTGGATGTCATCCAGATTCATCAATTGGAGGATCAGCTCCATCCGGACAATCCTTCACGGTTGATCAACTCCGCCTCGCAATTACTGGCCGAACTCACCCGCTTTGCCGGGGTAGTAGTCAGCCCCAAGCGTAACAGCGCCATATTCCGTTATATAGAATTCATGTCGCTGTCGGAAAAACGTGTTCTGCTCATCATTGTCACTCCGGAAGGAGACGTTCAAAATCGCGTGCTTTTCACCGACAGGAATTACAGTCAGTCTGAACTGACGGAAGCGGCGAATTTCATCAACCACAATTATGCCGGTTACGCCATCGATGAGATCCGCACTCGTCTGCAAAGTGAACTGAAGCAGTTGCGCCAGGACATGACCTCTCTGATGACCGCCGCCATCGATGCGGGCGATGCGGCAATCAGAGAAAACAGCGAGGCCGTAATAGTGGCTGGTGAACGCAAGCTTCTGGATGTACAGGATTTATCCAGCAATATGGCAAGCCTGAAAAAGCTGTTCGATCTGTTCGAACGCAAGACCGCGTTGCTGCAGTTGCTGGAATTCAGCCGCAAGGCGGAAGGTGTGCAAATCTTTATCGGGGAAGAGTGCGGAGTCGTCACAATGGATGAATTCAGCGTTGTTACGGCGCCTTACAGGGTGGATGGGAAAATGGTCGGTACGGTTGCCGTCATCGGCCCTACCCGGATGGCTTACGAGCGTGTCATTCCTGTCGTGGATATGACGGCACGGCTGCTGTCGAGCGCATTGTCCCTGCATTAAGGAATCTCCGGAATCATCCCGCCTTGATTTCCCCCGAGTCTGCTCCCCATCCAGATGTATCCAGCCAGACTGGCGTCCTGCTGATCAATCTCGGCACGCCGGATGCGCCCACTCCAGAGGCGCTACGTCCTTATCTCAAGCAGTTCCTCAGCAATCCCCGCGTTATAGAATTGCCGCAGTGGCTGTGGTGGCCCATCCTCAACGGCATCATACTCAATACCCGACCAAAAAAATCGGCGGAAAAGTATGCGCAGGTGTGGATGCCGGAAGGCTCACCGCTCAAGGTTCACACTGCCCGCCAGACCCGGCTGCTCCAGGATTTCCTGGCAAAACGCCTTCATCCCGCGCCTGTGGTGCAATACGCAATGAGCATAGGCAGCCCTTCAATAGCTGAAATGCTGGAGCGCTTCCGGGAACAGGGTTGCGAGCGGCTGCTCGTACTGCCGCTCTACCCCCAATACGCTGCCAGCAGTACTGCTTCAGCCTTCGATGAAATATTCGCGCAACTGGCAAAACTACGTAATATTCCCGCTGTGCGCACAGTGAAACATTATCACGATCATCCAGGGTACATCGCTGCGCTCGCAAACCACGTGCGTGACCACTGGGCAAGAGCGGGCAGGCCAGATCAACTCGTGATGAGCTTTCATGGCATACCCCAATCGTCCGTGGACAAAGGGGACCCGTACCAGGATGAATGTCGGAAAACGGGCCTCTTACTGGCAAAGGCGCTGGAATTGGACGCAAACCAGTATCAGCTCTGCTTTCAATCCCGCTTTGGCAGGGCGGAATGGCTGAGGCCTTACACGGCCGATACCTTGGAGCAGCTAGGCAGGCAAGGGACAGGGCGTATCGATGTCGTCTGCCCCGGTTTTGTCTCCGACTGCCTTGAAACCCTCGAAGAAATCGCCATGGAGGGCAAAACCATTTTTATCCAGGCCGGAGGACATCAGTTCCATTACATTCCCTGCCTGAATGAACGCGATAACTGGATACACGCATTGGGTGACATTACCCTTGCCAATCTACAGGGATGGATGAGCCCTGGCTTTGAGGATAAAGGATCCAGCAAGGATGAGGAGGTTATCGCTTTATCGCAAGGGGAGGCATCGTCGACCGACAAGAATGTCGATTAATGTAACAACCCTTTCCATCCTTTCTGCCTTTCTGCAGCATCCGCAAATCGGGTTCCGATTTATCGAGGTCCGATTTGTCCGCTTGCCGTCGTTCTAGCGGGTACGGACCGCGGCGCGATTTCCGAGCCAGCCCCGCATGAACTGGATCAATCCGGGAAGGATGGAAATGATAATGATGCCGAAAATGAAGAAAGCCAGATTATTCTTTACTATCGGCACATTGCCAAAGAAGAAACCCCCGAACACGAAGAAACTGATCCAGAAAATGCTGCCGAAGGCGCTGTAAGCCATGAAACGGGGATAGACCATTCGTCCTATACCCGCAACAAACGGCGCAAAGGTACGGATGATAGGCAGAAAACGTGCAAAGATGATTGTCTTTCCACCATGCCTGGCATAAAAGGCCTCGGTTTTTTCCAGATGGGCGCGATTCAATAGGCGCGAATCGGTCCGCCTGAATATTCTCGGGCCGAAATAGCGCCCGATCCAGTAATTCGTATTATCTCCGCAGAATGCTGCCAGCATGAGCAGCGCTGCCAGCCCGGTTACCTCGATCGCGCCTGTAGCTGCGATGGCGCCTGCGACAAACAGCAGCGAATCCCCTGGCAGGAACGGTGTCACCACCAAGCCTGTTTCACAAAAAATTATCAGGAACAGTATGAGATAAACCCAACTGCCATAATTTTCGACCAACCAGATCAGGTGTTTATCCAGGTGGAGGATGATGTCGATAAAGGTGGCAATAATTTCCAAAATGGACTGAATGGATATGAAAGGCCCCCCGGAGGGAAAAGCCTGAGTTTTGATTTATGGATTCCGGTTCAAGGTACTGCTTCCGGTTCAGATTTCTTTTCGGGTTTGACAATATCCTTGCGCGAAACACCTAATAGCATGAGAAGGGGGCTTGCGACCAGCACAGAGGAATAAATGCCAAACAGAATGCCGATGGTGAGCGCCAGAGCGAAGTAATGCAGTGACTCGCCGCCGAAAAGCAGCATCGATACCACGACCATCTGGGTGCTGCCATGCGTGATGATGGTACGCGACATGGTGCGGGTTATGGCGTTGTCGATGACTTGCGCCACCGACGCCCGGCGCATTTTGCGGAAATTTTCGCGTATCCGGTCGAATACCACCACCGATTCGTTTACCGAATACCCCAGAATCGCCAGTATGGCGGCAAGAACCGTGAGTGAAAACTCCCATTGGAAGAATGCGAAAAATCCCAGGATAATCACAACGTCATGCAGGTTGGCGATGATGCCGGAAACGCCGAATTTCCACTCGAACCGCATTGCCAGATAAGCGACGATCCCCAGCGACACAATCAGCAAGGCCAGTGCGCCGTTTTCCACCAGTTCCTTGCCCACTTGCGGGCCCACAAACTCTACCCGGCGCAACTCCGCCGTCTCATCATCCGCGTGCAACGCGGCGATCACTGTCTCGGAAAGCTTTGCGCTCGACATGTCGGCTTTGGCTGGCAGGCGTATCAGCACATCCCGGGAGGTGCCGAAATTCTGCACGCTGGCGTCAGCCATTCCGAGTTTGATCAAGGTGCCTCGGATGCGGTTGAGATCCGCCGGCTGGGTATAGCTGACTTCCATAACCGTTCCGCCGGTAAAATCCACCCCCAGATTCAACCCCTTGGTAACAAGGAAAAATACCGCCGCGATAAAAGTAACCAGGGAAATGGTCGTCGTATATTTCCCCCAGCTCATGAAAGGGATGTCGCGCTTGAACCTGAAAAATTCCATTGATGACCCTTATTCTCTCAAAAGGTACGCTTTTTTCCGTTGTCAGCGCTTGTTGGTCACAGGCTTCCAAACCTGTCCAATGGAAACCCGCTCCAGTTTGCGGCGGCTGCCGTATACCAGATTGACGAATCCGCGCGAGACCATCACCGCGCTGAACATGGAAGTCAGGATGCCCAAGCACAGCACGACAGCAAATCCCTTTATCGGGCCCGACCCGAACGCAAACAAAGCGATACCCGCAATCAGGGTAGTGATGTTGGAATCGAGAATGGTCGCCCAGGCACGCTCGTAGCCGGCGTTTATCGCGGCTTGGGGCGCCATGCCCTCTCTCAGTTCATCGCGTATGCGCTCGTTGATGAGCACATTGGCATCAATGGCCATCCCCAAGGTAAGCGCAATAGCAGCCATGCCGGGCAGCGTGAGCGTTGCCTGCAGAATCGAAAGAAGACCGACCAGCAGCAGCAGGTTGACCCCGAGCGCCAGCACCGAGATGAAACCGAATACCAGATAATAGATGGTCATGAAAACAGCGATGGCGGCAAAGCCATAGAGCGTGGAGTTAAATCCGCTCTCGATGTTTTCCGCGCCTAGGCTCGGACCCACGGTTCGCTCCTCGACGATATCCATGGGAGCAGCCAGCGCCCCTGCGCGCAGCAGCAATGCCACATCCCGTGCTTCCTCGGAAGTCATGCGACCGCTGATCTGCACTCTCCCGCCGCCGATTTCTTCCCGGATCACCGGTGCGGTGATCACTTCGGCCTGGTTTTTCTCGATTAGCAGAATGGCCATGCGCTTGCCGACGTTATCGTGGGTAAGCTGCTGGAAAATGCGGGCGCCGCTGTTATCCAGATTGAGGTGGACCGCGGGCTGGTTATTGTTGTCGAAGCCCGGTTGCGCATCGTTGATCCGGTCACCTGTGAGCACTACCTGTTTTTTTACCAGCAACGGCCCGCCTCCGCGTTCGCTGTACAGCTCGGAGCCAAAGGGAATCTGTCCCCTCAACGCCGCGCTGAGGTCGTGTTCCTCGTCAACCATGCGGACTTCAAGTGTCGCAGTGCGCCCCAGAATATCCTTGGCTTTGGCGGTATCCTGCACACCGGGCAGTTGGACCACCACCCGATCCGCCCCGGCTTGCTGAATGATGGGCTCAGCCACCCCGAGCTCGTTGACACGATTGCGCAGGGTCGTGATGTTCTGCTGTACCGCGGCGTCCTGGATGCGCTTCTGCGCCTCCGGCCTCAATGTGGCCGCCAGATGGAACTCGGTGCCGACATTCTCTTCCCGCAAATCCAGGTCAGGATAGTTCTTCTTGATTTCCGCCTCTGCCTGCGTGCGCGATTCTACATTGCGGAATTTGACGACGATCAGCGAGCCACGCTTGTCGAGTCCCGCATAGGGAATTTTTTTCTCCCGCAGACTGCCGCGGATATCGGAACTGAAGCGGTCGAGGGCTTTGGAGAGGGCGCCTTTCATATCCACTTCCAGCAGAAAATGGACGCCGCCGCGGAGATCGAGCCCAAGATACATCGGCAGTGCGCCGACGCTGGTCAGCCATTGGGGAGAATTGGGCAGGAGATTCAGTGCCACCATGTAGCCGTTGCCCAGCAGCGACTGGAGCGCATCCCTGGCCCTGATCTGCGTATCGGTATCGGTAAAGCGCACCTTGATGCTGCCCCCCTCCAGAAACATGCCGGTGGTGGGGAGATCGGCTTTTTTAAGCGCCTCTTCGACGCGATTCAGCAACCCGGTATCAGCCTTGGCTGCATTCCTCAAGGGCGAAATCTGCACCGCCGGCGACTCTCCATAGAAGTTCGGCAGGGTATAGAGCAGGCCAAGCAGTATCGAAACCGCGATAAAGAGATATTTCCAGGCAGGGTAGCGGTTCATGTTTTCGGAGTAGCCAGAGGAGGAGAAGGGCGAAGCGACCGCGCCATACAGCGTTTACAATAGTTTCAATTATTCTTTTTCGATGGTGTTCAATGTTCCCTTGGGGAGCAGGGTTTGAACAGCCGACTTCTGTATGACAACCTGCACATTCTCGGCAACCTGCAAGATGATGTAATTTCCACTGATCTTGGTTACCCGACCCAGCACGCCCGACGCAGTCGCCACTTCATCGCCTTTTTGCAACGCCTCGATCATCAGCTTCTGTTCCTTGGCGCGCTTCGCCTGCGGACGAATCAGCAACAGGTAAAACACGACGAATATGGCGATCAGCGGGAGCAGACTCATGAAATCGGCCCCGGGTGGCGCGGCGGGTGCGGTGGCCTGAGCGTAGGCTGCACTAATCAACATGGCATTCTCCGGTAATGGGATAAAAAGAACGTGATTTTATCACGATGCCGTTTGTGCTTGAAATGCTTGCGCATATTCCTGGAACTGCCCGTTTTCGACTGCAGTGCGGATTTCGCCCATCAACTGCTGATAATAATACAGGTTATGCAGCGTGTTGAGGCGCGCACCCAGAATTTCGCCGGTTCGCTGCAAATGATGCAGATAAGCGCGGCTGAAATGCCGGCAAGTATAGCAGGTACATTGTTCATCCGCCGGACGGGTATCGAGGCGATACTGGCTGTTGCGCAGCTTGATAACCCCGGTTCGCGTATACAACCATCCATTGCGCGCATTGCGCGTCGGCAGCACGCAATCGAACATGTCTATACCCTGCGCCACCGCATCCACGATATCAGCCGGAGTACCCACACCCATGAGGTACCGGGGCTTCCCTGCTGGTAGCCGGGGCGCGGTGTGTCTGAGGATGCGCCGCATGTCGGCCTTGGGCTCTCCCACCGAAAGCCCTCCGATTGCATAGCCATCGAAACCGATGTCCAGCAACCCCGCCAGGGATTCATCACGCAGATTTTCGTACATCCCTCCCTGCACAATACCGAACAGCGCATTGCGGTTTCCACCTTCATCATGCGCCTGCCTTGACCGCTCCGCCCAGCGCATGCTCAATTCCATGGATTCGCCCACCGCCCGCTCATCCGCCGGATAAGGCGTACATTCATCGAATATCATGACGATGTCAGAATTGAGCACATGCTGGATGCGCATCGATTCCTCGGGAGTAAGAAAGCACGTATCACCGTTGACGGGAGACTTGAACTTCACCCCCTGCTCCGTGATTTTTCTCAAAACGCCGAGGCTGAATACCTGGAATCCGCCGGAATCGGTCAGTATGGGCCCGTCCCATCCCATGAACCGGTGCAATCCACCGTGCGCTTCGATGACCTGGAGGCCCGGGCGCAGCCACAAGTGGAAGGTGTTGCCAAGCACGATATGTGCGTTGATGGCTTGCAAATCTGCCGGTGACATTGTTTTTACGGCGCCATAGGTCCCCACGGGCATGAAAGCGGGCGTTTCCACAACACCGTGTGTGAGCGACAAGGTGCCGCGACGGGCCAGTCCATCAGTTCGATGCAATTGAAATTTCATGGATCAAGCTACTGAATAAAACAGTTTTATAGAAGACCAAGCAGTTTTTTAGAGGATAGCGCTATGACTGGAGATAAACGGTTTTGTCCGCAGATTCGTTATTCCAGGCTTTAATCTATATCCCCCCTGCCCTTTCGATCAGCATCGCATCGCCAAAACTGAAAAAGCGATAGCGTTCTTTGATCGCATGCCGGTACGCACGCCGGATATTTTCGACGCCACCGAACGCGGACACGAGCATTAACAAGGTTGACCGCGGCAAATGAAAGTTGGTCAGCAGGCAATCCACCACCCGGAACTGATAACCCGGCGTAATGAAAATATCGGTTTCGCCCGCTCCGCATTTTATCCGAACGTCACCTTCCCCATTATCTGCTTCCGCCCGCCCCCCCGCGACTGCTGCCGCGGCTTCCAGTGCCCGGAGCGATGTGGTGCCCACGGCCAATACCCGTCCGCCCTCGGCTTTAGCATGCCTAATGCATTCCACGGTTTCCGCAGACACATAAAAAACTTCGCTGTGCATTCTATGATCGGCAATATTTTCCACCCGGATCGGCTGGAAAGTGCCAGAGCCCACATGCAGCGTCACATGCGCCATTACCACACCCAGTTTCCGTAACAACCCCAGCATAGGCTCGTCGAAATGCAGGCCCGCGGTTGGAGCCGCCACTGCGCCAGGCCGGGTCGCATAAACGGTCTGATACCGCAACTCGTCAGATTTTTCCACCGGGCGCGATATATAAGGAGGCAAAGGCAGATTGCCGTAACGTTCCAGCAACTCGATGACCGCACTCTCGTGCTCGAATTGCAGGGTATAAAAACCGTGCTCGCGGGACAGGACAGTGGCCTCGATCGCATCAGCAAGGAAAAGCTTCGATCCCGGTTTCGGTGAATGACTGGCGCGAATAGCAGCCTGCACGCAATGCCTGTCCAGCACGCGCTCCACCAGGACCTCGATCCTGCCGCCAGTATCTCTCACGCCATACAGGCGCGCCTTGATGACGCGAGTATCGTTAAAGACGATCACGTCGCCGGGACGCAAATACGATGGAAGGTCTGTAAACATCCTGTCCTGCAATGCGCCACTTGCGGCCTCGAGATGCAGCATGCGGCTATTGCCCCGCTTCTCGGCCGGAAACTGCGCAATGAGTTCAGGAGGAAGGTCGAAGTCGAAATCCTGAATTTTCATCGCGCGTATTATACCGGCAGCAGGAATCGCGCTACGGGTTGCCGCAAATGGGGTTTTCAGTGATAATGCCCCTCCTGAAAAAGAACACGAAAAGCTTTGCCGGGATGGCGGAATTGGTAGACGCACGGGACTCAAAATCCCGCGACCGCGAGGTCATGGGGGTTCGATTCCCCCTCCCGGCACCAACAGATAGTCCAAAGAAGCCAAGAGAAGTATAAATAATCATTTAAAACAATCCTCTCTTATAAACAGTGGTCTGGCAATATCCTTTTGCATCCATTGACTTCCGGGTAAAGAGCGGGTAAAAAGACGGGTAAATAATTTACCTGGAGAAGTTTTTACCCGTCATGGCCTCTGAGCTCTTATCCGCCTTAGAAGTCCGCAACGCCAAACCCGGCGACAAGCCGCGCAAGCTGCGCGATGGAAATGGCCTGCACCTGTTGGTGCACCCCAACGGCTCCAAATACTTCCAGCTTCGCTACACCCTCCACGGCAAGGAGAAAACGCTTCAGCTTGGGGCCTACCCTGAGATGGGATTGGCTGATGCCAGAGTGGCGGCGAAAGGTGCGCGCCAACTAGTGGCCGACGGCACCGATCCCGTCCAGAACAGACGCATTCAGGAAGCAAAAAAGCCGCCTCCGCTACAAATACCTTCAGGGCCGTTGCTGAGCAGTGGCTGAATATCAAGAAGCGTACCTTGGCTCCCACCACTTATAAAAAGACAGAGGAAACATTCAAAGCCAACGTCTACCCCCGTTTCGGCGATCTGCCAATCAAGGATGTGAGTGCTCTCATGGTGCGGGATGCGATGCAGGCAATGGAGCGCCGTGGAGCGCTTGAGATCATGCAGAAATGCCGGGCGTGGATCAGGTCTGTTTTTGACTTCGCCCTTAGCGAAGAAATGATCGAGCATAATCCCGTGCCCCAGAAAGACCTGGTACTGAAGAAGCATAAAGAAAAGCGCCATCCGGGTCTTAAGAGCCGTGAGGATGCTGCCCAGTTCCTGCGCAATCTGTTTGAGTATCCTGGGCGGGCTGAAACCCGTCTTGCCATCTGGCTGCAAATGCTGGTGGCTACCCGTCCTGGTGAATTGCGCTTGGCGCAATGGGAAGAGTTCGATTTCGAGAAAGCGTTATGGACAATCCCGCTTGAACGCATGCGAAACCGCAATCACATGTCCGAACCGCATATCGTGCCCCTGTCGCATCAGGCGATTGCTGCATTGAAGGAACTACACCGTTACACCAGCTACAGCAAACTGCTATTCCCCAGTGTGACCAGTTCTACCAAGCCCATCAGTGATATGACGATCTCGAAGGCCTTGCGAACGATCTGGCCGCACTATCGGATTGTCCCTCATGGCTTCAGGCATTTTTTCAGCACAATGGCCAACGAACACGGGCAGTTCCGCCATGACGTGATCGAGGCCGCTTTGGCGCATAAGGACGGAAACGCGATCCGGGCAACCTACAATCGGGCGACGTATATCCGAGAGCGACGCGAACTGGCGCAATGGTGGGCAGATGAGCTGGAAGGGATGAAGCCTGGAGCGGAAGTGATACTGCTATATACCAGAGCCGCAGGCAAAGCCTAGACGCGCCAATTTTGCTGCGGAGAGGACTTTTCTGGTACTAGCCGGTTGCCTCTCCTCTTCCTCAAACAGACTGCCCTGCTCAGCAATATTAATATTGTTACTCGCGCAATAATCTCGGATCAAAACTTCCGCCATATTCGAGATTGAGCGATGCTCACATGCTGCAGCCCTTCGTAAGGCCTCTTTAAAGCGCGGTCAATATGGAAGGTTAGAGTTGTTGTTTTTTTGTTGCCATTGTTTTCCTCTCGTGACTGTAAATGTACAGTAAAATACAGATCAATCCTACGTGATCTTTTCCTGTTCGGTTATCCCCTTTTTATCTGTATCTCAATCTCCCTCTGCACATCCTAAATCCAGGATCACGACCGATTTGGATTGGAAACACGAATGGCTCGAACGCTAGGCATGAACTCGGCAGGGATATGCATGAATCGTGTGTCGTATTACCGAAGAAAGAAATTTGTGTCGCATCACAACGGTACTTCAATATGACAAAAAAAGAGCAACAGCTATTTCATAGTCACCCTGACTACCAACGCATATCAGGTGAGAAACAGCGCGTCCAGAACATAAATGTCGGCGTGGATCGCCCTGACTATATTCCCTACGCAAAAGCGATGAGGTTACTTGCAGAGCGAATTGGCGCAACCCCTGAAGAAATGGCGGCTTGGATTTTTTATGGACCGGAGCTGGGTGGCCTTAGGGCCTATGAACACGCCCATGAATTCGCAGATCCTTGGGTGTTTTCCTATGCCGTTCGAACCCATCCCCGCATCAGCGAAGATTATGTTTCTCCATTGATGAATTTGTGGTTCCTCAAAGAGGAGATTATTAACTTCTATCCCAGCGAACGCTACATAACAGGAAAGAAGCTAATTGAAGAATGGAGCAAACAACCAGGGATCGAACCCAAAGTCTACATTATGGCGAAAATTCGGGAATCTCGGCTTACCGGTTTTCATCCAATCTGTGGGATAACGGGGGCAGGCTGTTCACTTCTCGGCGTTGACCCACGCATCGAAACTGCATTTTTTCCAGTCTCTGAGATCGAAGAAATCGAAACGTTGGATTTTGGTAACGATGAGTGTAATAGGGAAAGCGAACATAAGCAGCCTGGTCATTTAAACCATGATCTGAAAATGCAGAAGAGAGCTAACGAAATAGCCGCTGAACTAAAAAAGAAGACTCCGGGGCGGGTATCAACGAGAGACGAGGTAGCAAAAAAACTGGCAGCAGAGCTTGGCATGACGTCAGAAACAGTGTTGCGCAGAATACGAAAGCAGTGGAAATAGTGAGAGTTGCCCGATTACTTATTGCTGCCTAACTAAGTTATTGTAATACAAATATAAAGGCGGAACCGAAGTGGTTCCGCCTTATTTTTTGCCCGCGCACACTGTATCTCAGGTGCTCCGCTACATTCCTCAACTGTACGGGCAAGGCCAGTAACATCGCGGAGCACCCGGCCTTGTTTGTTAGGAGATACCATGCGCAAGAAGCTGTGCCGGGCGCGCCGGACCCGCGAGTTACGCCGGTTCCTTCGTATGAAGGAACTGCCATCTATTACCGGTCGCTCCCGTAGCTGGATATACGACGCGATCAGTCGGGACGAATTTCCTGCTCCCATTTCCATCGGTGCTCGATCTGTAGCGTGGACCGAAGAATCAATAGCTGAGTGGCAAGCCAAGTGTATCGAGCAATGCCGCAAAACGGGCAAGGAGGATCAATAATGAGCCTCGATCGTATGCTGCCATTACTTGAGGGGGTCAAACGCAGGGGACAGGGCCGCTGGCTGGCCCTATGCCCTGCACATAACGATCGCAGTCCTTCCTTAGCTCTACGTGAACTGGATGATGGGCGAGTTCTGGTCCATTGTTTCGCTGGGTGTGACATCCATTCCATTTTGTCCCGGCTGGCAATTACGTTCGATGATCTATACCCGTCACGGGAATTGGGGCATAGGCTCACGAGAGAGAAGCGGCCTTTTCCTGCGACTGACATCCTTCACGCCATCGCATTCGAAGTGTTGTTCGTAGCTGTAACGGCTTCCTCGATTCTTGCAGGGGAACCCTTGAATGCCGCTGACCGAGAGCGGTTGGCTCTGGCAGTATGCAGGATACATGCAGCACTGGATGCTGGAGGACTGAACCATGAATAAAGCCATAGAGCGTGGACAGTCTTTTCTTGACAAGGTAGCAGGAGTAATCCGGAACAGGAATACGGAGGGTACGGCCAGCGTCAATTCGCAAAATGATGATTGGCCGGAACCCGGCGATATCAAGGGGAAGCTACATCCCGTTCCCTCATTTGAAGCAGAAACGCTGTTGCCTCCAGTCCTGCGTGAATGGGTCATGGACGAAGCCGACCGCATGCCCTGTCCACCGGACTTTGTTGCGGCGGCTGCGGTCGTGGCACTTGGCTCTATCATCGGTGCCCGGTGCGCGATCAAGCCCAAGGCACAGGATGACTGGCTTGTCGTGCCCAATGTCTGGGGCGGAGTAGTAGGTCTTCCCTCGGCCAAGAAATCTCCCGCCATCAGCGCAGCACTGAAACCCCTGGAGCGGCTGATTGAGCAGGCAATAGAGGCGCATCGAGCTGAGCTGGATGCCTGTGATGCGAGCAGAACCGTATTCAAGGCACGCGAGGATGCAATCGAGCATCACATCAAGGCGGCGGCAAAGGATCCCAAAAACGGCGATTTGGACAGCCTCGTGCAGGAGCTGCAAGATCACCGGCAGCAGGTTCCCGATTCACCTGCACTGCGGCGCTACAAGACTAATGACACGACCATTGAAAAACTGGGCGAGCTGCTCAGGGACAACCCCGGTGGGCTGCTGCTCTTGCGCGATGAACTGGTGGGATTGCTTTCATCATGGGAAAGGTATGGCCGTGAAGGGGAGCGTGCCTTTTACCTGGAAGCCTGGAACGGCAACAGCAGTTTCGATACTGACCGCATTGGCCGCGGCTCCATTTTTATCCCCAACCTGTGCGTGTCGATCTTTGGGGGAATCCAGCCGGACAAACTGACTGCCTACCTGGAGCAGATCAAGAATGCCCTGGCAAACGACGGCATGCTGCAACGCTTTCAACTGCTGGTCTACCCGGATCACCGGAAATGGGAGTGGCGCGACCGCGCACCAAACATGGAGGCACGCAACCAGGCTTTCGCGATATTCGAAGCGTTGGCGGAATTTAATCCGGTGGACTGGGGGGCGGCGCCAGCCGATGAATTCATCAAGTTTCCCCATTTCCACTTCGACGAGGCTGCACAGGAGTTGTTTATCAAGTGGTCCAGCGATTTACATACGGAGCGCCTACCGGCGGAAGAGGATTCCTTGATGGCTCAACATCTGGCGAAATTTGACAAACTGTTTCCCGCGCTGGCGCTGATCTTCCATCTGGTTGAATGTGCCGCTACAGGCCGGCGGGGACCCTTATCGAAGGAGGCCGCCCTGCGCGCTGCAGCCTGGTGCGAATACCTTGAGGCCCATGCCCGACGGTGCTATGGTTTATTGGCCGATATGGAGCTTTGCGCGGCACAGGCACTGGCGAAAAAGTTGTTGCAAGGTGATCTGGTCAATGGTTTCACTGTACGAGACGTTATGCGCAAGCAGTGGAGTGGCCTGAAAACAAAACCAGTGATACAGGCAGGCTTGGCCTGGCTGGAAGAGGAAGAGTGGTTGCGCAGTGAGGACATTGGCGCTAGCGGCCGGTCTACCCGGCGCTACTGGATCAATCCCAGGATAAGCGAGCTGGGCAAAACGGGGAAACACGATGACGAACTGGCTTGAGTGTGCGCGACGTGAGTTGAGTGCGAACGCCAAATCCCCCGCGCAAATTTCGAAAAGTGCTGGCGATTGCACTGACAATACTGACAAAAGGGTACTTTCGTCAGTATTGTCAGTACCCCAACCTGGCAAATCTAAAAATTTGGGGACTTCCAGCGTCGATATTGCCAGTACTCTTCCGCCGGCTTTTCAGGAAAATCACAGCTCAGCCCGTGCTGCGCCCCCCATGAGCGACGAGGAAGAAGCCTTGCTTGGCGCATGGCTCACTCAAATTGGTGAGACCGACCCTGAAGGAATTGCAGCCCTGATGAACAAGTGCCGCCTTGACATGGATGCCAGACGGTATTTCGTCAAGCGGGCGCGTGGGGAACTCTGCCTGGTGAATTCCAGCATGGATGCTTATCTCAATGAAGCGCTGGCGAAATGGAAGCTGAGGGAGGAATAGATGGCCGCTTGTACTGATCAAATCCGGCGAAAGTACCGGTATTGACGTGAGTGCCAGAAAGGACGCCATCATGAAGCATTCAGAACCTGCTGAACTGACACCCAGGCAGCAACGATTCGCAACTGAATATTGCGTTGACCTGAATGCGACAGCCGCTTATGTACGTGCTGGGTACCGAGCGCGAGGTAATTCAGCGGAAGTGTCTGCTTGCCAATTGCTAAGAAATGCTAAGGTTCAGGAAGCCATCGAGCAGAAGCAAAGGGAGGTCGCCAAACGCTGCGAGCTGACCAGCGAAACTATCATTCGGGAGACTGCAGCGGTCGCTTTCTCGGACATACGCAGGCTGTTCAACACTGATGGATCACCGAAAGCCATTCATGAAATCGATGATGCAACGGCCTCTGCTATCTCAACGATTGAAGTCGGCCAGACCATTACTGACGGCAAGGTGACAGGGAGGACGTGCAGAATAAGGTTCTGGGACAAGAACAGCGCCCAGGAGCGGCTTTTCAGGCACATGGGACTGTTTCGCAAGGGGAACGCGCCCAAACAGACACCCCGCAAGATAGCGGTCGTCTTTGTCTCGTCGAATGGCGAAGTGGTGGCGCCTGATTTCCAAAAACCCAGGGAAACCTGATCGGTTTTTTGACAACCAGCAAATAGGTGGCCCATGCCGCGATAGGCTGAACGTGAACGCCAAGCTGACTGTAGGCAAGCTGCAGAGGATTTGGTCTTTTTTATATGACTAAAAGCGGAATACCTGCTATAAAAAAATAGCAAGATGGCAGAAATTCTGCGTATCCCCCTGATAAAAATGGAGAATAAGATGAAGAACTCGGGAGTCATGACTTCAATTTGGATGGCAACGACTGAGATATCGTCCCGGCCGGCCCTTTCCGAAGATATGACAGCGGAGGTCTGCGTAGTTGGCGCCGGTATTGCCGGTCTCACGACCGCTTATCTGCTTGCGAACGAAGGTCGATCTGTCATCATCCTGGACGATGGATCGATAGCGAGTGGGGAAACATCGCGAACTACAGCGCATCTGGTTAACGCGCTCGACGATCGCTATTTCGAGATCGAAAGGATGCATGGAGAGAAAGGCGCCCGGCTCGCTGCTGAAAGTCATACTGCAGCAATAGATCGCATTGAGGCAATTATCACGAAGGAGAAAATCGCCTGTGATTTTGAAAGACTTGACGGTTACTTGTTTGTGCCCCCGGGCGACTCGACGGATGTGCTCGATAAAGAGCTGGAAGCAGCGCATAAGTCTGGATTGAAGGACGTGGAGCATATCAAGCGTGCTCCGCTAGAGGGATTTGATACCGGACCTTGCCTACGGTTTCCCCGTCAGGCGCAGTTTCATCCGCTGAAGTATTTGGACGCCCTCGCGCATGCAATTGAAATAAGAGGCGGACGCATCTTTAACCAGACTCATGTGGAAGAATTCAAGGATGGCTCCCCCACCCACGTCAAAACGGACAGGGGTCTGGTGGTGTCCGCCGGAGCAATCGTAGTGGCGACGAATACGCCGGTTAACGATTGGGTTACCATTCACACCAAACAGGCGGCCTATCGCACTTACGTCATTGGCCTTCGGGTTGCGAAAGGATCGGTGACAAAAGCGCTCTACTGGGATACGCCCGATCCGTACCATTACGTCCGACTGCAGGAATTATCAGGGTATGAGGTGCTGATTGTCGGCGGGGAAGACCATAAGACGGGCCAGGCCGACGATGCTGACGAGCGATTTGGTAGGCTGGAAGCCTGGACGCGGGAACGGTTCCCGGCGGCAGGAGCGGTGGAATTTCACTGGTCGGGGCAGATCATTGAGCCCATCGACAGCCTTGCTTTTATAGGACGAAATCCCGGGGACAAAAATATTTATGTGGCTACGGGCGATTCTGGAAACGGGATGACGCACGGAACGATTGCTGGCATTCTTCTCACCGATCTCATCTCCGGACGGGAAAACGAATGGGAAACTCTTTATGATCCGTCACGCATTTCCCTTCGGGCAGCTCCGGAATTCGCCAGAGAGAACCTCAATGTCTTGGCCCAATACTCGGATTATGCAACCGCTGGAGACCTCAATCAGACTCGCGAAATTACAGCGAGTACCGGAGCACTGGTTAGGCAAGGACTGAAGAAGCTAGCTGTCTACCGGGATAGCCAAGGGTCCTTGCACAAACGCTCCGCCGTATGTCCCCATCTGGGTTGCATTGTGGCATGGAATGACGCGGAAAAAACCTGGGATTGCCCCTGCCACGGGTCTCGCTTCGACCCCTATGGCAAAGTTCTCAACGGTCCGGCAAACGTAGATCTCCAGCCCGACGGCGGTTAGCCCTTGCCAAATGCTTGTACCGGCCGAATCTTTCTCATTATGGACAATGTCCTTCATCACTCATTATCTGAGCAAACGGGGAGACCATCATTCGAAATTTCCTGTGAATACGGACTGTCAAGGTAAGTGATGCACTGAAATGGTAGCTGCGGTACGATGGGTAGAGCGAAAGCGGAGCCAATGCTCACTCACTTTCTCCCGCACTCACCCTGCTTAAAGGTGGCAGGTAAAGTTCCCTTTACAAGCCTCCGCCAAGTGTCCTTCTGGAGTACACCCTAATTTGAGGCAGCCAAGGGGGACATGGATCGATTTTTCCCCGATTGGCGTGGATAGATCTGTTGATAACTGCCCAAGCTCGTGTCTCCGCTTTGCTTTCCTGCGCTGATCAAGATTGTGGCACCTGTGGTGGAAGCAGAAGTGCCGTCTGCATCGGGCAAATCATCCCATTTTCGGTATCGTTAACAATCCGGGACCCTGCAAGCTGGACGAATCGTTACACTGCCGAAATGAAAAGATCGATCTTGAAAAATATCCACGGTGGGCTTTATTGAGCAGCAATCGGGGCATCGAAAACTCGTGTTGTTACTGTATGAGAGCTTTAACAATACGGGTTTTCTTCCTAATGACAAAACCTTGGATCAAAACGTCAACAGGCCCTAGCGTACTAATATTAATATTGCATTATTTAACGTAAGCCGCGCGAATTGTGGCTGAAAAAAATCAGAAGAACAAAAGAATAATGGCTACCGCTCAGAACTCCCTGCCGAAGGTCGAGGCTTTCCTGGCCGCGCTCAATGAGCAGAGTTTCTTTAAGGACGCCTCAACTCAAGGCAGCGTGCTTTGGTATATCGCTTTTTACAAGAAACGTGCACCCCAGAGACGCAGGGCCTTTCGAGCTGGTGGATTCATCTTATTATTTTTGAGCATCAGTCTTCCCTTCCTGACCCAGCTGGCTCCAAAAGATCTGCAGGCACAAGTGGCATCAACGCTTGCCTGGTTGGTTGCCCTTGTCGCTGCAGCCAATTCCTTTTTCAATTGGCAAAAGGCATGGCAAGGCTATGTCCAGACACAACTCACATTACAGTTTGCGTTGACCGAGTGGGAATTGCGAACCGCTGAGGCAAGGGCCGCATTAACCGACGAGGAAGGCTTGGCGCTTTTGAGAGAAGGCCTGCAGAAATTCATCAAAACGGTAAGTGAGGCAGTGTCAGGGGAGACGGCCCAATATTTTGAGGGCGTGAAGATCCCTGAAACCAGAACTGGCTCCTAGGATACCTAAAATGATGCAAGTGATGCCTGTAGTAGGCGCGTGATGGGTAAGACGAAAGAACCTCGGTGAAAACATGTCCCTCATCTTCCTGAGCCATTCCAGTGTAGATGAACTTGAAGCGGTTGCGCTGAAGCACTGGTTACTGGATAACGGCTGGGATGATGTCTTTCTCGATCTTGATCCAGTGCGTGGCTTGAAGGCTGGCGAGCGGTGGCAGGAAGCACTGCGGCGTGCAGCTGACCACTGTGAAGCAGTCATATTCATCATCTCCCCGGCATGGGCAAAATCAAAGTGGTGCCTGACTGAATTTCTACTGGCTAAGAGCCTAAACAAACTCATCTTCGGTGTGGTGGTGAAGGAGACGCCGCTGGGCGAACTGCCCACTGAGCTCACCTCAGAGTATCAGTTGACCTATCTCATCGGCAAGGGATCAACTGAGGCTATTCATTTCGTTCATCACGAACGTCCGGCTGATGTTTCTTTCCTTGCCAACGGACTTGGCCGACTGCGATTAGGGCTGCAAACAGCGGGCTTGAGCGCCAGTTTTTTTCCGTGGCCGCCGAAGGGCGACGAGGCCCGCTCCCCCTACCGGGGCTTCGAACCCCTGGATAAAGAGGACGCTGCCGTGTTTTTTGGCCGCGATGTGGAGATATTGCAGGGCCTGGATAAGTTGCGGGGGATGCGTGCTTCCGGGGACGAGGCTCTGTTCGTCATACTCGGGCCTTCCGGTGCAGGCAAGTCCTCATTCCTGCGCGCTGGCCTCCTGCCACGGCTGAAGCGTGACGCCCGACACTTCCATCCACTGGAAGTTATCCGTCCGGAACGCAGCCCATTGTTCGGAGAGCGGGGGCTTGCGCACGCGATCTCCCAGGCAAATGATGATCTTGGTCTTAAGCCAACCAACAGGGGGGAAGTAAAAATAGCGCTTGGTGAAAGTGCTCACCGTCTTGCGCAGCTACTGCACAATATTCAATGCGCGGCTCGCCATCAGTTGCTTGGACTGCCAGACAATGCGCCGCCCCCTACCCTGATTCTTCCGGTAGATCAGGCCGAAGAACTCTTCAATGCTGACGCTACCGAAGAGGCACGCAGATTTCTCGAGCTCCTAGGCAATGTTCTGCGGGCCAGTCTATCTGACAGGGGAGGAAGCCCCTCGTTAATCGTAGCCTTCACTATTCGCTCCGACCGCTACGAACCCCTACAGACCGCGTCTGAGCTGACGGGATTAAAAACAGTGGTGTTCGACGCATTGAAGCCCATGCCGCGAGCCCAGTTCAAGGAAGTCATAACTGGCCCAGCCGAGCGTTCAACCCGGAGCGCCAAGCGACTGGAAGTCAAAGCGGACCTCGTGCAGCAACTCCTGGCTGATTGCGACCAGGGAGCTGATACCTTGCCACTGTTGAGTCTGACTTTATCGCACCTGTACCGTGATTATGGGAAGGATGGCGATCTGCGCCTCGATGAGTATCAGAGCATGGGCGGGATAAGCAATGTCATTCAGACTGAGATTGACTCAATATTGGCTTTCGATCCGGAAACAAGGAAGGCCCAGCTCGAAATATTGCATGCCGCATTCATTCCCTGGCTTGCCGCCATCAATCTAGAAAACAACCAGCCCATGCGAAGGAGGGCAAGAAAATCCGATCTCCCATCCAATAGTCTTGTCCTGATACAGGCGCTGGTTGAGAAGCGTCTGCTGCTGAGCGACATGCGTGACGGAGAGCAGGTCTTCGAGGTTGCCCATGAAAGCCTCTTGCGCCAATGGGACAAACTGGCTGAATGGCTGCGGGAGGAGGGTGACGATCTGAAAGATGCTGTTCGGCTCGAACAGGCTGCAAGTGCTTGGAGCACGAGCGGCAAAAAAATCGATTGGCTTGTAGAAGGAGAGCGACTGGCAATCTTTGAGGCAGTTGCCGCCAAGCCAGGTTATCGCAGACGGCTGGAATTGACCAGCGAATTTCTGTTGTGCTCGCGTCAGCGGGAGACGCAACGGCGCGAGGCGGAAGAGCGCTACCGCCAGGCTGAACTTCTTGCGGCGCAGGAAAGGCAAGCTGCAGCGGAAGAATCAAAGAAAAAGGCACAAATTGCCTTGGCAGCATCCAATTTCCGCGAAGCCCAATGGTATTATCAAAATAATAACATTCGATACGCTCTGGCTTATCTTGCTCATGCTGTGCGACTGAACCCCGAGGGAACAGCTAGTCGTACTCTTCTGGTCAATCTCCTGCAGCAGAGAAGCTGGTTCCTGCCTGTGGGCGAGCCCATGAGGCATGAAGATACGGTCTGGATTGCTCAGTTCAGCCCTCACGGCACAAAGGTAGTGAGCGTGTCTTTGGACGATAAAGCTCAGCTATGGAATGCTAAAACCGGCAAGCCTGTGGGCGAACCCATGAGGCATGAAGATACGGTCTGGATTGCTCAGTTCAGTCTGGACGGCACGAAGGTGGTGACCGCATCAAAGGACAAGACCGCGCGGCTGTGGGATGCCAAAACCGCAAAGCCTCTGGGCGAGGCCATGAGGCATGAAGATACGGTCTGGATTGCTCAGTTCAGTCTGGACGGCACGAAGGTGGTGACCGCATCAGATGACAAGACTGCGAGGCTGTGGGATGCCAAAACCGGAAAGCCTCTGGGCGAGCCCATGCGGCATGAAGGCGAGGTCCGGTTTGTACAGTTCAGTCCCGATGGCACGAGAGTGGTGACCGCATCAAAGGACAATACCGCCCGACTGTGGGATGCCAAAACCGGCCAGCCCTTGGGGGAAGCCATGAGGCATGAAGATGGGGTCAACTCCGCCCACTTCAGTCCCGATGGCACGAGAGTGGTGACCGCATCAAAGGACAATATCGCCCGACTGTGGGATGCCAAAACCGGAAAGCCTCTGGGCGAGCCCATGCGGCATGAAGGCGAGGTCCGGTTTGTACAGTTCAGTCCCGATGGCACGAGAGTGGTGACCGCATCCCCGCACAATACCGCCCGACTGTGGGACGCTAAAACCGGCCAGCCCTTGGGGGAAGCCATGAGGCATGAAGATGGGGTCAACTCCGCCCACTTCAGTCCCGATGGTACGAAGGTGGTGACGGCCTCATGGGACCGGACTGTGCGACTGTGGGACGCCAAAACCGGCCAGCCCTTGGGGGAAGCCATGAGGCATGAAGATGGGGTCAACTCCGCCCACTTCAGTCCCGATGGCACGAGAGTGGTGACCGCATCAAAGGACAATACCGCCCGACTGTGGGATGCCAAAACCGGCCAGCCCTTGGGGGAAGCCATGGAGCATGAAGATAAGGTGACATCCGCGCAGTTCAGTCCCGACGGTACCAAGGTGGTGACCGTATCAGAGGACCATACCGTGCGGCTTTGGGATGCCAAAACTGGCAAGCTTGTGGGCGAGACCATGGAGCATGAAGGTGACGTGATATCTGAGTTCAGTCCCGATGGTACGAAGGTGGTGATCGCATCAATGGACAAGACCGCGCACCTGTCGGATATCAAAACCGGCAAGCCTGTAGGCGAGACCATGGAGCATGAAGATAAGGTGACATCTGCGCAGTTCAGTCCCGACGGTACCAAGGTGATGACCGTATCGGAGGACCATACCGCCCGGCTGTGGGATGCTAAAACCGGTCAGCCCTTGGGGGAAGCTATGAGGCATGAAGATGGGGTTAACTCTGCCCACTTCAGTCCCGATGGCACCAGAGTGGTGACTGCATCCTGGGACAATACCGCCCGACTATGGGATGCCCAAACTGGCAGGCCCTTGGGCGAGGTCATGAGGCACGAAAGTTGGGTAATTTCTGCCCGCTTCAGTCCAGACGGCAAGAAGGTGGTGACCGCATCAGTGGAACTTACCTCATCAGGGGACAATACCGCACGACTATGGGATGCCCAAACTGGCAGGCCCTTGGGCGAGGTTATGAGACATGCTTTTCCCGTTCAGTCTGCCCAGTTCAGCCCTCATGGCACAAAGGTAGTGAGCGCGTCTTTGGACGGTAAAGCTCAGCTATGGAATGCTAAAACCGGCAAGCCTGTGGGCAAGGCTATGAGGCATAACAATGCGATCAGCTCCGCACAGTTCAGTCCCGATGGTACGAAGGTGGTGACGGGCTCATGGGACCGGACTGCGCGACTGTGGGACGCCAAAACCGGCAAGCCTGTGGGCGAGGCTATGAGGCATGAAGGTTGGGTCAACTCTGCACAGTTCAGTCCCGATGGTACCAAGGTGGTGACCGTATCGGAGGACCATACTGCACGGCTGTGGGATGGCAAAACCGGCAAGCCTGTGAGCGAGGCTATGAGGCATGAAGGTTGGGTCAACTCTGCACAGTTCAGTCCCGACGGCAACAAGGTGTTGACCGCATCGAAGGACAAGACCACTCGGGTGTGGGATATATCGGTGGTCGTTTCGAATAATAAAGATTTGCTCTCAGCCCTAGCAGAAGCGATAGGCGGTAAACAGCTAAATGAGCTCGGGGCCATTGAACCTCTCGAAGATCAAATAGGGCAGATCAACAAGCTGCGCGAGCAAACTGCTAATGCTCCCTTGGGAGAACCAACGGCCGAATCCTTTATTCGCTGGTTCTTTTCCGATCCTTGGACCCGGGTCATCTCGCCATTCTCCCGACTGACTGTTCCAGAATATATCCAGCAACAAATCGACGCGAATCGGCGTGACCAGGTGGAACAAGAGTTCCCCGGCCATCCGCTGTTGCGTCAGCGACATGCAAAGGATTAACTCCACTACCTAACCCCATTTTGAAAGCTTCTGCTACAGCCAGTACCAGCCGTGCGATGGGGGCGCGAGGATAAGTGGCTCATTGACTTCGTTGAGAACGTCATTTTGGAGTACACCCCATCCTGACAAATCTACCTGACAATTTTTCTCCTATTTTTTGTCAGGATAGACTTTAAATTATTATTAATTGACATCTCTTGGTGAGAGCTGTAGACTCTATCCTGACAAGCTATGCGAGGAGAGAGTCGTGGCCAACCAAAGAATCGGATACGTTCGCGTAAGTTCACTGAATCAAAACCCGGAGCGCCAGCTCGACGGTATTAAGCTAGACAAGGTATTTACCGACAAGGCATCAGCCAGGAATACGAACAGGCCTCAGCTCCAGGCCGCACTCAATCACATTCGTTCGGGGGATACGCTCATAGTCCATTCCATGGACAGGCTGGCGCGTAATGTGGAAGACATGGTCAAGCTGGTGAGGGAAATGAATGATCGGGGAGTATCGGTCAATTCATTAAGGAGAATATGAACTTCACTGCCGGTAATGATGATCCTCGCTCTACTTTGATGTTTACCATGCGCAGTGCCTTCGCCCAGTTTGCGCGCTCACTCATCAAGGAAAGACAGCGGGAAGGGATAGCCCTAGCAAAGGCCAAAGGAGTCTACAAGGGCAAGAAGCCAGCTCTAAACCCAGAGAGGATTGCTCAGCTGTGGGAACAGGCCACAGCAGGCGCAAACCGATCAAAGCTGGGGAAGGAGTTTGGAATTAGTCGGGAAACGCTTTATCAATATATTCGATAGATTGTTCTCGAGTTTTAAGGACGATCTTAATGGACAAGCCTAAAGAGGGGCGGAAAGAGCACGACCGCCAGGGCGGGTAACCGAAAGGGCTGGGTTTGTAGCTATTTTTATGCCAGCAGGTTCTTTCGCCATGCCACAAACCCGATCAAGCCCAAGCCCGCGAGCATCAAGGCATAGGACTGAGGTTCAGGAATAGGAGGAAGAGCGTTGGCGACGATGATCTGTCCCACGTTATTGATGTCTTGGGCGTCCCCTAGAACAAGTCCGGCGGGCAACTCAGCTAGCGAATTGAGATCGGCCATGCCCACACCATTGGGGCCTGTAATAAAAGCGTGCAAATCACCTGTAGCCGTGATGGACTCGCCTACCACCTGCCCTGCATCGTTGATGCCATAAGCCCAACTTTCCCTTCCACCCAGGGTGCCCAGATCCCTCATGTTCGCCCCATCAGGGCTAGTGATGAAGGCACGATGATAACCCTCTGCTGTGAAGGATCCCCCCACTACCTGTCCGGCGTTATTAATGTCCCAAGCGTAACTGTCACCTCCACCAAGGGTTCCGAGATCGGTCATCCCCGTGCCATCAGGGCCGGTTATGAAAGCATGGTAATAACCTTCAGCTGTGCGAGAGTATCCAGCCGCCTGCCCTATATCGTTGATACCATGAGCTCGACTCCGATCCCCGCCTAGCGTGCCCAGGTCCCTCATGTTAGCGCCATTGGGGTCGGTGATAAAAGCGTGCGTCTCATCTGTCCTCGTGTCGGACTCCCCCACCGCCTGTGCAGCGTGATTGATTCCCCAAGCAAAACTGTTACGTCCACCAAGCGTCCCGAGATCGGTCATGCCCACCCCATCAGGACCCGTGATAAAAGCGTGCCAACCTCCAGCCGCGGAGGAGTACCCTACCACCTGTCCAGCGTCATTGATGCCATAGGCGCCACTAAAATGTGGCCAACCTCCACTCAGCGTCCCAAGATCCGCTGCGTACACCCCATTGGGGTGGGGGCGGGTGATGAAAGCGTGCCTCTCACCTGTGCTCGTGTCGGACCCCCCCGCCGCCTGCCCAGCGTCATTAATGCCATAGGCGAAACTGTCACTTCCACCCAGGGTGCCCATACTGGTCAGTCTTTTGGTATTGAGGTCCAGAATATATGAACGTAACTGCTGTGCAGAGACAGGGGAAACGAAACATAGGCCGATACTCAAGGCTGTTGCCAAAATCAAACTCTGGATTTTAGAGCTATGGGTAATTTTCATGATTTCTCTCCAGTAAGAGAAGGTTTTTAGGGGATCCTGCCTACATTAATTTCCAGCAAAAGTCATGCCACCAAGAGAGAGTGTACATTGAATCTCCATTGGAAAATTAATATCAGACGAGAGAACTGTGTCGTTTTTTACCCCTAATGGGGACAAATTGGAGGAGATTTCCGGCTGGAAAACTGCGACAGTAAACAAACATACGAGATTTACCCATTGCCGGGTCATATCTAACCCATATTATTCATGTGGTGAAAACAGCCAAGGGGACTTTAGCGGGGCAAATGTAGCTGATAGGTTTTGAGACCCATCAATCATTACTTGTTCTGGGCAACATTGAACAATGATTCCCTTTTGCAACACCTCCAGTCTTTTTATGATGTTTTTATAACAGGCATAATATTTGCTTTGCTCGTGCAATAATCCACATGAACAAAGATATGAAATTCATTAAAGCTTTTTGCCTATCATTTTTCATTTGCCTTGGCAATGTCCATGCAAATTTCATTGATCATGGCAGGGGACAGTCTCTAATATAAAGTCGCGTGCATCTTCACCCGTCAACAACGACTCAAACTAATATGGTTTTTCCGGAAACACGATTTATTCAGTTATAGTTTGCCAATTTCAATCCATCTCTGAGCAAGGACGAATTTGCATCCGCCCCTGCCAGGAAAAACGCCTTTTCGCGACTACTTCAAATCATTGTTTTACGCAGATACCACTGCAATCCGCTCCGCCATGTGCCGGATCGCAATTGTCTGAAGGATCATCCACACACTTCTTGCCCTCAGGGCAGGGGAAGCCCGCTATGCCACCGCACATCTGCTTCGGTTCTTTCTCCCCATACGCCGAACTTCCTTTCGGCGGATAATCGACGCGCTTGCCTGTTCCTCGCTTCCCGGATTCCGCTGTGCCTATGCTGATCGTCTCACGAACCTGGCGGAGCGCAACCGCTTCCACGTCGATGGATTCGACTTCTCCATCAGTATGGCGAGCGGTATAAACGCCGACAACATCCAGGGGCACCGGGCTTTTCACGACCAGGAATCCTTCAAGAAAGGCGAAATCCACGCACACGCCATCGATCGGACAAAAGTAATTGGCGATATCAAAGCAATTGACCCCTACCGCCCCATCCGGTTGAATGACGGCCTCCTTGAAAGGCGTCACGTCGAATGGGCCTGGCTCGGAGCCAAACTGTGCGGCAAGCGCCACCTTGGCGGCAATGCTGATTTTTTTGTCGCTCGGGTTATGAATGTTGACCGTGGTGCGATAAGTGCCGCGTGCCAGTGTTCCGTCCTGATGTGGCAGCAGCAATGAACACGCGACCTTGGCCGAATATTGATACTCCGTCTTGATTGTCTTGGAAGGCTTCACCGGTTCCGCCTGTGAAACGGGAGTAACAAGCAGACTGCACAGTCCCATCAATGCGGACAAAAAGCCTATCACTGGCAACTGTTTCATAACGACCTCCTTATTGTCGGAATTCGAACAAACCCCGCATGCCTTCAAATGTCAAAGTCATGAACAGGGCATGAAGCGTTTTTGACCGTCATTACTCCAGTGACAGGAGGGCATTCGGATTTCCAGATTTATTCATAGCAGTATTTGCTTTACAGTCAAGCTTGTTTCGGAATTTTTAAAACAATGGTTTTTGCCGGGTATGAGGTTGACTATCAGTCCTTCGGGCAGGACGGAGACTATCATGGCGTGATCTCGCCAAGGCGGAAGGAGGATGAGAAACTACAGGCAATTTGCTCGCGAAAAGATCGCAGAACATAAAGATGGAAACATGACGAAAAGTCATTTTTCCTTTCTTGCAGTAACGGCCGAGCTTCCTTTAAAAATCGGGCAGAAGTCTCAGCTTTGCAGGTCAACGTGGACTTTTGCCGTTTGACATGCGGGTCAATTTTTTGAGGAGCGCCTTACACGATTTTTGCACCGACTCAAGCATGGTGTAGAGGTCAAGAAGATTGATGACGATATATTTCCCGCAATCCGGACAGGAAAGCCTCGGTTCGTACTTGAGCCGCAAGATTGTCTCTTCATGCTGATTCGAGCAGTGAGGACAGAAGATTATTATTGATTCGGAATCCAGATCGGATGGCATTGCAACTCCTTATGGTCGGATTGGTACTCATTTCGGACGACTGGAGCGTTGGGAGGAATTGCGAGGAGCGTCAGATGGCGGGCTTCGAGGGCAGGACTGAAAATCTTTGGAAAAAGCAGCAGTTTATTATCACGTATCTGGTGGGGAGGGTAGTCGCAAAAAAGTATAAACGTTGATTACAAAGGTTTTTATTATTTCAGTTCTTAAACGTACCGTTAAAAATACCGTCAGTAGCTTGCAGCTATCCCATTTTTTTCGACGATTGCGAGTTTTTCAGTTAGATTTCTTAGCGGAACGCGAGCCGAAACGCATTTTATCACGATTCTTTTTTTATCAATTTTAATAATCTTTGCATCCATAATCTTTGCATCCGCTTATTACTTAGAACTTATCCGTAAATAATGTTTGTTTTTCCCGGGCCCTCTGCCCTGCGAAAGGCGATGATGGCGCAGGCGAGCATAAGCAGTGGATGTAGCTGCGGTGCGTTTTCTCGAACCGGACCAGTAGCTTTCGGAAGTGATTCAGCCAGGAATGGCTGACCTCAACCCCCAGCAGCAGCTCGAGGAGGCAAACGTCAGAAATCTTGCGTTGATCGAGGCGAACTCAAAACTGAATGACAGGGTGACAAACAATGCCGCAAAAGAAAATCAGAAGATCCACGCTGCCGACGCTGCTCTCCACCGCGATCCTGACGGCCTGCGCATCCTAGCCGAAACATGCCGAGTTGACCCAGTGTCCGCCACTGCCGATAGTGCCGCCGTCGATCCTGGAGGAGGACGATGTGATTGGCTACGACTTCCAGGCGAAGTTGAAGAAAATCTTTACGACTACGCCCTTAAAGCCAATCGCACCCGGGTCAAACGGAACGAGTGCAGGGAGTGGGCGTTAGGCCTTCAGCAGATGCGGGAGGAGTGGGAGAGAGATCAAGATTCCCGTTAATAATGATGTGGGACGTAGCTTAAGTCAGGAAAAGCCATGTTCAAAAAGCAGTTGAAAAGAAAAGGGAACAGGGATTAGGATCAGACTCGACACCATAGATAATGTCTCAAGCAAATTGATCGCGTTTGATCTGTGAAATCAATCCTTCAATCCGTTTTGCTGGAGCCTACAATGATAATCAAAGATTGCTTCAACTTCCACGGCCTCATCCTCGCTGCAGCCCTGGTTGGCGGCCTTGCTAATCCTGCCATTGCCCAGGAACGCACGTATCTCATCGACCTCAACAGCAGGACAGCGACCGAGCTTGGGAGTTTAGATCGTGACGTCTATGGCCTAGTCGGTAGCAGCGCCATGAATGATGCGGGGCAAATAGTGGGCAGTTATGGTGGAGCTCCTGATCATGCTTTCATCACCGGTCCCAATGGGATCGGTCTTAAGAGTTTGGGTCCCTTCGGTGACCTGGCACAGACAGATTCGGTTGCTTCTGACGTCAACAACAAGGGGCAGGTGGTGGGATTTTTTAGCTCGGTTTATGAGTATGAGTCCCATGCCTTTATCACTGTCCCTGACGGGATCAGTATGAGGGACTTGGGAACCCTGAGCGGTACTTATTCCGGCCATTCTTTCGGCAGCAGTGCTTCTGGCATCAACGAGGCTGGGCAGGTGGTGGGGGGCTCTGAAACGGCTAACGGCACTACTCATGCCTTCATCACTGGCCCTGATGGGGTGGGCATGAGGGACCTTGGCACCCTCGGTGGTGATCGGAGCTCTGCTTACGCCATCAACAATGGGGGACAGGTGGCGGGAAGTTCTGCCACGGCTGACGGCGCTACTCATGCCTTCATCACTGGCCCTGATGGGATGGGCATGAGGGACCTTGGTACGTTAGGCAGTATGAGTTCTGCTAAGGCCATCAACGATGCGGGACAGGTGGTGGGAAATTATCACACGGCTGAAGCCTTTGATATTAATCGTGCTTTCATCACCGGTCCTGATGGAATGGGAATGAGAGACCTTGGCACGTTAGGCGGCGCTTACAGCTTTGTCTTCGGCATGAACGACGCTGGACAGGTGGTGGGAGAATCTAGCCTGGGTAGGGGAGGTCCTCAGCACGCTTTCATCACCGGGCCTGATGGGGGAGCGATGATGGACCTCAATTCATTGATTGACCTCCCACAAGGAGTGACTCTGATTAGGGCCATGGACATCAATGACAACGGGCAAGTGATTGCTGACGGCTTTTTCACATCTGCATCGCCTGTTCCATCTATCCCCGAACCTCAATCCTACGCCCTGATGCTCGCGGGTCTCAGCCTGATCTGGCTGGTGGCATGGCGCCAGAAATCAGGAAGCAGGGTTTAGTACAAACGTACTGCTGCTATTGAAATGGGTCGGAATATCCGGCCACGTTTCAGCATTGCCTTCTATCTCAGGCGTTTCAATTTTGCCTTACCTCAAGAATACTCGCATAACCTAATCAAGTTTTTATGCTAACTCCTCCGCTGTCGCGTTGTAGTAAACCATCAATTGACGTAGATCCCGATGTCCTACCATCCTGGCCAACTCCAGGACATCAAGCTTCTTGGCCAAGCGCGTGATCGCTTCATGCCGCGAATCGTGGAAGTGGAGGTCCTAGATCATCGCCCAAGCTTTACCCTTCCGGAACAGCGCATCAATCTGTTGGGTAGTGAGCCCGAACATGAGCTGTCCATTCCGCACTTTATCCACCTGGTGGAGGATGCGGAGTGCCTCGGCCGACAACGGCACATCCCGCTTTGTACCGTTTTTTGTTTCCAGCAACCTAACGTAACGCCGCTCGAAATCCACCCGGTCACGCGTGAGGCGCGCTATCTCGCCGGCACGCATGGCTGTTTCCTGGGCGAATAACCAGGCAGCACCAACCCGTGCTGTGACGGTGGAGGGCATCTTCTCGTAATCGTAGCCAAGGGCAAATAGCAAACGCTCGTTCTCATCACCCGTAGGCCGACGATCCCGAGGCGGCGGTTCAGCGGGCCTGCGCACACCTTGATCGGGTTTTCCCTCAGCCATCGCCATTCGACCACCGAAATATTCAGCGCGTGCGAAACGAGCGTCCATTCCCTCAGAACTGAAGCGGCCGATACTGACCGCAGCCCCCGATCCCGCCAGGTGGCAAAATGATCTGTCTTGAGTTCTTGCAGCTTGATCTTCGTTATCTCATCCCTGCACAGCATTCCGATCCGTAGCCGTTCCCAGCGCTCCCCTTTTTTTGTGATCGATACCTCATCACGGTAGCGCTCGAGTAGTTGCCCAAAAGTTTTATCCGGAATCTCACCTCGTTTGCCTGCTTGAATGGCTTTTTCCGTTTCGACCGCCCATGCCATGACCTCTGCTTTGGTGTCAAATGTCTCCGAGTCACGGACACCTTTGAGTTTACCTGGGCGCGCCATTTGCGTCCTGATCTGGTAATCGATGCCATACGCTTGGGGCCAAAATTGGGGCAATAATGGGGCCGAAGTAGAGCGGAACAGGGTAAACTGGGTGAAATTGTATAATGCTGATTACAGATAAAACCGTTGAAGAGCAACAACTTAATCGGTTTTGGGAGGATTCTGGAAGAAGTGGAAAATACTTTCGTGGTGCCGGGAGGGGGAATCTAAAAACCTTCAGAAAACTAGTAGGAAAGAGGGTTTCCTACTTTTCATAAACATTTTTTACCCGTATTTTTACCCGCTCTAGTAGCTGTTACTTCATGTGCAGATAACCTGAAGCCAATTAAGCAAAAAATTAAAGAGCGAGAGGACGTATTTTAAAGAGGACACCTATTAAATAAATCAAAACGCTAGTGGCAGTCAAAGCTCGGTCTTGTTCTTGACTCCCGCTCATTTACATTTGTATCCAGTATCGCTTTTTGCAATTTCTTTTTCCTGGCATTCGTCTATCCGTTGTTTCACGTACTTAGCATCAACTGTTTCCGATAAAATAGTGATAGGGCTGTTAATCCACAGGTCTCAGGTACGAACCCTGGTCGGTGGTCCTTAATCAATAAGTATCCTATCTGTCTTTATGCCGCAGACCTACGGGGTTACACCCGGGGTTACGCTAAAGAATGCTACTCGCTCCCTCGCTTTACAGCAATTAGAAATTGAGGATGAAAACAATAGGAGTAAAGGAGGTTTCGGGGCTTCTACATAAGTCCGTCAATACGATTTACACGGATGTTCGGCGCCGCCCTAATTGCCTTCCTCCGCGTCTGGTGATCCCAGGTAGTTCTATACCAAGCCACTTCGGTGGGTTTTTTGCCCTTCCATCCCCCAATACCCATACTGTAACTCAGGTGTACGTTAGTCCAATAGACAAGCTCCGCTGGACTTGGCAAATTGCCAGACTAGTGTGAACCCAAAGCAAGTATTGCTCCCTCTAATAGCAAAATCTAGGCAATAAAAATGAAGCTGCTACTGAGCAGTATCCTTATGGTCTTGATCGCCGGATCCCTGCTCTCGTGTGAAAAAGACTCGTCAACAAAACAGGAACATCAAACCCGGAATAACCCGGAGCCTTGGGAAGAATCTTGGGGCGAATATCAATCTAAAACGACAGCCCCTTACGCACGGCATGCTCCGCCTACCTTTATGGGGTACACGTGCACAATTGATTGCTCAGGGCATGAGGCAGGGTATGAGTGGGCGGAGGAAAATGATATTCACGATCCCGATGATTGCGGGGGAAACTCCGACTCATTTATTGAGGGCTGCATAGCCTATGCGGAAGAGAGGCAGGCGCAGGCGTCAGATACAGAGGAATTGGACTACGACTATTAGGCTTGGTTGCTGGTAATGACAAGCTCTTGATCTCGCAACAGCGTCAATTCTCGCGCCCTGTCCTCGATCTCTTCTTTTACCTCTGCACGCCATTCAGCAGGCATGGCGGAATCTACTGGACTCGGTGTTTCCCAAACACCGCTATCAAAACCATCCTTCTTGCTTCAAATGCTAACGGCAGAGAGTAACTGTGGCCGAACAAGAGAGGAGAACGTAGTTAGAAGGAGAAGGAGAAAGGCTGTCGATCGCAAAGAGAAGTAACATTTTTTTCGAAAACCTCCGCAACTTTTACTCTTTCCAGCCCTATCGCACATCGAAAGTTTGCCGTTGCCTCTATACTTCCGCGTGGGGTTTTCCCGCACAATATAGAACTTGCACGGACGCAAGAATACCCATGATTTCCGCCATTAATCCATCCAGTCCACACCACCATGAGCCTCCACACCCTTTGCAAACCTCGGCAGTCAGTATTCGCCGCTGATCGACGCGCTACAGTTCTCAACCTGGATGCGTTCCTGAAGGGGCAGGTCAACGGCACGGAGTTCTTCGAAGAAAACCACTTTACCAGCGGCATGCTCACGCTCGTCGATCGAGCATTCCGGCACCTGAGTGGTGAGGGAGCCGGGTCGTCGGTCTTCCTCCTGTCGCAGGCGATGGGTGGCGGTAAAACTCACAGCATGATTGCTCTGGGCTTGCTAGCGAAAGACCCAGCCTTGCGGAAGAAGATACTTGGGGAGCGAAACCCGGCACCCAATCTGGGGCGGGCAAGGGTTTCCGGCTTCAATGGCCGCAGCACCGACGCGGTTGGCGGCATCTGGGGTTCGATTGCAGAACAACTTGGCAAGGCTGAACAATTCGCCCGTTACGTTTCTCCTATGCTCAGCGCTCCCGGGCCGGAGGCGTGGAAGCAGTTGCTCGGTGGTGATCCGCTTGTCTTGTTCCTTGACGAGCTTCCGCCCTACCTTGAATACGCAGTTGCGGTTCCGGTCGGCAATGCCGATCTCGGGGTGGTGACCACTGCCGCGTTGGCCAATCTGTTCGTTGCCGTCGCCGACATGGACAACGTCTGCCTGGTGCTTTCCGATCTGGCGGGGTCGAATTTCAGCATTGGACAATCCAAATTGGAATTGGCATTCAATCGTGCCGTCCAGGGCATCACCTCGGAATCCAAGCGCATCGCTGTGCCCATCACGCCCGTCAATCCCAACGGCGACGAGCTGTATCACATCCTGCGCAAACGTTTGTTCGAGGCGATTGCCCCCGACCAGGAAATCCAAAAAGTTGCCGAGGCGTACCGAGAGGCGCTGCGTGAGGCGGTCAGGATGAATTTGACCAGCTCGTCCCCCGAGGCGCTATTCACCCGCATCACCGATGCCTACCCCTTCCATCCCGACCTGCGCGAACTCGTTGGCAAATTCAAGGAAAACGAAGGCTTCCAGCAAACCCGTGGCGTCATTCGCCTGATGCAGATGGTGGTGGCCAGCCTGTGGAACTCCAAGCGGGCTGTCGGTAACGACCTGATTCACCCCTACGATATCGACCTGAATTTGGATGAGATCGCCTCTGAAATCCGGACCATCAATCCGTCGCTCAGCGAAGCTATCGCACACGACATCGCGCATAGTGGCGATGCCGAAGTGGAGCAGATCGACCTCGCCAACGGCAATTCCGACGCCTCAGATGCTGCCCGGCTGATCCTCGTCGCTTCGCTGTCCACTACGCCGGGTGCCATTCAGGGGCTGCGCGAATACCAGCTTGTGGATTGCCTCCAGCGTCCCCATCGCGACCTCTCTACCTTTAAGGCCAACGTCCTCGACAAGCTCGCCACCCGTGCTTGGTATCTCCACAACTCCGACGACGGCCGCCTGTTCTTCAAGAACCAGCAAAATCTCGCGGCCAAGCTTCGTTCTACCGCCCTCTCACTCCACTTCGAAACCGTAGACCGGATGCTACGCAAGCATTTGGAGTCCTACTTTTCCGCGTCACTGCGCGACTGCTACCAAGTCGTCAAAGTGTTGCCGCCGCCCGATGAAGTGCAGGTTGAACAGGAAAAGACCACGCTGGTCATCGTTCGCCCCGGAGGCCAAGCCAACCAGTTGCCCATCTCGGTGGACTGGCAGGCATGGTGGGAACAGCAGCAATACAAGAACCGCGTCCTCTTCCTAACCGGATTGCGGGACACATTCCAGAAGGTGCTCGACTCAGCCCGTCAGACCCGCGCCCTGGAAAGCATCGAAGACGAACTCCGTCAGGAAAAAACACCGTCTGATGATCCGCAGTGGCGGACACTCGACGCCCTGCGCGACCGTGTAGGGCTGCAATTCACCTCCGCCCTCAAGGAAGCCTTTGACCAGATCGTCTATCCCTCGATCAACTTCGCCCTCCGCGCCACGGGCATTGATCTCGCATTCGCCGGCAATCAGAACGGCGAAGCGACGCTTCGCCACACGCTCGAAGGCGCACAAAAGTTTACCACCAAGGTGGATGACGACAGCTTCCGCAGCCGGGCTGAAGGCCGGCTGTTCGGATCAGCAGACAGCAAGGTTGTTCTCTGGGCCGACTTCAAGCGCGCAGCGGCGGTAACAACTAACTGGCCGCTACATAAACTTTCCGCGCTTGAGGACCTCAAGGCCGAATGCCTGCGCCGGGGATTATGGCGCGAGGAGGGTAATCACATTCGCCGCGGCCCCTTCCCGCCGCCCGTGCCGGAAGTCTCGATTCGCGAGCTCTCTGTTCAGGAAGACGGCGACGGCATCACCTATCTCAAGATCGAGCCCTTGCACGCGCCCGCGGTCGTCTTTGAAACGGGTGATGCAAACCCAACCAGCGCCTCCAGCCCGGTGCCGACCCCCACCCGCTTCGGGGCGACCGCACTGCGCTACCGCTTCCTGGCCCATGACCCTGCTGACATGGCGCGGGTCAGTGCGGTCAAGGAATGGACGGCCAAGCTGCGGCTCAAGTACCAGTTGCCCAACCGTGGTGACCATTACGAAGTCGAGCTCCGGGCATTGCCCAAAGCCAGCGGAATCGTCATCCACTACACCACCGACGGTTCCTCACCGACCAACGCTGGCTCGGCAACCTACGATGGCATTTTCCGCGTGCCGACTAACTGCCGCATCGTTTGCGCCATGGCCGTCTGTGCCGCTTATGAGTTAAGTTCAGAAGTCATCCGCATTCAGATTCCGCAAGGCAAAGACACCGGACCGCCTATCGACCTCACCCAACCGGCCCGCTGGACGCAGCAAACCAAATTCGACGATACCGGCGCGGTGTGGGACTTCCTGCAACGGCTGGAAACAGCTGCCGGTGTTGTTGCGCATGATATCCGCCTCACGGCTGAGAGTACGGACGGCCAACAGAACGTCGAGTATTCCGGTGCGCTGGAGGGGGGCTACAACGCCGCCACCACGAAATCCGTCGCCGAGCGCTTGCAAGAAATCGTCAGCAACGGTAGCCTGCGCATGAGCGTCGGCTCCTTGGCTTTCCCCAGCGGTCAGGTGTTGCTCGACTGGCTCAAGGCCACCAACCAGCCGTTTAACGCCGCGAAGGTCAGTCAATAAGCCATGGTCCGCACACCTGCATCCGCCCGCAAGATTGTCGGTCTCGGCTTTCTACCCGAAGAAGCTCGTCACGGCTTCCTCATTGATGTCCCCAAGGGAAGCAGCGCCAGCGAAATGATCTACATCACGGAGCACCGTGGTAATGATCTCGACCATCTGGGCGTTCGCACCGTGGAGATACCTGCGCCGAACGACCCATCCCTGCGTGTACTGATCGACCGCAACCGCTGGCTTGCACTCGCTCCGGCCTTCTGGGCAGAAGCCAACCGCCGCCTGCGTGCCAACGGCCTGCCGCTGGCGAAGTTCCAGAAGAACCCTGGCAATCCCGTGCCGGTGCATCCGTCGCTGGGCAAGGAGCTTTGCATCCTTTGCTGGGCAGTGGAAGACGCCTCACCTGATGACATCCCTAACGCCCTGCACAACTGGGAGGCGCTGGCTCCGGAAGAACGCTGGTGGCTCTACACCATGACAGTGGCCACCACCGGGCAGGCCACGCAGAAGGGGCTGGGTTGGCGCAAGGCGCTGCGTGCTGCCATCGTCGACAACCCCTTCGTTAAGGGCGAGGGCCTGTCGCCCAAGGCCCGCCGCGAGCTGCTGGGTCATTCGCAGCTTTCGCTCTCACTCTGAATTCATCAAGATCGCCCCATGCCTGCATTCATCGAAACCCAGTTCCCCGTCGCCCGCCTCTCCGCCGAGTCTTACAAGGAGCGCAAGGCGAACAACGGACAGACACTAACTCGTCTTGGCAAATGGTGGGGGCGCAAGCCGCTGATTCTTGTACGGGCCTCTATCATTGGCATGTTGATGCCCGCCTCCAACGACGCAAAAAAAGACCGCGAGATTTTTCTCAAGATTTTGACCATGGATGACGACGGCACATGGCAACGTGTCAAAGACGCAGTTTCTGGCGCACCCTGGCGCACCGAGGACAGCTACATCAGCCGTACCGCATTCGACGCCTTGCCTTACGCAGATAGACTCCGATACTGCGAGCGCCCGGAGAACGTCGAGGGTCCGTCAGAGAGCGCTTGGGTGGAGATCAACGCGCACCTCGGCACCACAGCGACCTCCTTGGCTGAGTTGGTCGAACAACTCGGTCAGCGCGCCTTCGGCCATACGCCCCGTGTCGGCGATAGCTTTTGCGGTGGTGGTTCCATTCCTTTCGAGGCAGCCCGCATCGGTTGCGAGGCGTTTGGCTCCGACTTAAATCCCGTCGCGGGATTGCTCACTTGGGCCAGCCTCAATTTGCTTTGCGGAGACATGGATGTTCAGGAAGAAGTCATCCGCGCACAGGCCGAGGCGCTCGCCGCCGCCGACCGACAAGTCACCGAATGGGGCATCGAGCACAATGCGCAGGGCGAACGCGCTGACGCGTACCTCTACTGCGTAGAGGTGAAGCCAGAGGGGTGCGACTATTTCATTCCGCTGGCGCCTAGTTGGCTGATCGGAGAGAAATCCAAGGTCGTCGCCCGTTGGCAGCTTGTCCCCGGCAGCGACTCTCTGACGCCAGAAATCGCTGTTGTCTCAGATGCCGAACTGAAACTCTACAAAGAAAAGAAAGGCGCCACGGTGGTAGATAGTCGCGTCATCGATCCCTTCAACGCAAGCCGTTCTTGGTCGATGGAAGCCTTGCGGGGCCCGGAGGGACTGCGGCGTTGGAGCAATAATGATGTGGTTCCGCGCCCCGGCGATGTGTTTCAGGAACGGCTCTACTGCATCCGCTGGGTAAAGACCGTGGTTCGAAATGGCAAACCTAAGAAAGTCCGCCGCTACGCCGCCCCTGAGGCTGCTGATCTGGCGCGGGAAGCGAAGGTGCTGGAACTGCTGCGCGAACGCCTTGCGGAGTGGCAGCGCGAGGGGTTTATTCCGTCGAAAGTAATTCCTGAAGGTGGCGACGAGACCGCGCGTCTCTATCGCGAGCGGGGTTGGACTTACTGGTACCATTTGTTTACCCCAAGGCAGTTGTTGACGCACGGACTACTCGCAGAAATCAGCGGTCGCCTTGCGACGTCGAAGGCGGCGAAAGTTGGGTGCGTTCTGGGGTTGGGTCGAATTGCGAATTGGAATTCAAGGCTATGCCTTTGGGACACGAGTCCCGCAAATGAAAAAGGAAAAGATGTCTTCCTGAATCAAGCTTTAAATACACTGGCTAGCTACTCGAATCGATCGCTTCAAAAACTCGCTACTGCATGGCCGGTATTAACAGAAGCAAAGGTATCAACCGCTCGCATTTCTAAAGTGTTGCCGGTTGACGCCCGCGATCTCCGCCAAACTTGCGACCTTTGGGTCACCGATCCCCCCTATGCGGACGCGGTCAACTACCACGAACTGGGAGATTTCTTCCTGGCTTGGTACGACAAGCAGCTGGCCAAAGCCTTCCCCGAATGGATACCTGACGCTCGCGCCGAGCTCGCGGTGCGCGGTGACGGTGAGGACTTCCGCCATTCCATGGTGGAGATTTATAAGAACCTCGCCAACCACATGCCGAACAACGGTATGCAGATGGTCATGTTTACCCATCAAGACCCCGCGGTCTGGGCTGATCTGGGGATGATCCTCTGGGCCGCGGGACTGAAAGCCACCGCCGCGTGGACCATCAGCACCGAAACCGAAGCCGCCGGCATCAAGAAAGGCAACTATGTCCAAGGTACCGTCTGCCTCGTCCTGCGAAAGCGCATTGCCAACGAGCCCGGCTTCCTCGATGAGGTATATCCTCTGGTGGAAGATGAAGTGAAGCGCCAGATCGAGTCCATGCAGGCCCTCGACGAAAGTGGGGAGCCCAACTTCAACGACGCTGATTACCAGCTTGCCGCCTATGCTGCCGCGCTGAAGGTGCTGACTCAATATGGCAATCTGGATAGCAAGGACGTGGAACATGAAGTTTTTGCGGTGCGTGCCAAGAACGAGAAGAGCGATTTCCAGATCGTAATCGAACGAGCGCTCGCTATCGCGTGCGATACGCTGGTGCCACATGGACTGGACGCCTCTTGGCGTGATCTTTCCTTGGTAGAGCGCTACTACTTGCGAGCGCTGGATATCGAGAGCCGGGGCGAGCGTCGCAAGGGCATGTATGAAGAGCTGGCACGCGGCTTCGGGGTCACTGACGTCAAGCCGCTGCTCAAGAGCGACAAGGCGAATGGCACTCGCATGTTCACGCCATCGGGCCTTGCTGCAACCCAGCTTGCTCCCGTGAGTGGAGGCGAGGCGAATTCGGCTGCACTGCCTGCTCGCGGTGGACGCGCAGGCCGCAATGGCCCACACCCGTTTGCGGCATCGCTTCTGCGGCATCTGATGTTTGCCATCTGCGAAACCACCGCGGCCGACAATAGCCCGGAATCGGGTCGGCAGTACTTGCGCGACACCTTTGGCCAGGCCTACTGGGGCAAGCGCGAGGGCTTCATCGGCTTGCTCGAATGGCTCGCCGCCCTTGGCAACGCCGAGGGCATGAACGAATGGATTGCGGATTCCGAGGCCGCCCGCATCCTAGCCGGTCGCCTGCGGAATGATCACGCCTGATGTTGGAGCGCCATTCCAGTCGACGTAACAGACTCGACCACTCGGTACTGGCGCGGCGCCTCGATGGCGCAGTGTCATACGACCGCATTGCCGGCTACTTCCGGTCCAGTCTGTTCGAGGTGGCGGGCGAAGCGATCTCAAAGGTTTCCGGGCCAGTACGCATCATCTGCAACTCGGACCTCGACCCGCAAGATCTCATCACCGCGGCGGCGGCCCAAGCGGCGCTGCGCCGGAGCTGGTGCGCGGGCAAGCCGGAAGAGGCGCCGCCAATGGCATTACCCCGCTACCGCGCACTCTACGACGCGTTGACCAGCCGGAAGATGGAGGTGCGGGTGCTGCCGGATTCCGCCTTCGGCCTGATTCACGGCAAGGCCGGTGTAGTGCGCCGCGCCGATGGTTCGGCCACTGCGTTCCTGGGCAGCGTTAACGAAAGCGCCTCAGCCTGGAAAGTGAATTATGAACTGCTGTGGGAAGACGCCGACCCCGCGACGATTGCCTGGGTACAGGAAGAATTTGATGCGCTATGGAACGATGCTCGTGCTGTCGATCTGGCCTGTTGCCCCTTCATTACGCAGGATGTGGAACGCATCCTATCGCGGAAGCTGATCGAGCCCGAGGATCTGCAAGCCATTGCTGACCCGACTGCAGCGGCTGCCGCTGCGGCGGTCGAAACGCCTGTTTATCGCCGCGAACAGGGCTTGTGGCCACATCAGAAGTATTTCGCCCGCCTCGCGCTGGAGCGACACCGGCTTGGCGGAGCGCGGCTAGTGCTGGCTGACCAGGTGGGTCTGGGCAAGACGATTCAGTTGGCGATGGCCGCGCTGCTGATGGCGCTGGATGATCCTGACGGTGGCCCAATTCTTGTGCTGGCGCCGAAGCCGTTGCTGCAACAGTGGCAGGACGAGTTGATGGAACTCTTGCTGCTACCATCAGCTCGCTGGAATGGCCGTGCGTGGGTTGATGAGAACGAGCTGGAATACCCCTCGGAGAGTGGCAAGTCACTCGGCAAGTGCCCCCGCCGCATTGGCTTGGTCTCCCAAGGGTTGGTTGTTCGCGGGCTGTCGGAAGCTGTCAATCAACTCCTGAGTCGGCGCTATACCTGCGTGATCGTCGACGAAGCGCACCGCGCTCGCCGACGTAATGTGCCGAAGGTGGATGCCGATGCTACTGAAATCAATGAGCGTGCCGCCCCCAACAAACTGATGGTTTTCCTACGGGAACTAGGGCCCAAGACAAAGAGCATGTTGCTCGCCACGGCGACGCCGGTGCAATTGCACCCGGTTGAGGCATGGGACTTGTTGCACATCCTGTCTCACGGCAACGAAGGAGTGCTAGGTGGCTGGACGCATACAAGTCCCTGGTTTCAGGCCAGTCATTGCCTGGAGATTGCCACCGGGGATTCGGCAGTACCAATAGTCGATGTTCGCGACGGCTGGCAGTACGTACGTGATCCGCTTCCCTCAAGGTTTGAAGACCCAGCATTCGATCGTATCCGCCGCACCCTCGATGCCAGCGACGCGCGGTGGCAATTCAATCCCGAAAGTCTCGACAACCTATCTAAAGCGATTCAGCGCGTCCAACTACAGAACGGCTTGCTGCCCAACTACGGCGAAACCTTTAACCCGCTGTTGCGCTGCATCGTTCGCCGCACGCGCGCCTACCTTGAAGCGACGATCAATCCCGCGACCGGTGACTATTTCCTGCCCAAAGTGACGGTGAAGCTGTTTGGGGAGGACGACAGCGGTGCTCTGATGCTCGGCAGCTATCTGCGTGATGCCTATCAGGAGGCGGAGAACTTCTCGCAACTGCTCCAGGAACGGGTAAAAGGGGCGGGCTTTTTCAAGACACTGCTACTGCGCCGTTTGGGCAGTTCGATGGAAGCGGGGCGCCGCACCGTTGCCAAACTGCTCGGCGAAGAGCTGGACATCCCCGACGACGAGGATGATGATGACGCCGAGGAAGATGCGCCTGCGCAGGTCGGCCGGCCGCCGCAGGCTCTCAGCGACTTCAAGAACTTCACTAATGCCGAGCGCCAGTCCCTTGAGCGTTGCCTCAAGCTGCTTCTCGAGGGCGGCAACAACGACCCTAAGCTGGATGCGCTAATCGGCTACCTGCGGGGTGGCACCCACCCCGGCCTCCCTCACAGTTGGCTGGATCTTGGTTGCATCATGTTTTCTCAGTACTACGACACTGTCCGCTGGGTCGGTGACGAACTGGCCAAGCGTACCGAGTTTACCAGCATGGACATCGGCCTTTATGCCGGCAGCAACCGTTCCGGGATCTGGCGTAACGGCACGTTTCAGCGTTGCGACAGGAACGATCTCAAGGCTCGCGTCCGAACTGGGGACCTCAAACTCTTGTTGGGGACTGATGCCGCGTCCGAAGGCCTCAACCTCCAGCGTCTGGGTGCGCTGATCAATATCGACTTGCCGTGGAACCCGACACGATTGGAGCAGCGCAAGGGGCGCATCCAGCGCATCGGCCAGGCTCGCGGTGAAATATGGATTGCCAACCTTCGCTATCGTGGCTCAATTGAAGATCGGGTCCATCAGGTGCTCGCCGACCGCCTCGAAGCAATTCACGACCTGTTCGGCCAGATTCCCGACACGCTGGAAGATGTGTGGGTGCAGATAGCGCTTAACGACGAGAAAGCCGCCAATCAACTCATCGACCGAACAACGGCGACTCGAAACCCGTTCGATGCGAAATACAGTAAGGTAGAAGATGCCAACTGGGAGACCTGCGCGTCTGTGTTGGACCCGCTAAGCATGAAGAAGATATTGTCGCGGGGGTGGTAGCGGAGCAGAGAGTGCTTGAACACGCTACACGGCGGGTGTGACACATGCCCCCTCACCTTACGGCAAGCACTGAGCAGGCTAGTCCCCAATGCCGCAGCCTACCGGGTCGCGGGCTCATCAAGATGCCACCGAAGGGTGCAACTCCACCGGCAACGGGCCGCCACTTGCGAGCTTTCGAATATCGAATGCATAAATCTCGAGAATAGGAGCACCCGGGATTGCCAATCTATATCTTTCGACAAGCCCGGGCGGACGGGTTATTGAGGACGGATATATTAGTGCCACGCGTTCGCACCTATATCGGCTGGCATAGACGGCAAGCTGATAAGCGTCAGATGGCGAAACGCCGAATGAAGGGGCTTGGGGGTCTAGCCGCTTCCATTTGGCGTCGAAGATCCGGACTACAACATCATCGTCCATCAAAGTGACGTCTGGCCGAAGGCTGAACGCAGGGCCCGAGTCAGACCGCGCAAGGTTCTTTTGTGGGCCTTGCGATACAATTTTAAAGTTGTTTTCCTGGCTACCTCGCCAAGCCTGCCGCACTTTGACGACGAGGAATGCTTCAAACAGCCGCTCCATATTAAACAGCAGGCAGGTGCCGTCGATATTCCCGCTGCGGACGTCTGGAAAGAGGCCCTGCAAAAGCCATGCGGCTCGCTCGAAGATTGGTTTCCAACGATTCGTCATTCGATCGAAGATTAGCCGGGCAATATCTCGCGGTGTCACGGGATACAGGGCGACATTATCAAAGTGATGCAAAAGAGTAGTCACGGTAGCCCTGGTCTGAACGCTGACTGCGCTAGAGCGCAGGGCCGACAACACGGCCTTCAGCGCACGATTATGCGGGTTGTCGATTGTGCGCTCATCAAAGCTACAGAACAAATGCGATCGGTCAAAGCTGTTTCGCAGAAGATGATTGGTTAGAATCAAACGGCCGCGCAGCGCATTCAGGTTCTCTTTATGGTCCTGATAGCGTGCGATTGCGCCACCGCGTAGCATCGTGCGCACGCGAGAGCAGAAATCTAAAATGAACTGATCCAGCAAATGAAGCTGCTGCTGCCCGAGTGTCGATTCTCCCGCGTTGGACACAATGAGATTGCCCGTGATGCGCAGCATTGCCACCAGTAGGCCGCGCGCGCCCTCGTTCGAATCCTGGCCGTCCTCAATCTTAGGTAATAACTCTACCGTTACATTACCAGCGCGCAAGACGCCACAGAAAGGTCCGAAGCGAATAGCGCGATGTTGCCAATTCACACTGCCTGCGGGGAGCGAGGGCTGAAGCCGGGCAAATGCTGCCGCCTCGGCTTCGCTCAAGCCGTCGTCTGTTCCGATAGGAATCGCATCTCGCTCTCGCAAAGTCAGTCGCCGCATCGTCAGTCGCCGCATCAGCGGGACTCGTAGATCTTGCGAATGGCGTGAGGGGTAATTTCCGCCTCTGGCGTTACTTCGAATATACGGCACTCGCCAAGTCCGGCAAAATCGGCACTGGGGAATAAGTCCACAGGGTCGGCAGTGACATGTCGTACAAGTTGATATTCGCGATCGGTGACGGTTTGATCGGCGAGGACCAGGCGTATCTGGTTCCAGTCATCGTAGAAATACTCCTGTAGGAGAGGCAGAACCATCTTAGCAATCACAGTGCGCAAATCAGAAAAGCTTCTCACTTTAGTGAAATAGGCGTGCCCGATTGTCTGATCTCGGTGCAGGAAATGCGTCAGTCGTGCGTTGACCGCGTTGAGTAGCTGACGCAAATCAATCTCACCGCCTTCTCCGTCAGGGATCGTCCCTGAACCCCGACTGTCGATATCTCTTGCGCTCGGCATAAGCTCCTCAAAGCGGAATCGCCGCCTTAATGCCGTATCGAGCAGGGCGATTGAGCGGTCTGCAGTGTTCATCGTGCAAATTAGATCCATATTTGCAGGCACGCCGAAGCGATCACCAGAATAAGGTAGCGTGACTTCGAGGCCGTTGACTTTCTTGCCATCCGAGTCGAAGCGCAAACGCTTATCCGCCTCGATTAGCGTGATCAGTTCTCCGAAGATTTTAGCGACGTTTCCGCGATTGATTTCGTCTATAAAAAGGGCATAGCGGTGCCCTGGATCATTGCGTGCCCTCTCACACAGACGCCGCAGGACGCCAAGCCGGATCTCATACGTAACGGTCCCGTTGATAGTCTTGGGCCGGATGCCCTCGACAAAATCTTCGTAAGCGTAGCTTTGATGGAAGGTGATGAACTCAAAGCGGTCGCCCTCGTTATCTGAATAGCGTGGTATGTAGGTGTGCTGCAGACGATAGGTCTTGCCAGTGCCGGGGGGACCATACAGGATCAAGTTCAGCGGCTCCCCAGGATCAGGTGCTTTGTCCGACCTTGCCAAGGTGGGTGGCTTTTCTGTTCTCTCCCCGGATGAATCCCTCCATAATCGAGATAGTGTGCGGGCCGCCTTTGGCTTGATCTCTATACCTGATGATTTCGGATTCCACGTGTGGTCGGGGGCCTCGCGCTGAAGTAACTCGAGAGGCACGATCGGGTCCTGCGACGTGTCGCGGATTTCGACGAAATCCACATCGATGAACTGGATTGTTTTACCCTCCCTGGCTTTTTCCACATCATAATGCGTTGCCACGTAGGGCGAGCGTGCCACTGATCCAAATGCTACGATGCCTTTCGGATCAACCCCGGTGCGCATTAAAAAAACATGGTCTCCCTCACGGGCAGCGGAAGATGCGCACCGCCAGCCGTGGGTGACGGTTTCGCCTGCGCTGGTGTTGGATCGATCGGCGGCGAGAGTGGCCCACTCCCAGTTCTTCGGGTTCCAGCTCAGCAACCAACTCCTTGATGAGTTTTTCCACTTGGCAGCGAGCTCTTTCTCGTAAAAATCGATCTCGCGGGAATGTTCAGCTTCCAGCCGCCGTCGCAGATCGAGGAGTGCTCGATCAATCTTGATTAAATCCCACTTACGGAGCTCCTTCTCTGTCACGCCATCAAAGGCAGAGAGAATAAGTCTCTTGTCTTTTTCCGAGCTAATATGCTCAAAACTGTCTGGAAACAAGAGATGTGGCAGGATATGTGGCAGCTGGCGGTTGCGGGCTTCGGGCAAGCTGCTCAGCCATTCTGCGAACGTCCACGGGTCGTTCACCATGTTTTGACGTTGAACTCGGTCACGATGCTTAAAGTCGAGTAGCGCCGCAACTAGAAAGGCAATCTCTCGCCATCATGTGTGTTGTACGCGGTGCCTGTAGAGCCGAGCCCTTCAAGGACTGCGTCGGAAAGCGTGGGATGGTCCTCGGGCAAATCTCCCCCCGACCAAGACCAAACCAGCCGGATGTTCGCTCTCTTTTTCGAAGTGCGAACGTTGGACTGGAACAGCATGAGGATCCATAGGATCTCTGCCATCAGCTTGTGACACTCAGCTGATCCTCGGGAAAGTTGGGTGCGCAGCTTGCCAAAGAAATCGCCTTCACCCTCGTGGAGGTTTTGAACGAATCTCTGATCCAGCTCATCAACCAGCACAGGGGTCCATAGGTTCAACCCATCCTGTAATATCGACTCGTCATCGATCAGACAGCGCTCGCTCCATCTCGCAGCTGCAGCGTGGTTAAGCTTTGGGTCGTGGTGCGGGTTATAACGTGCCAAGACGAAATCTCCATGTCGCTAGGTCTTCTTCATACATTTATCGATGTGCGCGGATGGCCATCAAGTTTCTAATCGGCGTAGAAACGGAGTGTTAATGCGTAGCTCCACGTTCCGAGCCTCATGCGCTCCGACTTTAGATTTGTTTAGAAATTCTCGGAGGGATTGCTGCGGCATACGTTACTTATAGACATTACTGATCAGCTTGGGGCGATTATATATAACTCAGCAGTATTTCCTGCTGTCCTGAGGTACACCAGAGAATCAGTGTGGGTATTCAGAACTTAACGAGGAGGAGTCGCTACTTGAGCAAGTGAATACCTAGGGCTGCTTCAGGTAACCAACTTGAAGTCGAATGCAAAAAGAGGTTTTTGAAATAAATGAGATCCGATATGGTTCATCGTTACTTCGCCATGAGTCCGCTCGGAACCCTGCTGCGACTTGGCTCTTTTAAACGGTGGTTTTTCAGAGAGCTTGAAAAACCGGATGTCTTAGTCCCAATCCTGACTGAAAAAACCTACGAAAACTGTCTCCTGAAATTAACTCTCGGAAAAGCTATAAATACGATGAGTTTCAGGAGAGCATTTAAAAATGAAAATCCGCTACGAACCGTTGATGTGCCCCAATAAAACGTACCACTTGGAATCTAGTAAAGTTCGTTTTTCGAGATTGTGAGATCTTGAAGCAGAGAAGCAGTTGAGCAAGGAACTGGCTCGTAAGAGAATGGCAGAGCAAAAAAACCCGCCGGGAGGCGGGTGTATGAGAATTAATAAACTAAATTGTCCTGCGGCTTTTTTTGTTTGAGATTTCCCCGTACTTCGCTACTTCACAGCTAGAAGCCGGCTTGAAAGAGGAATTGAGGCGGGAAGATCAGAGTGCTCGTGCACCTGTTTTATTATCGATAACGTATTTTATCAATAATAAAGGATACGCAAGCTTGCCCCAATTCAACCATCATAAAATACGTATCATGGGTAAAAGATGAAGAGAAATACTGCAAGATGTGGGTTTTTTGGAATGACAGTGAGGCGCGGTAATCCTCATTCTGAATTGAAGTTCGTCTATTAATTCGCTGTCTATTTGAATTCTTCGCCACTACCACTGTGGAATATGGCGCGAGCCTCCCACAATTTTAAACTCGCGCTCTCAACTGTCAGCACGCCAATTCCAGATAGAACTCTCGTGGACGCTTTGTGCAAATACGATTGTGATTGTATTGAAGAGTGGAATTATGGTTGCCTTGATCGGCGGCCTTTAGTCAAATACCTATGCTTTCGGTGCCGGAAGCGAAAACCCAATAGCCCCAAACTCGTCAATAGTAAGGTCCCGGGTTCAGGAAGTGGAATTTCCATTTCGGGATTCTGCTCAAGAGGCTCAGTTACATATGTAAGTAAAAATGGGGATGGGAACTGGTCCGAGCCGTTCGTTCCAAACCCCACGATCTGGCCAAAATTATTTATGGCACGGGGATTAAGATCAGTCCACCCGCCCGCGATGACGGAGGGTAGAAGCGAGAGGTTCGTTGTTACTCCTTGGCTATAGAAGAACGCAGATCTAGATAATAAATCCTCCGTGTGCATTACTCCCACCACATCCCCTAAATCATTAATGTCATAGGCATAACTGCCATAGCTTCCCTCTGGAGGCAGCACTAAGCTGCTAAACCCGATTCCGTTTATGCCAGTTATGAAAGAGTGAAAAGGTGAGCCGGGAGTATGAAAACCCCCGACAATCTCACCCGAATTATTTACGGCTCTCGGCATAATGGTTGATCCAACCAAGGATTCTAGATAATTAAATCCTACTCCATTGGGGCCTGTAATGAACGCGTAGGAAGGGCCATTAGAAGGATAAGAATAGCCTATGACTTGACCGAAATTATTGATTCCAGTTACCGAAATAGGTACTCCATCCGGACTCTCTAAATAGGTCAGTCCTGCTCCATTGGGCCCTGTAATGAATGCGTGGTCCTCGCCAGTACGCGGATCATCGGAAGATCCCACCACCTGCCCAGAGTCATTTATCGCCACGGGAAAAAGCCTTGCTCCATCGGTTGCCTCCAACCGCGTGATACCGATCCCGTTTGCACCCGTGATGAAGGCATCGAAAAAGAAGACTTGGGTTGCTCTATTATCAGTGCTAGTTGACCCAACCATTTGCCCAGAATTGTTGATAGAACTGATGTAGGTACTTTCTCCACCCAAGATGTCGGGGATACTCACGTCTTTTCCGTTGGGGCCCGTCGTGAAGGCATGGAAAGAACCGAAACGGGTAGTATGGTCAAAAGAATAACCTACCACTTGCCCCAAATCATTTATCCCAGTTGCCGACCCCAAATATCCAGGAATGCGTCCTATACTCGTAATTATCCAGCCTGCATTGGAGATTGGTGATATTGAAGCAATGGCAATCGTGGATAGGACAACAATAAAATTTTTTGCTCCCAGTAACTTCTCAGTCATTTTAGTCCTCTTCTCTCATGGTTTCCCTCTATTCGCTAGAAGGCTGGCTTACCAAGAGATGGGATAAGCAATTATTGTGCCAGTTTTATAAATGACTGATGCAATTTTAAAATTTGAGGAGGGAGAGCAAAGGTTCTCCAGCGGTGTAAGGCGACGCGACAAAAAGCGGCTAATTGCCCGCTGAAGCCAAAAGTACCCGAAGCTGCAAGGGGACAAGCTTCCCTTGCAGCTTTTGGCTCTGTTGCAAAAAATAAGAAGCCAGGTGCACCATTGTGTTTTTCAGAACAGATCCTCAAATGTCAGATTTTAAGTGGCGTCATTTTCGTGGGGAGATGATTCTGGGTTGTGTCCGATGGTATTGTAAATACGGGATCAGCTATCGTGATCTGGCGGAAATGATGCTGGAACGTGGTCTTAATGTGGATCACACGACGCTCTACCGTTGGGTTCAGCACTACGCGCCGAAATGGAAAAGCGCCTGAGGTGGCATTGGAAATCTTCCATGGGCTACAGTTGGCGAGTGGATGAAACCTACGTCAAAGTAAAAGGGGAGTGGACGTATCTCTACCGGGCCCTTGATAAAAAAGGCCATACGATTGATTTCTATCTCTCCGCTACTCGCAATACCCAAGCCGCCAAACGTTTTCTGGGCAAAGCCCTGAAATCCATGAAACCCTGGGCCCACCCCAGTGCCATCAATACCGACAAGGCGCCCGCTTACAGGTCCGCCATTGCCGAATTAAAAGCGGAAGGAAAGTCTCTGCTGGATATCGTGCACCGGCAGGTCAAATACTTGAACAATATTATCGAAGCTGATCATGGCAAGCTCAAACGCTTGATAAACCCGGTGCGGGGCTTTAAATCGATGAAAACAGCCTACGCCACCATCAAAGGTTTCGAGCTCATGCGGATGGTCAAGAAAGGACAGCTGGACATTTGGAAATTGCGCCAAGGCCTCACAGGAGAAATCTGGCTCATTGAAAGGCAATTCGGTATCTACAGGACGTAATCAATCAGATCACACCCATAGTTCTTTGGTTTGTCCTCTTTTTTGCAACAGAGCCTGGTTGCGTGGCCGATTTCAGATAGCAGCGCCTGTTTTCGCGACATTTCCTAACGGCAGAATCTGGCCGGCATAACGCTCAATAGGGAAACGGAACACCCCGCGCAAATTGATTCCCTCGATCCCCGTGGGCGCGAAAGCTCGATATCCGATGGGGCTGAATCATGCCAATAAGGCAATCTTCCTATTTATGCGTGAACCAACGAAGAAAGCACGAGCTGCAGATTAGCGATGTGATTTGATTGCATTGCCGCTCACCCGGCTTTCACAGGCATCTCGTAGAATGCTATATGTATTCAACCCTGTTTTGCACTCTTGGAAGAAACAGGAAGAGCGTGTGCCTTCTAGAATGGGGTAGAACAAGCAGTCGTGTCACCAGCCGCCATTTGAATCAGGCCGCGTCGTCAAAGTCGGCATAGGGCAGACTTTCCGGCCAAAACTCGGTCAACAAGAGAGTGTTCCTGTACTTGTTCCAGCAGGTTCATCATGCTGAACACCTGATCTTTCAGATCGACGGCGAACTCGAACAGGTCGGCTACCTGGCTGCGTGATCCCTCATTGAATACGGCTCTCGCCAGTTGATGCAGTTTCAGCAGGGCCGTTCACAGGCCAAGCTCGCTATGTGAGCCGAGACGCACGAGCTGCAGCACGGCGTCATCCGGTTTGCGGTAAATCAACACCAGTCTGGCTTGACGTGACAATCGCGGTGGTCTTTCCAATCGCCGGGCAATGCGTGGTCGCGGTGCTTCTCTGCTAGCGGCAGGTCATTCGCCAGCGCGGTGATTTTAGCCCACCGGTCGCGGCATCAAGGCTATGCATCTTGCCACCCTCCATGCGCCGCGCCCGCTGACCTAAAAATCCTCTGCTTTATGCAAAGCTTTGCATAACGACCCTGAGCTGCCGTTGGCATTTCTCCAAAGCGGACATGTTGGTTCGGCCTGTTGGGAACGCGGTAGATTAGGACGACCGACAGCTACTCCGATGGAACGGTCACTTCTACCCCAGGCAACTGCTTTCGAAGCTGCTGCACGACTTCAGCCTCAGCGTCTGTTTCGAGAACAATGCGTACCCTGTGGCCCTCGCTGGCAAGGTTAGTCAATATTTTTCTCACATCTGGCTTAATAGGCATCTTTGGAAGACCTTGTTCCCACACATAATCAAGGGCTTTTCCGCCCAAATACTCAGCGAGGAAAGCTGCCAACGCGATAAGCAGAGTTTCCCACATAAACCCTGGTGGGACTCGACCTTGTGACGCCTCGTAATTCCGGTAGTGATCCACGAGATCAGCATGCGTTTCAAAACGCTCATGGAGGACAACGGCATCCTCGACAAGTAGTTTCATAGTAGACCTCCTTCATTTTGTTCTTTAATCACGTGTCGAACGACAGCATCTATGATTGGTGGGGTCGTGGCTCCAATGGAATCATAGACACGTTCTATCCAAACCAGCTCCTCCAGCTTTTCACCCACTCCGAGCTGCGCCAACTGGCGGAGACGTTCATTCGGCGCGAACAGGCTATCGGGCTGGACCCGCAGGAACGCGCTGGCTGGCAACCTTGTCTTGAGCAACTCAAGAGGAACACGCAAAACTGCGGCAGCAAGTGGAGCGCTAGAAAGTAGCCAAGGACTACCAGTTAATGCAGCCGTGGCCGCATAACGAAAGCCAACTATGTAGTCACTATCTGGGGGTAGGTTCTCATATTGCTCTAATACTTCTATAGGTTTTCTAATCAGGTGCGCGGGAGTAAATGGCAGTGGTTGAATGACTTCTTGCAGCAGCAAGACGCTGCCTATGAACTCGCCGCGCCACACGGCAAGACCTTCCTCCATTTGGTTGCTCAGCCATGCGACATGACGACCTGTTAGAGCCCTGAGCCCAAGCCGGTGCTTCCTCAACCCGCCAAACTCCTGATCGATCGAAGTAGCCTCGGGTTCGGTTGTGAATGTATAGTTTGGCGCGGATATTATCACCGAAGAACCCTGACAGAGCATGTCGGACACGGTTTGGGCATACTCAGCAGCCTTTTCGGGAGCGATATGCTGCAGTTCCCGCGCTAATGTTAGATAGTAGTCACGCAAAACGGCGTCAGGCAGCATCATGACACCAGCAAGATTTTGATTTCTCGTGCCGCAGTACCGGCGCAAGTAGCGAAGCGCTTCGTCCGACGCCGTTAGACCCTTGATGTCGAGCACCGCGCGCTCTGCCAGCACTTCCTGCTGAACTCCGAGCCACAATAGGGCTGATAGGTCGGCAATCACATGCGGAAGCAAAGATGGCTCATCGGGTAGGTAAGGTCCAGCGATAGGGAGCTTGAGCAACTCTACCTCAAGAGTGCTCTGCCCTGAAGAGGGATCAAGCTCGCTCGCCTGAATATTGGAGAGATCGACTTGAACACCCCAAGTGGTTTCCTTTCGGAGCACCTTCTGAACATCAAATCCGGCAGCCTTCTTAATCTCGGTCTCGTCGGAAACCTTCATTAATAACATGCTAAATCGAGTAAGTTCCTGCGGCTCAGTAGTGAAGGCTTCGCCCATCCGTACCACGGGGCCAAGATCAAAGATTGTAATGTCGATTTGCGCGCGTTGTGCTGCCGCGGCAAGTTGACGATTCCTCCAGCCTCCCTTCCAATAAGCCGTGTGTCGACAAAATTTACTCGCAGCGAGGGTGGCAAGCCAGTTCAAAGACATCGTAGTAGGATCATCTGTCATCATCACTTACCAACTAAACAAACGGACAAGGGTTGGTCTTCGTAACTTCCATCTGCACTTGGCTTAGCCCGGATATTTCATCAAAAAGGGTATCGGCTCAGTATGAACCCCGCCTAGAATAAGGTTTCCACGCCATATTCTGTCGAGACTGAGCCGATGCCAAAGTGATGGCGACGAAATCGCTGATCAGAGTCTGCCGATGCGGGCCTTTGGCTTCGCGCTTGTAGTCGCGCTTGAATTGGCCGGTCTGTTCAATCCTCCGCATTCAGGTCCGTCATCAGATCCTCGACGGTGCGAACGACTTCAAGCCGCCACGGCGCGCTTCCTTCATCGCCTCGATGGTAGTGGCGTTCGGCACCAGCGGCTCGAACGGCAGGGCTTTCTCGCGGGCCACGCGGGTCAGCATGATGCGGAAGGCGTCCGATACGGTCAGACCCATCGCCGCCAGCACGGCGCTCGCCTCTTCCTTGATGTGCTCGTCGATCCGGGCACGGACTACAACATTCGCGGCACGTTGAGCGCAGCTCGCTTTGCATCCACTCTCAGCTCAAGTCGCCATCATCGTCGGAAGTGGCGTCGATGATCGAGGGCGTGATCCACCACTGTACAGAGATGGAGGTGGATCGGCAGTATGTCGATTCCCACGGCCAGAGCACAGTAGCATTTGCTTTCTGCCGCCTGCTGGGCTTCCAGTTGTTGCCACGGCTGAAAGCCATTCACTCGCAGAAACTGTATCGCCCAGAGACTGGCAAGGCCGATGCCTACGCGAACCTGCAACAGATTCTGACCAAGCCCATCGACTGGGAATCAGTGCGACAGCAGTATGACCAGATGGTCAAGTACGCCACAGCACTGCGCCTGAGGACGGCCGAGACGGAAGCCATCCTGCGGCGCTTCACCAGGAAGAACGTGCAACACCCGACTTACAAGGCGATCGCCGAGTTGGGAAAAGCGATCAAGACCATCTTCCTGTGCCGCTACTTGCATGACGAATCTCTACGCCGCGAGATCAACGAGGGGCTGAACGTGGTGGAGCAGTGGAACGGTGCTACCGACTTCGTATTCTTTGCCCGGCGTGGCGAGATGGCGAGCAACCGCCGTGAGGATCACGAAGTCAGCATGCTCGCGCTACACTTGATCCAGAACTGCATGGTCTACGTCAACACCCTGATGATCCAGAAAGTGCTGGCGCAACCGAACTGGCAAGGAAAGTTTACGCCGCGCGACTACGCCGCCTTGACGCCGCTGATCTGGGAACACGTCAACCCGTATGGCCGGTTTGACCTCGACATGAACGCCAGGCTGGCGTTGCTGTGATCGAAATGGCGGCTGGTGACACGACTGCTTGTTCTACCCCGTAGTGCCTCCAGCCGTGGAAGAATAACACGCTATCCGCCCCTCGCTGTTGATGCCCCAAGCATCACTGGAACCACCGCCCAAATTGCCAATCATAGTTACCGTGTTGCTGTTGGGGTCGATGAGGTATGAGCTTTGAAACTGCGCATAGGCACTGGTGCCGAAACCCGCACCAACAAAAAATGCTGCAGCGAGAATAAAGCCACGGACTTTGATGCCCACAATAGTTTTCATGATGACTCCTCTTCAGTTTCTTGCAACAAAAGGATGAGACTTACCAGGTTGTCGAAAGGCATGCCCTTCAAGGATAGATAAAGGATTTGAATTTTCAAGGTGCACGAAGGGGATTCATTCGCGGGCAGGACTGTAATAGGGGTGTAGGAAGCAAGTTTTTTCACAGCCTGATATGGGAAAACCGTTCTGGCTGCATGGTGCCTTCTTATAATTTTGCTCATCTCTAAAACTACTGCTCACACGCTCGTCCCTTCGCTCGATATCTATCATTAGGGCTTATCCCTAGTGAGAGATGTTTTAACCCCCCTAAAAGCCTATCACTGGATACAGATTTGATTTATGATCGGTGCTCTATCACAAC
>NZ_FOCT01000006.1 GCF_900110185.1 Nitrosospira multiformis
CCTTCTCAAGAGCGGATAGCAAAGGCTACTCTGCTAAATTCCTACACTCTGTTCGGGACCATACATTGAGGAAATTCTAATACCTGAGCAAAAAGGAAAGCCTTTTGAGTATTCCAAACATTGGTGCTACTGATATATCACCTATTCATTCTCAAAGCTCAGGGGAAGGAGGAAAGCTGAATGTGCCATGGCGAACAGAATAATGAGGACCGTGGGGTTACGTTACCACTCACAATGAGTTCAAACGCTGATTTACATGGATTCTGGTATCACATAGAAGAAGAGAGTGAAATATTCCCGCAGTTGGAAAAAGCGAAGATGGACTTTGAAGAAATCGGCCCTGAAATCGCTGAACGTAAAGCAATCCTGACGCAGGAATAACTGAAGATATCGAAGCGATGGCCCCCCAAGGAAATAAATCCAGGGAAATACTATGGAAACAATTGTTGTACTGTCACACCTGCGTTGGGATTTTGTATACCAACGCCCCCAGCACATATTGTCCCGACTGGCTGAGCACTATCAAATCGTTTTCTTCGAAGAACCGGTATTCCACCCAAAAGAACATCTGGCGGTGATTTCCACTCCGCACCCGAATGTGGTGGTGTGGAAACCTCGTACCCCCGTCAAGGCCGCAGGGTTTCATGACGATCAGTTGCCTTATCTAAAGCCTTTGTTCCACCAATTGGTGTCCGACTATGGCGACTCCATAATGTGGTTTTATACTCCAATGGCGCTCCCTTTAATAGATGGGCTGGCGCCGCGCCTCGTTGTATACGACTGCATGGATGAATTAGCCGCTTTTAAGAATGCGCCCAAGCAGCTATTACAGCGGGAAAATGCCTTGCTCAAAGTCACAGATATCGTTTTTACCGGTGGACCTAGTCTTTTCCGGGCAAAGCAGGGACGACATCCAAACGTTCACTGTTTCCCCAGCAGCGTAGATATTCACCACTTTTCTCAAGGCCTTGATCCTGCCAATGAACATAGCTCACATAAGGCTATGCCTCGCCCACGTTTGGGGTATTACGGCGTGATCGATGAGCGGGTCGATATCAATCTTGTTGCGGCGATCGCGGATGCACATGCCGAGTGGCAAATAGTGATGGTTGGTCCGGTCGTGAAAATTGACCCAATTGCCCTTCCTCAGCGTCAAAATATTCATTATCTGGGGCAACGGTCCTACGAGGAACTGCCGCAATTCCTCGCAAGTTGGAATGTAGCCCTTCTCCCGTTCGCGATAAATGAATCCACTCGCTTCATCAGCCCTACCAAAACCTTGGAATATATGGTGGCGGAACTGCCAATAGTAAGCACGAACGTTGCGGATGTTATCGAACTTTATGGAAGAGCGGTTTCCCTCGCTTCCGATATTGAGGAATTTATTGTCGCTTGCGAAAAGGCGCTGAAGGAAACACCACAGGTACGACAGGATAAAGTTCAAGCAATGCGCGACATTGTATCGACTAGCTCTTGGGATGCTACTGTAAAACAGATGCGCCGACTGATATCTGACAGGATAGGGCACCCCAAACCAGGGGGAGATGCTCGAGCAAAGAGCCGTATCTCACGCCCTCAGGCCCCTATTCTTGATCGCTAATTGTTGCTGTCTGCGATCTTTTCTATAGACCCGAGCGAAGCTTACCTCGGATTCAGGCTGTGGATCAGGATAATCCCCGCTTAAGCAGCAGCTGAGCCAGAGCTTTAGGAGATCTTAACCATGAATGAACAATCGCAAGACCTAAGTATGATGAAAACTCCGAAGTACCGCAAATTGTGGAGGAGTATCCTGACGAATTTCTGCATTGGATGTCGCTTCTCGGAGCAGAACTACCTAACGAAGGTTCATTACACCTTCGCCCCGCTCCTTGCGGGCGGGGGACGGAATGAAACTATACTTTCGCTTCGATCTTCCCGGCGGCATGGGCAGAATCCAATTAGCGTTGGTCGGGTTAGCGTTAGCGACTTAGCCCTTGACCCTGAGTAATTTTAGTACTTGTTGCCACCGCCACCCGAGTGTCCGCCAGAGCCACTCCCGTAACTACCGCCCGAACCGCCACCAGTACCCCCTGTACCGCCACCAGTACCGCCAGCAGAGCTACCCCCCGACCGGTAATCTGTGCTACTGTCGTCTCCCCGCCGATCCATATCCGTGCCTTTTTTGGACCGCTCGCCTTTCTGGCCATACTGACCTTTATCATATTGACCCTTTTCTCCGGAGCCGGCGTCATATTGACCCGGCGCCGACTGCATGCCTGATGCTCCCTGACTCGGTGTCCCGGTCGTCGCCCCGGCACCCGTCTGCGCGTGCACCAGTCCTCCTCCTGCTAGAGCAAATGCCGTTGTCGCTAGAGATGAGATAATCGCTTTCTTCAACGTCCAAAACTGTTTCATGGAAATCTCCCGAGAATAAATTTCAGAACGAAAAAAAGTAAATGATTCACCTTTTCATTTAAGGAATCTCTGAGGGAATCTCTAAGCAAGTCCCCCTAATGATTTTGTTCGTTTCAGTTACCTGCCTTGCCATGCTGCTTGGATGAACTGCCACGGCTTGATGATGAGCTGCCTCTTCCACCACCGTGCGAGGCTTCACCGCCTTTCCGTCCGGCTTCACGAGCCTCTTCGGAAGAGAACTCATGGGCAGTACCTTTCGCATGAGCTGCTTTTCCACCTTTACTCGCAATTTCCCGTTGTTTCTCCTGATCCATGGAAGCGAAACCCCGCTTGCTGGTATTGCCGCTACCGCTTTTTGATGAAGGCATGTTTATCTCCTTGTACAAAAATATTGAGAATCCCATTGAACATATGCTTCAACTATCCCAGGCGATCTTCTTTTATGTCCTCGGAAGCCCGATCTCTGCCATCCAACGAATTTCAGGAAAAGTTTTTGGTCAAATGCGGTTTTCATCTTAATTGGCGGACTGGTTGTTTTATGTACGGAGCCACACATACTCTAAAAAATCAAGCAAGTTATAGCCTGTCTCTACTGCCATGGAACTCATGATGATGCATGACCATGTGCCGATCCCGATTCTCCCGGTTCATATAAAGTGCCTTGTGGATGTAGCGGTGGGATTCTTTCCCGCTGCCCGCTTCCGCGCTTGGCGGACATCTTGTCTCCAAGACTCGGCGCCAGCTTGGATATCGTCGTGTTGACGACTGCCATTGCACCGACCTTTACGTCACGTCCTCCTTCAGTAGCTGCTTTTAGTATCGCTTCAGCCACCTGCTCGGGATTGATCAGAGGGGGCGGCAATTTTGGCTCCTTGTCCATATAATTCTTGGCATGCTGCGGAAAAGGTGTATTCACGGCGGACGGCTGAATCAGCGTAATCACTACCGGTGCCTTATCGAACTCCTGGACTTCCACACGTAATGCATCAGTGAAACCTTTCACCGCATGCTTGGATGCGGAATACATTCCCAGAAGAGGCACGATAGCCTCGGAAGTTTCGCTGCCTACATTTATGAGCGCCCCGCCATACTTTTTCAGGTAAGGCAAGGCAGCAAGCGAACCATTGACGACACCCCAGAAGTTGGTATCGAAAAGACGCCGGCTGTCGGCTTCGTTGACTTCGTCGAGACGTCCATAAATTGCCACACCTGCGTTATTGATCCAGGTATCGATGTGACCAAAACGGTCAACCGCGGCTTGTGCCGCGAGACGCATTTTTTCCCGATCGGCAACATCTGCGACAACATCGATAGCCGTTCCTCCCGCGCTTACTATCCTTGCAACCAGATGCTGGAGTGTTTTAGCACTACGGGCAATAAGAACGAGCTTTGCCCCCCGTTCTGCTGCAAGCATTGCTGTAGCAAGGCCTATGCCGCTTGATGCCCCGGTAATCACAACCACTTGCTGGTTGAGAGGTTTAAGAGAAGTTTGCATGATTCTCACCTTGAAAAATGACATGGGAAAAATCAGGTAACCGTATCAAGGCTAGAAGGTGGCAAGTATTTCGACTGTGCAGAATCGCACATAGCGGCATTCGGCATCCACCCGGGTAAGGGTGCTTACCACTCCTTAACGGGAGTGTGCCGAGCCATAGATGATGAAATAGCTCGAAAGGCGGGATTCACAAAGTTCAGGCCCGGTTAAACTTTCAGGTGATCAGGCCAAGGAAGCATAGCATGACGATAAACAGTTCGGTCACCGAATTGAAGACCAGCCGGACAATCCGGAAGACAAAACACACGGTTAGATCGAAGCAATCAGTTCTGTCAGGACTTTGAAGTTTACCGGTTTGGTCAGATGATGGTCGAAGCCGCTCTCATGTGACAGCTGTCGGTCTTTTTCCTGACCCCAGCCGGTCAGCGCGATGAGTTTTATATTGTTGAACTGCGGCTGCGCGCGGATACGTCGTGCCACTTCGTTACCATCCATCCCCGGCATACCGATATCCATCAGAACCACATCAGGCAGGTAATGGGGAATCGTGGCGAGTGCGGCAGGCCCGCTATCCACTGCTTTGACATTCACTCCCATTGATTGCAATAACATGCACAGGACCTCCGCGGCGTCTTGATTGTCGTCCACTACCAGCACGCGTAGTTCCTGCGGCGCAGAAGTCGCTTTCTCCAATGCCACAGTTTTCCCCTCCGTCGCATTCTGTGACAAAGGCAGTCGCACGGTAAATTCACTGCCTTTATCCTTCCCTTCGCTCGAGGCCTCGACACTCCCGCCGTGCATCTGGACAAGGCGGTCCACCAGATTGAGACCAATGCCTAATCCCTCCTGAGTGCCCATGCCGCTGCGCCGCTCCTGCGCAAACATATCGAATAAACGCGGCAGCATCCCCGGTAATATTCCTATACCGTTGTCCTTCACGGATACGACAGCTTTATAGTCTTCCTGGCGGGCGGTAAGCCAGATCTGCCCACCCCTCCCGGTATAACGCACAGCATTGTTGAGCAGATTCGCGAAGATCTGTTCCAGGCGCACCGTGTCGCCATACACAATCAAAGGCGTATTGGTGATGGATACGCTCAATTCGAGCTCCTTTTCCCTTATCTGATCCATACTGGCCTCTACTGCATTGTGCAAGACAATGGCCAGATCAGTGGGTTTCTGGCGCAATTCAACCTTTCCGCTGGTGATGCGCGATATCTCCAGGAGATCATCCACCAGTCGAACCATGTAGTTGACCTGCCGGCTGATGACGGGCAACAGACGAGGTATTTCGGCTGCTCCATCGGGGCGTGCAATGAGTGTCAGCGCGCTGACAATCGGTGCGAGCGGATTACGCAACTCATGCGCCAGGGTAGCCAGAAACTCATCCTTCCGACGGTCGGCCTCCAGCAGCGCGGTTTCTGCAGCTACTGCTTCAGTAATGTCTATCGATATGCCCACATGCCCCGCGTACTCATCCCTGACGGTAAACCACGGCAAGGCATACGATTTCAGCCAGCGCCACTCTCCCCCGGCTGTCCTGGCCCGGACCCGATGTCTCAAATGCGCGCGGTCATGTAGCGCCCGCTCGAATGCGGCAATATATGCAGGTGCATCGTCAGGATGAAGAAGCCCGCGCCATCCGGTCGGCATCAGCTCTTCCAGATTCTTCCCAAACATGTACCGGTAGCGCTGGTTAAGATAAACCGCATTTCCTTGTGGATCCACCTGCCAGATCAAGGCTGGGGAAGCCTCGGCCAGCGCACGGAATCTTGCCTCGCTCTCGCGCAAGCTATGTTCGACGCGTTTGCGTTCCGTTATGTCGACCACATATGCTACCGCCTCGTTGCCGTTGAGTTGCTTCATCGCGATTAATGCCCACCATCGGGACCCATCCTTGCGAAATAATTCCTTCTCATGAGGGGCGACACGTCCCATTGCCTTGAGTTCCTCCGCAGCCCGGGAAGTAGTCATTCGCCACTCCGGCGGGGTTAGCTCATCGCATTGCAGCGCCCCTGCTCGCTCATCTTCCCGACTGAAGCCGCTCATTTCCAGGAAGGCGTCGTTCGCTTCAGTAATCCTATTTTCGCTATTGAAGAAAATGATTCCGACCGTTTCAATCTCGAGTGCCTGGCAGAAGCGCTGCTCGCTCTCACGAAGCGCCTGCTCAGCCAATGCCTCCTTGAACCTGACTTTCTCCACTTCATGAGCACGTGCCCGGACAAGCTCCGTTGTCTCGGTTATCGTCACCAGTACACCCGACACTCCGGTTTGCTTCGCATCCGGGGAAGCATTCCTGGAAAAGTTGTCCTTGATATCTGGAACGGGGCTGTAGGTAAGTTTGAAAAAAGCCTCTTCGGGACTTCCGGTACGATTAATGACGAGCGGTTGATCATCAAAGCTGAAGGACTCGCGCCGCTCCATCACCCCCTCACAGATGGGCGCAAGAAAATGCCATACCTCCGGCCAACACTCCGAAACAGGTTGCCCCAATCCATCCGGATGCTTGGCAGCCATCAGATCGCGATAACTATCGTTGTAGATTTGTATTAGTTTCGGCCCCCACAGTAACAGGACGGCCGAAGGCATCAGCAATATCATGTTGACTACGAATCGAAGAGCAGGGGGCCATGCCGATATAGGTCCAAGACCCGAGTCGGTCCAATCATGGGTGAAAATCATTTCACCTACTTCACTACCCTGAAGCCATCCAGGCATTTCAGCAGTATGATTCCTATTTGCTGGCTCGTTCATCCCTTTCTGATACCGATATTGATATTACGCATTGCAGAGAATCCTGTTCAAAGCCTAGCATAACTCACGCTCCGAAGCCTGAACGAAGCTCTCCAAATTTCCGATTCCTGACTGACTTCAATATGATCTGAAGCGCTCTAATGCGAATGTCCGTAAAATAATCGCTCCGGTTGTCACCACACATACACAAGGAACACACTTCCCCTCCTTCTGCGCACAACCACGACATCAACAAAGCAGGCCCCCTCAAGTCCTGTTTGAATCATTCATGACGGGCAGCGTCAGGGGCAGGCTTGAGTTTGCAGAGATCCAATAAGTAAAACCTCCTCTATATATGGCTGTCAAAACTCTTGAACAGATCAGTTTACACGCGTGTCTGCTGCCGGTGGTTACCGCCTAAAGCCACCCTGGCTTGGCCAAACTTCATAAAGGGGAATAAAACAGCTAATGGATAATAATGATGAAAGCCTGCCGCCCTCAGTTACCTTGCATACAAACGCCGTACTTCAGGCCGGTCAACGGGTCGAGCATGAGCTTCAGCAGGTCAAAAGGGCCCTTGAGGATAAAACGAAGCAGCTTGATGAGTCCCTGTCTATCCTGCGAGCGACCATAGAATCCACTGCCGACGGAATTCTGGTTACCGATGAGTATGGCCATATGCTTCGCTACAACGAACGGTATCTACAGATGTGGCAGATTAAGCTCCCCGATATCGTTGAATTGCATCAGCATAGGCAACTGCAGAAGCTTAGTTGCAAGTACTTGGCGGACCCGAAGCAATATCTTGAGAGAATAGAGGAAATATATGCTGCCTGGCCGCCTGAAACGTACGACTTGCTGGAACTTACCGATGGCCGGATATTTGAACGGTTTTCGAAGATTCAGTATGCAAAGGGGTTATGCGTAGGCCGTGTATGGAGCTTTAGAGATATCACGGCGCGTAAACATGCCGAAGAGGCGTTGCAGGAAAGTACCGAGCGCCTCCACTTCATGGCTGAGGCCATGCCGCAGAAAATATTCACTGCGCGCGCGGATGGGGCCGTGGATTATTTCAATCAGCAATGGAAGGATTACACCGGTCTTGCCCCTGAGAAAATGCAGGGCTGGGAATGGATCAAGCTGATCCATCCCGACGACGTCCCGGAGTGCGTGCGACACTGGCAACACTCGCTTAATACTGGAGAGCATCTGCAGATGGAGTGCCGTTTCCGCCAAGCGAACGGGACTTACCGCTGGCACCTGCTTCAGGCACAAGCGCGGCGGGATGCGAAAGGGTATATATCCATGTGGGTCGGTTCGAACACGGATATCGATACGCTCAAACGCGCAAATGAAGAGAAAAAACAGCTCCTAGAAAATGAACGGATTGCGCGAAGCGAAGCCGAACGTGCGAACCGCATCAAGGATGATTTCCTGGCAACCTTGTCCCACGAGCTTAGAACACCGCTTAATGCTATCCTCGGGTGGTCGCAGCTCATCTTGCAGGGAACAATGAAAAACGAAGACATTCGGCGGGGTCTGGAAACCATCGAGCGAAATGCCCGGGCACAGAACAAGCTTATCGAAGATCTTCTTGAAATGAGCAGCATCATTTCTGGCAAAATCCGATTGGATATGCAGGAACTGGACCTTGGCGCAATAGCCGAGGCAGCAGTCGAATCTGTTGCACCTGCCGCCGAAGCTAAAGGAATATGTATCCGAAGAACGATCGATGCCACTGCAGGACGGGTTCTAGGTGACAACCATCGCCTTCAGCAGATAATCTGGAACCTTCTTTCCAATGCTGTCAAATTTACGCCTGACGGCGGCACCGTAGAGGTAATCGTGGAACGCGCCGCATCGCAGCTTAGGGTCATCGTAAAAGATTCCGGGGTGGGTATCAAACCTGAATTCCTCGGGTACGTTTTTGACCGTTTCCGCCAAGCCGACTCTTCCCTCACCCGAAATCATGGAGGGCTGGGCTTGGGACTTGCCATCGTGAAGCAGCTTGTGGGACTGCATGGCGGAACGGTTTGCGCAGAGAGCAAGGGGGAAGGTCAGGGTGCCTCATTTTTCGTCACCTTACCGCCCGCCCCGATCAAGGACAGCGTGGACAGACAACAGCTGCCTGACGCCACGCCTTCCACCAAGAAGGATGGCCATATCCTTCTCTCAGGTATGAGAATTCTCGTCGTTGATGATGAACAGGACTCGCGCGAGCTCATCCATAAAGTGCTCGCGCAGCACCAAGCTGAGGTCATCACTGCAGCAAACGCCATGGAAGGACTGTTGATACTGAAAAGCCAGATGCCGGATGTGATGATCAGCGATATTGGCATGCCGGGAAAAGACGGCTACCAGTTTATTCGCGAAGTGAGAAGGCTTCCTGCAATCCAGGGAGGGGAGATACCGGCAATCGCACTGAGCGCATTTGCGCATTCGGAAGATCGTACCCGTGCAATGATGGCGGGTTATCAGGTGCATCTCTCCAAACCTGTGGAATCAAAAGAACTGATCGCTTCCATCGGAAGCCTGATGGCGCGAGCAAAAACAGCGAGTAGCTAGCGCGGTGTCATCGCGCAGCACAGGTAAATAAATTAAATACTTAGTCAGGCGAGTTGACGCGAGGAACGTGACACTGAGTCTAATACCTTAGCCCAACTCCGATTACATCGGGGCGCCGGTCTCTACAATATTCCCACGTTTACCCGCTTCACGTGGTACAGTATATGTTCTACTGCATCCTGGCCGTATTGCAAGAATAGTTTGCAACAAGTTCCTCTTTGCTCAGTAGCATTGCATTTCATTTCGCTTCAGCCGTTACACACCGTTCTATTCAATATCCCGAGGCCTATCCCAGAGCCTGGGCCTGTAGCTTCATTTAGCGATTCCCCGGTCGTAGTGCGATCAGTCTCTCCAGAAAGGATAGCCCATGTCAAGAAAGGATAATGAAGACGCTTTACTGCAATCGGTTGCTTTACAAACTGCTCAGACAATTTTGAGAGCCCGTCTCCGGGCTGAGCGAGTTCTTGAACAAGCAAAATTAGACTTGCAAGATAAGGCAAGACAATTGGATCATTCGCTCACCATTCTTCGTGCTACAAGTACTGTGGAAAGGGAAAGATCGGAGTTCAGGAAAATGCCCGCGCATCTATATCAGGAAGCATACAAGCGGAAAGCGGAATGTCGGACGTGCGTTGTCGCTGAAAAAACTCCTCTAAAAATATTCACTGCGCGCGTCGATGGCACCAAGGATTACTTTAACGAGAGCTGGTTTGAATATGCGGGGGTTGGGCTGGGGAAGTTGGTAGGCTGGGCATGGGTTGATCTTATTCACATCGAGGACATAGAAGAGAATTTAAAACGGTGGAAGCAATCCCTACGAACCGGCGAGCCATTCTGGGTGGAAAATCGGCTCAGAAACGCAACGGGCAGCTATCGCTGGCACTCATCCTGCGCCATACCGATCCGTGATGCTGGCGACAGGATCTGGATGTGGGTGGGATATTGTATGGACATCCACGAAACAAAGATGAAAACCGAAGAACTGGGGCGCTTTCTTGCAAAAGAGCGGGAAATGCGTAAAGACGCGGAGCGAGTCAATCACTCCAAAGACGAGTTTTTCGCAATGCTGTCACATGAATTGAGAAACCCGCTCAATGCCATTCTCGGGTGGTCCCAGCTTATTTTACAGGGAACAATGAATAGCGAGAGTGTTCGTAAAGGAATTGAGACCATTGAGCGAAACGCCAAGATCCAAAATAAGCTCATCGAGGATCTTTTCGAAATGAGCAGGATCACTGCCGGAAAAGTTACCTTGGAACTGCTGAGAATTGATCTTTCAAGTCTTACGGAAGTCGTTGTAGATTCGGCAACGCCAGTAGCGGAAGCAAAAAAAGTTCGGCTACGAAAAATAATCGATTCTGAGGTGGGATTTGTCCTGGCCGACCAAAATCGATTTCAGCAAGTCCTGTGGAATTTATTGGCTAATGCCATAAAATTTACCCCTGCGGAAGGAGAAGTAGAAATCCATGTTCGGAGGGTGGGTTCGCGCGCTGAAGTAAAGGTAAAGGATTCGGGAATCGGCATTAAACGAGAGTTTCTGCCACACGTTTTTGACCGCTTCCGTCAGGCTGATTCACCTGCCAGTCGGCAACAGATCGGGCTCGGTCTGGGGCTTGCCATTGTGAAGGAACTGGTCTTGCTTCACAGAGGCACCGTGATTGCCGAAAGCGACGGAGAAGGTAAAGGCTCCGTTTTTACTGTCAGCCTTCCTTTGATTCAGCATCGCGATACTGGGACTGGAATCGAGAATCAAACCGATATTCTATTGGAGTGCGACGACACGCGCCTCCCGCTCACTGGCCTCACGATTCTGGTCATCGACGATGAGAGAGATTCTCTTGAAGTTGCGAAAGAGGCCCTTTCAACGCAAGGTGGCACAGTAATTATTGCGGGCGGTGCCGCAGAAGGCCTGGAAATTCTAAAAGCAGGTAGACCGGATGTGATAATTTGCGATATCGGCATGCCAGGCAAAAATGGATATCAGTTTATCCGGGAAGTAAGAAGCATGCCAAAAAATTCCGGCTCATCTACACCAGCAATTGCGCTTACCGGCTTTGCACGTCCCGAAGACCGGACAAAAGCGATGATTGCAGGCTACCAAAAACATATCATCAAGCCCCTAGACACGCCTAAATTGATTGCAGCCATCACAGATCTCGTGCCAAGTCAATCCCTCTCTTAACACATCTCTCATGGAAGCTCAATAAGTTTTTTTGCTTCCACATAAGCAATTCTCCCCTTTATCACGAAGGCACCAAGGCTCGGGGACGGAATTCCGTTTATGCCGTTTGAACGAACTCTTCTCAGCATTTCCTGACATTCCCAGGCGCTTTTCTGCCTAATCCCCTATCGTATATAGCTCAACCCCCAGGTCTGCGGGGACTTGAAAAATACGCCAGAACCCCAAATAATAATAAGTGTATGGCATAACTTCAGGCTCCGCGCGCCAGTGTAAAGTCAGGGAGACAGAAAACTCAATTTAATGGATTTTTGAAAAACCAGCTATAACAGGACTTGAAATATATCATGTTGACAATACCAACCGAGCCGATTGGAAGCATCCCACGCCCTCTCGAGCTCATCCGGACCATTGAGAGCAAGGATTGGAACCCGGGGACAGATTCCGCACTTGATCACCTATATGAAAAGGCAATAATAGATACTATCAGAAGATTTGAAGCGACGGGTTCCCCTGTTATAACAGACGGCGAACAGCGTAAATATCACAACTTTTGGACATATTGTGTCGATGGACTGGAAAATACGACGCCGGAAGGCTTTGTTATCCCCTTCTCTGCGGGACATAGTCGAAGGATGCCAATGTTGAAAAAAGGACCATTTCGGTATCGCATATATGCAGATTGTTATCTCGAAACAGCCATGCGTTACACAAATTTACCTGTAAAACAGGCTGTTATTTCCCCTTCTGCATTAAGTTTAATGTACCCCGCCCAAGAAATTGAGGGATACTCCCGGGACCAGTTTATCGAGGATTTATTGAACGAACATGAAACCGAGGTTCGACGCTGCCTCCATAAAGGCGCGCACAAAGTCCAGATCGATTTTACCGAGGGGCGCCTGGCACTGAAAATTGATCCCACAGGAAGACTTCTGGACAGTTTTATTGATCTCAATAATATGGCGCTATCCCGATTTAATTCAGATGAGCTTTCCAGAATAGGCGTGCACACATGTCCTGGAGGTGACCGCGATTCTACGCACAGTGCCGATATCGACTATTCTCAACTCTTGCCAAAGTTGTTTCAGTTGAAGGCAAAAAACTTTTATATAGCTTTTTCTGGTGAGAAAGACCGTCTACGTATCCTTAATATGATTCGGGCCCATCTCAAGCCGGATCAAAAAATTTTTATTGGAGTAACCTCCCCAATCAACCCCGAGGTGGAGCGGCCCGAGCACATCTGTGACCTTATCGTGGAAGCAGCGGAGTTCATACCGGTTGAGCAGCTGGGAACAACTGACGATTGCGGTTTTTCGCCTTTTTGTGATGATATCTCTACCACCAGGGAGACGGCGTTTGCAAAAATTGCAGCACGAGTGCAAGGTACGACACTTGCATCCAGCATACTCAGCGGAATTGCACAATCCTGCACGTCTTGAAATAGATTCTCGAAGGGCATGTATTAGACTAGGTCCTGCCATTAAATATGTTGTTTTGGCACCGGGCTATAACTCCGGTGCCATTCCTTCTCATTAATTAAGCTTAATGGACGGAAGAGGCAAGTCTTGTGTAGGACACTTACGGCAGGCCCAGACACAGCCTCATGCATTCTGTCTGAGACAAACCCATTTCTCTGCAGCGTTCCCGGCAATCCAGAGAGTCACCTCCTCCTCCGCCATCATCCATAGGACATTCAACCCTGCACCGTTCGAAACTCACCCCATTTTCGAAAAACCGCTCGCATATTAACTGACATTCAGTTGGCGGCAGACTGATATTACCTATTTGCTGAATATATATCCCGTTTCCTGAAGAGGTCGTATTACCACGTAAGCTATAGTTCAACGTTGATCTGTAAAGCGAGAGGTCTGCGGTAAATCCTGGTATATTCATTTGACACCCCTTGTTTGACTGATCAGACTATAAAACACCAGTCCTTCTATATCTGATTAGTCCAAATGGCAAAAAAATCAAGGCTATCGCGCTGTGATAGCTGGATTTACCAGTGCAGGCCATTTCGAGTGATACCCACCGCATGGAAAAATAATATTGTTGCTTACCACTCCGGTATTTTCGTAGAAGATGCGCCGCTGGATCCTGATCGGGATTTTTTTCTTTTCCTCCTGCTTTGCTGTCATCTTGCTGGCAGCGCTTGGAGTGGGCGAACTCCTGTCCGGAGCAGTACCCACTGCAGTAAATACGCTCTCGATCGATCTGCCAGTCGAACCGGTAGAGATTCCCGTCTACACTGATGCCCACCAAGCAAGCTCAAACGTGCATGGATGGCTGGTGCGTGGAGTACGCGGACGCGGCATGGTACTGCTGGTTCATTCTCTCAGGAGCAACCGGGTGGAAATGCTGAGCCGTGCCCGGTTTTTGAACCGGCAGGGATATGGCGCGCTCCTCATCGATCTTCGGGCGCATGGTGAAACGCCGGGACAACGCATCACCTTCGGCGTCCAGGAAGCTGAAGATGTGGAAGCAGCTATCGTCTGGCTGCGTAATACTTTTTCCGGCGAGCGAATCGGCGCGGTTGGCGTCTCGCTTGGTGCGGCCGCGATTGTGCTCGCGAAAAATCCACCGCGGCTCGATGCTGTAGTGCTTGAATCCCTCCATCCCACCATCGATGAAGCAGTGGACAACCGCCTCAGACTTCACCTTGGAAACTTCGGGTCGGTTTTCTCCCCCTTGCTGCTATGGCAGCTCTCCTTTCGTCTCGATGTAAATCCCGACGAGTTGAATCCGATCGACCGCATCGGTAATCTCAGCTCGCCTCTTCTGCTGATCTCAGGGACTGACGATCGGCATACGACAGTAACAGAAACCGAAAGGCTGTTTGCTGCTGCCCGTCAGCCAAAAGAATTATGGATCGTTCCGGGCGGAGGACATTTCAATATGCATACCTACGCAGGCAGGGAATACGAAAATCGCATACTAGATTTTCTGGATCGATATTTGCCAAGGCGAAACTGAAGCTCTGATCTGACTGCTAATCGTGCGATCACCTCTTGTCGCCCGTAGCAGATGACTCTAGCGATAAAGCGATAAGGGAAAGTGCCCATTGCCGCAAAGAAACTTGCGGCGCTGGCAGCAAGTTTTTAGAATGGAGTCAGGAAAGATACGCCGCTCGCGCCCACAGCAGAGCCACTTTGAAGCCGATGTGCGAAAAGATTCCCTCGCGCTTCCCTGTCATCACCCATTACACGCGCAATCCTGCTCTTATGGAAGCTCGCGAGTTGTTTCCGGAACGGGATGACAAACGGCAGTCGGCCCTCATACTGCGCCCCATACAGCGCTCCGTGCAACTTCGGCAACTCGTGCCAGGGCGTGGTCGGCCGGCTGTGGTGGGCGTTATGATAGCCAAAATTCAGAGTAATGAGATTCAACCATGGATGCCTGATCGAAACCGGATTGCTGAATGTGTGAGCCTGCTCATAATCCCGGTCACCCCGGTATTTTATCAGTTCCGCATCGTTATCGAATCCTATAATAATGTCATAATTATGCTGAAGCGCATCCATGAAGCGCAGGATTGTCAGAAATATGACATAGGCGATCAGGTAACACAGATAGGCAAGTGGAGAATATACGAATAGCATCACAAGCAAGCTGAACCGGACAAGGATAATTCGTGCTGTACGAAGCCATTGATCTTTCTTCTCCCCGAAGATGAATGGTGCAAAAATGAGCACGGCGTGCATAAGAAGCTCTATAGCGGGCACATACAGCCACTCCAGCACTTCCACAAATTTACGTTGGACGGGATGGCGGGCAAGGTAACCCCTATAGTCGAACTCGACCACATCCGCATTATCCACATGATGCCGCATATGCTTTTCCCGCAGATCTGCGAAAGTGCCATAGCAACCGCCGGTCAACCAATTCAACATGCTACCCAGAAGGGCATTATGCTGCGGTGATTTGAACAGGGCATTGTGCCCGCACTCGTGAATCAGGTACGAGGCAATTACCATACCGTGAGCCAAAGCAAATGTGCCGATTACCATAAGAACGGGGTGCAGGGACAGGATAAGCGCGAGTCCTCCCAGATAACTCAAATGACAATAAAGCAAGGCTGAAACGCTCGGGAGCAGGCCACCTTTATAGCGAAAGTATGTTTTCTCGATTTTCGTGAACATGGTTTTATAACTCTCAACAGTTATGCTTTCGCGCCGCCAGCCAGAAACTACAAGTCGCCCCATAGAGGCATGTCAAATCTAATGTGTCAATTATACATGTAAAATTGCATGTATATGTGTATTATTCTGCGCCTATAATAAAGCCCATGGTTCCAAAACAAAGGGAAGGAAGAGAAAGGAAAAATGACCGGACTTTATAAGCAGTCAAACGCCCGGCGCCGCCAGTTCGTTCAACTGCTGACAGATCTCGATGAGTACTGGATAGGGGTTCTGGGGAACAAGCTTTTCCATGACTTGAATTACTACGACCTTTTCACGCAGATGTGGCTCAAGATTAACAGTTCAGAGGACGATACCTTCCGCAAATCCGAGTTATATAAGCTCATGCCCCATATCAGCCAGCGGACAGCAATCAAATATATCCAGACAGCCATTGATCACGGTTTGCTCATCGAACGAATGGACCCACAGGATCAGCGATCCCGGCAAATTACGGTGTCAACCGATCTCAGGCGCAAAATCGAACTTTTCCTGGACCACTCCATCTCGATGCTTCAGGAGGCATCCTGGCAGACCGATTGATCTCAGCGTAAGTCAGGTAATCGCATCGAGCGCCTGCGCGATATCCGCGATGATGTCGTCAATATGCTCAATTCCAACCGATATCCTCACGAGACCCGGTGAAACTCCCGCGGCCTTCAATTCGTCAGGACTCAACTGTCTGTGAGTGGTTGTTGCAGGATGACAAGCAAGCGATTTGGCATCGCCTATATTGACTAACCGCAGGATCATCTTCAGGGCATCGATAAACTCGCTGCCGGCAACCGCTCCACCCTTGATCTCAAAGCTCAATAGGCCGGATGCTTTCCCTTTGCTGATCCTGTTGCACAGATCATGATATTTACTGCTGGGCAAACCCGCGTAATTAACACGCCCTACCAAGGGATGCGCTTCAAGATACTGCGCCACCTTCAAGGCATTCTCGCAGTGCCGCTCCATTCTCAAACCCAGGGTTTCCAATCCTTGCAGTATCAAAAATGCGCTGTGGGGCGCCAGGGCTGCACCGGTGTTGCGCAATGGCACAACCCGACAGCGACCGATAAAAGCCGCGGCTTCAAATGCTTCTGTATAAACAACGTCGTGATATGAAGGGTCGGGTTCATTCAGCAAGGGAAAGCGGTCCTTATGCTTTACCCAGTCGAATTGCCCGGAATCGATAATCATTCCTCCAACTGTCGTACCATGTCCACCGATATATTTCGTCAGTGAATGCACAACAATATCCGCACCGAGCTTGAAAGGTTGACATAGATAGGGGGTGGAAACCGTACTGTCGACGATGAGGGGCACGCCGTGCCGGTGGGCGATGTCAGCGATCTTCTCGATATCGACAACGTTTCCCGAGGGGTTTCCGATCGATTCACAAAAAACTGCCCGAGTCCTGTTATCTATATGCTGCTCGATTCCTTCAAAATCATCATGTGAGACCATACGCGCATCAATCCCCTGCCTGGGAAAAGTGTGTGCAAACAGGTTGTACGTGCCGCCATACAGTTGGCTCGTGCTCACAATATTGTCGCCGGCATTAGTGATGCACTGAATGGCGTAAGTGATTGCCGCCATGCCTGAAGCAACCGCCAGCCCACCCACTCCACCCTCCATCTCTGCCAGACGCTGCTCCAGCACCGCATTGGTCGGGTTCATTATCCGGGTATAAATATTTCCCGGCACCTTCAAGTCAAACAAGTCAGCCCCATGCTGCGTATTGTCAAATGTATAGGAAGTCGTCTGATAAATCGGTACTGCCGCAGCCTTCGTTGAAGCTTCCGATTTATATCCGTGATGCAATGCCAGAGATTCCAGTTTCATGCCATTCTTTTCCATAAATGATTCGTCCCAACTACAATAAATATCTTCGACAAGCTTCTCATGACACCCGATGATCTCATAAAACGCCATGATCAGCAGCAGCATGCTGCCGCACAGGCAGCCATGGCTCGAAAACTGCCAGAGAACCCGAATATTTCCGACTTCGCTGACTTTTCTAGGGAGGCGATGGCGGGAGTGATCAAGAGGTTCGGAACGATTGTCAACGAAACGGAAAGCTGGATCGACTCCCTTCCGCTCCCACTGCAATTGATGACTCAGCCGAAACTGACGGTCGATCTTACACTGGAAACCCTGAAATCCCCCGCACCCTTCGGTCTATCCCTATCCTCGCTATGCAAGCTTGCACGGAAAGGATTCATTTACCTGAATCTGCGAGACTACGATTCCGACCTGCAGAATGATCTCGCCGGTCATCTCGCCTGCCAGTCCAGGCTTGAACAGCTCTTTACTCAAGTTCCGAACGGGGTTTATTTCGGCAGCGCGATACGCAAAAGTATTTTCGACGCGGCCAATTTGGCCCTGCTTCGCATGTGGATGGCAGGAAGTCCGAACTCCAGGACTTGATCAGCCAATACAATGCCATTGAATCTGAATCCTTTGACCTTATCGCAAAGGAGAAGAAACTGGCAAAGCTGTTCACTGTCGGCACGAGTACACTCGCTGCTCTGCCGGGAGTGGGAATTTACTTTGGATTTGGGGTTGCCATGCCCTGGCTTGCCGCAGCAGCGGCCACAGAACCTCTCGCTGCACTGCTGGCCAATCAATTTACCCCCGCTATTGCCGAGTCACTCGTGCAGAAAATCAAACTGTCGCGTAGACTCGACGAAATGCTCTACCGGGTCCACAAGATCGTCAGTCAAGTTTGAGTCAATGGGTGCCCATTGATTCATACGACGGGCGCTTTGTGCCGTAGCGTACAGAAAGATTCCAGCAAATCATTAATGCTAACGATCCATCTTCTACATCCTGTTATTCCGCAGGAAGAGAATTGTTAAAAGCCGCTTGCCGAAGCTTGGGTGAGTTGAGCATGAATGGCCGATTTCTTGAAGCCTATACGCCCCGTAACTTAAAAAAGTCAAACAAAAAAGGATACATTTATGGATACAACTTCTGTCTGGCGTGCCACGGCGCCCTCTGCCGATTTCCCGATGCTGCAAGAAGAGATCACCACGGATGTCGTGATTGTGGGCGGTGGCATTACCGGTGTGTCCCTGGCCTTGAATCTGGCTGAGCAAGGTGTCGGAACGGTATTGCTGGAAGCTCGTGATTGCGGTTTTGGCAGCACAGGAAACTCCACTGGCAACCTTTACGAAACCGTAAGTGGTGGTATTCATTCCATCGTCGAGCGATGGGGCAAGGATGTCGCCCACGCCGTCACCACTGCCCGGCGCCAGGCAGTGGATCAGATCGAGGAGCGGGTGCGAAAATACAATATCGCCTGCGCATTCCGGCGTTGCCCTTTACACCGCTATGCTACCTCAGCAGGGGGAAAGGATAGCGTGCAACAGGAATACGAAGGTTCGCTCAATGCAGGATTATCGGTGCGCCTGGAAGACAAGCTTCCGCATCCTTTTCCCGCCCCACATGGACGAGTGCTGATCTTGGATAATCAGGCTCAGTTCCATCCGCAGACATATGTCCGCGAACTCGCGCAGCAGGCAGCAAAACAGGGTTGCCGCATCTTTGAAAATTCCATGGTCCTGGAAGTGGATGCGAATGAGCGTGTCGTACGTACCGCCAATGGCAAAGTCACTGCCAGGGAAATCGTGCTGGCAACTCACTCACCCAAGGGTATTCACCTCGTGCAGACCGAAATGGTGGTGAACCGAGAATACGGACTCGCCAAGCGCATCACCAGGGATACATATCCCGCAGGAATCTTCTGGAGCAGCGGCCTGGAGAGGCTTTCGGTTCGGACTCTGGATGTCGAGGATGCGACATACCTCATCTGTGTCGGCGAAGAGCATAAAACCGGACAGCAGGATACCCGGACCAGTATCGACCGGCTGGAAACGGCAGCAAGCGAATATCTTGGCATGAAGGAAATTGATTACCGCTGGTCAGCCCAGAATTACAGCGCTGCCGATGGTCTGCCATATATCGGCCGCGATGCAACGGATTGCTTCATCGCAACCGGATTTGAAACCGATGGCCTGACCTATGGAACTCTTGCGGCCTCACTCATTGCTGACCAGATTGCGGGGCGTGACAACGTCTTTGCTCCGCTTGTCACGGCAAGCCGCTTTGAACCAGTGAAAGGCGTAAAGGGAATGATCGAGGAAAATATCACGGTAATGAAGTCCTTCATCAAGGACTACATCACCAACCGGGAGGCTATACCGCTGTCCCAACTCACACCAGGAAAAGCCGCGATAGTCAAATTCGAGAGCGAATCGCTTGCTGCTTACAGGGATGCCGAGGGTACATTATTTGCTGTTTCACCTGTATGCACCCATATGAAGTGCAGGGTGCATTGGAATGCGGTGGAAAAAAGCTGGGATTGCCCCTGTCACGGAAGCCGCTTTGCACCTGATGGCGCAGTAATCGAGGGACCGGCCACCGAGCCGCTTCGAAGACATGTTCTGCCGGGGCACTAAACGAAACTAAGCGAAATCAGAAGAAACAAGCCAATTTCGTCCATTTGGCACGGAAGCTTCTCCGCTCGTTATCTCTGCTGATCTGGTTTATTGCAGGTTATCAGTCTGACCGGACATCATCGGTTTTGTCTGGTCTTGTTTTTATCCAGTCTTGGACTCACCAATAGTTACCGCAATTTCTCCAGATATCACACTAGTCCGGGAAACCATCGGAAGTCGATTTCCCCCCACCTCCCCGGTTTTTGTCAGGCACAGCCTGACCTACAATACCTATGCGTTGTTTCTCCCGATAAAACAACGGCTGGCAAGCTCATCCATGTAAGCTCTCCACTTTGCTGCATCTCCACCAGCGCCTGCAGAATCATCTGTTCCAGCACTTTTCCGAAGGCCTGGTCCTGAGGAAAACTGGGTACATCTTCCGGTATGCTCATATTGCCAATCGCGGTATGGACGGCCTGTTTTATTCCTGTCCGACTGATCGTCCCCTCCTTGGTCGTGATGAACATGGATAATTCATATGCATCAGTAATGGTCTTGCCAATCACCCACAACGGGTATCCCGTACGTGCAGCCTCCGATGCCACCGTTCCGCTATCAGCGATGTTGTTCAAGACTACTCTGACCTCCCCCTCCGCCCGATCAATCACCGGCACCACTACCCGCGTATCCCTGAGTATTACATTTGCATAATCCTTCAAGGGGATATCGCCTTTGGGAAAGTGTTTGCCATTGCGCTGAAATTCGACACTGAGCTTTAACCGAAGCGGCACATTTCGCTCCGCGATATCCCTATAGGTAACTCTGGGAAAAGACGCACCTAGAAAAGACTTTTTTGGCGAAGTACAGCCAGCCAGTGCAAAAGAGGCAATAACAGAGCCGAGTACTATTCTACGGCTGATATTCATAGAAAACTCCAGAAGGGCTGCGTTTGGCTCCTCGATAGACGACGGGACCAATAGTAAGAATAGCAGGGAGGGAGAATAATGCGTTATCCTTTATGCTGCAACCCGCTCAACCGCAGGATTTTCTACACATCAATCGTCCGCGAATAAGTGAATACCGAAGCAACGCCCCATTGTGCAGCGCTCGGGTTCGACAAAGACCGAATCCAGCAGGCCCTTTCCTTGCTGGGACTGGCTGCGGATCACGAAGAAGAAGCGGCGGCAATCAGCCTGCTGACCGAATTCATCGCTGAAAGAGTTGATGAAATAATCAATTCCTGCTTTCCCGTAATTGTGGGCAGCGATGGCTTTGAACTGATCGAGAGGAACATCGGTACTGAAGCCTTCAGGCAGAAATGGAAATATCGCTTGCGATCCTTTGGCAAAAATTTTGCTACTCCAGGTTATTTTGAAGAGCGGCTGGCGCTGGCTGCTGCTTTCGCGCATGCAAATATCCCTCTGGGAGCCTTGCAGCTTCCTTCTTTTCTCATACAGCAGGCTTTGATAGACAATCTGTCGGACAAGTCCGATTTTAATGCGGATAAAAACAGAATACTCCTAAGCACTATCCTGAAACTCACTGCACTTGACTTGTACCTTGCCGCCGAAGGTTATCACCTTCCCGAACTCGATGAGCTGGAAGGAAAGCTGGACAAACTGCGCGCTCAAGCATCGCGCTTGCAGCAAAGAACCTGGACCGACGAGCTGACAGGTGTGATGAACTACAGAAAGCTCATGGAGTCTCTCGAACACCATGTCGAACGAGCAGTGCGTAGAGGCCAAGAACGCAGCCCTTTGTGCCTCATCATGTCGGATCTCGATTTCTTCAAGAAAATCAATGATACCTACGGCCATATGGTCGGCGATCTGGTGCTACAGCATCTGGCGAGGCGTATAAAATCCGCGACACGCGACTTCGACATGATCGGCCGCTTCGGCGGGGAGGAGTTCGTCGTCATTATGGCGGACACTGACCTCGAATTGGCAAAGGTAATTGCCGAACGCATACGCCTGGGAGTCATGAGTACGCCATTTCATATAAAAAAATTTAACATCCACATTACCATCAGCCTGGGCGTGGCAATGCTGAAGCCTGGGGAATCCAAAGAATCACTGCTTGAGCGGGCAGATGCAGCAATGTATGAAGCGAAAAGAGGAGGCCGTAATCGTGTAGTGACAACGGACGACATGGTGGAGCGTCCATAAGCAAAGCGTAGGATGCCAAATGAACTGAATCAGGAAGCCAGTTGAACGATCTGCAAGGTATCGAGTTTTCCGTCAATCATCTGTGATGCAGTCAGAAGAACGACTTCGTCCGCCGGTCGCGCCAATCCTTGTGAAAGCAACCAGGCCCGTGCCTTCGTTATCAAACTTAGAGGCTCGGCAGTAGCGTTGCACTCGTCGCATAAAAGCGGTGCAATCGCGTGAGCGAGTGCCAGGCTGCGATATAACGCGGCAGAATCGGTGATGGCGACTATGGGCACTTGCGGGCGGAAACGCGCGACTTCCAGCGCTGCTGCCACGGATTGAACGAAAACAACCACAGCCCGCGCGCCCATACGAACTGCAAGTTCACATGCGGAAAAGCCAAGATTATCCTGTTTCGAGCCCGGTATGCTCACAGACTGCATCTCATTCAGTGCGCGCTTGTCATACCAGTCCGCATCTTCGAGTTTGGCGGCTCTGTTATGCCTTGCTTCGGTAGCGGCAATCACCCGGTGAAGAATCCTCACAGCCGCAACGGGAAACTGTCCGATTGCCGTTTCAGCGGAAAGCATTACCGCGTCTGTGCCATCCAGCACCGCATTGGCCACATCGGTTACCTCGGCACGCGTCGGATGCTCGTACGCAACCATGGATTCGAGCATCTGGGTAGCGGTAATTACGGGACGTGCCCGAGCGTTCGCCACTGATATAATTCGCTTCTGTATCAGCGCAATTTCAGCGAGATCGGTTTCCACACCCAGATCTCCCCGTGCCACCATTACTCCATCGGCTGCCCCCACAATCTCCTCCAGATTGACGAGTGCCTTGCGTTTTTCTATCTTTGCCATCACGAGCGGTCCCCCAGTGGAGGGAAGCAACGCACGCACGCGGTGGATATCATTAACTGACTGAACAAAGGAAATTCCTATCCATTCCACCTGCCGGGCAAGCGCAAAGGCAAGATGTTGCCGGTCATCGTCAGTCGGAACGAGCTCAAGCAGTGCCGATTCAGGAATATTGATGCCGGACCCGGAGCGCACGACGCCGCCGATAAGAACTTCACATCGGACTCCGGGGGCGTCGAATCCAGACTGAGCCGTCGCACTGCCCTCTACACAAAGCTCGACCGATCCGTCAGCCAGAAATACCCGCTCCCCTGCACGCAGCGCCTGGAGTAATTCCGGGTTGCGCACTGGCAACCTGCTCCCGTCCATATCATCAGTACCCGCCTCTAACGCCCTACCCTCTTCCACAAGCGTAACGATAGCGCCCTCAGCCAGTCTGCAACAGTCATCGGGCAGATTGCCAAGACGAAACTTTGGACCGGGTAGATCGACAAGAATAGCTACCGGTTGGCCAGCCTCACTTGCCGCCCGGCGAACTTGTTCGATGCGACGCGAATGCGTGATGTGATCACTATGCGAAGCATTGACGCGAGCGACATCCATTCCTCCGCTGATCAGACCTTCGATAACTCCGGGCGCATCCGTTGCGGGACCCAGCGTACAAACAATCTTGGTTCGATGCCATGGGGTCATAGCAGGTATTCCAATCGATCTGGTTCCACTCGGTCACCTAATGCGGTGTGCCTTTTGGCAGGATTTTAGGCACGAGATGTAAAATTACAAATGCAAGAAAAGCGCTGAGAACAGCCGAACCTTCACGCCCTAAACCCGCCGCGATACCCACTGCGGCTGTCAACCATAAGCCTGCCGCCGTAGTCAGCCCTTTTACTGTTTCCTCGCTGGTGCTTTTAAGAATGGTCCCAGCCCCCAGAAATCCGACACCCGTAATGACGCCTTGAATTACACGCGAGACCTCCGCATCAGGCATTTGCATTTGCTGTGGGACGAGCACGAAGATAGCCGCGCCGACGGCGACCAGCATGTGGGTGCGCACCCCCGCCGCCTTGCCGCTATGTTCCCGCTCCAGGCCGAGCAACGCACCCAATATTGCAGCTATCGTGAGGCGCAAGATGACACGGGTAAATTCGACAGCAGTGGGCAGATCGGAGAACTCCACTATTATCGTTTTATATATTTCGTGCCACCATCCGTCCATAACAACCCCAAAGAGGATACATAACGCTATCGCCCCAGCATTTCACCCACGGGCTTGAGCGATTCGATGCCGTCGCAAACCACTTTTGCGACGGCCAATAGCGGCGCCCCCAGAAGCAAGCCTGCCACGCCCCACAGCCAGCCAAAAAATAACAGCACGATGAACAGCACAGCCTCATTCACCCGCGCGAATCTTCCCTGCAACCAGGTGCCGAACAACATTCCAATGGAGCCGGAAATGAAAACCGTTGTCGCCGCTATCGCGAGCGCAAGCGGAAGGGAACCAAATTGCAGTAAACCTGCTATGCCGCTTGCCAGCAGGATAATTATCGTCCCGAGATAAGGAACAAAACGTAATATCCCGGCAGCGACCCCCCACACTCCGGCATGTTCCAATCCATACAATTCGAATGCCCACCAGGTGAGTACGGCGATCAAAGTATTCGATATGATCAAGACAAGCAGATAGCGCTGGACCTGTAAATGAACTTCCTCCAGTATTCGAACTGCATCCTTCTTGCGTGTCAGCGATGGCCCGACCAGTTTTATGAGCTTACGGCGAAAATGTGTTCCTGCCGCCAGCAGGAAATAGGTCAGCAGCAACACGACCGGCATTTGTGCGGCAAACGAGACCAACAACGCGGACTGCTTGAGTAGAAAATCCTTGACCCATGCGCCATCTTCCGGCTGGCTTGTAATAACCACCGCCGCCGCGGGCGATTTCAATCCTGCATCTACCGCCGCTTTCTCAAGCTCTTTCGCCGCTTTCTCGACCTGCTGCAATACGGTTGGACCGTCGGCCCGCAGAGTTCTCAGACTATGCCGCAACTTGTGCGCAACCTCAGGAAGTTTTTCCACTATGAGACCTGCATCACCGCTCAAGGATAAGGTTACCCATGAAACGCCGCCAAGCAGGACAACAAGCACAAGCGCAGCCCCGAGTACGCGAGGGATGCGGCAGCGCTCGAGCCAACCAACTACAGGACTTAACGCGTTACTCACGAGAATGCCGAACAACAAGGGAACAAAAAAGGTCTGCGCGAAATGCAGACCTCCTAGCAGCGCAACCAGTGCGATTATCCAGAGTGCGATAGCTGTCCCAAAACGAGGTAAAGCGCGAAGCGCCGCAGCTTCCTCATCTGTCGCTTGAGCGGAAGTGCCGGGAGAACCTTCCTCTGATCCCCCTTCCAGTCTTTCAGGAAGCAGCTTTTCCGGTACAGCACTCATGATCTAGTCGTTATTTATTTCAGATGAGAGGAACGTTAGCGTCAAATGTTGAGCAGATATGGAAACTGATCTTGCCAATCTTGCCACATCGCAAGCTTCCCGCTGTTTTCGTGCTTTTTAAAAAAAGAAGTGCACATGCTGGCAGTGCACATGTCCTTCTTTCCCCTGCAACTCCCGGTCCTACATCAGAAGCACGTCGTCATCCAATAAACATGCTTAGGAGCTGCACGACAAAGCGGAGCAACCGGGCTTATTACGCGCCCACTCTGGACGTCTTGCTGCAAGATCTTCCTGCTCGGGCTGCTCGTCATAGGGATGCTTCAACACTTCCATCAACCGTATTATCACGGAATCGTCCCCCCGCTCCAGTGCTTCTATTGCCTGCTGTGCGAGATAGTTGCGTAGTACATACTTGGGATTTGCACGGCTCATGCGATGGTAACGCAGATCTTCGGGTTCCCCTTCCTGGCGCAATCTTGTGATATAGCGTCGCAGCCAGCCAGCCAGTCGTGTGAGGTGCGCATGGGAAAATGCCTGGGACGCGTCGTAAAATGCCGGGCGGAAGAGCTCGACCAGTCCATGGTCGTTCATTTGATCCACACTTTCCAGGCTCTCTGGAGCATGGGAGGTTGCTGCCCTGTCTCCGGAGATCGGATTCAGAGGAATGTTCATCAGGCAACGAAAGAACAACGTCATATCCGTCTCAACCTGTTGCAGCGTTTCGAATAGGTCACTCAAAAGCGAGTCATCGTCGGAGTGTTCGAGTGAGGCCAACCCGAGCTTGGCGGCCAGCATGCCACTCCATGTGTTATTGAATGTTTCACCAAAGACTGCCAACCCATGCTCCAGCGCAGCGTCATCCTCGATCAGTGGCGTTAACGCGCCGGCCAGGCGAGTTAAATTCCATTGCGCAATCTTGGGCTGGTTACCATAGCAATAACGCCGCCCCTGTGCATCAGTGGTATTAGGCGTCCAGTGCAGATCGAAACCTTCGAGCCACCCATAAGGACCATAGTCTATCGTCAGCCCCAATATGGACATATTGTCGGTATTCATCACACCGTGGACGAAACCGACACGCATCCAGTGCGCGATGAGGATACCTGTGCGGCGACAAACCTCCTCGAACCATTTCGCATAAACTTCAGGTGCCCGATAGGATGAGGCCAGTTCTGGAAAATGTTCGCCTATCACGAAGTCGGCGAGCTGCCTGAGAAGTTCTGGCTCCTTCTGGGCAGCAAGTATCTCGAAATTGCCAAAGCGCAGGAACGAGGGCGAGACGCGGCAGACGATCGCGCCGGGTTCCGCCTCCGGATGCCCGTCGTAAAACATATCTCGTATCACCGGTTCCCCTGTCGCGACCAGGCTTAATGCCCGCGTAGTAGGCACCCCAAGGGAGTGCATCGCCTCACTGCACAGAAACTCGCGCACGGAAGAACGCAGGACCGCACGTCCATCCGCGGTGCGCGAATAAGGCGTTTTCCCTGCACCCTTGAGTTGTAGCTCGTAGCGCTTACCATTTGGGCTGATCAATTCCCCTAAAGTGATGGCACGCCCGTCGCCTAGCTGCCCTGCCCAGTGTCCGAACTGGTGTCCGCCATAACGTGCTGCATAAGGCTGCATGGACGAAAGGATTCTGTTACCGGCAAGCACTTCCACTGCTGGCGAAACGGGAGATGCCGGCCGGGCAATACCCAGTATTTCGCCGACTGCATCCGCCCAGGCGAGGAGTCGCGGTGAGCGAACAGGCGTAGGACTCACACGTGTATAACCGGCATTACGCACCTGACGGGGAACATTCCGCGTTTCCGGATCGCCCGGTAGCTCGCGCACAAAGCGGTTATCGAACCGTGCATCGGACAGATCTAACAGCGTGACGCTTGGCATACTCCTCTGAAGATTGCTTTGGCTCATTTATTTCCTTATGCTGGAAAGCAGATTGACATCAAACGATTTGGCGGCTTCACAAGCGAGCTGCACAAACTGGCTCATTGCTATTACAGCATCCCCCTTGTAAGCTTGCCGGGAATAAAGCCCTTTCATCCTGATTAGAACATTGAACTGTCCAAGTGTTCTGAGTGTAGATCGCTATCCTTCGGAGGACTGCCATGACAACGCCGTTGTACGTAAAATATTCCTCGATCCGCGACCGGACCTTGAGTCTGATCGAGCCGTTGATCGACGAGGACTGCTGTGTACAGTCCATGCCCGAGACAAGCCCGGTAAAGTGGCATCTGGGGCATGCTTCATGGTTTTTTGAGAAGTTTGTATTGCAGCACTACGAAAAGTCCTTCACGCCTTTTCACCCGGCTTTTCTCACGATGTTCAGTTCGTACAATAAATCAGGTCAGACGCACCCTGATCCGAAACGCGGGCTGTTCACCCGCCCGTCCTTGTCCTTGACTCGAGAATACCGCAATAACGTCAACGAACGTATGGAGCAGGTCCTGAAACGCTCGGAAGAAGACGAAATGCTGCGCATGCTCGTGGTGCTGGGAATGCATCATGAGCAGCAGCACCAGGAACTTATGCTGGCCGACGTCAAGCATCTGCTTTCCCAAAGCCCTTTGAACCCTTCCTATAATAGCCATCCGCTCCCTGATTCCCCTGTCCCCCCGCCCCTCGAATGGTGTCGTTTTGACGGGGGTCTCGTTGAAATAGGCTATAGGGGAGACGAGTTCAGCTACGACAATGAATCGCCCCGTCACAAGCAATACCTGGAACCCTATCAGCTCGCATCCCGGCTTGTCACCAATCGCGAATACCTCGAATTCATGAAGGCCGGCGGATATGACAATCCTGGCCTCTGGCTTTCCGAAGGATGGGACTGGATGAAAGCCAACCGCCGGTGGCATCCTCTTTACTGGCGGGAAAGCGATCAGGGATGGGAGGAATTCACCCTCAGGGGGGCCATGCCACTGGACCTGAATCTGCCGGTCATTCATGTGTCCTTCTACGAAGCCGATGCGTTTGGGCGCTGGGCAGGCGCTAGGCTCCCCACGGAAGCTGAATGGGAAAACGCTGCTTCTCACCAGGAAATAGAAGGTTGCTTCGCTGATAACAACCGTTTTCATCCCTCCTCCGCAGGCGAGGTTATGCCATCTGCAAATTCCGGAGGCCTTGCCCAACTCTATGGTGATGCCTGGGAATGGACCCAGTCGAGCTACTCCCCTTATCCGGGTTACAATCCTGCAAAACCCAACGAGAACGAACCGATGTCCTTTGTCTGGGATGAGGCGGTAGGCGAATATAACAGCCGGTCTATGGTGAACCAGTATGTGCTGCGGGGCGGGTCATGCGCGATTCCAAAAGAGCGGATACGGGCAAGTTTTCGTAATTTCTTCCCCGCGGATACATGCTGGCAGTTTTCCGGAATTCGTCTTGCGAGAGATTTGAGAGATTCTTAAATCAGTGCCGTTTATGAAATTCGACTCCCGCATCGATCACGTCGCGCGCTGCAAGGCCGACTGCAAGCGCGGCAAAAATTGCGGTTAAAGATTTTCCTGAAACACGCTTTTCGAATCCTGGCGTAAACCGCTTTGGAATGAGATGATAATCAATAACGTAAGCCGCAGCTGCTACCGCGGCTGCGCGGCAAACGGGTTTGACGAGAGACACTGGTCCAGGGGATACAATGAAAGGAAGTCCTCGCATGCGCTGCCTGGTACCGTGCCTGCCAAACAGTTTCTCATAAAATGACGCCCAGAAAATGGTAGACGCGTGATTCAAGAGAAAACCCGTCAGGGTATATTTTAGCGATGGGCGGTCATGGTAAGCGGCCTCCTCCCCCCAGATAATATGGCTCGTGGCGTTTAGAGGTGCCGCATAAGAACCATTTTCATGTTTTCCGGCGAACGAAGCAACACTCGCTGTTGCAAGACCGCTCACCGTTCCGGATATTAAGGCCCGCCTCAGGATACCTCCATTATTTTCCATGTAATCCCTCACTATTTACTGCTGCAAGTGAAGAGCAAACGCTGCCAGAATTTCCATCATCCAGCGCGCTGATTATCATAATATGCGTTAATCTGGCTGTTCCACGATTCATCAGCCATATCCGGCCAGTTGTCCTTGTCGAAACCGGGGGCTGATTCCAGACGTTCCTTCTCCACGTCGAGTATGAAACGCTTGTCCAGCGTTTCCAGCTTCAACGTAAGTACGTTCCATGGCACGGCGAAGAGCTTGTCGCCGACTCCGAGGAAGCCTCCAAAAGATAATACAGCGTATGCCACACGGCCCTCTTCCACGTCCAGCATGACTTCCTTGATGTCACCCAGTTTCTCGCCTTTGTTATTGTAGACGTCCTCTCCTATTGGCCATGTCGCACCCATGAAGCGGGGCATAGGGCCCGTGCCATCTATAACTTTGTCCAACCCCTGCGCGTTACGTTCATACCGTTCATAGCTCATGCTATTCTCCTGCTAAATTAATATCTCTCTTGCATCTTTCTCAACTTAATCAATTTAGAAGTTATTTTAAAAACAACAGGCATTCCTCTCTGTTCGGTAACGCACTCATGCTGAACTACCCCTTGCTTGCCCTGCCCCTTCCTTGGAAGGATTCCCCTTGTTCTCTTTATTTCCATGCAGTCGTTCTAAAATTGAAAGCAATCGAATGTTTACGGGGTTTGAATGCTGGGCTTAGATAGCTCGCTGCCAACTTGGATTTCGTTATTCTCCATCACTAACTGCCGTTTCTGAGGATTGACGAACCGGATGTTCGATTCACGGAAACGCTCCAGAATCCGTAAGTTGAAGCCGCGCTGTACTGGCCATCGGCCTTTATCCAGAGTCCGTATCTGTCCAAGAATGGTAATCATGAACCCATCCATCTGGTCGACGCCCCAGATATCAGCTTCCGACAGGATGAGGTCCTTGAAACGTGGATCGGCTCGCATATCATCGACCACACTCCTGATGGCAGCAAATACCTTTTCGACATCTGAATCAGCAGTCACGCTGACCCTGATCGAAGCATTCCCAATACCGCGATTGGTGTTGGTGACCGTTGAAACCGAGCTGAATGGAACCACATGCAGTGACCCGTCCGGGGCGCGTAACCGGACGGTGCGAATCGACAAATGCTCGACCGATCCTGAAAGATCAGCCACTGTGATGAAGTCCCCAACCTGGATGGCATTTTCCATGAGCAGGAAAATTCCGGTGATGAAATCCTGCACCAGCTTCTGTGAACCAAAACCCAATGCAACTCCGATGATACTGGCACCGGCCAACAAGGGCGCAATGGTAATGCCGAGCTCATCCAGTGCTGCAAGCAGCACTATCATGATAAAGACAGCGGACATAGTCGTGCGCAGCATAGGCAGGAGGGTACGCAGGCGGGCAGCACGGGCAATATCGCCAGCCTTCCCCCAACGATCGATGCGTCGGCAGATCGCAGTATTCAATGACTCCCATGCCGCCAGTGCCAAAGCACAGGTAACTGTGATTGTAACAACCGCTGAAGCCACACGTCGGCCAACTGATCCACTTTCAAACCAGGACAAAGTATCCACCCCCCAAACCCGAAGCAATACGAGTCCGGTAACAACAGCGATCAACAATGAGACCGCGCGGTGTATCAGCAGGTGGTAGGGGCTTTTTGTTCCAGCTTCGGCTGATCCTTCGAACAACGGCTGTCCTTGCTGCTCCGGTGTGTTTTTCCGGTCGGCAATGAATGCGCGGTCGATTGCGCCAAGAACAAAAATCGACGCAAGGCTTGCGCTGATAATGACCACGGCTGATAGCGCAAAGATGTGAAGCACCTGCTGAAACCCATTTTCCGTTCCCATCGACCCCAGCAGCCAAGCGCCTACGATAAAAAACGTTGCCACGAAAAGCCAGCTATCAGCCAGCAGCCTCCGCAACCCGGCCAGGACTTGACTGTTTTCGGCGGAACCACGGATCGCTGCTGCCACTTCCTTGCGGCTGCGAAAAATCATTATCAGCAGCATGATATGGACAATCAGAGCCACCAGTTTGGAAAGCGCGTCATGAGTGTCGAGGGTCGCACCCGTTTCAAGGGCGATATCGGCAATGGCAGTACCAAAAACAGCGACGATAACAATGCGTCGCAACCAGAGGTTCAGGAAATTTGCCGCCTCGTCACTGATATGCATCAGGCGCAAGCGCTGCCCGATTGGCGATGCCATGAGGTGACCCACACTCAGTGCGATTCGCGTAGTGGCATAAGCGCTGATGAGCGGAATTGTGGTTGTGTAGAATATTGACGATCTTCCGCCGAAGGCAGTCAAGAGCAGAGTAGCTCCCGCCACGAACCCCCCCACTGGAACCAATTCGAGCAACCAGTAACCCAGAGCAAATGGAAAGCGACGCAACAGGCTCCAATGCCTGTCAACAGCCGTTGCCCTGCCCGTACCAGGGCCAGGGGCAACATGCATGCTCGTTGCAGATTGAAGATGAGGAGCAGCCCGGTTCACCTCTTTCTCCGGCCCTACTTTTCCTTTCGTCCTTTCCTCGTCGTCCTTTTGTCGATCAATCGCGTTTTGGCGAACTGCCGCACGGTCTTCAATCATTCTCCGCGGGTGCCGCAAGGCCCATCTCAGGACCCATTCGGTAAATAGCGCCCCGCCAAGTATGAGAGCCACCTCCAATAATGCCTCCAGGACAATGGCACGGCGTTCCGGCACACCCAGATTGTTCTGCCACCAATCGCCCACCGTTCTTATTTGGAGAAGTGTTTGAACGGCTGCCCGTAACTGATTCACAACGATGTGCAGCCGCTCGCCGATGAGATCGAATACTTGGGCGACAAGTCCACCCTTGGCGATTTCGATAGGAACACCTCCTGCCGGTGGATTGCCGGACGAGGCTCCATTGGTTTGTACGGCAGCAGGAGATTGGTCAGAATCAGAAGTTGCAGCAGGCGCGGAAACTTCGTCTGACGTGTTTGCCGGTGGCGCTTCCGGCGTCGCTTGTGCGATTGCCCTTAACGTCTGTTCGAGCTCCGCACGCTTTGCATCGTCCTGAAGAATCGATAAGGTCCGCCTGGCTTGAGCGGGGGTAAGTGGGGATTGGGTTGCTTGTTCTTCCGCCCCAGCCTGACTTACTGAAATAATCGGCAACAGCATACCGATTGCCACAAAGGTAAGGATTTTGTTCAGTGACATGGTAAAACGGTGTTGGTTTGCGACGTCGATCAAGTCGATCGAACATTGGTCGGCTATGGATACAATTGTGATGCAGGGAGGCAGGAACAACAATTCGATTAATTGGTTCCGGCGACGTCCTGTAAAACTTCAGGACTCATCGTCATAATTCCACGGGTTCTTTTCGACCTCGCCGCTAAAATAAATAAAAATAAGCGACTTTATACAGGTGGGGGATCCGTTTCCCTTTCAAAATGCCGGTGCGCTGCTATAGCTTCGATGAAGCGGTCTAAGGCGTTTCCGATATCTTCATCTTCGAAGTGAAGAAGTCCGCTATCTTGTGCGCCTGACAGCAGTGTCCACTTCACACCAGCAGCTTCAGTCAGTTTCCTGCCGTCGCCCAGCACCAGTATGGGTTTACAATGGCGATATTGCTCCTTGACGAATTCCAGCGCCTGCCCCAAACGGGCAAGCGCTTCCACGCCCTCGCTTCCACCGGGCACTACCAAAGCGTCGAAAAGGACTGACGGCATGGCCTCCAGCGTTACATCCACCTCGATTTTTCCCTCTGTGGTCCGGATTGAACCCAGACGTGCCCCAACGAAGCGGGGAACCGCTTGCTCTCCCAGCAACCCGGCATGCAATGTCGTAATCCTTCCATCTATGCCATCCGCAACGAGAATCGCTATTCTTCTCATACGGATGCCACCATCGCCGGGACGAGCAAAAAGTGACAGAGCGGGAGATGAAGAAACCTCCGGCGTAACATCTTTCTTCAGGGCTTTGGGGAGGGGTGGCGGCAAAGTATCCATACCCAATCCGCGAGCCACAGACTCAGCCAGATCGCTTGCAACATTTTCGAGCATTGCCACCATTCGCTGCCTTATGGCGGGAGATTGGACGCGAGTGAGCTCAAAACGAAAGGCGCGAATGATATGAACCTTTTCCACAGCGCTTTGGCTGTTCCAGAACAGGGTCGCCTGCGTGTAGTGATCCGCAAACCGCTCGGGTTTACCGCGTACCTTATCTCCCTTCATCGGTTCGGGAAATGACCTGAAGCCGGCGGCGCCAGCCTGAAATGGACAGCCTCCCGCAAGGGAATTCGGCTCATATGAAACCCGGCCTCTATTGATGGTCTGGCGATGCATCCCATCCCTCTGGTTATTGTGAACTTGCGCGACCGGCGAATTGATCGGAATCTCGTGGAAGTTTGGCCCACCGAGACGCGTCAACTGGGTGTCGACATAGGAATGAATGCGGCCGGCAAGGAGAGGATCGTTACTGAAATCCAACCCGGGAACGATATGCGCAGCACAAAAAGCCACTTGTTCCGTTTCAGCAAAAAAATTATCTGGATTTCGATTGAGGATCATGCGTCCGACCGGCGTGACCGAGACCAACTCCTCCGGAACAATCTTCGTCGCATCGAGCACGTCAAAGCTGAATTGTTCCGCTTGTTCCTCGGTAAAAATCTGCATGCCCAACTCGTATTCAGGGTATGCGCCACACTCTATTGCTTCCCATAAGTCGCGTCGGTGAAAATCAGGATCGGCGCCCGATATTTTGACCGCCTCGTCCCAATCCAAAGAATGGGTTCCGGCGAGTGGCTGCCAGTGAAACTTGACGAATCGCGACTCACCCTCCGCTGTTACCAGGCGAAATGTATTGACGCCAAAACCCTGCATCGTTCGGAAACTACGTGGGATAGCCCGATCGGACATTAGCCACATCAGCATGTGCGTTGATTCGGGCATGAGCGAGACAAAATCCCAGAATGTGTCATGCGCGGTGGAAGCCTGCGGAACCGCAAAATGCGGTTCAGGTTTGGCTGCATGGACCAGGTCGGGAAATTTGATGGCATCCTGTATAAAAAATACTGGAATGTTATTTCCTACCAGATCCCAGTTGCCTTCGTCCGTATAAAACTTGGTTGCAAAGCCTCGGACATCCCGCGCAGTGTCTGCAGACCCCCGTTCCCCGATCACTGTGGAGAAACGGACGAAAACAGGAGTGCGTTTCCCCGCCTCGGCAAACAGGGAAGCGCACGTATACTGGGCAAGCGATTCATAACATTCGAAATATCCATGCGCAGCAGATCCGCGGGCGTGAACCACACGCTCGGGTATGCGTTCATGGTCGAAATGAGTAATCTTTTCACGCAGAATAAAATCTTCCAGCAGCGCCGGACCACGATAACCCGCCTTCAACGAATTCTGGTTATCACCGACAGGAACACCTTGGTTGGTGGTAAGAGTCTGATTACTCGAATCCGCTCTTACACGGTCCAACGGTTCGTTGCCAGCATTGAAACGTAGGCGAGGTTCACCCGACCCGACTTTCGGTGAAGCAACTGTTTCAGTTAACGTACTCCCGGTAACAAAGGGATCGGAAGGTGCTACCGTTTGGCCTTCATCGGGAGAAGTGGAAGCCTCTCCATGTTCTCCTGCCTTGTTGGCGTTATAAGGTATTGCCGCTGCGAGCTCGTCAGTAGCGGAGAGCTTTCTGGTGAAATCGTTCGCCGGTGACCCGGTTGCATTAGCCGGTCCGCTGATGGTGGATTTATTGTCCTTTTCGTTAGCTGTTCCCATCCTGACCCTCCTGAAATTAGTCGCAATCTTCGCACCACGTGAACGCAGGTTAGGTCCTCGCCCGGATTTTTTCAGTACGCCATCATACATAAGCTAATCTTTCTTCTATTGCAGAGCGTTGCAGCCACGGTCAAGCCCCTTCATTTGCGTCCGCTATGTGTTGTCACGAACCGAACCGAAAAGAATTCAGCGGTATTGTTTGGAAAGATTGGAATTCTGTTCTTCTTCTCCACACTCATAAATAAATAGCGGTCTGAGTTTCCGCTAAAGCGTGCCATGGAGTTTAGCAACCTGAAATCACCCGGAGTAGTCGATTGCTTGATCATCGGGGCTGGCCCGGGTGGACTTACCGCGGCCATTTATCTCGCTCGCTTTCGGCGCAATATTGTAATTGTCGACAACGGATTCAGCCGTGCAGCGCTCATCCCTACCACCCATAACTGCCCGGGTTTTCCCGATGGTATCTCTGGGGAACAACTGCTGAACCGCTTGCGCTCTCAGGCAGCGCATTACGGGGTCAAGGTGCAGACAGGTGAAGTGACAGAGCTCAAGCAAACAAAAAACCTATTTGAGGCGACGATCAGCAATAGGGACGAAAGCAGGAATAACAGCAATGGTGGTGGCAGCATCTCTGTGATTCGTGCCATTACGATATTGCTTGCAACAGGAACTGCCGACTTGAGACTGGATACGAAGCACTGGAAAACGTGCATACAAAAAGGGCTTATTCGCCTGTGCCCCGTTTGTGATGCTTACGAAGCGAAGGATCAGAACATCGCCCTGATATCCTCTTCCCCTCGGGAGGGTGTAAAGCACGCGCTGTTTCTACGAACATACAGCCGGAACGTGACACTGATCTATCAGGCCAAGGCTGAACTGACGAGTGCCGAAAAAAGAAGGCTTCGTAAGGTCAATGTCGAGGTGATTGAGGACGCGCTCGGCAGCCTCCATATAACGGGAGAATCGAAACCTTCGATACGCCTTTCAAATGGAGAAGAGCTTCAGTTCGATGTAATCTACCCGATGCTGGGTGAGAGCCCCAGATCCCAGCTCGCGGTTCAGCTTGGGGCGCGCTGCAACAGGCAGGGGAAACTGATTGTCGACCGGCACCAGCGTACCACTGTGGCCGGGGTATATGCGGTGGGAGATGTGGTTGATGAACTGAATCAGATCAGTGTTGCTGCGGCACATGCCGCCATTGCCTCTACCGACATTCAGAACCGCTTGAACAAGCTAGGTTATAGGCTTTGCCCGTAGCTTCTGCCGTTCATGGGTTAAGGGGTGTACTCTCCAGGATCCTTCGTGATAAATCTCTAACAGCATCCTCTGAACTTACCATTACCTGTCTTCCTCGTTCCCGGGAGCAGGCCATAGCAACATTATTTTGTTGCTGCCCCCTTTCCCTATGCTCACATCACGATGAAGCGTCTTCGATTCATATGAAGCATCGATCGAATATTTTCCAGGCGCAAGCTTGACGAGCAGAAACGGACCTTCGGTAACTGTATCCAGAATCATAGTACCAGACCCGTCCTTGATCGTAACGCGAACATCGCTGATGTAGGCAGCATGAGTCGGGGCATTCTGGACAAGTTGGAGCACCAGGGGCCAGGAGCGCGCTTCCCGCAATATTGCCTCTGATTCATCCGCTCCGATGCCTCCCGTCAAATATTCGATCTGACCTTGTGATTGCACAGGTGGAAGTGCAGTGAAAGTGGAGGGCGAATCTGACCCTGCTTGAGCAAAGCCAGGGCTGGGCACAATACCTGCCAGGACAAATGCAAGTGCGATTGCACCTGTAAGAACGCGTTTAACAGTTTTCATTAATCTGCCTCAGGCTTGCCTCAGCTTATCTAATTGAGAACACTGGAATGAATAGCTTTTTATCTTACCTATTCCGCTCATCCGCTGTTGCATGAGCACAAAATGCAAGCACATCAATGTTTCTTTACGTTTCTATCCCGGGAGACCCCGGGAATATCATCTGCAGCCGGGATATCAGAATCAACAATATCCGATGGTATTCCACGCCGGTCTGTATCCTTCAGCCCCTGCTTCGTATCTTCATGCGCCTGTTCGATTACCTTGCGTGAATGTTCATTCCCGTGGTGGCTCGTACCCGTCGGCCTCGTTGTCTCGTCGCGCTCATGCGGTAGCAATGTCTGAGGCTCTTCCTTATCCTTGGCACGCGGTTTCGACTTGGGCAGATCCACACGTTCCGTCAGCACCCCGGTTTCCTCGCGTTCCATTCGCTTGGAAGGGGGCTTGTTTTCTGTAGTCATCATATCACCCGTAGCGTCAATATATTGAAAGATACTTACTGAAAGAAAAGGTGGAAATTGAAATGCCGCTTCAAACCAGGAGCATCCTTATAAATCCAGGATACTCCTTATAAAATCATCCTTACCTTATCGCATCTACTGTCCTCGGGCTGTGCTCCAACGCACATAACCCCCAACTTTATTCTTGTACCCATTCGGCTTATGTCGGCTAACGCACGGCAAAAGCGATTGAACGCGCCGAGAATGGTGGCAATACGGAAACTGCAGGCGCCATCCATGAGAACTTCCAAGTTGGGATGAAATCCGGTAACGAAGTCTGTAACCTGTAACACCCAACCGCTGCGGATTCCACTCTTCATAACATCACTCGAAAAAGAGAGGTGATATCATGAATGAACTGCTTTCGAAATCCTGGCGCTCTCTGGCGCTACGCGGCTTCATATCGTTAGTGTTTGGTATACTCGCCGCATTCTGGCCAGGAATAACGCTCCTGTGGCTGCTCGTCATGTTCGCTGCTTATGCCCTCATCCAGGGCTTAGCATCCGCTGTGGCAGCCTTCCAAAGCCGGAAAACCTATCATGACTGGTGGCTAATGCTATTGTGGGGGGTGGTAGGGATTGGAGCGGGTGTAACGGCGTTCATGCTTCCCAATCTGACGGCTGTAGTGCTCGTGCTGATAATTGGGGCAACCGCACTGGCAAGCGGGATTGTGGATATTGCAATGGCCATCCGGTTACGCAAAGTCATCCGTGGGGAAGGATTCCTGATTCTCAACGGCATCATCTCCATTGCGTTCGGTGCGTTCGTGTTCTTCTTCCCCGGTGCTGGGGCACTTGCGCTGGTTTGGATGATCGCCCTATACGCTATCGTTTCCGGATTATTACTCCTGGCGCTCGCCTGGCGGGCCAAAAAATGGGACACCGATTATGAAGAATGGCCTCATGGGTTAACCCACAAGTCTTTATAACAAGGATATGAGAGGCGGTAATCCGACGTCCGAGCGAACACCTGCCGGCCTCAGTCGACTGCGCTACGGCTGGTAGGGTTCCTTCTGAATCGGTAACATCGACCTTGCTGGTGATCCTGCTTCAGGTCGCTATTAAACAAACCACCTCGGCTAAAGTTTGGTGCGGAGGTAGTTACATTCTCCCGCGGGATTGGCTATGCTTGAAGTCTCAATCCCATAACAGCCTCTTTCCGCTGTAATTGCAATGGAATTCAAGGATTACTACAAAATCATGGGCGTCCCCCGCGATGCCTCTCAGGATGACATCAAGCGCGCCTACCGGAAACTGGCACGCAAATATCATCCGGATGTCAGCAAGGATCCGCAAGCGGAAGTCCGCTTCAAGGAATTGGGTGAAGCCTATGAAGTCCTCAAGGATCCGGAGAAGCGCGTAGCATATGATCGCCTTGGCACAAACTGGAAAGCTGATCAGGAATTTCGTCCTCCCCCGGATTGGAATGCCGGCTTCGAGTTTTCGCAACAGGGATTTACAGGAGCAGATGCCGCCCAGTTCAGCGAATTTTTCGAATCCCTGTTTGGACGCAGTTTTCGTGCCGAGCAAGCGAGACGCGGAGGAGAAACCCGTGGGGGTCCCGGTGGGGCTTTCTTTCATGCCCCTGGCGAGGATCGGTACGCAAAGATAATGATCGAGCTGGAAGATTCATATCACGGCGCTACCCGCACCATCTCGCTGCAAGTACCAGAGGTCGATGCAGAGGGACATGTATCCACTCGCGAACATAAGTTGAATGTAGTTATCCCCCGTGGTATCCGGCCCAGGCAATACATTCGTCTCGCTGGTAAGGGCGCACCGGGTCATGGTCAGGGAAAAGCGGGTGACCTGTATCTGGAAATCGAGTTTCGCTCTCATCCCATCTATCGAGTGGATGAGCACGACGTCTATCTTGACCTCCCGGTAGCACCTTGGGAAGCCGCTTTGGGCGCAACGATAACTGCTCCCACTCCGGAAGGAATGGTTGACCTGAAAATACCTGCTGATTCCACTACCGGACGGAAGCTGCGACTGAAAGGACGCGGTATTCCCGGTAAAACACCGGGTGATTTCTATGTGGTATTGCGCATTGTGCCACCGCCTGCTATCGATGAAAGTGATAAGGCCTTTTACCGAAGCATGGCAGAGCAATTCAAATCGTTCAACCCGCGGGCCAAACTGGGAGTGCAGGCATGAGTGACGAAAACGAATATCAAAAGGAAGCATCTTCGTTACAGCCGGAACAGACCGTAACCATTATCGATGAACAGAACGCGTTGACGCTGACAGAGATCAGCCACGCGTGTGCAGTACAAACGGGCTATATCATCGAATTAGTAGATGAAGGGTTGATCACCCCGGAAATTGCGACAGAAGAACACGAACCCCATCGCTGGCGCTTTTCAGGTGCGCAAATGCGACGTGTCAGAACGGCCCTTCGGCTGCAAAGCGATCTTGGTATCAACCTTGCGGGAGTTGCGCTTGCCCTGCAGTTACTGGATGAAATTGAGAACTTGCAAATGCGATTGAATGTACAAAATAACTGGTAGCTGTTACCCGCTTGCATCATTCGACCCCTCGAATCACGCGACGGAAGCTTCCACTCCGATCTCCTGAAGCCACGTCTTTACGCTTACACCCGTAGCCCTCTCTCCTCATCCCGGTTCGCCCCCAGCGCTTCGCTCCCCCTTCCCATCGAGAGCGCTTCATCCCTCTATTATCAAGTCCATGCCCTTTATGTACGAAAACGAACGGAACACAAAGCGGTAGCTCAGGCATTATCGCCTTATCGCCCCAGTATAAGCTCGGCCTTCCAAAACCGGCTCATCCGCCATCCCCATCCGCGGTTTAGCCGTGCGCAACGAATGAGCTTAACAGGATGCTCCAGCAGACCGCGAGGCCCGGTGTTGAGTTATTTTTAAGCGAAGCAGCTTCTCAGCCATAGGGATAACTTTGAAATGGAAAAAGAACCGCTGATCAAATTGCCCTGGCGCGGGCGGGAAACGATTGAATCAATATCCCCGCTACTGGAAGGGGCGCAGCGAATAGAAATAACCCTCCCCTCCAACTATAACCACGCCCTGTTTGAAACGCTCCATCCCGGAGAACCCCCGGCTCAACTTGAAGAGATTGACGCAACAGGTGGACCGGAATTGCTTGCCCGTATTGCAGCCGTCAGCGGTCTGGAAGAATTCAGCCTGCTCACAGAACCTCTAACCGCTGCTCGTGCGAGAGTGCAAGTTTTAAGCCCTGCGAAAGTCTTTATCATACTTCCCGGTGCAAACCTTAAAAGTAATGAACGGATCATCCATCCTGAAGCCGGGGAATAACTGCTGGCGCATCGAGCACGCGGACAAGGCTGCTTTTCTCGTTGATGGAGCGGATTTTTTTCGTGCTTTCCGGGAAACGGTAAAACGCGCCCGCCGTTCCGTATTGATCATGGCCTGGGATATCGACAGCAGGTTGAAACTGGTACGGGATGAGGAACCCGACGGCTGGCCGATCACCCTCGGGGACTTCCTCAACAGCCTCGTCGAACGTAACAGAAATCTCCATGTTCATGTCCTCGACTGGGATTTCGTCATGCTGTTTGCAGCTGACCGAGAATGGCTTCCCCTTTATAAACAACGATGGAATAGCCACCGACGCTTGCATTTTCATCTTGATGATCATCATCCCACAGGGGCCTCTCATCACCAGAAAGTCGTGGTAGTTGACGACCAGGTGGCGTTTGTGGGGGGGCTGGACCTGACGCTGGGTCGCTGGGACACGACTGAGCACGCGGCGTGTGACGAGCGGCGCAGGGACTTGCTGACTGAACCCATACCGCAGCCTTATCACGATATCCAGATAATGGTTTCCGGGCCGATCGCAACCGCACTGGGAGAATTGGCGCGTGAGCGGTGGTTCCTTGCAACGGGACAGAAACTTTCTGCTCCCAGGGTCAGGAGAGAAACAGTCTACTGGCCGGATTATCTTGCACCCGACGTTGAGAACATCGAAGTTGCGATCGCCCGCACTGTTCCCGGATATGAAAACCAGAAAGAAGTGCGTGAGGTGGAACGGTTAGTGCTGGACCTGATCTCTTCCGCGCGCCATAGTATCTACGTGGAAGCACAGTATTTTACTTCCAACATCATAACGGATGCACTGGTTCGGCGGCTGGAAGAAGAAAGTGGTCCTGAGGTCGTCGTGCTGCTGGCGGAACAAACAGTCGGTTGGTTATCGCAATACACGATGGATGTGCTGCGCGAGCGCTCGCTTAAGCGTCTGGTCGCTGCAGATCGGCATCGCCGCCTGGCCCTTTACGAGCCGTGCATACCCGGGCTTGTCAACGAATGCGTCAACGTCCACTCCAAAATTATCATCATTGATAATGAGCGGTTGCGTATCGGATCAGCCAATCTCAATAATCGCTCCATGGGACTGGATACCGAATGCGATCTTATGCTTGAAGCGAATGGGAGAGAGAATGTAGGCCGGGCAATAGCTGGTTTTAGAGCCCGTCTGCTTGCCGAACATTTAGGCATGGACGCCAGCATAATCGAAGAACGCACGGCACGGGAAGGGTCGTTGATCCGTACGATCGAAGCGTTGCGAGGTCATGGCCGTACCGTACGGCCGTGGCAGTTTCGAGTCGCCGCCGATGTGGATGCCCTCGTGCCGGATGAAGATATCGTGGACCCCGGCAAGCCGCTCGATGCGAGCCTCCTGATGGCGAAGCTTATTCCCGAGGAAGAACGCGCGCCTGTACGAAGTCACATTGGTCTCATCGTATCGATACTGATCAGTGTATTGGCCCTCGCTGCCGCCTGGCGCTGGTCGCCCCTCAAGGAATGGATAGATGTCAGTACCCTGGTAACGCTTGCCGCCGAATTCGAGCACGCTCCAACTGCTCCATTCATTACGCTCGCCATATTCCTTCTCGGTAGTTTGGTTGCATTTCCACTCACTGTGCTTATTGTGGTATGCGCGCTGGTATTTGGTCCCTGGTACGGTTTTCTCTATTCGATGGCGGGTGCGCTATTGAGCGCGGCCTCCAGCTACGGTATCGGCCACCTGGTAGGACGCCATACAGTTTGGCGCTTTGCCGGGAAAAAAATCCGGGAACTGAACAAACGCTTGGCCCGACGCGGTCTAATGACAATCATCGCTCTCAGGATCATACCGCTCGCTCCATTCACGGTTGTTAATCTCGTTGCGGGAGCGTCCCGGATTCGTTTCCGGGATTTCATGCTGGGAAGCTCAGTAGGCTTGCTACCAGGGATAACCAGCATATCCGTTTTTACGGATCAGCTGGCTGCCACCATTCAGAAACCTGACCTGCCAGCGTTTACAGCATTGGTTGCCGTTGCTGCGATCATAATCGTTATCGCATGGACATGTTGGAGATGGGCCACCCGACGGCGCGAGACGATGGAGGCTTCGCCGGTTACTCAATCTGACTGAAGTTTAGCCAGACGCCGGCTTCCTGCTTTCGGCCCGGCAGCTTTCAGTTTAAACGCCTGTTCGGGCAGGAAAACCGGAGTTCATGAAATTCTATGCAAATGACACTGGCTACCTACAATATACACGGCTGTATCGGCACCGACGGACGCTTTAAACCTGATCGCATCATAGACGTTCTGCAGGAAATGAATGCGGATGTAATTGCTCTGCAGGAAGTAGAGCATCACCAAGTTGAAGGTTATGACCTGCTGGATTATTTCGCAGCGAAGACCGGGCTCACCGCCATTGCCGGCCCAACCCTGGTACGCCGCACACGCCACTATGGAAACGCCCTGTTAACGAGGCTTCCGGTCGTGGAGGTAAATCGGATAGATCTCACCCTGCCTGGGCGGGAGCCGCGCGGAGCGCTCGATGTCACTCTTGCCTGGAACGAGCGACGGGTGCATGTGGTTGCGACCCACCTCGGTCTGCGTCCTTGGGAACGACGGCAACAGGTACGTCACTTGCTTAAGCTGTTTGAAATTCGTCTTACGGAGATCTATGTGTTAATGGGCGACCTCAATGAATGGTTCCTGTGGGGACGCCCTCTTCACTGGTTGCACGCTCACTTCAAGCGTCCTCCTCACTGCGCCACATTTCCCGCGCGAAGACCTTTCATGGCACTGGACCGTCTATGGGTGCATCCACGCCGCCGACTGAAAAGCCTCGAAGCTCATAGCAGCGGCCTCGCGCGGATTGCATCGGATCACCTGCCCCTGAAAGCCATAATAGAAATCTGAGCGGTTGCTCCTTGATATCTGCGCAACGGGGATTTATGGCACTTCATCCATTCCTGTCAAGAATTATCTTTCTACTCAGTTACTTTGACCCGTTAGGGACAAGCAGCGTTCCGGGGAATGCACAACGTACACTCCCCGTTTTCACCCCACTCACAGCATTTATTCGGGAAACAGGTACCTCCGGCAGGGGGTCCTCCCCCGCCGCCACCGCTACCATTACCATTCTCCGGTATATCGATAAGGTCCAGACAATCACGGCAATAGGCGAACATCGAGCCCAGGCAGGCCGCATAGCATGCAATCATGGCGGGAACTGAGGGAAAAAATGCGGTGCACCCGATGCAACCAAGAATCCAGCCGTTACAAATAATGTTTCTACCAAAACTGCATGCTTGAGGGGAAACGACAAGGCTATCGTTGAGGCCTGAGCCGGGGTGTTGGACTTTATAGTTGACTGTATATTGTGAACTCGTCCTATATATTGCTGCTTCGGCAGTAAACCCTGGCATATTCATTTTTCAATCCGCCTTTGTGGAGATGATTTTCCTGCAGTCTGCTTTTTGCATATTTCAGTTGGCAGTTGACTGAATGATATTTGTCCGATATCCCGTCATCGGTGCGATAGCGCACCTTGAATAAGGGTATACAAGGGGTGCCCTTGGATACATACAGCCTCTGCAGTTGCTTGATTTTAGACTCTGTTAACACTTATTTCGAAGGGATGGACGGAATCTCACCCGTACATCGTTCCTCACCGCTTACAGAGTTTACTCTGCGCGGCTCGCGCCTCGCCCCTTAAATCCGTCACCTTTCCGAGCGTGAAACAAGTGTTAACAGACCATGTCGCGAAACTGCGATTACGTGCCCAACCGCACAGAATTCCAGCCCAAAAAACCTATTATCGCGGGTATCAGCAAATAATTTTTCATAAAACCGAGAGGCTTTCTCGCCTGGAAAACCCGGCATCGTGCCAATGAAATCAAGTCTACAGGAGGTAAAAATGCTAGGAAGAATAGTGGCACTCGCCGTAGTTGCTGCGGGGGGAGTGATGTTATCGAAAACATTCAGGAAATTGAGGGACTCCGGATACACATCGACTGTGGAGAACTTTATCGAAGTCAATGTACCGGTTAGTACTGCATATAACCAATGGACCCAATTTGAAGAATTTCCGAAGTTCATGAAAGGTGTGCGCGAAGTACGACAGATCGATGATACCCACCTGCATTGGCGGGCAGAGATTGCAGGCAAGGAAGAAGAATGGGATGCCGAGATTACGGAACAGGTTCCTGATCAGCGAATCGCCTGGCATAGCACGAATGGTGCCAAAAATTCGGGTGTTGTAAGCTTCTACGGAATCTCCGACTCAAAAACCCGAGTGGTGCTGAAGATGGATTATGGACCCCGAACCTTCCTTGAAGGACTGGGAGACGCTTTGGGGGCAGTTAAGGCACGTACGAGCGAAGATCTCCGGTGCTTCAAGGAATTTCTCGAAAGCCGGGGAAAGGAAACCGGGGCGTGGCGCGGTTCGGTCGGGCAACATTAGCACTTCTCAAACTCAAAGATCGTACCAACTCCTCCCCTTGGTACGATCAAGGTACTCTGTCGCCATTTTGGCAGGCCGCTTTCTTCAAAGAAAATTCAAAAAGCTTCTCGATATAGAGAGAGACTCATCTCTGGAGCACCGATCCACCGATCTTTTGTCGGCTATCTAGATAGTCCCTACTTCCACTACCCCTACTGTTGTTTTTTCCAGCCTATCTTCAGCAACGAGCTCTTGAACAGTCTTGGCAGTCCTGGCAGTCCCGGATGAGCGAATTGCAGTTAAAATCGATCGTCCCGAGGCACATGTACCGATTATCACCGCCTTTTCGGCAGCATTCCGGTATCCAGTTGCGCCAGTAAATATCTGTTCCGCTCCTTATGTTACAGAACAAATAAGGAAAACAAGCAGGCAGATGAACATTGCATACATCTGAACAAAATAAAAAAGATTCATATCATCAATCCATTCAAGAACTGGCCTCCGCCTACGAAACGGATACCCGGCTTGGATTGAGCGAGACGGAAGCACTGACCCGATTGGAGAGATACGGCAGAAATGAACTGCCGGCCGGAAAAGTTGTTCCCCGCTGGCAAAAGTTTCTCGCTCAGTTCCAGAATGTACTGGTTATCCTTCTGCTGATTGCAACGGCAATTTCGGCAGGCCTGTGGCTTTCTGAACGCGAATCCGCTTTACCTTACGAGGCAATCGCTATCTTTGCGGTGGTGCTGCTCAATGCGCTCATGGGTTACATTCAGGAATCCAGGGCGGAAGAAGCCGTCGCTGCCTTACGTCAGATGTCGGCAGCACGCGCCAAGGTCGTCCGCGGCGGTGTACAGCGCTCTATTGTTGCGGCAGAACTGGTGCCCGGCGATATCATTCTCGTTGAAGAAGGCGATACCATTCCTGCGGACGCACGACTCATTCAAACCACCGCACTACAAACGACTGAAGCGGCACTCACCGGCGAGAGTTTACCTGTGTCCAAGGATACCGGGCTCATCATGGAACCGGCCGAGCTTGGGGACCGCCATAATATGATCTTTAGTGGAACCGCCGTTACTTTCGGCCATGCATATGCACTGGTGGTGGCAACCGGCGTGCAAACCCAGATGGGGCATATCGCAGGAATGTTGGCAACGGTGCCGCCAGAGACAACGTTGTTGCAGCAAGAACTTGCCCATGTCGGCAAACTATTGGGGATAATCGTGATGGCAATTGCCGTCATAATGATTACCACGATTATTCTCATAGGGAATGTAAGCAGTCTGGCTGTGCTTATGGACGTCCTTATACTGGGAGTAGCTCTCGCTGTTGCCGCCATACCCGAAGGTTTGCCTGCCGTGGTAACAGCCGTACTTGCCCTAGGTGTCCAACGCATGGCACGCAGAAATGCAATAGTACGTCATCTCCCCGCAGTCGAAACGCTTGGTTCCGCAACCATTATCGCTTCCGACAAAACAGGCACCCTGACAAAAAATGAAATGACAGTGCGGGTAGTTATTACGGCAAGTGGACGCATCGAAATGACAGGTACCGGCTATTCACCCAAAGGCGAGGTGCGCCGCTGCAGTCCTGGGGATAATAAATATCCGGATAATTGGCCTCAAGCTGATCTAGAGGTCGTAGAAGAAGATAAAGCGAGTGGCAGGATTGAAGGCACATTGCGACATGAGCTTGAGCGCGCCCTGACCATCGCCGACAGAGCCAGTAACGCTGTATTGCAGCATAATGCGGATGGATGGAGGGTACAGGGCGACCCGACCGAGGGGGCGCTTATCGTCGCGGCGCGCAAGGCAGGACTGGAGGCTGATGCACTGGATGCACGATTCGAGCGTGTCGGCGAGCTTCCCTTCTCCTCGGAGCGTAAATTGATGACGACGCTACATGCCCATGCAAAAAAACGCGAATGCCTGCTTGTCTTTACCAAGGGAGCGCCCGATGCATTGCTCGCCCGCTGCTCCTTTGAACTGGTGGGGGAAGAAACCAGGTCGCTAACCCCGGAGCGCCGCAGCGAGATCCTGAAGCTGAATGAGGAATTGGCAATTGAGGCATTACGTTCTCTCGGTGTTGCCTTCCGGTCCATCCCCGCTGACGCGTTCGAAGCCGATAGAGCGGATGAAAGCATCGAGTACAACCTGGTATTCGTAGGGCTGATTGGCATGCTCGATCCTCCACGCGAGGAAGCGAAAAATGCCGTTAGCCGGGCAAAGGCCGCCGGTATCAGGCCGATAATGATCACCGGCGACCATCCTGTAACCGCAACCGTTATTGCCGCCCAGTTAGGAATAGCTGAAGACAGGCAGGTTGTTACAGGTGCAAAACTTGAGCAACTCTCGGATGAGGAGCTTGATCGCACCGTAAAGGAAGTTTCTGTGTATGCGCGCGTGAACCCGGAGCATAAGCTTCGGATTGTCAAAGCGCTCCAGAGAGGGGGTGAAGTCACTGCAATGACGGGAGATGGTGTAAACGACGCGCCTGCCCTGAAAACTTCAGATATTGGAGTGGCCATGGGAATCACAGGGACGGATGTCTCCAGGGAAGCAGCTGATATGGTTCTCACGGATGACAATTTTGCGTCTATCGTGGCGGCGGTGGAAGAAGGTCGCACCATCTTTTCCAATATTCGAAAATTTTTACGCTATCTGCTCTCGTCCAATATAGGAGAAGTACTCGTGATGTTTTTCGGCGTGCTACTCGCAAATATCATCGGATTGCAGACAGAGGACGGACTTATTGTGCTGCCCCTGCTGGCAACCCAACTCCTGTGGGTTAATCTCGTAACCGATGGAGCTCCCGCCCTCGCGTTGGGCGTCGATCCGGCAGGAGCCCATGTCATGCGCAAACCTCCCCGGGTAAAGGGAGAACGTGTGATAACATCTGAAATGTGGTTCGGCATCGCCTTTGTAGGAGTAATCACGGCAGTGGGAACGCTGCTGGTGATCGACGCCTGCCTTCCGCAAGGCCTTATAGAAGGCTGGGGCAGCATACCCTATGCGCAAACAATGGCTTTCAATACCTTGGTATTGTTTTCCCTCTTCAATGTCCTGAATGCGCGTTCTGATAAGCAGAGTGCATTCCTCGGCTTATTCTCCAATAAATGGCTGTGGAGCGCGATCTCGCTTTCGCTCCTGCTGCAGGTCGCCGTAATTTACGTGCCATTTCTACAGCACGCATTCTCTACGGTCAGTCTGAGTCTGCAGGACTGGCTGCTTTGCGCAGGGGTAGCAAGTTCTGTGTTGTGGTTGCGTGAATTGAGCAAATTGACGTACCGTCCAGCGACCCAGCCTTCACATTCCCCAGCAGCTCAGCCCTAGCGTAGTGCCCGCGCCAGCTTCAGTTACTTCGTGTTTTGTTTTACGTCGCGGAAAAACAGCATTCTCCTGTTCGTTCTTAATTTCTGATAGATGGCTCAGTCCGCACACCTTCGTCTGGCGTAGCCCATTTAGTCGCTGCTTTAATATTATTTTCAGCACGGCTCGCATTGACACAATCGGGTGTTGCATCCAGCGTGCGTGGACTGGTCATGCAATCTTTTAGCTTTGCAGTTCGTTCCGTTTCATGTGACTCATACCAATCAACGGATCTGACGTCTTCCTGCGCGGTGCGGGTACCGCATCCGGCAAGCATTGCTATCAAGAATCCGCTCATTCCCACTGAAATAATAGTCTTTCTCATATTTAAATTCTTCGGGGTAGGTTATCTGTGATAAAACAGACCGGTACTCACCGTTCTGTCTGTGTTCATACCATTTGAGATTTGCATAAATCGGCGGGCTAATTCTGTGCGGTGGCGTACCCAACCGGAAGGAAGGCAGAATCGTTACTTCATTCCGACGATTTGAATCTTCCATAATACGCAGTGTTGACGTGGCACAAGTCGACGTTTAGCCGGGATATTTCACCGACTCACGGGATAATGGCGTATGTTTTGAGAGTAGATTTGCGCATCCGCCTACTCGAAGGGACGGAATGGTTTTATCCAGTCTATCGTTATTTCTGCTTACAGAGGCTTGCTCGCCGGTGCGGCTCATGCCTCGTGCTGACTAACACCATCTCCGTTGCGGATGTGAAACAGGTGTTAACAGGCTCTAGCAGATCTCCATTCACCTGAAGCACTTCACCTTCCGCTTACCCTGAGTCTTCGTCCCCGTTCTCTCTGAGCTTGTGTCAAGAGTCGAACGAGTGCATAGGAAAGTTTTTTAAAAGAAGTAACCAACGAAACCAGCGAGAAACCAGGATCGAGCCGGGGCAAGACGTCTATGGCACACCAGCTCGATCTTCTTCTGGTTTGATCCAGTTACGCCATTTCACTGACCACCGAATTCCGCAGTAGGCCGCGGCTTTCCATCTCCCTTTGCAACATATCCATCGCCTGATCATGAATCAGATCGAGCGCGTCATAGCCACGATTACGCAATGAAGCCGCCTTGAGCATTCCACAGGCCATAGTTTTCCTGATTTCACGCAATCCGATCTTTTGGCCACAGTAGGCGCGGATTATCTGCTCGATACCCCTGCGGTGATGAATACCTGTCCCAAAATTTGCAGCAAGGTGTCGACTGAGCAGATCGAAGCCGCTCGCTTCCCGGCCGAACTGAACATTTATGTACGCTATATGCAAATCGGATAATATGCGATTGCATAGGCTTAGAATCAGTGCTGCCTGTGCGTGAAGATCGTGCGGGCTCAACTCACCATTTGCGCCGCTCTCCCCTGCTCTGTCAGGTCCACGCATTGCGTTAACGGATGAGATTTTCACGATTGGACGGCTAGTTGTTTCATACGCCCAGCTCAATGCATGCTGCGGATCATTGAATTTCATTTGTCATATTCCTTTTTTTGAAAAAATGTACAACTAACGCCGTGTTTTCGCCCTTTTTCACAGAACTCCAGGTTATTCCACCCCATTCGGATTTTCGATTCATGCCGGCAGCCGGGGCATGACCGAGCCTGCCTGCGCTCTGCAACCGCTTCCGGATTTCCATACTCCCAACGCTCAAGAGGCAAGCGCATATCGTTCTTCTCGATGCCTGATCTTCTGATACCTGTTCTCATTGGTTACGCTCCGGTTCCCTAAAATTTCCACCCATGGTTGTGTTGTCCTTACATGAATGCCTGTGCCACAGGTTGTTATTGATAGTTACCCGATACGTCTGTAGTCATTCAGAGCGCGGAGCCATTTGCTCGACGGTAAATGGCATTGCTTCATGATTCCTTGGTGAAATGAACCTTTTTTGCTTGAAGATTTCTAATGGGGGACATTATTACAAGTTTTACTTGTATATGTCAAGTGAAACTTGTAAACGAGGTGCAAGAATTGCTTGTATTATGATGGCATGGACATAGCGCGGATAATTCGCGAGGGACGCGAAAAGCTTAAATTGAACCAGTCGGAGTTGGCCGAGCTTGTGGGCGTATCTCCACAAGCGGTTCAGCAGTGGGAATCCGGCGCTACGCAACCTCGCGGGAAAAGGCTGAATAGGATCGCGGAAGTGCTCAAGCTGCCCCCAGCGATGATGCATTTCGGGATGTCACTGGAAGTCCCGGCTACGCCTGATACTACAGTATCGCCTCAACCGGAGAATCCGGCACGTGGCACTCGAGGTACTTCTCCCCCTGTCGCTGAGAAACCGGTTTCGGAGAACGATGCACTTATCAATCAGGTTGTCGAAGCAATGCGGCGTATGTCTAAAGAAGATGCAGCGCGACTGGTAACAATAAGCAAGGCGCTGGTCGGTGAAACAGCTGCCGAAGCGGTTGAGGTGGTTCCTTCGGTAGATCTGAAACCACTACCGGTACCGGATCTGCCTCCTCACCCACCTCCAGCTTTTCCTCCGCGTCGGATGCCCGAGAGTAGAACGAAGGTCAGGGGAAAGACGGCAATCAGATAGACGACGGCTTTCCAGGCATGGAATGGATCGCCGCAAAAATGACAGACGCCGAAGCTGACGCTGTTGTAGTAGTATGTTTATAAACAGAAAAGATACATAAGGAAATACAGAACATATTCGCGTCACTTACTCATGAATATCATCGGATAATAGAAGAGTTGGTGCCTTATAATAATCTGGACCAGTGATACGCCAGTAACCTCCTGCCATCATGAGACCATTAGCAAATAGACTGCCGTATGACAGCACGGAGATGCTGCTCGCTTTTCATGTATCAGAAAAGGCACGTGCAAAACGTGACAGATACATTATGCAATTCCCCGAGGAGTCGCGGGAACTGGAAAAAAGGAGGTATACACTTGAGCAGGCAGTAAAGGAAGTGCTGGGTGAAGTAGCGGAAGTCGCATTGCTTATCCGGGAACTGGAGAGCTGATTTGTCCGGAAGACCGAAGTTCTGTACGAAAGAACATATTGATTACTTGCATTTTATACCTTCTTCCCTTTTCGCCTTTTTATTGATCAGGAATTCATATGAAAAATCTTATTGTTGCCTTGCTCAGCATGTGGGTGCTTTCTTCGTGTGTTATCACGGGAAAAATGTCAGGCATCCGGGAAGGCATGACAAAAGAGCAAGTGATAAGCATTGCGGGTAATCCGGATGGCTACCAGCGCAGTGGCGATTATGAGGCGTTGCTTTATATCGATCGCCGGCACTCCTGGTCCTTATTTGGTGGATCCTATCGGGATGCTGTCGATTATTCGGTCATCCTTCGTGATGATCAGGTGATGGAGTTCGGCCCAGGCAGAACGCACGAGCGCCAGGCTGAAGTTCCTTTCGTCAGGGTTCCCGGCCGTTAACTTGCATTTATCCATATTTCCCAGAACTTCCAGCGATTGCCCGATCCCCGATCCCCGATCCTTTCAAAATCCCACCCCTTCCCTTCCATCCGATACTTGTTTACAAGTTTATCTTGACAATTACAAGTAATACTTGTATTATGCTCTCCATGTTGCAACGCCCACAGTTGATCGGTCCCGGTGTTGCAACATCCGTGAAACAGACGTGCAGCCTGCCTCAGGCATAGCCTCGATCGAGTAAGACCCTCAGGGCGTCGAAAGACAAGCGGTCAGGGAAGGGAAAGGCACAAAGAAATATCCAGGCCGTGCCTGGCGCGGAAATTGAGCCCGATTTGAAAGGGTAAACTAGGGTAGAGCGAGGGAGAGTGGGATGGGAAACGGGGTGGGACGATGGATGAACTGGATGACAGCGTGGACCGAACATCGTCCTGCCCCCCTTGATCTCTCGGATACCGAGATACTGGACTGGTTAAGCGAATACTGCGACCAGGCGGTTTATACGCGCCCTACTCAGCAATGTCGCGGCAGGTTCACCTTGTATTGCGCTGAGATCAGAAGCAGCGCCGCCACCTTGCGTGAAGCGGTTTGTTTGGCAGCTGCTAAATGGAAGGAGGTTAATGAATAGGTCGCGACGATAACGGGCTACGGCTGCTGAGACAACATTTCCGGTTTTCCGGAAGCGGATATCAATGGCGGAAGGCTTCCGAACCTCTTCCTTCGAGCTCCCCGTTCCACTACTGTGATGAAGACGTAATCCGGCTTGAAGGTGTTCACCAACCGGGCAAACAACTCTGGGTTTGCTGCGTCATAGTGAAGTTGCAGGGTTTCGCTGAAAGTAGCAGCCATAAACGGCGCCATTGCGGTTCCAAAAGAGTCACGCAGCCATAGGACTCGCTTCTGATTCAAGGCCTGTTCCGATTTGACAAGCAACGGGCGTTGTGCGGTATGAATTTGAGGATTCCCGCCGGATCGCTTGAGCCGGCCTGTTTCAAAATCGTACTGCTTCGTTTCGATAGGGCGATCGCTGATGATATCGATGACGACCTCGTTATCTCGCAGTGTTTCCTTCAATCTCAGGAATTTCGCCAGATCACCTCCCTGGCGCTGGTTAACCTCCAAAACACGCACGTCTTTCTCCGATAGCAGACGGAGCCCCGGTTCAGCGCGGGCAATGTCCATTTCAAAAGCCTGAAAAGCCACCCAGACTCCAAGGCTATTCCAATGGGCATCCGTTTTGTAGTAGAGCGATTCTGAAAATTGAGATTTTGCTGTTCTCAGAGCCGGACGAGTGTCAACGTAAAGTCCCCGGTTAACATTAGCCAGTAACGTATCCATTGCTGTCGGTGCAGCAGGCTGGGCCCAATCGGGGAGAAATTCGGGATAGATGGTAGCCTTATCAGGGCTCAGCATGACTCGAAACATACTAATGACGTTATGATTCAACCACCGGCTCCATGACGCAGTCGCACGACCGATTGTCCCGGCAAATCTTTCATCCTCAACAGTTGCGCCACGGCGTACACCAGTGATTGTTTTTCCATATTCCTCCCCTGGATAGAGCCAGTCTTCCTTTCCAATAAACACTTGGTCGGGGTTAGTCGAGATCATGGGGATAAAGGAACCGGCTCAGGAAGGGCAAGGCAAAGTCAAAGTTGTAGAGTACGGATTCGCTCCACCATTCCTGTCCGTCGTTCTTTTGCCAGATTCTTGCATTCAGATTGATAGCCGGCACCACGGCCAATACAAGCAGGGCCGCGCCAACAAACATAAAAACTGTTCTTTTCACGCCCAGGTTCGCTTAGAAATTGAAATAAAGGAATATCGAACTGGTTGTTACCATCGTGAAATACATCGCGATACAGAATAACAGAAGCGCTCCCGAGAGCTTTATCGCGCCCTGGCCGCCCATCATCAGCTCAAACGAATTCTTCTGACCGATGATTCCCAACGTGAGCAGGATCACGGTGAAGCAGAACAGGTTTGCGGCAAGACCAACGGGCAGCCATCTCAGGAGATGATCCGAAAACCACCCGCCCCAAACCAGGCAACCATCACTAGAAATCCCGAGCCGGTGCCCTTGCTGGTATGGACAAAGTCCCCTGCCCGTCTGACCTCCAGCGGGATGGTGACGAGCGTCTCGGGATCTCCTGCCTCATTATTTCCAATTAGCAGGATGTTGTACTTCGCCAATGGTTCCAGGTCTACGGCGAGGGCAATGTTCCCCGATTCATATTCCTGTGCAGGAACCGATAGCACCTCGCGCTCCTCGCCGCTTTCCACCTTCATAGGAAGGATGATCCCCATCCGGCACCACATAAGCATTGAAGTCCCCAGGGAACACGCCTCTTTCCGGTGCGCCGATGGCCGCACTTTGCATGGGCGCAAGGCTACACGTCCGGAGCGTCCGGAGCCAGAATTGGCCAGATGCCATCTTCACCTTCTTTCAGGCATGATCCATTAGCATCCAGTCCGTATGCACACTCTATTTTTTTACCAGCAAGAATTCTTTCATAATTTTCCCTTTCTCTTTCATTAATCGGCACCGAAGGACGACCACACGCGGCTATCAGCATAACTGACAGAGCAATGGTAACTGCATTGATAATACGCTTCATAAAATAACTCCCTATAAACCTAATAATAACCTTACCGTAGGAGTGGAATTATCCACTGCTTTTCATATAGAATAAAGGCTATTTTTTGGATAACATTGCTCCATTTTTGGAGCAATTAGTATGGAATTTTTGAATGACATGGCCTTGTTCGTGGAAGTGGTCAAGGCGAAGAGCTTTCGCGGTGCGGCCGATATTATCGGAATGCCGAACTCAACCCTGTCCCGACGGATCAGTGCGTTGGAGAAGGCAATTGGGCTGCGCCTTTTGCATCGCACAACGCGCAGGATTGAGCTAACCGAGGCCGGTCAGATTTATTACGAGCGCTGCAAGCGCATCGTCGATGAAGCCAGGCTTGCGCATGAACAACTCGGCAAAATGCTCGCACAACCCAGCGGAGTGCTACGCGCTTCACTACCTGTGGATTTTACCGTAGCCTACTTGGCGCCTTTGGTCGCCGAATTTGCAAACCTCTATCCCGGCATCACTTTCGATTTCGATCTCACATCACGGCGGGTCGATCTGGTGAGCGAGCCTTTCGATGTGGCGATCCGCCTCGGAGAATCAGAGAATTCGCAGCTGATCGCACGTCCACTGGCCGTGCTCCCGACGTACCTTTACGCTTCACCCCGTTATCTCGACCGCTCAGGAGAACCTGTCGAGCCTGCCGATCTGGAGCACCATGAGTGTCTGAGCATCCTGAAGACCGGTACGTGGACACTGCATGATGGGACGCACACCCTTAAGGTTTCTATCAGTGGCCGGTTCACGCTCAACAGCGTCGCCATGATTCGCCGCTTGGGAACACTCGATATGGGCATTATCATGATGCTGGAGGAAATTGTCACCGATGATCTTGCGAGCGGGCGGTTGCGTCGCGTACTGCCTCAATGGCACGGCACTCCAGTACCCGTCTATGCCGTCACTGAGACCCGATTGCTGCCCGCAAAGACACAGTGCTTCATCGAGTTCTTACGGGAGCGCCTGCCACGGGGTTTAAAACACGGGGTTTAAAAAGATGCTGGAATTTCCCTGATGCTTTCGGCTGGCCACCACCCAGAGATTGTCTCCATTCACCTTGGATTGTAGTAAGTAATCAAGGTGAGGATAGTTTGTGCTCGTCAGAAGGGCATGATCAATTTCAACCAGGCTGTGTAACCCTGGAAACGATTCTTGACGTGCATTTCATGCTGCCACTGTGCAATAAACATCGTTCCGGTCGGGCTGTTATAACTCACGCTGGGCCCAATCGCAAACACTTCACCTTTGCGCCCCGGGGACCAAGGGTCAAGCGTCGGCGAGATTGCTTGCCCATCGAGTTTATCGATTGTCGTCTGCTTCAGGTAATAACCTGAAAGGCCAACACCCCATAAACCAAAACGCTTGCCAACAAGAAAGTCAATGTGGAGCTCGTCACCGGACGCGTAGTCCATTTTCGGTTCGCCAATGCCCAGACGAAACTCCTTATTCTTACTCTTGATGTTGTACATGAATTTACTGGAGATCTCCCACCCCTTTTCAGAGAGCCAGGACACCGCGAAGAGTGGTTCGATGCTCCAGTAATTGGCACCGATGCTCTTGCCCGGATTACCGGCTTTATACTGGCCCGTAGGCAGGCGAATGTCCAATGCAGCTACCCAATGCCAGTTACCTAAATGCCAGTTCAAACCGAAAGGACTGATGGTTATATCACCCAGCCCGATAACTGAATCATGGTCCCCAAGCTTCATCCTTTGATGCACTATTGGCACGATGATATGCACACCGTAATTACCCCCCAGGATACGCATTTCATTGATGTGGATAAGGCGAAATGCGTTGAACCAGGTACTGAGAGATGCATCCGGCACTTTGTCACCGTTGCCGTTATGCAAGGAGCCACCGTAATGACCGAAATAATTGAGGAAATAATTGCCCGGGGGTGGTGCTACCCCCGCCAGCCAGTTTTCGGCACCGTTTGGATACTGGTCGCTCCCCTCCTTAGCAATTGCATCCCCTGCAGCCAGCTCCAACAGAGCTAGCACAAAGCCGAACAGCTTAATGTTCATGCTCCCTTCTTGATCCCAGCTCTCATCATTCTTCATGATGATTTCTTCGAATTTGGAGGAGGGAATCATCCACTGCTTTTTATATAGAATAAAGACCATTTTTTGGATAACATTGATCTATAAATGGAGCAATTAGTACCAACTGGTCGGTTTTCCCCGGCATTTCCTGAACCGAGGAATTGATATTTCCGTAATTTTTGATCAGCAGCCCGTCTGCCATGCGGAATAGCAGCCGTACCGGGGCATTTTCGATGGAATTGTCATAACATATGCCCGGTCGGCCAATCTTGCCGCAACTCGACAGTTGGCGAGCGAGCGCGTGTAGCGGGCAATGATCTTGCGAATAGCCACATCATGGCCGCCTTCCACTACGCGCAACGCAACCCTGATATAGACGGGCGTGCTTTGAACGTCACTGAATACCGGCTTCCGCCGGTATGACTTTTGTACTGCTTGCTCGCCGAATTAATAGCACGGGACAACTCGCTCCAATAAAGCTTGAGGTCCGGCGTGAATTACTTTATAAAACCCGGAGTTGACTCTGTCCGCAAGCAAGAAGGTGGATATTCCTACAGATAATCCACATTCAGGAATCGGGAAAAGACTCCGGCAAATCCATGCAGAGCTCGCGTTCATCTGTAAATTCCACTACGAGTGCCCCCTACATAACGTCCATCGACCTCATGCGCGGGCTAGTGATGGTGCTCATGGCGCTTGACCATGTGCGCGGATTTTTCACCGATGCGGACTTCAGCTCCACTGATCTTGCACGCACCACTCCTGCCATTTTCCTGACGCGCTGGATCACCCACCTGTGCGCACCGGTATTTGTCTTTCTGGCGGGCACGAGCGCCTATCTGTCTGCATCGCGGGGCATGCAGCGCTCACAACTGGCGAAACGATTATTCCTGCGGGGGTTGTGGCTGGTATTTCTTGAGCTGACGGTTGTGCGTTTTGCCTGGTTCTTCAATCTGGATTACAGCTTGATGGACCTGCAGGTGATCTGGGCGTTGGGCTGGTCCATGATTGTTCTCGCGGCACTCGTCTATCTGCCGCTATGGGCGATCGCCGGCTTTGGCATCGGTATGATCCTGAATCACAATCTGCTCGACGGCATACGGCTTGAGGATTTTCAGGCAGCGGGCGGTTCGCTCACCTGGAAAGGGTGGCTGCTGAGCGTGCTCCATATCCCCCATTTCCCGGTGGTGTACCCCCTCATCCCCTGGATCGGGGTAATGGCCGCAGGTTATGCATTTGGTCCTCTTATGCTGCTGGCATCGAGGACAAGAATAAAGGTAGTGCTTGAATGCGGCGCTATTCTTGTCGCAGGCTTCCTCATTCTCCGAGCCCTGAATATCTATGGCGATCCGGAACCATGGGTTTTGCAGGAAACCCGGGTGTTTACACTACTTTCCTTCCTGAATACGACAAAATATCCGCCCTCATTACTCTATCTGCTGATGACGCTCGGACTCATGTTCCTGCTGATATCTGCATTTGAATGGTGGCATGAGGCACATGGGCCGCATGGCATCGCAGGACGTTTTCTGATTACCTTTGGGCGCGTGCCCCTGTTTTTCTATCTCATTCATCTGTATTTTATTCACGGGCTCGCCCTGTTCATTGCGTTTGCAATGGGAGCGAATATTCGCTCCTTCCTGACCTCTTCCTGGGAATTCCCACCCTGGTGGGGATTCAGCCTTCCAGTTGTTTACCTGGTATGGGTAGTAGTCACTACAGCACTCTATCCTATCTGCCGACGGTTCGCGGCATTGAAGTCCCGCCATCGGGGCAGCTGGTGGACGCCTTATATCTAAATCTGATGGGTAAATTCCGGGGAGGCGGGAAACAGGTCATGTTGCACGCCAAATGTTCCTGTATGTGCGCTATCCAACGAAAAAGAATTGTTCCTTTTGCTAGGCTTCGGGTTTCAGAAAATGACAGGAGTTGCTGTAATGGGTGACGATCTTTTTCAATTCCCGATCACGGGATGGGAAATAAAAACAGAACCTGTCGATGGATCACTCTCGGTCCGGTTTCCATTTTTATCCCACGAGCAGCAAAAGCTTGCCGAGGCAGATCCCGGCAGACCCTACGTGATGCAAGCTGAACAGGCTCGGGAGCTTCGAGACGCATTGTCGAGAGCAATCGAACGCCTTGAGGACCAAGAGCTTGCAACCCCCATGTTGGCGGAAACATACAAGCGGTTTCTCATCTATTAAGCGAAACGCAGCGTTCGCTTCTCAGTCCCAATTCACCACGCGGGATAGATAGCAAAAAGCAGGAACCCCCGGCGCCATTGCCAGGAGTGAGCGAATATATTTGATGCGCTCGATCTCTGATGAATCCTGAACTGCCACCAAATCACCTCGATAAACCGGTCGACGATGCGTATGACCATACGTTGGGACCGGCTGATGCCGAAATTACCCTGGTCGAATACGGTAGTTACGCAGATGCGCCCTCACGCTCGGCACACGAGCGCGTTGCCGAGTTGCGAAGCCGGTTTGGCAACCGGATGCGTTATGTATTTCGCCATCGCCCGTTGGCAGGAAGCAAAATTGCGCGCCGTGCAGCTGAGCTGGTGGAATCACACAACGATCCCGCTCGATTCTGGGATCTGCATGTCGCCCTGATGAGCCGCTCTGACAAGTTGAACGCAGACGATCTGTGCACCATTATTTCTGATTTGAAGCTGGATGGGAATAAAGAAGCTGGCCAGGAAGAAACAGCAGCAAGAGCAAGAGATCGCGTAGAAGCGGATATAGCCAGCGCAAACGCGAGCGGGGTCATCGTCACGCCGACATTCTTCATCAACGGCCGTCGTTACGATGGCCCTTGGGATGTGCGCTCACTCTCTGAAGCAATGCTTGGCTCGCTTGGCCACGTTGTGCATGCTGCCGCACTGGATTTTGCCAAATGGGCGCCTTCGACCGGGATCATGCTGTTGCTTGCGACCGGGCTCGCAGTTGTTCTGAGCAACTCCGCGCTTGGCCCGGATTTCAATGAAATGTGGGAGCAGCACCTCGGGATTACGTTCCAGCATAGCGCTTTTGAGCTTTCATTGCGTCATTGGATAAATGACGGATTACTGGTGATCTTTTTCCTGGTTGTCGGCCTCGAAATCAAGCGCGAGTTCACCGTGGGACATCTTGCAGAGCGTCAATCCGCAATGTTGCCAATCGCCGCAGCGACTGGAGGTATGGCTGTCCCCGCCTTGCTTTACCTGATTCTGGTGCCGTCAGGACCGCCAATGGCTCCGGGATCGGAGGGGGCTGATGGTGCATGGTCATATGGGTGGGGTATCCCGATGGCAACGGATACGGCGTTTGCAATTGCGCTGATCGCCATGATGGGGAAACGCGTTCCTGTTGAGCTACGTGTCTTTCTTACCGCGGCTGCCATTGTCGATGATATTGGAGCAATCATTGTCGTTGCAATTTTTTATTCAGGTGAACTGCATATCGGTTATCTGGGCAGCGCGGCCGCGATTGCGGGCTTACTGGCGCTGCTCAATAAGGGCGGCGTGTATCGAGCATCTCCGTATGTGATTCTCGGAATCGTCCTGTGGGTCTGCGTTTATGCAAGCGGGATACATGCCACCCTGGCAGGCATCATTCTCGCGTTGTTCATTCCTACACGCCCGCCGCCTAATCTTCGCGCACTCATGCTGCAAGCGGACGCCATTCTGACCGCCGAAACCCGGCGCGGGAGGGAGGTCATGCATTACGGCCCTTCCGAACCTGCACTGGAGGCACTGGATGCCATTCATGACCGTTTGGAATCTCCCGCTGATCGCATGCTCCGGCATCTGGCGCCAAGATCGAGCTTTCTGGTATTGCCGGTGTTTGCGTTCGCGAACGCAGGAGTGGTTGTAGAGACTAGCGTATTCAGCGAGCACGTACCGTTAATGCTCGGCACCGCCACAGCCTTGGTTATCGGCAAACCCCTCGGATTTGTCACTGCCACCGTAACGGCTGTTCAACTGGGCTTTGCCACCAAACCAGATGCCTACTCCTGGCGACAGCTTGGAGGAGCGGGAGCGCTTGCCGGAATCGGTTTTACCATGTCGCTTTTCATAGCCAGCCAGGCCTTCCCCGAGGTAAGCGATTATGCGGCCGCCAAAATCGCAATTTTCGGTGGATCGATCCTCTCGGCAGTCCTCGGCGTCGCCATACTCTGGAATGCACAGGCAGAAGAAGAAAAAAATCCATGAGTGTGAATAAAAACGGTTCAGGCCGAAATAGCAAGGGGATGCACTGGAAGCGAAGCGAAGGTAAAAATGAAGCGGATGGTAGAACCATTTTCTGAAACACTCGTTGATAATCAAGCTATACGGCAGAAGTAAACGATAACTTTTCCATATGAGGAGGGAATATGAGTACAAAGAAGGCGTGGGCAGTTTGGAAAGGTGGAATCAAGGACGGAGGCGGGACGATTTCCACCGAAACAGGTGTACTGAGCGAAGCACCTTATGGTTTCAAATCGAGATTTGAAAATGGCAAGGGCACCAATCCGGAAGAACTCATCGGTGCCGCGCACGCAGGCTGCTTTTCGATGGCGCTCTCCCTGATGCTTGGAGAAGCTGGCTTGACGCCGGAGAAAATCGAGACGCACGCTGCCGTCACGCTCGACAAAGTTGGAGAAGGTTTCGAGATTACCACTATCCACCTTGACGTTGCCGCCAAAATACCGGGAGCAGATCAGGCGAAATTCGAAGAGATTGCCAACAAGGCAAAGGAAGGCTGCCCCGTATCCAAACTATTCAAGGCAAAAATAACAATGGAAGCAAGACTGGAAACGTAGTTATTGTCCGATAACGCGAGCGGAGCGTCATTCGCCGACATATTACACGGCGGATAATTCGGATTTATCCGGAACTTGCCTGATAGCTGGAAGAAAGCATATCACCTTCGCTCCGAGATACCTGGCGGCAGTACCAATGGCAGCACCGATAGAACCGCTGGATCATTGGAGCGAAGCACAATGCCTCAGCGTATGAAAAGCTCGCTGCAACGCGACTGGATCGGATCACATCGGCGCGGACGTACAGCCATGTGGGCAATAGCAACCGAAGGTGATTACTTCAACTGCTCATACAGCAGCTTCAATATGCGCTTTGCGTCACTGGAATCTTCCGCCACGCCATCCTTGTTCAACACGGTGACGTCGGTATTGGTCCCCGCTTCGCTTAGCTGGATGCGGTATTGATCCGGTTTATCGCTATCCTCGTCCCGCCAGAATGCAAGCTTCGAAAGCAAACCGGTTCCTGCGCCGCTTTCTGCATCCGGATTTACATAGCGTACAAAGTAAATACCCTGGGAGCGATTTCGGTCTTCGACGGTGAATCCGATACGATCCAATGCCAATCCGACGCGTCGCCACGATCGGTCAAATGCTTCGGTTACGGTCAGTATCCCGCCTTTTTCACTATTGAGGCGCGCCCGCTCTTGAACGCCTGTGCTCGCCACTGCGCTTCTGGCGCGCTCCTCCGTCACGCCAAAGCGCATCATCAGGCGGGAAAGCATCTCCGCTTCCAGGTCAGGATCAGAGGGACGAGGCTGCCATACAGTACGTACGTTAGCGCCCTCGATCACTTCATCCATGCCGCGATGGCTGATATAGATCTCCGTAGTGCCATTTTCACCGCGCTCCAGGCGCGTGCGAAACTTGTCACGCTCCCCCGTTGAATACAGGCTGTCCAGAAGCTTGCCGAGCGTATTCCGAAGAATATCCTCGGGAATTTTGGCGCGATTTTCCGCCCAGTCCGTTTCCATCACGCCGGCTTCCGGCATTTCGATCTTGATGAGAAAGCCCAGTTCCTGCCAGAAATCCCTGACGATCGGCCATATTTCCTCCGGTTCGCCATTTACAACGAGCCAGCGCTGCGTGCCCGAACGTTCCATCCGTACCCCGGCCTCATCCATCGAGGGCAGGATGGAGGTTCCTCCGGTGGTGATACCTGCCGTCTTGCTGCGCTCCTTGTTGTAAGCGGAAAAAGTCGCAACCCCGGTGGGACTGATATCCGGAACATGATAACGCTCATCCGAACCCGGCGCGGTCAGATCAGGTGGAATTTCCAGAGGTGGAAGTTTGCCCGCCGATTTATAATTGATCTTTTTAGCTTCCGGCAAAATCTCCGAGAAAACACTGCATCCTGCAACAGCCGCTGCCAGGCACAGCACGGCCATTATCTGCGATCTCATGTGTAACACTTGATTCCTGAAAATCCTGCTCCCGGCTCTCGAATTCGGGCAGTCATTTAAACAGATATCGCCAAATCGATTCCTGCCTCGCTCATCGCTTCCCTGACAGTCTGATGATATCGATTTGACAACGGTGTGAGTGGCAACCGCAGTCCCTCGCCTATCAATCCCATTTGCGCAACAGCCCATTTCACAGGAATAGGATTGGCCTCTATGAATAAATCCAGATGCAATCTCAAAAGCTTTCTGTTTGCAGCGCGGGCAGCAGCCAGGTCACCGGCAAATGCCGCAGTGCACATCTCATGCATGAGCTTCGGCGCCACGTTGGCGGTGACGGAAATAACGCCATGCCCGCCGAGCAACAATAAAGCCAGGGCACTGGCATCATCGCCGCTATAGATTGCAAAATCTTCGGGAGCACGGCACAACAGATCGAATCCGCGACCGATATCACCCGTTGCATCCTTGATTCCGACAATGTTGGGAATTTGCGCAAGACGAAGGACCGTATCGTTGGCGATATCTGCCACGGTCCTGCCGGGCACGTTGTATAGTATCTGCGGGATATCCACAGCCTCCGCCACCGCTCTGAAATGCTGGTATAAACCCTCCTGCGTGGGCTTGTTGTAATACGGCACAACTGACAGGCTTGCATCCGCTCCCGCATTCTTCGCATAGATGGAAAGGTCAATTGCTTCGCGCGTGGAATTGGCTCCGGTTCCCGCAATTACCGGTACCCGTCCTGCCGCCTGCTCCACTGCGGTTTTGATCAGCAGATGGTGCTCTTCGAAATCCACGGTCGGTGATTCGCCGGTGGTTCCTACCACCACGATACCGTCGGTCCCTTCCGTCACATGAAAGTCGATCAAGGATTGGAAGCGCTCCAGATTCAGTTCGCCATTTTCATGCATCGGTGTGACAATGGCGACCAGACTGCCTTTTATTGCGACGTTATCCATGACGCGACTCGAAAAAAACTCCTATTTTACCTGAATCCGGCACCCGCAAAATATATTCGCGACGGTACAGGTCGCGTTGTCAGACAGCGCCAGGAGGAGCGGGTTCCCGACACCTTGGATGAATCCGATGAGAGTGGGGACGATGGCTCTGTAAAGCTGCTCCCTTCCCTCTCCCACAGGCCAAACAGGCGGGAGAGGACCGGGGAGAGAGTCCTTGGCTTCCGGGAAACCTCCTCAAGCGGGTACGGATTCCCTTGCCTTCGAGAAGTTGATCACGCCATTTTTCGAATCGACTGTGATGGTATCCTTCGCAGCGAAGTGACCTTCGAGAATTTCCTTTGCCAAGGGGTTCTCGATCTGACCCTGGATCGCGCGCTTGAGAGGCCGGGCACCGAACACCGGATCGAATCCCGCCTGGGCTACTTCTGCAAGTGCAGCATCCGTCACCTTAAGATGCATCTCAAGTTTTGCCAGGCGCCTTTCCAGTTGCTGCAGCTGTATCCGCGCGATGGATTTGATATGCCTCTCATCCAGCGCATGGAACACTACCACCTCGTCAATCCGGTTGATGAACTCCGGGCGAAAATATGCCTTCACCTCGCCCATGACCGCCAGCTTGATGACCTGGTAATCATCTCCTGCCATCTGCTGGATCATTTGCGAACCGAGGTTTGAAGTCATGACGATAACCGTGTTCTTGAAGTCCACCGTGCGCCCCTGTCCGTCTGTCATGCGGCCATCATCCAGCACCTGCAACAAGACGTTGAATACATCGGGATGCGCCTTCTCCACTTCATCCAGCAGAATGACCGCGTAGGGTTTGCGTCGTACGGCTTCCGTCAGGTAACCGCCCTCCTCGTAGCCCACATACCCCGGTGGAGCGCCAATAAGCCGCGCAACCGAATGTTTTTCCATAAACTCCGACATGTCGATGCGGATCATGTGCTCTTCCGAATCGAACAGAAATCCTGCCAGCGCCCTGCATAACTCGGTCTTACCGACCCCTGTCGGCCCCAGGAACAGAAAAGAGCCATAAGGGCGATTCGGATCAGCCAGACCTGCGCGCGAACGACGAATGGCATCCGACACCAGTCGTACCGCTTCATCCTGCCCCACCACGCGCTCGTGCAGCTTCTCCTCCATGTGCAGGAGTTTCTCCCGTTCACCCTGCATCATCTTGGAAACAGGGATGCCGGTAGCGCGCGAAACCACTTCTGCGATTTCTTCCGCCCCAACCTGAGTTCGAAGCAGCTTCGGCTTGTTTTGCTCCACGGTCTCCTTCTCAGCCTGCCGATCCTGCACCTGGAGTTGCGCCTCCAGTTGCGGAAGGCGCCCATATTGCAACTCTGAAACTTTCTGCCAATCTCCTTTGCGCGTCGCCGCCTCGATTTCGAGCTTGACCTTTTCCATCTCTTCCTTGATATGCTGCGTACCCTGCACCTGGGATTTTTCGGCTTTCCAGATTTCTTCCAGGTCGGCGTATTCGCGCTCGAGTTTGGCTATCTCATCTTGCAGTAATGCAAGACGTTTCTGCGACGCTTCATCCTTTTCCTTCTTCACCGCCTCGCGCTCGATCTTGAGCTGTATCAGACGACGGTCGAGCCTGTCCATTGCCTCCGGCTTGGAATCGATTTCCATCCGGATGCGTGCCGCGGCTTCATCGATCAGATCGATGGCCTTATCGGGCAGAAAGCGGTCGGTGATATAACGATGCGACAGTTCGGCCGCTGCAACAATGGCGGGGTCGGTTATATCCACGCCATGATGCAGCTCGTATCTTTCCTGCAAGCCGCGCAGGATGGCGATGGTGGCCTCGACCGTCGGTTCTTCGACGAACACTTTCTGGAAACGCCGCTCCAGCGCTGCATCTTTTTCGATGTATTTGCGGTATTCGTCCAGGGTGGTGGCACCCACGCAATGCAATTCCCCACGTGCCAGCGCGGGTTTGAGCATGTTGCCCGCATCGATCGCGCCCTCTGCCTTGCCCGCCCCTACCATGGTATGAAGCTCGTCTATGAAGACAATAACGCTGCCCCCGGCCTGTGCGATCTCCTTGAGAACAGACTTGAGGCGCTCCTCGAATTCGCCCCGGTATTTAGCTCCCGCGAGTAGCGCGGCCATATCCAGCGAAAGTACTTTCTTGTCCTTGAGGGTTTCCGGCACTTCGCCATTGACGATGCGCTGAGCCAAACCCTCGACAATGGCAGTCTTGCCCACACCCGGTTCGCCGATCAGCACGGGATTGTTCTTGGTACGGCGTTGCAATACCTGAACAGTACGCCGAATTTCATCATCGCGCCCGATAACTGGATCAAGCTTTCCCGCGCGCGCGCGTTCCGTCAGATCGAGCGTGTATTTTTTCAATGCTTCCCGACTGGCTTCGGCTTCAGGATTGCTGACATTCTCGCCACCGCGCACCTCGTTGATCGCTTGTTCGAGCGCATTGCGATTGGCCCCATTCTGCCTCAGCAGATTGCCGGTCTCGCCTTTGTCCTGAAGTGCCGCCACCAGGAACATTTCCGACGCAATGAATTGGTCACCCCGTTTTTGCGCCTCCTTGTCGGCCAGATTGAGCAGATTACCCAGATCGCGCGAGACGTTGATCTCTCCACCTGTACCCTCTACTTTAGGAAGGCGTTCGATCGATTTTTTCAGTGCCTCGCGCAGGGGCGGCACATTCGCACCTGCGCGCTGCAACAACGAAACCGTGCCGGCATCTTGCTGCTGCAAGAGTGCAAGCAGTAAATGCTGCGGTTCAATATAAGGGTTGTCCTGACCCACAGCAATGCTCTGCGCGTCGGACAACGCCTGCTGGAATTTTGTGGTTAATTTGTCGAAACGCATGAGAAGCCCTTTATGGGTAGTGAATGATTCTTATATATATGGGATACGGTAGAATTTTCAAGATATTCCTCACGCGTCCAAATCCTCCGGCGAGAGGGAGGATGCAATAAGCAAAGCCATTGCTGTATCGCATCCCATGTCAAAGCGAAGGTATTTCCGGATAAGGATACAAAATGTTGAGAGCCACGCTTTTGCCCGCCGTTTCCACGATGCGCACATGCTCGCGCTTCAATTGGCGGGCGTGGCGCAAGCCGCAGGAGTAGGCAATCATATCGATTTCCCTGTTCATGTTTTTGGCATAATTGGCAACGCGCAGGTATTTCTCCTGCACCACCAGACCCCGCTGCAAACGCCGATTATGGGTGGTGATACCAGTGGGACAGGTATTCGTGTGACATCGCATGGCCTGGATACAGCCGAGTGAAAACATGAAGCCGCGCGCGGTGTTGACAAAGTCCGCACCCGCACACAGCGCCCACGCTGCCCGTGCCGCTGTCACCAGCTTACCTGCTGCAACCACACGTATGCGGTCTCTCAAGCCGGATTCCAGTAACGCATCCACCACCCGTGGTAACGCTTCCGCAATAGGCAGGCTCATATGATCAAGCAGAGTCTGGGGCGCAGCCCCGCTGCCCCCTTCGCCACCATCAATGGTGAGAAAATCCGGCGCGTATTCGGAACCCCGGCGATTCACTGCGTCGCACAGTTCGTTAATAAAGTGCCATCCGCCGATGGCAGCCTTGACACCCACGGGTCGCCCGGTGAGATCGCGGATATGAGCGATCTTGTCGAGCAGTTCATCCACATTCCCGATATCGCGATGACGATTAGGGCTGATTGAATCACGATGAGCAGGAATACCGCGGATAGCTGAGATTTCATTGGTTACCTTGGTTCCGGGAAGCAATCCTCCCTTACCCGGCTTCGCGCCCTGAGAGAGTTTTATTTCGAATGCCTTGACCACCTTCGCAAGTTCCTTTGCCCGCTCCGGTGAAAAATTACCTTCCTGGTCGCGAATGCCATACTTTGCAGTACCGATTTGCATGACAATATCGCCACCCCCTTCAAGATGATAAGGTGAGAGCCCGCCTTCCCCCGTGTTCAGCCAGCATCCCGCCTCCGCCGCTCCAAGCGACAATGCGCGTACTGCGGGTGCCGAGATCGCGCCGTAACTCATTCCACTGATATTGATAATGGATTTCGCGTGGAAAGGATGCTCGCAATAGTCCTCGCCAATCACCAGTGGCGGAGTGGGCAGCCGGTCGCTCTCCAATACGGGGAAAGCGACATTGACGAAAAAAATAGAGCCTGGCTCCCGCAGATCATTGGTCGAGCCGAAACCGACGATACCGCCCTCATTCTTTGCATTCCTGTACACCCATGAGCGGGTAGCGCGATTAAAGGGCATTTCGCCCCGATCACTGGAAAAGAAGTATTGCCGGAAATACTCTCCCTGTTTCTCCAGGAAAAATCGCAGGCGCCCGATTACTGGATAGTTACGCAGGATGGAATGCTTCTTCTGGGTGACATCCTGAATGAACCAGAATACGACTATCCCTATCACGATCAGGCCGACAATCGTGCCGAAACCGTATGAGATTACTTTCACTGCATCAGACATGATGCCTCCGTATCACATTCAGCTAAAATACTCCATTCGTTCCGGTGAACATAATAAAAATGTTTTACGATCATTTCACGTATCTGGAAACCGAAATCAAGAATAATGTCAGCCAGGCGCTGCTCGAAGATGTGGGTGCGGGTGATCTCACCGCCAGCCTTGTTCCTTGTGACGAAACTGCGACTGCTACTGTGATCAGTCGTACAGAGGCTGTGATGTGTGGAAGCCGCTGGTTTGACGAGTGTTTTCGGCAATTGGAACCGCAAGTCGAAGTGCGCTGGCAGGCGCGGGACGGCGAAACAGTCGGCGCCGGACAGAAACTTTGCGAAGTGAAGGGTACTGCCAGGGCACTGCTGACAGGTGAACGGACAGCTCTCAACTTTCTGCAACTGCTCTCGGCTGTCGCTACCCAGACCCGGTGTTACGTGAATGCAATATCCGGGACGGGTGCAGTCATTGTCGACACCCGCAAGACCTTGCCCGGATTACGGCTGGCACAAAAATATGCGGTTAAATGCGGCGGGGGAACAAACCACCGGATCGGTTTATATGATGGGATTCTGATCAAGGAAAACCATATCATGGCTGCCGGCGGTATTGAACCTGCACTGCGTGCAGCGAGGAAAATTGCCGCCCGGGGAATATTCATTCAGATCGAAGTGGAAACACTTCAAGACCTTCGTATCGCTTTGGATGCCGGAGCAACGCTGATTCTGCTGGATAACTTCGATCTGGAAGAACTGAGGGAAGCAGTAGTATTGAACGCGCGACTAACCAATAAAGGCGCAGCGCTGGAAGCCTCCGGTGGAATCACGCTCGATAATGTCCGTGCAGTAGCCAAAACCGGTGTGGACCGTATCTCCATTGGCGGCCTTACCAAGGATATAAAGGCCATAGACTTGTCGATGCGGTTTTCTTCCCGTACCTGACATGGCTCCCAACAAGTGCAGTCGGGCGAGTATGTCAACCAGCGCATGTATAGCGAAAATAGCGGGAGTGGTGTTGCTCCTCTTTCGCTACTTCCGCTCTTCTTAGACTGTAGATCGGCTGGTGCCTGACCGTGGCTCGCTACGACTGGCGTCTTTTGTGGGTAATAGCAATCTTGCCAGGAACCGCTGACGCTTAGCCACCTTCCATAAGATCAAAGACACTGTGATGCTCCAAGTGAGACTCACAATGCTATTTAGATACACATAAGGGCTGATGTAGTGCAGCGCGTCAAATGCCCGTGTTTGCAGGAAGTCATGAAAGATCAGGATAAAAAGCGTGCCTGAACCCAGATATGCGAGCGGTTTTCTGAAGGATGGAAAATTTTGCAGTAACGAAGCGATACTGAATGTTATATATATTCCTGTCGCCGCCTCCATGGTCGATACAACCGCACTATCGTATACCCTTTCATTAAGATCAATGGTGTCATCAAAACAAAAGTGCAGAGCAACAAACACCCCAGCAGATATAAATAAGCCGGGCAGGCTGAATTTCATCGATTTCGCAGGCTCGGCGAGCAGATACCCGAAGATAATGAAGGAAGATGTTATCGGAATAAGATCGGCTCCCCAGGGAAGTCCCAGGAATCGTCCTGGTCCCATAACGCTTGCGGCTATTGCCGTAGGGTGATGATAGTCATCGATAGAACCTATGCCAACCCCTAAGAGCATGAGGGCAACTGACACTATCCATACCTTGTTGTTCGTGTAGGCTTCAATCGCCCTCAAAATGATCAGGGACGCGATCAACGAGATAAAAAGATGCGGTAAAAACCACATAGCAATCCACTCGATCGTATCGCCGGTACCATAAAGCAAGCCTATAAAATAACTGGTGGCGCTCATGCCAGCTTCGCCGCTCCCACCCAGTACGGCTCCCAGCATCTTGAGTACGCCCAGGGCTGTCAGGACAACGAAATAGGGTTTCAGTAGCGAGCTTGTCCTTCCTATTGCGAAACGCAGGATTCCGTCCGGTGCTCTCAAGAATATTCCTGCCAGAAAGAAAAACAAAGGTATGTGAAATGAGAAAATAACTGTGTGGAGTTCGTTTTTCTCATGGGTTGACAGCCAATTATGTCCGAGTACGACAAAAAATATGCCGATTCCTTTTGCCACGTCGATTGTGCTATTGCGGGTCGTCATAACAAATAGCCGGTCTGGAATAATATGCATCGAAATAGTTCCGGCAGGCGGGGTAATGCATTGCGCCTGAATCGTTGTTGCTTTTAGATAAGAATTGCGGGAACAGGTTCGAGATTGAAATACACGTCAGCAATTGTTGAAAACTTTAGCGTTGAACATGGAGTTCGCGTGGCGGGCGCTTGAAGTTTCAAAATTAATAGCCTCACCCATTGAAATCAAGTCCCATCAGGGCAGGATTGCCGCCAGCAGCAGTGGTATTCACGCTAACCACCCGCTCAGCCGTCAAACGGTATAAAGGGAAATCGGTGCCGGAGGCAGTAATGAATGCGACTAGAGCGCCTTCGCGTCCCGCCAGCTCGTTTCGGAGCCGGTACGCCTCATCTTCAGAGTCTGAATAGAGCACCGCAGAAACGGGTGCGTGGATCCAGTCCCGCTCGACGCGCAGTCGATCCCGCACCTGGCGCGGCAGTTTATCCAGTAACGCGTGCAAAGGCGGGTTGTCAGCCAAGATAATCTGGTTGCCGGTTGCCAGCGCCGCCGCCATCTGCTCAAGCAATGCATCTTCGTCTACGGCAATACAAGCTACCGCCCCCCGTGGGGCGAATCTTAATGTATTGCTCTCGCCTGTCGGTCCCGGTAACGGAATGCTGAATGCGAGTGGTGTGCGCTTTGCATAATCCTCGCACAACGAGGCGAGTACGTCCCGTCCGGCTTGCCGGGCCCAATCGGCAAGAGCTTGCAGCTCAGCAGGCGCATTATTGACCTGCAGGCCGCCGTTATCCGCCAGCAAGAGGGGCGTCTGAGGTATCAGCCGATGCAGGTAGAGCGGTCCCCCGGCCTTGGGCCCGGTACCCGATTTGCCCTCCCCGCCAAAGGGTTGCACGCCAACCACGGCTCCGATCATATTGCGATTGACATAGATGTTGCCGGCATGCACACGCTTGGTAATGAAATCGATGGTCTCATCGACCCGACTGTGAATGCCATGCGTCAGACCGTAGCCAGTCGCATTGATCTGGCCAACAAGCTCGTCCAGCCGTTCGCGGGCAAAGCGCACGACATGCAGCACCGGCCCGAACACCTCACGCTCTAGCTCATCTATATGATCAATCTCGATCAAGGTGGGTGCAACAAAAGTGCCGTTTGCGCAAACCGACGGTAGCGCCGCTTGGAACACGGTATGACCTGCGGCGCGCATTTTTTCGATATGATCGAGCAGCGCGTGCTGCGCATCTGCATCAATTACCGGACCGACATCGGTAGCGAGCCGCCGGGGATCCCCCACCGTGAGTTCCACCATTGCGCCTCTCAGAACCTCCAGCACCTGTTCGGCGATATCTTCCTGCAAGCACAATACCCGCAGCGCCGAGCAACGCTGTCCCGCGCTATCGAACGCCGACGTCAGCGCATCCTGCACCACCTGCTCGATACGAGCGGATGAATCGACGATCATCGCATTCTGACCTCCGGTCTCGGCGAGGAAGAGGATATCACCTTTCTGCGAACGGAGAGCGAGTGTACGACAAATGAGTTGTGCGACTTCGGTAGAGCCAGTGAAAATAACTCCACGCACACGGACATCTTTGACAAGCTGCTCTCCAACCCTCTCGCCCCGTCCGGGCAAAAGCTGCAACGCTGGCCGTGGAATGCCAGCCTCGTGCAGCAGCCTGACGGCAACGGCGGCAATCAAGGGCGTCTGCTCGGCTGGCTTCGCGAGTACGGGATTGCCGGCAGCAAGCGCGGCACTTACCTGACCAACGAATATTGCCAGCGGAAAATTCCAGGGGCTGATACAAACTACGGGTCCGAGCGCTGAAGACCGACTCGTATTGGACCAGTCGCGTATCTGTTGCCCGTAATAACGGCAAAAATCAACCGCTTCACGTACTTCCGCGACCGCATTCGGTAACGACTTGCCGGCTTCGCGTACCGCAAGTTCCATCAGTTCCGTACGGTGCTCTTCCAGTGCATCCGCTGCCCGTTCAAGCATCGCGGCTTTGGCTTCATTCGATACACTTTGCCATTCGGGCACGAACGCTTGCGCGACAGCGATCGCCACTTCGACATCATGCTCGGTCGCCTCTATCACCATGCCGACGGAATCATTGCGATCAGCCGGATTGAGAACCCGTGAACCTGCACTTCCGGCATTCCCACCCTCTGCCAGCACAGGCTCAGCCCGCCATTCACGCCTTTCCATTCCAGCCAACTCAGCAGCCAATGTAGCCAGCGCCTGCTCGTCGCTGAAATCAAAGCCCACAGAATTCCTGCGCTTGTGGCCGTACAAATCGCCGGGTAAGGGAATCGCCGGATGAGGATGCACCCCCTCCTGTTCGATCTGGCTGATCGGATCCGCAACCAGCTCTTCTACACTGATATCGTCGTCGAGAATGCGGTTGACGAATGACGAATTCGCGCCATTTTCAAGCAGGCGGCGCACGAGGTAAGCAAGCAGCGTCTCATAGCTGCCTACGGGCGCATAGATGCGGCAGGACTTTGTGAGCTGATCCTCCTCCAGGAGTTCGACCTGGTCGTACAGCGTCTCGCCCATCCCATGCAGGTACTGGAACTCGTAATCTTCGATACCCGCATCCTGTGCTATTTGGCATACGGCTGATAATGTGTGTGCATTATGGGTGGCGAATTGGGGAAAGACCGCCTCCGGGGCGCGAAGAAGCTTCTGCGCGCAAACCATATAACATATGTCGGTGTGAATCTTGCGCGTATAAACAGGATAGCCATCCAGCCCCTCTACCTGTGCACGCTTGATTTCCGCATCCCAGTATGCGCCCTTCACAAGCCGAACCATGATGCGATGACCGCTCCGGCGCGCAAGATCGATGAGCCAATCGACAATGAACGAACATCGCTTCTGATAGGCCTGGACGACAAAGCCGATGCCATCCCAACCCGCAAGATCCGGGTCGAACACGAGCGCTTCCAGGAGATCGAGCGAGAGATCGAGTCGATCGGCTTCCTCCGCATCCATGTTGAAGCCCATGTCATAGTGCCTGGCAAGCAGCAGCAGTGATTTAAGACGTGGCAACAGCTCAGTCATCACACGCTCGCGCTGGGAGCGCACATAGCGGGGATGCAGCGCGGAGAGCTTTACTGAAATTCCTGGTCCCTTGTAAATACCACTCTTAATACCACTCTTGCCAAGAGATTTGCCGATAGCATGGATGGCCGAGGTGTAGGAAGCCCAGTAGCGCTGGGCGTCCGCCTCGGTTATTGCCGCCTCCCCCAGCATATCGTATGAATAACGATATCCCCGCATCTCGCGCTCCCGGCTACGCTCCAGCGCTTCCTCGATGGTTTCGCCAATCACGAACTGGTGGCCCAGCATACGCATTGCCAGATCCATTCCTTTTCGAATCAGCGGCTCGCCCCCCTTTTCCATCAATCCGGATAACGCAGCTGACAATCCATCTTCTCCGTGGGTCGAAACCAGCTTGCGAGAGATCAGAAGGCCCCAGGCCGCCGCATTTACGAAAAGCGAAGGGCTGTGTCCTACATGCGCGCGCCAATCACCCTTGCTGATCTTGTCCCGTATGAGGCGATCGGCAGTTTCCCGATCCGGGATGCGCAACAGCGCCTCGGCCAGGCACATCAGAGCTATACCCTCTTGACTCGACAGGGAAAATTCGTGCATCAACGCATCCACGCCTCCCCTATGGCCGTATTTGCCTCGTATCGAAGTCACCAGCTTACGGGCAAGTTCCTCAGCTCGGGCACGACTGCGTGGCGCCCAATCGACCTGCCTCAATAAACCATTCACGCTGTCAGTCTCGTTGTGCCGATACGCGTGGGTAATTGCAGAGCGCAAGAAGCGAGGACAGATGGCCGTTTTTCCCACGTTTTTCCTTATGAGCAAAGCAATTTACTTGATCTGCCTCTCACCTTCATCATCCCCCAGCTTCATGTATTTACCTCATCCATCCTGGAGAAACAAGTTGAGGCCATAAGCGCATGGCGATGATTCCTAATGAGAAGCCGATTACGGTGAAAAGTTATAAAAGCAGCGCAGAACGTTCGAGATTTTCGAACCGTTTTTTTAGACCTCCTCTGAAACCCTCCCTTTTCTGCCCCTACGCTCGCTGAAGAAAAGACTTAAAAATCATAGAACGCTGAACCCGAGTCTGTCTGTTCGACTCATCACATACCCCAGATTGCTGCGCAACTGAAAACTCCGTGAGAGTCACTATCATGAGAAAAACTGAGGTCTATCCCATATTCGTCAGCGTCGAAGAGTTATCCCTGTTTCGATTCATGGTTTATAATCCGGGCATCTCTCCTAATATTGACTCAGTACCTCATTCATAATCCCGCAAAAGCAGTAGAAAATACAACGCTTTCTGGAGCCGGTTTCGGATCTAGCCCCGGTTTTTACCGGGATCTGAACAGATCCAATACCCGCATTTGCCCGAAGGAGGCACCAATGTGGCTTACAGTAACGTTTACAACGATCGGATGAATCTCATGCCGACTCTTCATTCTCAGGAGTACTTGATCATAAACGCATGACCTGGTCTGATTATCTTCCAGCCTGGCCGCTTCAAATCAGTCCAGCGCTGTGGCTGGCGCTCACACTCGTTGTCGCCGTACTTCTGGGCGAAGCGATGGTACGTCATCTGAGGCTCCCCCGGATAGTTGGCTATATCGGCATTGGCGCGGTATTGGGACCAGGTGGATTGGGACTTATCCCTCAACTCCCTGTGAACGAGTGGCGTCTGGTGGTTGATCTCGCACTTGGGATTCTCCTGTTTGAGTTGGGCAGTAAGGTCAATCTGCGCTGGCTGAAAGCCAACCCATGGCTTGCAGGCACCAGCCTTCTCGAAGCCATCACTACTTTTGCGGTTGTCTTCTCGGTGTTGGTATGGGTTGATGTTACCAGCACTGCCGCCGCCGTCGTTGCAACCATCGCAATCGCAACCTCGCCCGCTATCATAGTACGCACGGTAACGGAATCCCGCGCTCAGGGTCAGGTAACCGATCGGCTCTTGCTCATGACAGCGCTCAACACCATCTATGCGGTGATTTTCCACAAGCTGGCGGTTGCTGTCATGCACGGTCAGGCGGGCACGAGCTTCGTGCATACCATATTCCCCCCACTCTATCTCCTCGGGGGGTCCGCGTTGCTGGCATGGTGGTTCGGCATTACCTTTGAACGCATCCATCACCACTTGGGACAGCACGAGGAAACTTTTTCCTTCATCCTGTTCGGCATGATCGCCTTTGCCACCATCATGGCCTCGACGCTCAGGCTCAGCCCGATCCTTGTTCTGCTTGCTGCCGGATTGATCACCCGCTACCAGCGCAAACACACCCGCACGTTCCCACCGCACTTTGGCTCCGCGGGCGCCGTTCTGGTGGTATTGATGTTTATCGCGAATGGTCTGGCAGCTGATCTCAGAGGCTTACGGGATGGCTTTTTACTGGTTCTGCTGCTTATCGTCGTACGAATCATAGCCAAACTGCTGGCCGTGCTACCACTGGCAACCTATAGCGGCATTGGCTGGCGTCAGGCGATATCCCTCGGTATTGCACTAGTCCCCATGTCAAGCGTGGCGCTTCTGCTGACAATGGACACTGCAATCGATTTTCCCGAATTTGCGTTCGGCCTTGGAATGGTGCTGATGAGCTGGATCGTCATACTTGAATTGGTCGGACCTGTTCTGGTGCAAGTTGCCCTGCGAAGAGCCGGAGAAACACCGGAAAAAAAAACATGAGTCTGATGCTATGAGCCTGATGCCCTTCGCGCCCTCCCGTCCCCTGAGCATAGGAGTGGAGCTTGAACTGCAATTGCTCGGCTGCAACGATTACAACCTCGCCCCCTCTGCACCCGAGATTTTGCGCCGCGTAGCAAAACGCACTCACCCCGGGGAAATCAAACCGGAGATGACGCGCAGCATGATAGAGATCAACACCTCGGTGCAGCAGGAATATGCTGGACTGGTAACGGAACTGCGTGCCCTGCGGGATGTTGTTTCCGAGGCCGGATGCTTTCTCAACGTAGCTGTTGCAGGCGGCGGCACCCATCCGTTCCAGCATTGGAGCGAGCAGAAGATTTTCGACGCGCCGCGCTTTCATTACCTCTCGGAGCTGTACGGCTACCTCGCGAAACAATTCACGATATTCGGGCAGCATGTGCACATCGGCTGCCCCGGGCCGGACGAAGCGCTGCATCTGATGCATATGCTCTCACGCTACATTCCGCATTTTATTGCTCTGTCAGCCAGTTCGCCGTTTGTGCAGGGGCATGATACCGGTTTCGCCTCTGCGCGATTGAACTCCGTTTTTTCCTTCCCATTAAGTGGTCGGGCTCCGTTCGTATTGCGCTGGAACGATTTCGAAAAATTTTTCGCCAAGATGGCGGGAACGGGAGTGGTCGAATCCATGAAAGATTTTTACTGGGATATAAGGCCAAAGCCCGAGTTTGGTACCATTGAGGTGAGGGTGTGCGACACGCCCCTTACAGTCGAGATTGCGGCCTCCATTGCCTGCTATATTCAGGCAATGTCCAGATACATCATGGTGGAGCAGCGGATGGCGCCCGAAGAGGATGACTATCTGGTGTATACGTTCAATCGCTTCCAGGCATGCCGCTTTGGTCTGGAAGGCGTCTTTATCGATCCTCGTACCCATCAACAGCGTAGTATCCGGGAAGATATAATGGAGATGCTTGAACACATTTCCGACCATGCAAGAGAACTGCGCGCAGTGGAAGCGATGGAACGCATCCGCGAAATACTCATCGTCGGTAACGGCACAAGCTGGCAGCGCAGGGCTTATGCAAGCGAGCACAATCTTGCCGATGTCATGCAATTGCAAGCCGAATTATGGATGGGAAACTGATTCCCGTGAGGAATGTCTAATTGTCAGTTAGATATGGATCGCTGGGAAAAACCAGCGGAATAAAGTAGCGCAACGTCAGCTCGATTGCCCCCAGGCAAAGGAGGACGCAAAGTTATCCAGGTATCTTATATGTAACGAAGAACACCGCGGAAATTCCAAAATCTAATTACATTTATATTTCTGAGGACTTATTCGTTACTTGAGATGCCCCGCCCGTTGCGTATCGGCCTGTCACCCCGTATCCTGCATCAACCGCCTCTTGAACTGGGTTTTCGCAATAAAACCCTGCAATATCTTGAACAGACCGTCGCCCACTGGATCATGCGCCGGCGAGCGCTGGCATTCATGTTGCCAGCAATAGAAACCGGTGGCGTCGAGCGTTCTCACGTGCGCATAAGCGACTACGTCCGAGAAATCGACGGCCTGGTGCTGCAAGGTGGCGCGGATGTATCTCCCGTTTCCTACGGTGAAACACCTCAGCGGCCGGAGTGGTCCGGCGACCGGGTGCGCGATCTTTACGAAATGGAGCTTTTCTGGGAGTGTGTGGTACAAAGAAAACCGGTATTGGGTATCTGCCGCGGGCTCCAGCTCATCAATGTAGCATTGGGTGGAAGCCTGTACCAGGATATCGCGACGGATCGCCCGGAATGCATCATACACGTGGATGCAGTGTTGTATGACCAGCATCGGCATGCGTTGCTGATTGAAGAAAATTCCCGGTTGGCGAAGCTCTACGGCAATCGCTACCAACATCTTGTCAACAGCATACATCATCAGGCAATCAAGGAACTGGGACGGGATTCCATGGTCGAGGCAGTGTCCGAGTCTGACGGCATCATCGAAGCAATACGCATGCATGGAGATAGCTACGTGACGGGATTTCAATGGCATCCCGAATTTCATGGTCCCGCCACAGACCTGCTCGATTCCGGTCCCATACTGGATGATTTTCTTGCTGCAGCCGAAAAGCAGCGTGAATAATAAGAAGGGGCAGCCCCTTCCTGTCGCTGTTCGTCCTGAATCTGCTGAAGGAAGGGGGAATAGAGGGCGATGCTGCCGCCCGCGCTTATATTTACTGGCGCTCCCCCTCCCGTCTCATCGCAAGCTTATACCGCAGCTGCGGTTTGGGCCTGCCCCGCCTGCTCCATAATAAACGCCTTGACCGCCCCTGCATCAGCATCCATGACTACATAGCGCTGCGCTTTTTCTTCAATATTCTCATACCCTGCCGGACGCACGGGCTCATGTCCGATCGCCTCGACAATGCTTGTCGAGAATTTGACGGGCAATGCCGTTTCAAGGCAGATCAGCGGCACATTGGCGTCACGATGTTCCAATCCCGCTTTCACACCGTCAGCTGTATGCGGGTCTATCACCAAGCCATACCGGTCATGCACCCGGCGGATGGTTGCGATTCGATCTGCATGACTGCTGGTCCCTGATACAAGACCGAAGTCTTCGATTTTCTCCCACAGAGGCGTATTGGCAAGATCAAAAGCGCCGCCCTCATCCACTGCCTGCCATAATTCCTTCACTTTGGCGGCATCCCTTCCAGTCAAGTCGAAAATGAAGCGCTCGAAGTTCGAGGCCTTGGAGATATCCATTGAAGGGCTACTGGTCTGGACGGTTTCGGTGGTTGTGCGCGGGCGATAATGTCCCGTCCGGAAAAATTCGTCCAGCACATCATTTTCATTGGTGGCAAGTATCAGCTTTTTGATAGGCAGGCCCATCATGCGCGCCACATGTCCTGCGCAAATGTTGCCGAAATTTCCCGATGGCACGGCGAAAGATACCTGCTCTGTATTCGAGCGGGTGGCGGCAAAATAACCTTTGAAGTAATAAACGATCTGAGCCGCAATGCGCGCCCAGTTTATGGAATTAACTGTACCAATGCGGTATTTCTGCTTGAACGCATAATCATTGCTGACAGCCTTGATAATGTCCTGGCAATCGTCGAACACACCACGAATCGCGATATTGAAAATATTCGGATCATGCAGAGAAAACATTTGAGCTGTCTGGAACGGGCTCATTTTTCCATGCGGCGAAAGCATGAACACACGAATGCCACGCTTGCCTCGCATGGCATACTCTGCGCTCGGCCCGGTATCGCCGGAAGTTGCACCGAGGATATTCAGTTGCTCGCCACTCTTGTCCAACGCGTACTCGAACAGGTTGCCCAGCAATTGCAGGGCGATATCCTTGAAGGCCAGCGTTGGGCCATTCGACAAACCGAGTATGTGCAGCCCCGGTTCCAGGGTTTTAAGCAGCGTGATTTCATCGTTTTGAAACGACTGGGCGGTATAGGTTCGTGCGATGATGCCGCGCAGATCCGGAGCAGGAATGTCATCCGCAAAACGTGAAAGGATCTCGAACGCAAGTTCCGGGTAATCCATGCTACGCAGTTTCTGCAGTTGCGCGTCATCGAACCTGGGATAGGTTTCCGGCATCGTCAGCCCGCCATCCGAAGCAAGGCCACCGAGAAGAATCCTGGAGAACTTTTTAGGCGGCATGCCGCCACGAGTGGAAATGTAGAGCATTATCCTAAATCCGCCTTGTACAAACTCGCAAAAAGGTAAAAGTGAAGCAATTCATCTCGCTATCCGCCAGGTGGCTGATGAGTTTGCTCTGAAAATGTCAGTGATCTTATCCCGGACAATAGCAGAGGTTGACCATAACCGGTAATGTCAATTATTTGCTGCCCAGATGCTCCAGTCGGACGCGGGTCACCTTGCCGGTCGTTATGGGCAATCGCTTTATTCGGGCGATCGCATCGTTAACGTTTCTTTCCACGGCTAAATGCGTGAGCATAATGATATCCACCTGGTCTTCACCTTCGCTTGGCTCCTTCTGCATCATAGCTTCGATGGAAATACCAAGGTCGGCAAGCACGCGCGTGATATCGGCCAGGGCACCGGGTTTGTCCATGACCCGCAGCCGCAGGTAATAAGACGTTTCCACCTCGTCCATCGTGAGGATCGGCGTATCCGACAGGCGGCCTGGCTGGAAGGCGAGATGAGGAACACGGTGCTTGGGATCGGCGGTATGCATGCGAGTTACATCCACCAGGTCTGCCACAACTGAACTCCCTGTAGGTTCAGCCCCTGCGCCCGGACCATAATAGAGGGTAGAGCCTACCGCATCACCTCTCACCACGATGGCATTCATGACACCCTCGACATTGGCAATCAGTCTGCGAGCAGGGATGAGTGTCGGATGCACACGCAACTCGATTCCTCCGGATGTACGTTTCGTAATGCCCAACAGCTTGATGCGATACCCCAGTTCCTCCGCATACCGGATATCCTCGCGGGTCAATTTCGTTATACCCTCGGTATATACCTTGTCAAATTGCATCGGAATGCCAAAGGCAATCGAGGCCATGATCGTGAGTTTATGCGCCGCATCGATACCTTCGATGTCAAAAGTGGGATCGGCCTCGGCATAGCCCAGTTTTTGCGCCTGCTTCAATACGGTTTCGAACGTCAACCCCTTATCCCGCATTTCCGAGAGGATGAAGTTACTCGTACCATTGATGATGCCCGCAATCCACTCGATGCGGTTGGCAGTCAATCCCTCACGCAGAGCCTTGATGATAGGAATGCCTCCCGCCACCGCCGCTTCGAATGCCACCATCACGCCTTTTTTCTGCGCCGCGGCGAAGATTTCGGTCCCATGTGAAGCAAGCAATGCCTTGTTGGCGGTAATGACATGCTTGCCATTCTCGATGGCCTTCAGTATCAGGTCCTTGGCCGCGGTGTAGCCGCCGATCAGTTCGACTACGATATCGATATCGGGATTCATCACCACTTCATTCGCATCGCGCGTGACGATGACCTCATCGTCGCCTGCGATCTGGCGGGCCTTCTCTTCCTCTCGATCAGCAATCATGCGAACGACGATACTGCGGCCGGCGCGCCGGGTGATCTCTTCCTGGTTGCGTTTAAGCACGGCGAACGTCCCGCTGCCGACAGTGCCTGCCCCCAACAGGCCCACGTTGATAGGTTTCATATCTTCGGTAATGATGAATTTTTCGGACATATTTGCCATATTTGCAAAGGGATTTTTGTTCGTACGCGGCGTTCTCGTTTACAGAAGTTGAGTTCGCCTTACCCGGTTCCGTGCTGCCTGCGGTAGCGGGCTAGAAAACCTCCAACCCGGCTAATGGCTTCGGTCAGGTCGTCACTGTTAGGGAGAAATACAACACGGAAATGATCCGGATAGGGCCAGTTGAAACCGCTACCTTGCACCAGCAGCACCTTCTCTTCCAGCAGCAAATCCAGCACAAATTGCTCGTCATCCTCGATCGGGTAGATTGCGGGGTCCAGGCGCGGGAACAGATACATTGCCGCCCGTGGCTTGTAGCACGATACGCCCGGAATCTCCGTCAACAGTTTCCAGGCGAGATCGCGTTGCCGCATAAGCCGACCAGTGGGCATGACCAGATCCTTGATGCTTTGATACCCCCCCAACGCCGTTTGAATACCAAACTGCGAAGGAACATTTGCACACAGCCGCATGGAGGCCAGCATGGTCAGACCAGCGATATAGTCACTGGCATAGTGTTTTGTTCCGGAGACCACTGCCCACCCCGAGCGAAATCCTGCGGCACGATAATTCTTGGACAACCCGTTCAATGTAACGAACAGCACGTCATCCGCCAGGGAAGCAATCGAAGTGTGGGTCGCATCGTCGTACAAGACTTTGTCGTAAATTTCGTCCGCATAGACGATGAGTTGATGCTGACGTGCAATCTCGATGATTTCACGCAACACTTCGTCTGGATAAAGCGCGCCTGTCGGATTATTCGGATTGATGACAACGATCGCACGGGTGTTCGAGGTAACCTTCGAGCGAATATCCTCCAGATCAGGCAACCAGCCCGATTGCTCGTCACACACATAATGGCGCGGAGTCCCGCCTGCCAACACCACCGCTGCTGTCCACAACGGGTAATCGGGTGAAGGAATCAGAACCTCATCGCCCGTATTCAACAGCGCCTGCATCGCCATCACGATCAGTTCGGAAACGCCGTTGCCGATGTAGATATCCTCCAGCCGGACATCCTCGATACGCTTCTCCTGCGTGTAATGCATGATGGCCTTGCGTGCCGCAAACAATCCTTTCGAATCGCAATAACCGGATGCAGCGGAAAGGTTATGCATCACATCCTGCAGGATTTCTTCGGGAGCTTCGAAACCGAATGATGCCGGATTCCCGATATTGAGCTTGATGATGCGGTGCCCTTCCTCTTCCATTTGCCGCGCCCGGTCAAGCACCGGTCCGCGAATGTCATAGCATACGTTGGCCAACTTGCTGGATTTGAGAATGGGCTGCATCAGATATGGGATGGATGGGTGGCAAAAGCCTTACGGCAAAGGCAAAGGTCAGCGAAGGCTCTGTGCAAGGCCGGGTTCAGATGGAAGTACGTAACCGGGAGTGCCTGCGAATGTTGAGTGTTGAAAATCAAGAGATTCTGTCGTTCCCGCTTTATTCAACGCAAAACCTTTATCGCAACGGGAAAAAGATGTAATGTTACCCGACCCGCTAAACTGCCGCAAATGGAGTCTCGTGTGAAACTGCATCTTTCCGGTCCTACCGGGCACAACCTGTTTACTGGTTACGGAACCGACTACGTCATGATCAATCACGTACGCTACGATCATAGCCTGATCGTGTTACCCGATCGCCTGATCGAAGAGTGGGAGGCAAAAACGTTCGAGGAACTCAATACCGAACACTTTCAGTTCATCCTCTCGCTGCAGCCGGAAATGGTCCTCTTCGGAACGGGCGCCACATTGCGTTTTCCCCATCCGCAACTTACCAGAAGCCTGATCGAGTCCGGCATTGGTATAGAAGTGATGGATACCGCTGCTGCCTGTCGCACTTACAACATATTATCGGCGGAAGAACGACGGGTAGCGGCTGCATTATTGATTTAACCGGATGATAAACATCGAGGAGCAACGCCATGAAATCCAATCCAGTCGTCTGGTTTGAAATTTATGTACAGGACATGGAACGCGCAAAAACGTTCTACGAAGGCGTTCTTCAAGGGAAGCTTGAGCGGATACCAAGCCCCGATATAGAACTGTGGGCATTTCCCATGTCAGAGGAAGGCTATGGTGCGGCCGGTGCGCTGGCAAAAATGGAGGGTTGCCCGTCCGGCGGAAGCAGCACCTTGGTTTATTTCAAGTGTGAAGACTGTGCGGTAGAGGCCGCGCGTGCTGCCGAGCATGGTGGGCGCCTTTTCAAGGAAAAAATGTCCATCGGTAAATATGGTTTCATCGCCCTGGTCCTCGACACCGAGGGCAATATGATCGGATTACATTCCATGCAATAAGCTCATTCATCCGCTTCATCTAGAAAGCGGACTATCTCGTATTCATAGTAACTCCCGCTACCTTCCTTGCACAGCTCGCAACTTGCGTAAGAAAGCCCCTTTAGCGGGCATAGAGATTGTTGCCAAGGCCGAACAAACGGGTCCGAAGGACAGGGCAAATGGCGTGAAAGACTCGAAAACTGCGGACGCTCCCGTCATTCCCGCAGAGAGCGCTTCTGTCCCTCGCTCTGCTGATTATTCCTTTACATCTTCCGTCGGAAAAAGTTCGGTACGGACTCGCTCCCGCCACAGTTCTATCCAGTCCAGCACATCCTCCGGCAACATCGGACTCGAAACGAAAGCCCCCTGCGCCAGATCGCATCCCGTGCGGCGCAGAAGATCCCAATCCTCCCGGTCCTGGACGCCTTCCGCCACGACCTCCATATTTAATTGCCGCGCCAGAGAGAGGCTCGCATCATAAATCGCCCGCAGCGTCTCGTCGGTCCCCGCGTGATGCACAAAGCCCTGATCGATCTTGAGCTCATCAAAAGGAATGTCGCGCAACTGGGCCAGTGATGAATGCCCTGTCCCGAAATCATCAATGGAAAGGCGGAAACGCTTCAAGCGCAGCCGGGTCAGAATCTCAAGTGGAGCGCGTGTGTCCTGCATCAGCTTGGTTTCAGTCACCTCCAGCACCACATTTTGGGGAGCTATGCCCTCCTTGGCTGCGAGTTCCGCCACAAAATTCAGAAAATCCAGCGAGGCCAGATTGTCCATGGACACATTGACAGCTACTCGCAGCGGCAACTGCATTTCTTGCCACAATTTCGCCTGAGCCATCGCCTCGGCAAACACCGCCTTGGTTAGGTCGTCAATCAGGCCGGCAGCCTCGGCCACGCCAATGAATTGGTCTGGAAATACGATACCGTCCGCTGGGTGACGCCATCTCGCAAGAGTCTCTACACCCACCACCTCGCCTGTGGCGACCACCACCTTCGGCTGATAATAATTAACCAGTTGCCCCCCCTCGATGGCGGCGCGCAGCTCATCGGCGGTGTAGACTTTCTTCGCCATACCAGCGGCATCGGCTGCGGAAGGGGCCCAACTTTCAAGCAGTTCGGACAACGCATCGGGCTTCACTGGCTTATGCAGGTATCCCAGTATAGGAATCTTGTGTGCCCGCACCAGTTTTACAGTCGTCTGGAGTATGCGTTCATCCTCACCACTGACCAGTATCAGGCTGCCGAGGTAGTGGAGATCCACGAGATGCCGCACAAACTCGATCCCATCCATTTCAGGCATATTGAGATCCAGCAGAATAACATTCGGCACTGTATCGGCGCCTGTACTGGCTATTTTTTCCAGTGCGGCACGGCCACTATCACAGAGGGTGACCGAGCTATATCCGAGGTTGGATAAAATACGGTTCAACAGCTTGAGCATGAAAGTTTCATCGTCAAGCACTAGAATTTTTACTGCGGATCGTTCGACCATAACATTTATCTTTTCAGTTATTGTTCAGTCAGGTTTTTTGAATCTGAATATCGCCGGACAGAATCTCGGCTGTCGGAGATGTTGTCATTATTCCAATGTGCTGATATACCCATCCACAGCAGCAAGTTCCGATTCGAAACGCGGCAACAGCTCATTCAACCGAGTCATGTCACCCGCCTTGCCCGCCTGTTCCATCTGGGCGCACAACTCACCCAGTTGCAATGCGCCTACCGAGCGAGCCGAGGACTTAAGCTTGTGTCCGATACCGCCGGCTGTTTTCGCATCACCGGCCTGACACGCTGCTCGCAACTCCTCTGCTGTTTTTCGTGCACTCACCCGGAAATCCTGGAGGAATTCATTGATCACGGCAGGGTCGTTACCTACGAGCTGTTCAAGGATATGGACATCGACAGGTTTTGCCGCAATCGTAGAGAGAGCGGGAGCGCCGGTAGTAGTGGGTTCCGCGGGCGTAGCGGGAGCAGCAGGCATGGCCGTGGCGGAAGGTGCAGGCGCAGTAGAGCCTGGTGGAGCCAGTTCGAGCAATTCAGTGCTGCTGCCCGGAGAAGGAAGCCACTTCTGTAGCACCGCTTTCAAATGCGAGAGCTGCACCGGCTTGCTCAAATAGTCATCCATGCCTACGGCGCGGCAATGTTCAGCTTCACCCTTGAGTGCATTGGCCGTAATGGCAATAATCGGCTTGCGCGCAGCACCTTGCTCCCCCTCTTTGACGCGAATTGCTGCGGTCAATTGATACCCATCGATTTCCGGCATGTGCAAATCTGTCAGCAGCAATGCATAGTTGCCGCTTTCCCAGCGTTTGAGCGCTTCCCGTCCATCCTTTGCAATATCCGCCGCATAACCCAACAGAGAAAGCTGCTGCCGGATCACTTTCTGGTTGATTTCGCTGTCTTCGGCGACAAGGATAAGTCTGCCTTCACCGAGCGCCTTTTCTCGCGACGGCAATGCCACCGCCTTCACCTCCTCGGAGGGGGGCGCGGGTAATTCCTCCTGCAGTCTTCCGGCGGCGAGTGCGACTGCCCGCAGGAAGGCGTCACGGTGCATGACATCGCCATCCAGCGTAACGGTATCGACCTCTTCGGTACGCTCATGCCGCCTGCGTCCGCGACGAATGACGACAAAGCGGGGCTCAATATCAGGCTCGTGATGACCATGCTCGAGGACTACGAAATGCGGATCCAGGTCAGGACGGGAACGGAAGGCGGCACGCAATTCTTCCAGCGGGGGTGTTTCATGCCCGGCATCTATGACCAGCAGCCATAGTCCCGGCGGAAGTACCTCGATTCGCTTGAGGGCGGCTGGCAAATCGATCACTCGCTCTGCAACCGCTCCACTGTATCTCAAATATACGGCCAGATCGTCAGCCAAACCTTTTTCAGCACCGATTACAAGGCAGGAAATCCCGCTGAGATCGATAACCTTATCTTCCATGTGCGAGGAAGGAATAAGGTCAAACGTCAACCGCACAGTAAAAACTGACCCTTCGCCCGGAGCACTCTGAACCCGGATACTACCTCCCATCAATTGAACCAGATGATGAGTGATCGCCAGACCCAGTCCGGTTCCACCGTATCGCCGGGTGGTGGATGTATCTCCTTGGGTAAAAGAGGTGAAAAGCCGCGATTGCACCTCCTCGTTCATGCCAATGCCATTATCGGTTATCTCAAACTCCACTGTTACCGCTTTCTCGCTGCCGTCAACGAGCAGTGCCCGTACTGATACCCTGCCTGGCTCCTGCAATCCGCTGGAAAACTTGATGGCGTTATTGGCAAGATTAACGAGCACCTGGCGTAGTCGCAGTGCATCACCCAGGACTTCTTCAGGTATCGCCGGGTCGAGAAACAGGGTAAGTTCCACAGCCTTCCTGGCAGCCAGGCTTTCAAGCATGGCACATGCTTTTTCCACGACCTTTTCCACGGACATTGGGGCCTGCTCGATTTCCAATCTTCCCGCTTCGATTTTTGAAAAATCCAGGATATCCTCGATGATTTCCAGCAAGGCGAAAGCCGACTCACGGATGAGATCGACCATCTCCATCTGATAACCGCTCAGGCTGGTTTGCTGCAGTACGTCCGCCATGCCGATCACGCCGTTCATGGGGGTGCGTATTTCGTGGCTCATGGCCGCAAGAAAAATCGATTTTGCCTGGTTGGCCTGCTCCGCATCATGGCGAGCCTGCTCAAGATCCTTCAGAATGCGACTCCTGTCGCTGATGTCGATTGCAGAAGGAATTATTTTAACGACTTGGCCTTTGGCGTCCCGGACCGGCACCAGCATACAATCAGCTGTCATTAGACCACCATTGGCAATGCGCATCTCAATGTCACGGCGGACGATTTCCCCGGCTCGCGCCCGCCTGATATCTTCCCGGAGTTGTTGCTGCACCTCGGGCTTGTAGGAGAACCATCCGGTGTCGGACAGACACTTGCCGATAACATCCTCGCTGCGCAGGCCGCCTACCTCCAGTGCGGTACGGTTGATTTCCACCAAGACACCATCAGGAGTCATTTCGCCCACAAGCGCCGCCAGGTTGTCCACGATGGCCCGAAAACGCTGTTCACTGTTGCGCAAAGCCTGCTCGACCCGCTTGCGTTCGCGGATATCGCGCAGCACGCCGGTAAAATAACGTTTCCCTCCGACGAAATACTCACTGACAGCCACATACAGGTCGATGAGTTCGCCATTCTTGTGCCGGCCTTCGACTTCGCGGCCCATGCCGATGTTATGCACACCCTCGACTTCCAGCGCCAGAATGTGATCAAACTCGCAGCGGCCTCGCCCCGTCCGATAGTACCTCTCAATGTACTTTTCATGGTTGCTACGGTGGGGTTCAGGCATCAGCATCGATAAGGGCTGACCGATTACTTCCTCTCGAGTGTAACCGAAAAGCTTTTCTATGACGGGATTGACCGAGCGTATTATGCTTTTGTCGTCGATCGTAATGATGCAGTCCACCATGTGCTCCACGATCGAACGCATTTCTTCTTCTTTGCTGACAAGCACCGCATTCGCCTGCTCCAGGTCAGCTGTACGTTTGGCAACACGGTTTTCGAGGTTCTGGTTGAGCTGGCGCAAATCTTTTTCGGCTACGTCACGCTGACGATCGCTGGCGGTCAGGCGCTCAGTCATCGTATTGAAGGTGCTGGCCAGCTGACCGATTTCATCCCATCCTGCAACGGGAACTCGCTGCCTTAGATTTCCAGCGGCAATATGCTGCGCACTGTGACTGAGATTTTTCAGCGTGGTAACCACGCGGCGGCTGAACAGCAAAGCTCCCAGCATGGCGGCGATCAGGGTGAAACTGAGGACTATCAAACTATAGTTGCGCACTCTGGGGACAAAGGCGAACACCTCCTCCGCGTCCATCTTGACCTCGATGCCCCAGTTCATGCGCGGCAGATAACGCCAGGCGGCCACCACCTCCTTGGCCCGATAGTCCGTCTTCAATCCTCCTCCTCGCTCCCCATGCAATCCGCTCTGGATCGCAATGGAAAATGGTGGAGTGGCGAGAGGTATCTTGTATTGCAGCGCCGCGTTCGGCTCATGCTTGAGGGGCGCGATGACCAGTGCAGTGCGATCGTTGAGAAGGCGCGTTACGACCGTTTCACCGCTCGCTCCCAGTCCCACGTTGTCGGTCACTACCTCAAACACGCGTTCGCTGTAGATCTGCAGCGCCAGCACGCCTTCCAGCTTTCCCTGAACAATAATAGGCAATGCCATGAAGGCCGCAATCGCGCCTTTTGAGGGCGGGTAGTATTCGAAATCCGAGACGCCGCTCTGCAAGGTATTGAGTGCAGCACGCACAACCCAGGCAAAACCGCTGTTTCGATACGGACCCGTGATCAAGCTCGTCGCAAAATCCGATTCATGGGCCTGGCTGTAGACTATTTCGCCTTGAGGGGAGATGAGGAACAGATCGTAATACCCGGCATCCTCCACAAAGCGCTTGAAGTGTTCGCGATAAAATGCATCCAGTTGACGATAGGCATCGGAGTCCACTCCACTCTTCACGTACACCCGGCTGAAGTCCTGCATAGCCATGCGTGTTGTACTGGTTGTCTGGATCACCCTCGCGTCCAGCAAACGCTCGCGCAGATAGCTGTCGATCTGTTCCGCTTTCATGTCAGCGATCCCTGACACCTGTTGAATCGCGGCCTTTTCCGCCTCCGTCTCAAAGGTACGCAACAGCGCATAACCAATGATCAGGATAGGCAGCAGGGAAACGACCACAAACCAGACAGCAAAACGCTGTGTAAGTGAGGTAAAGCGTATCATCGTTTCACCCCGCCGGCCCTCTGGAGTTACTCCCGGATTTTTCCATGAACTGGGTTGTCTGCAGCATTGCAGGCGTGTTCAGCACCTTCTCCAGCAGGACGTTCCACTCTTCACGCGAGCGATAGGACGGGAACGGCGATGGTTCCAGCGGTCGCGTGGAATCCCACACAATATCGAATTGACCATCTTCCCGCACTTTGCCAACCCGGGCCACTTTCCATACGTGGCGAGTAATCGGATCAAGCGCCACGATCCCCTCCGGAGCAGGAAGGCTTTGACGCAAAATCAATCTTTGTACCTTTGCCAGATTACCTGAGCCCGCCTCGGAAGCAGCCCGAATCCACATGTGTACGTTGACGTAGGAGGCTTCTGTCGGACTGTCAATAACAGCTTTCTCCCCATAGCGGTCGCGGAACCGCTTGACGAATGCCTGATTCTCCGGCGAAGGAATGGTTTGGAAATAATTCCGGGCAGCGAAGTGTCCCGTCATTGGTATCTTATCCTGTACCGACAGCACTACTTCGGTAACGCTGAACGACAATACCGGGATGCTCTCCGCTGTGATTCCCCTCCTGTTCAATGTTTGAAAGAACCCGGCGTTATAGGCGCCCGCAATCGTGCTCAATATCAGATCGGGCTGTTGATCCACGATATCCTCTACAAGAGATTCCATGTTTTGGGAACCAAGAGGCAGATAATATTCCCCCGCCACGATTCCGCCGTTTGCTGCCAGAACATCCTTGATAAGAATATTCACGACACGCGAAAAAACATTTTCTGACCCTGCTAGATAGACCCGTTTGCCACTATGCCGTGCATGTTTCCGGTTACCAAGATTTTCCAGGGCCCAGTACACAGCAGGCATCACCAATTGATTTGGTACTGCACCTCCATAGATAATATTAGGCGACTGCTCCATGCCCTCATACCGCAATGCATAAAACAGCAGGTGATCGTGTCGTTCTACAACCGGTTTCACCGAGGTGCGGCAGGTAGAAGTCCAGCAACCGAATAATGCCTCTACTCTCTCTTCGAGAATCAGGCGTTCGGCCTCCCGCGCGCAATGACCCGCGTCTGACCTGCAATCCGCTACCACAGCTTCAATTTTATGACCGTGGATTCCTCCCGCCGCATTGGCCTCCTCAACGGCCAACTGTATTGCATCAATCAACGGCTTCTCGCTTGCAGCCAGGACCCCGGAGAGGGAGTGGAGCACACCTATCCTGATGCTCGGCTTACTTCCGGCCAGATACTGCCATACCACCCCCGCCATGATCGCGAGAACGATTAACAGAATCAGGGGAATACCCAGTTTATGGTTGCCCTTCAATGCCACCCTCTTCGATACGAGCCGGAAAATACCGCGTCTGATCCCTTCATTGCTATTTCCATCATAGACTTGATAGGAGGATAGCGAAACGCCTTCGGAGAAATTCTGTTGAACACAAGGTTTCCTGTTTTCAACCTGATTCCTCTCCTTTTGACCTATATCCCTCTTCTCCGTTCGTCCTGAAGCCTTCGGCGGCTCAGGACATTCCCCATTCCCTTTGCCAGGGCGCAAGAGATGCTCGAGGAAGGACTCTCAGGTAAGCCGGAAGGGTCGAAGGGGTAGCCTGGAAGAGTGGGCGCTGGAGAGGCGCGTTTTGAGCTATCAGGGCTTCATAAGGACTTTTATATGCGCTGCCACGCTTCGTCCCAGCGCAGCCAACTCATACCCGCCTTCCAACACCGACACGATACGTTTTCCGGCATAAGCGCGGGCAACCTCTTTGATTTTTTCAGTTACCCACGCGTAATCGTCTTCCACCAGATTCAGAGAAGCAAGCTCATCATCGGCATGAGCATCGAAACCAGCAGAAACAAACAACATTTGCGGTTCGAATCTTTCCAGCGCCGGCAGCCAGAATTCATCCACTGCTTTTCGAAATACCTTGCCGTTGCTCCCTGCCGGTAGCGGGATGTTGACCATTCGCTCTGAACGCCCTGCAATGCCGCTATATGGATAGAACGGGTGCTGGAATGTCGAGACCATCATGACGCGGGGGTCGTGCTGAAAGATATCTTCCGTACCGTTGCCGTGATGCACGTCGAAGTCCACTACTGCGACCCGTTGCAGAGCATGTGTTTCAAGCGCGTGAGCAACCGCTACGGCAATATTGTTGAACAGGCAGAAACCCATCGGATACCCGCGTTCGGCGTGGTGACCCGGGGGGCGAATACTGCAAAACGCATTTTCCACCGTCCCTCCAATCACGAGATCAGCAGCAAGGACGGCTGCCCCCGCGGCCCGATAAGCTGCTCCCAGGCTGTGGCGGTTCATGGCGGTATCCGGATCGAGGTACACGAAACCTCCCGAAGCTGCGCGGGATGCTGCTGCTTGCAATCTTGCAATATGTTCCTGTGTATGCACACGCTCCAGCTGGCCGATAGTCGCTAATGGCGCCTGATAACGTCTCAGTTTATCCATCAGCCCTGAAGCAGACAGCTCCTTCTCGATCGCCTTCAACCGAGCTGGACTTTCAGGATGATAAAAATCCATTTCGTGCAACAGGCAATCCGGATGGGAAATGAAGGCAGTATGGGAAGCGGGTCGCATGGGCTATCTCTCTTGATATCGTCTCGTTGGCTTTTCCGGGTGTGTTTTCTGCAAATTGAACCCCTGTCCACTCCGTGCTAATCTCATAGCTCAGGAATCCACCGCAGGTTGATAATTCCTTGACAAACCGTCATCGCGCCCGCGGAGGACATTGTCCTGAAGACGCTGTCTAAAACAATAAGGCGTTCAATGTCTCTCTTTCGACAACTATGGTTAGCCGTTATCCTGGTGACCATCACAAGTTTTACCGGTAGCCTTTTTGTAAGTCTGCTTGGCACACGAAGCTATCTGGAGCAACAGCTTCACCGTAAAAACATCGATAGCGCGAATTCTCTTGCATATTCGATTTCCCAACTGCGCAAGGACCCTATCACCATTGGTCTTCAAATCGCTGCATTTTTTGATAGTGGCCAATACCAGGCAATCTCCATCACCTCTGCCGATGGCAAGCTGATCACCGAACGCGTGCAGAACGAGATAGAAACGACTGTTCCCGGATGGTTCATTCGTCTCTTTCCAATCAGCGCAGCACCGGGTCAAGCCCAGATATCGGACGCCTTACTGCATTTTGGCGTGATCAAGGTGGTCAGCCAGGCTCAACTCGCGTATCAGGCACTTTGGGAGCAGGCGAAAACCTTGATGCTCTGGTCTCTGGGTACAGCGATCATGTGCGTGCTTATCGGGGCGATGATATTGCAGCGTATCCACAAACCACTGGCGGAGATGGTCGAGCAGGCTGATGAGATTATAGAACGCCGCTTTCTTACTATTTCAGAACCCCGCATACCGGAACTACGCAGCCTGGCGCGTGCCACCAATGACATGATCAGACGCCTGCATAACCGCGGCATCGAAGAAACCAAGCGCCTGGAAGCTTTGCACAAGCAGATAAACTTCGACCCGGTCACAGGCTTGGCCAGGCGGGAGTACTTCATGAACCAGCTGAGCCAAATTTTAATTGGCAGGGAAGAGAGCTATGAAATAGAACAGAAATCTGCGGCTGCCAGCGAAGGAGCGCGGGAGACCGTCCCGGATGGGGCCAGGGAGGGAGAATACCACCCTATGGGTGAACATAGTGAAGTTGTCTTGCATGAGGAAAAGACTCTCGCTTCAACTGCAACTGCTGCAGACGCGGCCACGGGACAGATACACGGCAGGCGGGGAATTTTTTTCCTCATACGCATTAATAATCTGGAAGAGATCAACCGCAAGCTCGGCAGAGCCGGCGCAAACGAACTGCTTCATCGGGTTGGTTCACTGATTGGCGGCATCACCGGGGAATTCGAGGAAATCGCATCTTCTCCGCCACTTGCTGCACGCCTGAATGGCTCGGATTTCGCGCTTCTTGCTCCTGATATCAGTAATGCGGCAAGATTTGCCAGGCGCTTGTCCGAGGAGCTCGCAGCGCTCCCGCTGCGTGACGGTGACAAGATCACTGATTTCTGTCATATCGGAGCCGTGCCCTATCAACGCGGCGATACGCTCAGCGAGCTTCTTTCCAGAGCAGACGCAGCCCTGGCCACGGCGGAGCAGGCCGGAGCAAACGCTTGGCATCTCGCCCCGCCATCAAGGCAGACTTCTCCAGTCTCCCTCAATATCTCCGACTGGCGCCACATTTTCAGCGATGCTTTGACTGCCAACCGCTTCATGCTGGCTTTCTATCCTGTTATCGATCCCACTGGCGCAGTCCTGCACCAGGAAGGCGTTGCACGCATGCAAGCTCAACCGGAAGGCGGGTGGCTGGAGGCATCCGACTTTATCAGCATCGCCGCTCGTCTGAATATAACGGGTCCCATTGACGTAGCAGTATTGCGTCATGCACTGGAATTCCTGCAATCGAATACCGGCGAGGTCGCGGTTGATTTATCGATCGAAACAGTCGCGAACCATCGTTTCCGCAATAAACTTGACGCACTGCTGCGTCCGCATCCCGAATTGTGCTGGCGACTCTGGATCGAAGTGTCGGAGTATGGCGCTTTTCGCAAGTTTGAAGCCTTCCGCGATTTTTGCCACATTTTTAGGCAGTTGGGTTGTCACGTTGGTATCAAGGATTTCGGACGCCATCTCGACAGTATTCAAAGTCTCGCCGGGGCCGGGCTAAGCTATCTTAAAGTAACCGACAGGTTCATTCACCGCATTAACCAGAATAAAACCAACCAGAAATTCCTGAAAAATCTGTGCGAGCAGGCACACGCCCTGGGTATGAAAGTGATCGCGCTGGGTGTCCAAAATGAAGCCGAGCGAAAGGCATTGATAAAACTGGGTTTCGACGGTCTGACCGGCAGGGCCATAAAATAGCTTTCTGATTCAAAAGTACGGCGTTGTGAACGGAGACAGTGGGCTTTGCAGCGTCCAATGTGAACGTAATCCTTTCCCCCGGACGGCGTTATACCTGCAGTCGCCATAAAGCTCATCTTTGGAAGGCTTTTCAGTTTCAACGCTCCGTTCATATATCTTGTGATACAAACATGCTATGCCTATAAATTAATTCCGTATAAGAACGTAGTTCAGGAATAAAACCAAAAAAATAAAGGAGACACAATGACTACTACCCATCAATGGAAGTTTTTCCGGGCAGGTGGTTTTGATCAGGTACAAATTGATACCGGAGCTGACCTGCTGGCATTAAAAAACCTGGATCAGAAATTGTGGGTAGCGTTGAGCTGTCCCACACGCGGCATAGAGTTTGACACGAAAACACTCGACCTGATCGACCATGATGATGACGGGCGTGTGCACGCAAATGAGGTACTCGCGGCGGTCGCGTGGACAGGCAAACTGCTGAGGAACCCGGATCTGCTGGTCAATGGCTCCGGCAGTGTTGCCCTGGCGGATATAGACAACAGCACAGACGAGGGGCAGCAGGTGCTGGCATCGGCACAATACATCTTGAGCAGCCTCGGCAAGCCCGATGCGCCGGAAATTTCTCTTGCCGATATGGCTGACATCGAGAAGTTTGTCGCAGGACTGGATTTCAACGGTGATGGGGTAATCACCGCAAGTCAGATTCCCGATGCAGCACTGCGTGCAACCGTGGAAGACATCATGAAGTGCCGTGGATCAGCAGCCGACGTGAGCGGGAAGCCAGGCATCGATCAGGAAATCAGCGACGCGTTCTTTGCCGAAGTTGCGGCCTATTCCGCCTGGCAAGCCAAGGGAGAAAGTGACGGCGATATCCGCTTCCTGGGGGACAAAACGCAGGCCGCAGCGGCGGCCTTCCACGCGGTCAAAGAAAAAATCGATGATTACTTCACGCGCTGCCGGCTGGCTGCCTATGACATCCGCTCAGCCGTGCCCCTGAGCCGCTCCGCTGACGACTACAAAAGCATTGCCGCACAAACATTGTCGGCAAAAAGCGAGGATATCGCCAGCTTTCCTCTGGCCACCGTGGAGCCGGAAAAACCGCTGCCATTAATGGCAGGAATCAATCCTGCCTGGCAGGAAGAAATCGATGTATTCCGCAGCCTGGTCGTCGTACCATCACTCGGCGAGAAAGAAAACTTATCGGCTTCGGAATGGAAAGCACTATGCGACAGGTTTGCAGCATTTGAAGCCTGGCAGGCGAACAAGCCTGCCTGCTCTGCCGAACCTCTTGGAGACGCACGCTTGCGTGAAATTTCGACCGGCAGGCACAAGGAGGAGATCGCTAGGCTGATCAGCCAGGATAAAGCGGTAGAAGAGGAAGTAAAGGCAATCCATTCGGTGGAAAAACTGCTGCGCTACAACCGTGACCTGTTCAATCTGGTCAATAATTTCGTATCCTTCCGCAGCTTTTATACGGGCAGGGATAGAGCACTCTTCCAGTTGGGGACACTGTACCTCGACGGACGAAGCTGTGATCTGTGCGTAACCGTGGATGACATTGCCAAGCATGCGGAGTTTGCAAGCATGAGCGGGATCTATCTAGCGTATTGCGACTGTATACGTAAGGGTGGCACCGAGAAAATGAGTATCGCAGCCGCCTTTACCGCCGGCGATTCCGATTTCCTGATGGTCGGGCGGAACGGCATTTTCTATGATCGAAAAGGCCAGGATTGGGATGCCACGATCGTGCGAATCATCGACCACCCCATCAGCATTCGTCAGGCTTTCTGGTCCCCCTATAAAAAGCTGGTGAAATTCATCAATGAGCAACTGGAAAAAATGGCTAGCCGGAAAGCTGCCGAGGCGGGTGAAAAACTGACTGCGGCGGTACCGGGAGTTGGCGTTCCGCCGACTCCCGGTACCCCTCCACCGCCCTCCGTGCAACCATTCGATGTAGGCAAATTCGCCGGGATATTTGCAGCGATAGGACTGGCCCTTGGCGCAATCGGGGGAGTCGTTGCTTCCATTGTCACGGGTATACTGGGACTTGAATTCTGGCAGATACCGCTCGCGATCATCGGCCTGATATTGCTGATTTCCGGTCCCGCTATGCTGGTCGCATGGTTCAAGCTGAAAAAACGCAACCTCGGTCCGGTTCTGGACGCAAATGGATGGGCCATCAATGCGCGTGCACGTATCAATATTCCGTTTGGAACATCACTTACCAAGCTCGCCCGCTTGCCGGAAGGAGCGCGCTGCTCGCTGACGGATCCATACGAGGATAAAAAAACCGTGTGGCCATTCTATCTTTTGATCATCGGAATCCTCATTCTCTTGTTCATCATGTGGCAACTAGGAGTCTTTGAATCGCCGCCCATCCGCTAGCCGGTAATGAGAGTGAAAAATCGCATATCCGACTGCCTGTCCTGAATCTATGCTTGCTTAAGGAGGATAAAAGCTCATGAACATCGATGAACTCAAGTCAGTGGCCGAGGCCATTGTTGCCAGGGAGAAAGGAATTCTGGCAGCGGATGAAAGCAGTCCCACCATAAAAAAACGTTTTGCTTCGATCGGCGTTGAATCCACGGAGGAAAACCGGCGCCGCTACCGAGAGTTACTTTTCACTGCCGAAGGCATCGAACGCTACATCAGCGGCGTCATTCTGTATGATGAGACGATACGGCAGAGTTCGAAGCACGGTGTACCGTTTCCGCAGGTACTGTCGGGACGGGGAATCATACCGGGCATCAAAGTGGATAAGGGCGCCAAGCCGCTGGCCCTGCAACCTGGGAACAAAATCACCGAAGGATTGGACGGCTTGCGCGACCGCCTGGCGGAGTACAAACAGTTGGGTGCAAAATTTGCCAAATGGCGGGCAGTCATGGAAATCGATGAGTACACGCTTCCTTCTGCCTATGCCATCCGCGCAAACTGTCACGCCCTGGCTCGCTATGCAGCCCTCTGTCAGGAAGCCGGCCTCGTGCCCATTGTGGAACCGGAAGTTCTGATGGATGGTGCGCACGATATCGGACGGTGCGAAAGCATCACTTCCGCCATGCTCGAGACTTTGTTCGGAGAACTCGACGCCCATGGCGTAGTGTTCGAAGGGGCTCTGCTCAAGCCCAATATGGTCATTCCGGGAAAGAAATGCGCGCTCCAGGTCAGTTCTCAGCAAGTTGCGGAGGCAACGATCCGCTGCCTACGCCGTTATGTTCCGGCGGCAGTGCCGGGAATCGTGTTTCTCTCGGGCGGTCAAAGCCCCGAGGAAGCGACCGATAACCTGAATGCCATGAACGCCATGAAAGGAAACTGCCCCTGGCAACTCAGCTTTTCTTATGGCCGTGCGCTCCAGGAACCGGTTCTTGCTGCCTGGAAGGGAGAGGAAAAAAATGTGGCTGAAGCACAGCGCGCGTTTTCCAGACGTTCCCAGTTAAATGGTCTGGCGCGGGAAGGACTTTATAACCGTTCGATGGAAGATAGCTGACCTTACGGACACGGGTGTAAGCTATGGGCGTTTATGCATTAACGGCGGTGGGCGCAGGTGCGGCGCTGGGCGCTTGGTTACGCTGGGGGTTTGGGATGACGTTAAACCCCCTGTTTCCGACCCTTCCTCTGGGTACTCTCGCCGCCAACCTGACCGGAGGTTATCTTATCGGCGTCGCGATCGAGTATTTTCATCACAACAGCTTTCTCCCGCCCGAGGCGAGGCTGTTTGCCATCACTGGCTTTCTCGGCGGATTGACAACCTTCTCCACCTTTTCAGCGGAAACCGTTACGCTGCTCTTGCGTGGCCAATATGCCTGGACGTTTGTCATCATATTTTCACACCTGACTGGCTCCCTCGTGATGACTATACTGGGAATAATGACAGTCAAATGGCTTGCCCAGCATTGAAAGAGGATTTTCCAAATCCGGCCGGAAGAATGATACAGGGAATGAGAGGAGCAAACGGAGGAGGATATGCAAGGGGTCTTTCTCAAATTCTACGTAAGCGAATACCGCGAGCATAATGGCATACTGCTGTACGAGTGGCTGCTGGAACGCGCAAAAAAAAGCGGCTTTAATGGCGGTACCGCAACCCGCGCCTTGGCCGGTTTCGGTCGCCATCGCGTATTGCACACGGAAACCTTTCTTGAACTGGCGGCGGATCTTCCGGTAGAAGTCAGCTTTGTACTCAGTAAAAAAGAAGCCGAAGACTTCATGCATCTGCTGCAAGCGGAAAACATCGACCTTTTTTACGTCAATTTTCCGGTCGAGTATGGTTTTTTGCCGGAGTAAGTGTAAGTGCTGCCGCAGACAATATACAGAAGCGGCAATACATCAGTATCGCCCCCTAAAAGTAAGTTGAATTGCACTCTATCTGATTCCAGATTTTCCTGCATATTCCTGCTCACCACTTGGTCATGCTGTTCGATCTGCCATTCCTACCAGACATTCTCACTTTTACAGGCACTATGCGCCATTGATCTGCAATGACAAGAGCATTGTCGTTGCGCCCGCCGAGTTCCCTTGAAGCTCTTAAAACCGGATCGGTATTCGATCTGCGACAACTCCGCCTTCGATTGATAAAGCATGCACGACGATAATGTGGAATATCGGCTGTTGTTTTCGCCCTTGCTGCCTGACCGTTGCTTACTGCTCTTTAGACGCAGTGATAAAAAGAGGTGAGATGCTCTCCTTGCTGCCCGCCTTGTCTGAATCCCCTCCTCTTCCCCATACCAGCCCTATCACCAGCGCAACAATTATGATTTTTATACGGATAGCGGACCTCTCAAAAGGAATGATAAGGTTATAAAGTTGCAAAAAAAGCCCGGCGCAGGAGGCCTGGCCGGGCGCGCTGGCGTTTTGCTTCTACTACTGATTACATGTACATGACTTTTACTTCTACCTCGTTTACTGCTACTGGAGAAGCTATCTGCTTCCGATCCACTCTTGCTTCCCCGGTTTGCATACTACCAGCTTGAACGACTTTGCCTATTGGACCAAAGTACAACCCTCGGATATAGCTACGTTTATATCTTCAGGACGACACGTTTCCAGTCAAGGTGGGTGAAGGCATCGCATACGTCCTGTCATTACCGGTTTCCAGGCCCCTCTGCCTAGGGCCCAGGCATCAATCGCTGAATTGGCTGCACATATTCAGCATTTACGGGCGTTTGTGCTATACATAATTGCAACTGCCGACTCCGCAACTCGCTATGGCGCGGCCTTCAAACCGGTCAACCGCCGCTTGCCCCGCCAACTGAAAGGTTCATCACATGGCGGAACAACAGGATGAGAAGCCAAAACTGCCACTCGCCGGAATCTTTGCGCTATTCGCGATGGTCAGCAGCTTTCTCATCTATCAGGAAATCTCGCTCCAGACCTCCCGGCCCATCAGCAAGGGAGTCAGTTCCCATGTTTTCATGGAAGAGGGAATTGTCCAGTCGCGGCTCTGGCAGGATCCGTTCGAAGCGGTAGAAGCATATCAGTCGGGCGAAACGAAAATACCGAAGGAGACGGGCGAGGAAATCGATGAACCGCATCAACTCGCCCGGCTTGTCGAAGTTCTCGCAAAATCTGGCGTCTCCTCCCAGCTCCGCATCCTGCCGGTGTTCGTGGATGGAAGTCCGTACTCCAGCGGCGCGGAAACCAGGCTCAATGATCGTTACGCGGTGATATCCGCCCTGGGCGCAGCAGGATACACGCCGGAATCGGGCGAATACATCCGTTTTTTCATCTGGAATCGCGCAGAAGAGAACAAGCAGAACGGGCAGCAAGAGATGGCAGCAACCAGATCTGTCGTCATTCCTGCCGAGCTATTCATCCCCAAGGAAAAACTGGAAAGCAAAAAACATATATTTGTCATATGGCTGAAAGCGCAGGATTTTGGCCGTAATCCGTTCACCTCCTTGAGCGAGTTGATGACGCACCTCGACAGCAGCTTCGGGAAATATCAGATAAATCTGACATATGACGTTCTAGGTCCCAGGTTCTCCACTGGCCTGCGCGCAATGGTGCAGGAGGTAAAAGACAAGTTAGGCGAAGAGGCAAGGCAATCCAGCGGGCAGTGCCCTTCCTCCAACCCACCATTCGATGCATTGAGGAGCGTTCGGTTTTATTCACCCTGGGCAACGGCAGAAGATACGTTCCTGCTTGACGATTCGCCCTACCCAGATAAAAGCAAAGCGGAAAAAGAAGCAGCGGAAGCAATCGACAAACTCTGCAGCTGTCCCGATAGAACACTCGTCGGCAATGGGGGTGACGGACGAACGGAAACTGCAGAAAATCTGCCGATTGTGGAGCGCCTGTTTTCGTGCGCAGGTATTAAAAACTTCAGCAGGACGATTGGCACAGATGCAGTACTGGCCGAGCACCTGGTTCAGGAACTGAACCGTCGTCAACTCAAGTTGAAGAACTGTTCGGGAACCAAGTTCGGAAAAGATACAAAAGAATCGTGCGAATTCAAGGTGGCGCTGATTTCAGAGTGGGATACGCTGTATGGACGGGCCCTCCCACGTACCTTTGTGGGGGTAGCGTCAAATGAAACCGGTTCCGGCAAATCCGGCCCTGAGCTAGAGACGGAAATAAATAAGCTGCGGAGAGATGAATGGCCGGAATGGGTGTCGCACCACTCGTATCTTGCAGGGCTTGACGGCGAACTGCCGGCATCGCAAAGCAGCAAAACGGAAGGCAGGAGCAGCGATAAGGATACAGAGGGTGTTCTGGCCAAAGGCAAGGCATGGTACGAAGGACGGTCGGCGGCGAACAAGGGAAATGCGAACCAAAGACCCGAGGGCCGCAGCCAGATCGATTATCTCGTCAGACTGGCGGCGGCGCTGAAACAGGAGGAAGCGAAGGATGGGAAATTCAAGGCAATTGGCGTCCTGGGAGGTGATGTATACGACAAGCTTCTGATCCTTCAAGCACTCCGTCCACAGTTTCCAACCGCCATATTTTTTACGACCGACCTCAATGCCAGGCTCGCCTATCCTGCCCAGTGGGAATTTACCCACAATCTTGTCATCGCCTCACATTTTGGATTGAAGTTGCAACCCGAACTGCAAATACCCATTCCCCCATTTAGAGATAGTTATCAGACATCCCTGTTCTATGCCGCTTTGATGGCGCTCGGACATCTCGCCCCTGTTCATGCAGATGAAACGAATTGCCCCGATTGCGTCAGGCTGAACACAGAAGTGAATAAAGAAAACAGGGATGGCAAGCCGGATAATTTTTTTGCAAATACAGGAACGAGGCTGTATGAGATCGGAAGGACCGGAGCATTCGATATCAGCATTGATCCGCATGGACCTTCCGCAGCTTATGAAAGCATCCATCCGATCCGCCCGGACCTGGACGCCTATTTCGACACGCAACGAAACCTCAGGTGGCTGGCAGAAGCGTTCGCCGCGATCATCATTCTCATTCTGGGCATCATACTGATCAGTACCAGGGTAGCCGATTTTTTTCATAACCTTGCCATGATCAAATTATTCTGGGCAGGTTTGGTTGTTGCAGTCGGTGCATGCTACGGCCTGGTCAAATGGGTGCCCTGGAAGGCGTTTGATGTCGCAGAAAGCGAGCCCTTCGTGCTCACCGAAGGGATCAGCGCATGGCCAACAGCAGCAATCCGCCTGTTCGCACTGGTCATGAGCCTGCTCTTTTTATGGTATTCGTGGCGGAAGATGAAAAATAACGAAAATGTTCTGACGCATGAACTGGATCTCGAAGATAAAGGTACAAGTTTTACCGATACTTCCCTATGTGATCCCGAAAAAGGCGCCAGTTACAAGAGGCTTCCGTTCAGGATCTTTTCCCACGCTATTCGACGCATCCTGGGCCTGCATGTCTGGCGTCCACAAAGTACTGACGAGATCGATGCTGTTCGCCTCTGGCGAGAATATATCTCCCTTGGCGCTCTGAAAAATTTCGCAATCCGGAGTCTGCCGCAGCTGGTTGTCGCATTAAGTTTCGCCTGGCTAATGATGATGCTGTTCGGCTTTCCAAATACACCCTGCCGGGGTTCGGGCTGTTTCCTGATAAGCAATAGCCTCCTCACCATGAGCGGCACGGCGATGATGATACTGATATTTTATGTTGTGGATGCCACAAGGTTGTGCCGGCGCTGGGTCAATTGCATTGCCACGAATAAAATCCATTGGCCCGCCGGCACACTCGGGAGAATAGCCAGTAAGAGCGGCATCAACAAGGAGAACCTGGATGAATGGCTGGGCATCGAACTGATCGCCGAACGCACGACTGTCATCGGCAATTTCATCTATTTCCCGTTTATCATCGTTGTTCTTCTAATCATCGGGCGCCATGGTTATATCGATAACTGGGGGTTTCCTGTCTCGCTGGTCATTATCTTTTCCCTCAATGCGATACTCGTTGTCGGGAATGCGCTGGCGTTGCGAAGATCGGCCGAAAAAGCCCGGCGCGAGGCCATCAGGCGTCTGGAGAGCAGGCTGATCCAGCTATCCGGTCAAGCACCGGAAGAAATAAAGCAGAGGCAGCAGATCGAGTGGGCAATTCACACGATCAAAAATAACAAAAGGGGGGCTTTCCTCCCCTTCACACAGCACCCGATATTCGGGGCGGCGATCGCATTGCCGTCCGGCGGCTATGGACTTCTACTCCTGCTGGAATATTTTGCCACCGGGCAGTAATAGCCCCGAGAGCGGGAGGGATGAAGTGAGATTCCAGGGCGGCTTTAACCGGAACTGCGGGGAAAATAGAATCACTTTCGCGGGAGCAAAATGGGTTAACAATATGAATAACAGAAAACTCTTGCTTATCCTCGCTCTTCTTCTGCTCACGCCGTTAGTTCATGGGCAGGAGGCTGTTCCACCGTCCAGCATTGGCCAGAACCAAAGCATGAACGCCAATGCTAATCCGAAAGCGCAGCCTCAGCCTCAACTTCAATCTCAGCCACATCGCCAGCTCCTGCCTCAGACCCAGGCTCAACTGGCAGGAGGACAAGGGGAGCTTCCGCCCAATCCAGTTCCTGTAAAGTTCGAGGGGATCGTCGTTCAGGTTGACCCGCTGGCGGTCAAATCGGTTAGCGGGGATGTGCAGACATTTATTCCGTCGCGTCAGGAAGCGCCGGCCGGGCTCAGGGCTGACTGGCCCAATTCAGGCGACCTGGTTTTACTTACCTACGTACCGCGTGCGAGAGGTCATGCGCTCACTGATATCGAGATAGTGGGTAAAACCATTGTCGGCACAATCAAGGAAATCGCGGAGGATGACTCCTGGATCGTTGTACGCACGCAACTGCCGGAGAAACGAGAGTACGAGGTGAACATACCGCTCCAGGCAAGCACCGATTTCAAGCCTCTGGTGTCCGCCATGCGACAGGGCGATGGGATTAGGGCCACGTACGTACGCGAAGGTGGCATAAACTCATCCGATGAAACTGCTCTGGTTAGAATCAATCACGTCAGATCGCTCGAGTGGCAGAGCGAGCCCATCGGCCGCGCTGCCCGCTGGGCATCGCTACTCATTGCGATCTTTGTGCTTTTCATGCTTGCGTATATTTTCACCCGCGGACATCCCACTCACCTTTACCTCGGGCGTGATAATCGCTACAGCAGCTCCAAGTTCCAGACCTTCCTCTGGTTCTGGCTGGTCATCAGCGCCTATATCGCCATCGTATCTCATCGCATTGCAGCGGCCGGCTGGAGCTATGTAGGCGGCGTGGATATTCCGCCACACCTGCTCATCCTTTCCGGGATCAGCGTCCTGACATTTGCCGGAGCAAAAGCGATCACAACGGGCAAAGTGGATGAAAAACCTGACCTGAAACAGCCTGCCCCCGAACCCAAGGCTACCGATCTGATATGCGATGATAACAACAGGCCGGATCTCGGGGATTTCCAGATGGTGGCGATCACCATTCTCACGGTAATCATTTATGCCATATCCGCAGTCGAATTCATGGAAAACATCGAATTCCGCCGAGTGGTTACCATGCCGGATGTCGATGCCACGCTGCTTTCGATATTCGGCCTCGGACAGGCAGCCTATCTCGGCAAGAAAGCAGCCGGAGAGGGATAACTTCTGGATCGTCAGGCTCAAATCGGAACCAAACAGGCTCTTAAGAAACGGCTTTTTCCTTGTCCTCCTTTCCCCGGTTTTATCCCGATCTATCCCTTACTCCCCGTGGCAGGAGGTTTGAGTACGCATTCCCCCATATCGAAAGTGAGCTTGTCACCCCCGTAATTCCAGATGGCGGTAAAGGGTGCTTTCTTTTCATCTGCGCCACCCTCCATTTCGCTGGTTTTGATGGTCAGGGAGACGACAAGCGGTTTGTTTTTCGGATGAACGACGGGAATCAGTCTACCGATAGCAGTAATCGCGCCCCCTGCTTTCACGGTAAAAGCTTTGGTTTTGGCCGAGTAGCAGTTGGTCCAGAGGCAGGCGGACAACTCACCGGTTTTTGCATTATAAAGGAACGACTCCTGGTGCTGAAAATCCTCCGTTACCCGCTCGCACTGATCCGCCGTACATTCATACTTGACGCTCGTTCTGCAATCAAACTCTCCCTTTTGCTGGGCTAAAACTCCCGGAGAGAACAGCAACGATACCAACAGCGTCGGGTATGCAATCGGGGCAAGATGCCTGGTACAGGAATGGAAACAGCTATCACGGCTCAGCAATGGTAAATCCCCATCCCCGCAACCGGGATATAAAAGATGGCAGGTCTCTCGCGGTTCCGGCAAGTATATGCATGAGGACATTGAATGAAACCTTGCGAGGCATCTGGGTAAACTGCTCCTCGATGTAGGCTATCTTTTCCTCACCTAATCCCTGGGGGGCTTTCCAATCCTCCGTATCGATATCCCAGGTAACGATAGCGAGTGACAACTCCTCGGCTACCCGGACAAGCTCTGGATCGAGGTGACCACGAAAACCGCCTGCACCATAAGGCGGCCGGATTTTGGTAGGCCGGATCCCGCTGACTTCTTCGATAATATCCTGCGTTCGTTCAAGTTCGCGGCGCACCTCCTCCTCCGTCTCCTGGGCGAGATTTGGGTGGCTCCAGGAGTGATTCTGGATATCATGCCCTTGATCGACAATCATTCTTGCTGCCTCGGGAAATTGCCTGACTTCATCGCCAAGAACGTAAAACTCTGCCTTGATGTCATTTTCCCGCAGCGTTCCCAGAATGCTTTCCAGCGCACTTACAGGCCCCGGTCCATCGTCAAAAGAAAGGACTATCCGTTTTTCGTCACCGAGCATGTTTCCCCTCCTGATAATACTGATGGCTGCGTTGAATTCTTCAAGCTCCTTGTCTCGAGCGCTCGACGGGCGGAATTTTCCTGCTATATTATCGATATAGACGATATTTTCATGTCCTGCCCGTCTTTTAGCCATCAGACCTGAACCGTCGGCGCTCAATCAAACGTCATGATCTTCAGTCCGCACGGCTATAGGAGTGATCAAACCGGTCACATTACGATCTTTTATAAGGAGAGATGACATGGGCCAGTATCAAATTGCTGTAGTGGTGGGCAGTCTTCGCCGCGACTCATTCAACCGCAAACTGGCTGATGCCCTGATAAAGCTGGCTCCCCCGGAATTTACATTCAAGCACCTGAACATCGGCGACTTGCCGCTATATAACCAGGACGACGATGAAAATCAGGCCGAGTCGGTCAAACGGTTGAAGGGCGAAATCGCCGGAGCCCAAGGCCTGCTGTTCGTCACGCCTGAATATAACCGGTCCATGCCGGGCGTGCTCAAGAACGCACTCGATCATGCCTCCCGTCCGTATGGGCAGAATGCATGGGCAGGCAAACCGGGGGGAGTGATCGGCGCTTCCATTGGCTCTATTGGCACAGCCATCGCGCAGCAGCACTTGCGCAACTCCCTCGCTTACCTGGATGTTCCCACTCTGGGCCAGCCAGAAGCGTTTATACATGTAAAAGAAGGGCTGTTTGACAAGGATGGGAACATCGGCAATGAAGACAGCAGAAAATTCCTGGAGAACTGGATGAATCGTTATGTCGATTGGGTAAAAAGGCACGCCATGTCATAAATGACATGAGATAGCAGCGTCTTGATCAAGGATAACCGGAGAAGAACATGGACTCGGCATCCATCACCAACTCTAAGGACATTATCAATTCGAAGGATTTATTCACCCGCATCAACTGGCTCGAGCAGGAACTCAATTATCGGTGCTCCGATGAATACTCTGAAGAATTGAAGGCATTGCAAGTATTTGCCAAAAACGTTGATGCCGCTGCCTCCGTCTCAACCTACGACAAAGGATCGAACCTCATTCGCAACAGTTACTTCGAGGACTATAGAAAGGTGCTGGAAGGGAAGAATGCAAAAGCTGTGCGCCTCGCTCCGGTTGATTTCGACGGTGTGATTTACTGGCTGCAGCTGTAAGAACGAGGCTCGCATCTCTGCTCACCCTGTGAGCCTATCGAAGTGATTCAAAAAATCTCACCCTGGCTCTGTCAAAGAACGTAAATCCCTCGTCCCTCCTTTATGCAGACAAGACCCCTCTCTGGCCGAGAGAAGATCATTCCTGAGACCTGCGGGAGATTGAAGGATCCACTGGACTCAAACCCTTCGGCAGGTTCAGGACAGGCTTGCTGAACGGTATTCTGCTAAAGCCTAAATGTGTCTCAACGTACAGAACGACAGAAAGGATTTTTCTATTCTATTTTTAGATGCCATATTTAGACTTTCATCAGGAGATAAAAATGGATAACGAGCGAATTATAAGCATGTTGAACGGCCTCATCGAGATTTCGCGCGATGGCGCAGAAGGCTTCAGAACTTGCGCGGATGATATCGACGATCCCGAGTTGAAGATGTATCTTCGAAACCGGGCACAGAGCTGCGAGGAGGCGGTGCGTGATTTAAGTGTAGAGGTCAGGCGTTACGGCGGAGATCCCGATACAGGTGGCACCGCTACCGGGACATTGCACCGTATATGGGTTGATCTGAAAACGGCAATGACAAGCAATGATAATCTGGCCGTACTCGAAGAATGCGAGCGGGGCGAAGCTGCTGCCGTGATGGCCTATGACAACGCGCTCAGAGAAGAAATGCCACTCGACCTGCGGGCACTTCTCGACAGGCAATACGAAGGTGTTAAAAGAAACCATGATCGTGTCCGTCATCTGCGTGATGCGGCACGACATGGTATCAAAGCGGTTTGAAAACGCGGCTGACGTTTCTCACTTTTAACCTGCGAACGGTGGGTAAAGCACCTCTTACAGCTAAAGGGTAACCAGGGAAGCGCAGCGTCGTATGTTGATCGATCTCCCTGTTTTGTGGGACCTGACTATTATCCGGGAAACCGACCCTCTAGCGAGCCTCGCTATTTCGATACGCGGTATAGGGAAATCTTGCTTTTATCCTGTTTTTCCAGGGTAGCCGTGTTGCCATCGGCATTCAGGTTAAAGGAGTTCGCACCAGTTTCCGAAAAGCCGGCACACCCGTTGGTGTCATAGGTAAACCCTTTGATGCTCAAGGCCTTGCTCCCGGCATCGTACGTGTACGAGGCGAACTCGACACCGGGCCCGCAATTTTCGGCGTGCTCCGCATTGCCGATCGGATCAACCATCATGAACTTTCCATTGGAAAAGAAAAAGTAAGTCTGGGTCTTGATATTCGCCTGGTCTGCCGCCCACGCCCCAACGATGCCTTTCGGCTCATTTTCCATCGCGGAATAGCGGCTTTCCTTGATCTCCGTCTTGATCGGCTCCTTATCCGAACTGATCTCCAGGGTTCCCGCGATGTGGAAAAGCTCTCCAAACAGACTTGCCTGTTTCTTCTCTCTTTGAACAGTCACGATGTCCGAATTAATCAAGTCGGAACCGTCCGTGCGTACTCGCACTGTTGCCCGGGGATTGGATAAACCAGCCTGGAGGTTGGTATCGATTACCGGTTTGCTCACGAATTTGAATCCCCTGGTATCAAATTCTGATACACCTGCCACACCGTACTCCACGCCCGCCTTGCTGACCAGTTTGCCGCCACAAACGCGGTTGGCATCACAGGAATCGTCCGGTGTGGCTTCACCGTTCAGGTACTCGCCCCCTCCGCTGGTGGAAATACGGATTACAGAGGCGGACGTATCATCATGCTTGACCCAGATGCTGGAGCTCAGCATGGGAATGCCTTGTGAAAGGAAATGTGCCCTCGCCTGATCCGCCGTCTTCACAGCACCACTCACGCCTCCCGCCTCCCTGGCCTTCTGCAATTCAGCAGAAGCTGCGAAGGCAGCCGGATCGCTATCCAGATTGATGGAAGTCGCGACAGCGGCCGCGGCACTGGGAGGAATGGAGATACCATTATCGGGATTGCCGTCGATATCGAGCGATTGCAGCAGAATAAGCAGGTTTTGCAGTTTATTCGTGCTTTCTCCCGCCAATTCCATGGGAGTGATGATACCTGCTCCCTTCACTTTCCCCAGAGCCAGCCCCCCCAGCTTGAACTCCACGGTATCGCCATGGCTGTATTTGAAGATTCCGTTTTCATCCGTATTGGCGGCTGCACCCGATGACGCGGCATAACCTACACCACTTACCGCGGTGTCCAGCAGCCTGCCAGTAGTCGGGCCTGTTCCGGTTTTCCCCCCACCGCCATTGCCGCCGCCTGTTGCCGGTCCGCTTCCATTACCGCATGCGGCGACGCTCAACGCCAATGCAAGCGGCATGAGATGAGCCCAGGAAATGGCCCTTTTATTCTGATTGAACTCCATCTTCGATTGATCCATTCGATTTGAACAAACGCGCTATCATATCAAACTATAACGCGACAATAGCGAAAACATCGGCCCTTTTCTTCCCTGCTTGCGCGTATAAACCACACGGGATGCGGAAAGGAAAATCGGCCTCCGGCAACTGGCCCGGTTCAGTTCCCGTCGACTCCTTCAGAATGCAGATAACAGCCTTGTTCCATTTCCCATGAGCCAGAGATGAGGCGAAGCTGTTGTATAATTTCGGATGGTAGAATCCGGAAGACTTGCCATACCAGGTTTTGCAATCTGCCGAGTGACATTGACTCAGTCGCTTCTTCAGGTCCTGTACCAAATATTGATAACAACATTTCAAGGAGAATGATTATGCGCAAATTCCAAGCCATTGCAGCTTCACTTGCTTTCACTTGCTCCATTCCGCTGGCACTTGCCGCCGAAGGAACCGTTGCAATTTCTTCACCTACGGAAGGTGCCAAATTCAGCCCGAAGACGGACATCGAGCTGGTCTATGACATCTCGCTGGGAGACAAGGGCGACCACACCCATCTCTATATCGATGAAAAGGAAATCTTGACGCTGCGTAATCTGAAAGGAAGCCAGTCTCTGGGAACGCTTGCAGCGGGAAAACACGAAATATGCGTCAAGGTGGTAAACAAGGCGCATACCCCCATTGGCCCACAAAAGTGCGTCAACGTCAACGTAGAAGCGTAGGTGTTTGAAAATCTCAACTACGCCCTGGTGCAGCTGGCGCATAATTTTGGCGCCGCTGCCGTGGTGGGTTTTCCGGTCCTTGCGTTATACGTCTTAGGGCAGACAACCTCTGCGCACCGCAAGTTTGCATGGATAGTCGGGTTGAGTTGGGCGGTTCAAGCGCTGAGCGGCGCGGGATTCGGTGCAGTGAGTTACTACTATTACCAGGTATTCCCCGATCTGCACGGCGTCGCCTTTGCGGCATTGCTGATCAAGATCCTCTGCGCCGTGGGCGGAATCTTCATCGCGGCGAAGTACATACGCGAATCCACCACGTGGACCTCCAAACAGCGCCGTAATGCCTGGAGACTGCTCAGCCTGCTAGGTGTAATGGCGCTGACTGCTGCGGCATTCCTGCGCTGGTACGCGTGAAACCCATGAGGTCCATCAAACGCATGGAGTCAGAGTGATTGGTCTAACGCTTGGTCAGCTCTCTTTCTATTGATCAATCGACTCTGACCGCCGGGACTCGCTCGTGAACTCCGCTGCGAGATCGGCGAGAAGCGAACGATACACCCTGTTCATGTATTCCACTGCTTCTGTGTTTGCGGATTCCCATGACCCGGACCACTCCACGAAGGTCGTGTCATCGGTCGTCACCGGGAGCAGATGCAGGTTGCCCACATAATTGCAAATCTCTCCTGATGAAACCGGGGAAGGCCCTTCGTCCATGGAATACATCATCCGACGCTCGATCTCGCTGTAAGCAATCAGCGTATCGAGGAATTCCCCGTTTAACAGTCGTCTCGCCCCCACCGAATATCCACCGCCCTCGCCCACCTTTTCGCATGACTTGATCAGCGAAGGTGCCCAGGAGAAGTCGTGGAAGTTCCGTATTCTGGACCAGACCTGCTCGATTGGACCATCGACGACAATGGAGTTGTATACTTTTGGCATGGTTATCCTCCTCTTGTTTTTTTGCCCGGATCTGGCGGGTTTGTCATCCGCTTTTTCGGGCAGATTTCACCCGGCTGAGCACCGGTCGTTTTTAAGCTAACATATCTTTTTAAGCTAACATATCTTTTTAAGCTAACATACCACATCATATCCACGGAACAATGTCCTGAGCAGAGACATCGGTGCCGAGCTCCGCTTTTCTTCGTCATACTGCTGCCACAGTGTTGCTCCTCCTATGCAGCGGCTGCGTCCATACCGTGCCATTCCGGGATGCAACCGGAAGTATCATTCCCGGCAGTATCGCCAGCATGGAAACGATTATCATCGGCGGCATTCCTCAAAGCATCTGGTTTCGCGGAATATCCACCTCCAATCCTCCCCTGATTCTCCTGCATGGCGGGCCGGGCGCCAGCGAGTCGGCGCTCTTTCGCCATTATAATTCCCTGCTCGAACAGCATTTCACCGTGGTGTATTGGGAGCAGCGAGGAACGGGTCGATCATTCCATTCCGATATACCTCCTGAATCGATGTCCATTGCACAGTTCGTGCGCGATCTGGATGAGGTCGTGGAATACGTAAGGCATCGGTTCCACAAGAAAAAAGTCGTATTGGTGGGTCACTCGTGGGGTACCGTGCCCGGGATAATCCATGCTTCGCAGCATCCCGAAAAAGTCTCCGCTTATGTGGGCATTGCCCAGGTGGCCGATGTGCCGGAAGGTCGCCGCTTATCCTACAGTTTTGCCCTGTCCGAAGCGAAAAACAGGGGAAATGCCAAGGCTGTTTCGGAGCTGGAAGCCATTGGCCCACCACCCTACGCCTCTATCGATGAAAGGTTGACAACTGCCAGATGGGTGGAACGGTTCGGCGGCATATTCCATACCCATCTGTCGACAGGTAAGCTGATATGGACAGCACTCAATACCGATGAGGCGAATCTGATTGACCTTATCAGGTTTGGTCAGGGCAATCGCTTTTCTCTCGTGCAGTTGGAGAATGAAATCTCCCGCCTCAATCTGAGCGAACACTACCGCTCATTCAAGGTACCGATGTTCTTCCTGCTTGGGCGTTATGACAAGCATGTTCCTGCCGTCCTGGCAGAGCGATATTTCGAAACCATCGAGGCACCCTGCAAGCGGATGGTGTGGTTTGAGAACTCAGCGCATAACCCGCCCTTCGAGGAACCGGCAGGGTTCAACCAAATATTGATAGATGAAGTGTTGCCGGTTGTTAGCTCGTGCAATTGCTCGGGGATCTGCGGTTAGTCCTTCAACGTCCCCAGCAGAAGATGATTTTGCGACAAATCCTGGATGAATCACAAATCCACACAGGCGGACTGGGACTGATCCGCAATACGCCGCTGAGATCATCACCAGCGGCCAAGCAGATTTTGTTTTTATCTGCCGAGAGTTACTGCGGGAACCTTACTGGACCCTCAAGCGCACCTGCGTTAGGGATAGAGCCAGAAATGGCCCGTCCAGTATGGTTATGCTGTTAAGCGGCGGGCAAAATAGATATGCAGGGATTATAAAAATCGAGCCCGGCTCAGCTACCGGATTTCCTTCCCTATCTGATCCAACTTGGGCTCAGTTACTTGATCCCTATTCGGTGTAACGAATACCTATCGCCGTTACATGATATATCCTGGTTTCTCCAACCATGGAGGAATGTTCTCTAATATCAACGATGGCATCCGCACCCGATAGGCGAGCTTGTTTTTTCAACTCTTGTAGAGCATCATCAAGAGATGATCCGACAAAGTGCGTTTTTTCCAGATGAACATCCAGGCGCGAGATTCTCACGAATAACCTCTGAGGTGCGTCATGAAAAACCTGGATATCGTATCCTTCCGGTTTAGGGGGATACGAGCTTCCAAGCATTGAATAACGGCTTTGTGTGGTTGCACACGACGCTAAAATCAGCACTGTCAAACACAACGTTAAAATTCTGTCCATGATATCCATATATGCTGGTTCCCTGAAGGCGCCTCTTCCGCTCGCTATTTGGCGAGCGACTTCCTCATTTCATTGAGAATCTCTGTATCCCAATTCTTTTGTCCGACGATGCCGACAAGAGACCTGGCTGTATCAACCTTGACCTTGGTCTTGTCCTGCCCTTGCTCCGTTAACCAGACGCCCGCGGTTTCACCTCCCGAGCCGACAAAAAATCCAACCTTGCGAGGACGGAAACCCTCAACATACGCAGGTTCCTGTTTTGTGACGTCAAAGCCAGTCACAACAAGGGCGTCTACGGCAGCCTTCTGCACTTTCTCGATGGGTTGTTGGAAAACCGTTTGAGGCGCGCCCTCACTGGCTACTGGCGTTGAGGCGCATCCAGCAATCAAGGTTGAAACAATAACCAGTAATATCGTTTGACCAAAAAGACTGATTTTCATAAGTTATAAGTTGTATTCCCTCTTGCGATTAGCGTGAGCGCTCCTCACGGCTAAACCGTGATCAGGCGACTGCTCGCGCTCGAACATCTATTAATGGTAACGGCAGGCAAATAATGCCAGCAAATCTATTGAAGAGCAAGAGCTTGAGAATAGTGGGATCAGGTAATTGAGGCAAATGTTGTTCCCCTTTGTTCGCTCATGGGCTGTGTGCCTCTAGTGCGCAAAGGCACGCTACGCGTCTGTCCACTTCCCCCGCTTTACCGAAATGATCCTTTGAGTAGGGTTTCGCAAGGTGTAGTGGTTGAGCTAAACGTTGGGGTGACCTGCACGGAGGGATTTTTAAGATGACCATAGATAGGTCTGTTATAAAAATCGAATCCTCCCCGCTATCCACATTTCTTTCCCTCTTTCTCTTTAATCCAAGCCTCCATTGATAGCTCCACCCGGTACAGGCTCGCACATTCCATACCTTTGGCTTCCCCTGACGGATATTCGAACTACGCATCCTGCTACTTAATGAAAAGAAAAAAGAAACTGCGACCTGAAGCGACTACTGTTTCCTCGTATTTTTCTTAGTTTTCTTGTAGTTTTCGGGATGAGGGCTATATTTAACAACAGCAGTCTGCCACTCAGCGAGATTGCGCGTCGTCCTTCCTAAACTACCGCTTGGAGGTATTCATGTTCCTCGAAATTACCTTAAACTCGACTGGGTCCCCTTCTATTACCGCAAATTCAAGCAGTTGCCAAAGAGGGGATAAGCTGCACTTTCTGTGTAGCGGAACGATCATACTAGGCCTGATGGTAAGTGCTGCTTCGGTTCATGCGGATACCGTCAGTATCAATGCCTTTAAGGATGCCACCATCTTCGGAACCTCAGCCGGCGTTGATACTGGAAATGCCAGTGGCATGGGGCCGGGTCTCTTTACGGGAGCCGATGGCCAGCTAAACATCAAGCGCTCTCTGCTCCAGTTCGACTTGGGGGGGGCAGGCATTCCAGCCGGTTCCACGATCGACAATGTAACCTTGAGTTTGTCCCTAGGGCAAGTTGGCGGCGGAGGTGGCGGAGTACCTCAAACCATTCGGCTATTTGATGTGGCCCAGAGTTGGAGCGAAGGCAGCAGCGGTAGCCCGACCAGCAGCAGTCTTTCCGGCACTGGGCAGGGTTTCCCCAGAGGAAACGGGGATGCAACCTGGGATTACTCCAATTTCAACACCGATCCGGCAATGGCTGGCAAATGGCAAAGTGGAGGCACCGACCTTCACGGAGGGAATTTTTCACCTACTGAAAGTGCATCCGCATCGTTCAGTACATTTACCCCTGGATCAACCTTCACCTGGAGTTCAGCCGGAATGGCTGCAGATGTGCAGGACTGGCTGGATAATCCCTCTAACAATAATGGTTGGTTGCTAAAAAATGATGAAGAAGGCATTCGGCAATCGCTCCTTGGCTTCTGGTCCAAAGATGGCGCGGCAGCAGTTGGCGATGCAGCTCTAGCGCCAAAACTGGATATCGTTTACACAATACCGGAACCCGAAGTCTATGCAATGTTTCTGGCAGGACTCGGCCTGCTGGGATGGCGGATGCGCCGGTTAAAGAAATGATTCAGCTACGCCCGCTTCAGCGGGCTTTTTATTGCCCCCTTTCAATCTATTGATTTGCGCGGCGCTTGTGTCGGGAAAAATGTTTCAATCGTAAGGATGGTATTGGTTTAACATTTCATTTACTCTTTCTTAGCCCCTTAACCTGATGCCTGCCGCTAGATACAAGAGGAAACCGAATGAAAACGCTCTCGACCGCTTTCTTTTTAGCTCTCGTGCTCGGCATAACTCAAATTGCTTATGCGCAGCAGACAAAGTGGCGGACATTCAGTGAAGAGGCAATATCACTTTACAAGAAGGGCGAGTATGACAAGGCGGTAGCTGCCGTCAAGAAATCGCTCGCGGTTGCGGAAAAAGAATATGGCCCTGACCATCCCGATACTGCGACCAGCCTGAACAATCTTGCGGAACTGTACCGTGATCACAAAAAGTTTGCCCAGGCGGAGCCACTTTATAAGCGTGCTGCGGCAATTCGGGAAAAGCACTTTGGACCAAACCATTCCCTGGTTGCAAGGACTCTGAATGGACAGGCTGAACTCTACCGCGCCCAGGACCGTTTCGGTGACGCCGAGCCGCTTTACAAGCGGGCGCTAGCCATCAGGGAAAAATCCCATCGCCCTGATCATCCGGATATAGCCCAGACGCTGAACAATCTCGCGGAACTGTATTGCGTTCAGGAGCAGTACACTTCGGCCAAAACGCTCTATGAACGCTTGCTTCCGATACGGGAAAAAGCGCTCGGTTCCGACCACCCTGGTTTGGCAGCGGCTCTGCACAATCTCGCCTTGATCCACCAGAACGAAGGCAGATACGCACAGGCGGAACCGCTCTACAAGCGCGTGCTGGCTATCCGGGAGAAGGCATTGGGCCTCAATAATCCGGGGGTGGCCCAGGATTTGAGCATTCTTGCGGAACTTTATCGCACCCAAGGCCGCTATCCACTGGCACAACCCCTTTATGAACGTTCACTGGCAATCTTTGAAAAAACTGCCGGAAAGCATCATCTTGATGTTGCCACCATCCTGAACAACCTCGCGTTCATCCACCACAAGCAGGGGCAATATGCACAGGCAGAACCGCTTTATAAGCGGGCCCTGGCAATCTGCGAAAAGTCTCTCGGCATGGACCACCCTACCTCGCGGATAACCCGGGATAATCTTGCCGGACTTCGTGTCGCCATGGATCGGCTCAACCCAGATGGCGAACCGGAACGGCAGGTAGCGCGGTTCCAGTGGTTCAGCAACATAATGGGCCGTCCGTGAGCTTAATCCACAAGCAAACAGAAAAATAAAGATTTCGGATTCCTGGGGTTCTTGCCTTATTTTCTCCAGCACGAGCATATTCTATTTCTGATGGCATAGGCAGTGCACGGGAATTAATAAGACCAGAATCGATAGACGGTTGAGGAGCAGCTAGCTATTCGGATCTAAGAGCCCTACCCAGTATTTCGACCTATCTCCCCTCCCTGAAAACAACACCGGTTGCCAAAATCGAGTATTAGCATCTTATGGACAACATGCGCTTTGAACGCTGGATACGAGCAAGCCATGCCTTGGCAACCGTTGAGCCCTTTATGACCCTTACTGTTCAAGGCCTCGGAAAAATCGACTCGGAACTTTTTCAGAAAGATCAACAGTACCGCAAGCTGTGTATTGATAGTAATATGGGTGTCCAAGAAGCGACAAATTTCACTGATTTCTTCACTTTGTCTTATCTCTGGGTACTTGGTGCCTATGAAGTGGTTCGTACAATCACGCAGCGCTTCAAGCAGACAGATGGTCCAACCGCGCCACGCTATATAAAGAGTCAAGAACTCAAAAAATTATTTGAGCGCGTCCGAATTCCCCTCGCCAAGTTTGAACCATCGGAGCGTTATAAGAAAATAGACTCTAAAGTTGCATACCCTAGCCTGACATTCGAACACGGAATTGCTTGGCAGGTTTCAGAGAAAGACTTCATATCCCGTGGCGAGCTATCCGAAGCATTTATTAAATTCATGGAGTGGTTGCGAAATGACTATCACACTTAACCATTTCGTGTTTCAACAAAAAGTTGCTCTATTCATCTCACTTAACCCTTCAATCTCGCAAACACAGCCGCCATCGCGGTATTGGGCGTAGACTCTCGCTTCTGCTGGGGCTTGGCTGAGCGGTCCTTCCTATCCCTTGGCTGCTCACGCTTGCCGGTCCCTCGCGCCTCCTGTGCTTGTGGTACTGGTGCATCTGTCAGTCTCATGGTCAGCGCAATGCGCTTGCGCTTTTCATCGACTTCCAGCACCTTGACCTTGACCACCTGCCCCACTTTGCCTACCGTGTGCGGGTCTTCCACAAACTTGTTAGCCAATGCGGAGATGTGCACCAGCCCATCCTGATGTACGCCGATATCAATGAACGCACCCAAGGCAGCGACATTGATTACCACGCCTTCCTTGAACGCCACAGTGCTGAATTCCGGCTGGCGGTCGCACTCCGGCTTTTCCAGCTCTCTCACGATGTCGGTTACCGTGAGCAGGCCAAACTGCTCATTCGCGCACTTTACCGGATTCAGTGACTTCAATAATTTGTTGTTGCCGACCAATCCTTCCACAGGGATGGGGTTTCGTTTCTGAAGGAGATTGTTGTTTCCCTTTGATGTCGAAAGACTTTTCAGGTGATCGAATGAAGAAAGAAGCTCATCTGCCAAGCAGTTGAAAACATAGTCTTTTAAAAATAGGCATGATTTTTGCTCCTCATATAGAGCTGTGAGGCCATATCAAGCAGCTCATTTATATTCGTAATGAACATACAAGAAGGAGCAAAAAATGCCCAAAAAAAAAGCCATGTTCTATGTAGCGACAGGGGTTTTTCTCGCTACCACGACCCTAACCTCTTCCATTAGCGTTGCTGCTCTTATCAGCGCTTCCGTCGGGGGAATTCCTATCAGTGATGCAGTTTATGAAAATTTCAATAACCTCTCCTCCTCAGGAGGCCTTTCCAGTAAGGGTATTTACGTTACGTTCAATGGGATAGATTCGGGTACGGCAGCCCTTCCAGATGTTTCTGGAAAATACGCGGCCCCTTACGTAATCAGTGCTAGCGATCATCTGTTTAATGATATCCCTCAGGAAGACGGACCAGATCGTTCACAATATCTTGCCACTGGTATCGGATCAGTTACGCTCGACCTAAACGCATATCATCAATACTTTGGCCTTCTGTGGGGATCAGTGGATAGCTACAACATCTTGTCTTTCTACGACGGCAGTACCCTCCTTTTCAACTTCACCGGCCTTGATGTCACCCGTCTGCCAAATGGCGACCAGGGGGTAAACGGCACTTTTTATGTAAACATTACTTCGGATGTCAAGTTTAACAAGGTGATAGCCTCAAGCTCGCAATATTCCTTTGAATTCGATAACGTGGCCTTGGTTGACGTCGGAACTTCAAGCCAGGAGATTCAGGAGATTCCCGAACCAGGGACACTGGCTCTTCTAGGGCTTGGTCTTTTGGCAGGTTCCATTACTCGTTACAAGGAATGAGACTGATCTCCTCTTCGTAAGAAACGCTCTCCTAACCTCCCTTCCCACTGTCAGGGCGGCTGCTGGTGGAAAGGGATTGGACTGCATGCTGCCTTTCCGGACAAGATGTTTTCCTTGCCTGAGGAGGCAGTTCCAGTAGAGGAGCGAGCACGCCGTATTCAAATAAGAGCGTCAAAATCTCATTTAACCCTTCAACCTTGCAAACGCCGCAGCCATCGCCGTATCCGGCCTAGAATCCTGTTTCTGCTGAGGCCTGGCTAAGCGGTCCTTCCTATCCCTTGGCTGCTCACGCTTGCCGGCCCCTCGCGCCTCCTGTGTTTGTGGTGCTGGCGCATCTGTCAGTCTCATGGTCAGCGCAATGCGCTTGCGCTTTTCATCGACTTCCAGCACCTTGACCTTGACCACCTGCCCCACCTTGACGACCGTGTGCGGGTCTTTGACGAATTTGTCAGCGAGCGCGGAGATGTGCACCAGTCCATCCTGATGCACTCCGATATCGACGAATGCGCCAAAGGCGGCCACATTAGTGACCACGCCTTCCAGCAGCATTCCCGGCTGCAGATCGGAAATCTCGTTCACGCCTTCCTTGAATGCGGCGGTGATGAATTCCGGCCGGGGATCACGCCCCGGCTTTTCCAGCTCCTTCACGATGTCGGTCACGGTCGGCACGCCGAATCGATCATCCGCATACCTCGCGGGATTGAGCGACTTCAATAATTTGTTATTGCCGATGATCGACCTGATTTCCTGCTTCAGGTCGGAAAGGATTCTTTGCACGACGGGATACGACTCGGGATGCACTGCCGAGGCATCAAGCGGGTTCTCGCCATGCATCACACGCAGGAAGCCTGCCGCCTGCTCGAAGGTTTTCTCACCCAAACGCGGAACCTGGTGCAGAGCTTCACGCGAGGTGAACATTCCGTTTGCCTCACGATGGACAACGATGCTTTGCGCGACAGCGGCGTTAAGCCCCGAAACACGTTCGAGCAACGGCGCGGAGGCCGTGTTGACATCCACGCCTACCGCGTTCACACAGTCTTCGACCACGGCATCGAGCGAGCGCGCGAGCTGGGTTTGCCCGACATCATGCTGGTATTGACCTACGCCAATCGATTTCGGATCGACTTTGACCAGTTCCGCCAGCGGGTCCTGCAGGCGGCGCGCAATGGAAACCGCTCCTCTCAGCGACACATCCATATCGGGGAATTCCCTGGATGCCAGATCGGAGGCGGAATAAACCGAAGCTCCCGCTTCCGAAACCACGATAGAGGTGAGCTTGAGATCGGGGCGACGCTTGATCAGGTCTTTTGCCAGCTTGTCGGTCTCGCGCGAAGCGGTGCCATTGCCTATCGCTATCAGCGATACCCGATATCTTTCCGCAAGCGCGCCGAGAACATGAAGCGACCCATCCCAATCATTCCTGGGCTGATGTGGATAAACGGTGGCCGTTTCCATGACCCGCCCTGTCGCATCCACCACTGCGACCTTCACCCCGGTGCGCAAGCCGGGGTCGAGGCCAATTGTCACGCGAGGCCCGGCGGGGGCGGCCATGAGCAGGGCTTTCAGGTTGCGCGCAAAGACCTGGATTGCTTCGGTCTCCGCCCGCATGCGCAACGTGCCCATAAGATCGATTTCCAGATGTGGAAAGCTCTTCACCCGCCAGGTCCAGCGCACCGTATCCATCAGCCACGCATCGGCAGGCCGCCCTTTGTCCGCAATGCCGAACCGGACAGCTATGCGCGCCTCGCACGGGTTGTGCGGTGCATCCCATTTCGGTTTCTCCGCCTCCGAATCCAGACGCAGGGCAACGCGTAAAACTTCTTCACGTCGCCCCCGAAAAAGCGCCAGCGCCCGGTGTGAAGGAATAGAGCTGAGCGGTTCGGAGTAATCGAAATAATCGGAATATTTCGCGCCCTCCTCTTCCTTGCCACCATTCTTGTCGCTCGCGACTTTCGACTCCACCACCCCATGGTCCAGCAGATACTCGCGCAGCCACTGAAGCAACTCGGCATCTTCTGCGAAACGTTCCATCAGTATCTGGCGTGCTCCCTCGAGCGCAGCTTTCACATCCGGTACCCCGGGATTATCCCCCTGCTCGGTGGTGAAGGCCGGCTTCAAGTACTTGACGGCCTCTTCCTCGGGTTGCAGCATCGGGTCGGCAAGCAGCGCATCCGCCAGTGGCTCCAGCCCCGCTTCCAGCGCGATCTGCGCCTTGGTGCGCCGCTTTTTCTTGAAGGGGAGATACAGATCTTCCAGCCGTGTCTTATCCTCGGCCTGCAGGATGGAAGCAAGCAGCGCGGGCGTCATTTTCCCCTGCTCTTCTATCGATGCGATGATCACGGCACGCCTGTCTTCCAGTTCACGTAGATAACCCAACCGTTCTTCCAGCAGGCGCAACTGCGTATCGTCCAGCCCGCCTGTCACCTCCTTGCGGTAACGTGCAATAAAGGGCACGGTGGCACCTTCATCCAGCAAGGCAATGGCAGCGGTAACCTGTACAGGCTTCGCGCCGAGTTCAAGGGAAAGACGTTGTTCAATGGATGGCAGCATGATGGGCAGAGTGGAAAGATGAACTGAGCCAGAGGAATCTGCGGTTAATGGCAGTAACATCTGGCGGCGAAGTTATCGGAATTCTTGGGGCTTTTACACAGATTGGCTGAAAAGTGAAACGAAGTCAGCCTTTAGGGATTCTCGGGAGATCTTATGATAGCAGGTGCTTTTGCTTCATAAATTAGGGTCATTGCGTTATCGAAGCTCGGTTTGCACGAGTTTTTACTTATCTAAGGGAAAGTAATGCAGAGTATGACATGATTCCAGTAAGCATTCCGTGAGAGAACGTAGTCTAGCAGAAAATGGTAATCTCCTGTCTGCTTGACGGAACGGATGAGATCACTCCGTAGCGGCATAAGGAAGCTGATTGATCAAATAAACCACCCGATATTTGTTCAACCTCACCGCTTGGCCGTTTTCAAGCGCATGAAATGCTGATCCATTGCCTGCGATACGATAGCAGTCTTGGTGGCGATATTAAGCCGAAAGAATTGCTTCAGCCGCCTCAAAAACTGTAACGCGACGCGCTTTTCGGACGATTGCGGCTTGAGCGCAACGACAACGTCAGGAGAAAAATTCCGGAGTGCCCGGCTGCTCTCGGCATTTGGTACGTCAGTGATTTCATGAAGCGGCACGTTCGCCAGATGGAATGCATGGAGAATTGTAATGATTCCTGTTGCACCTGGGCTCACTGAAGCCACGTTCTTCCCGCCATCTGCGTTTGCGAAAGTAATGGCAAGCCATATCTTGCGTTCCATGCTGGTCAAGGCGGCAATTTGTGCTTCTGCAAGCGCCTCCGCATCCGGGTCGCCTGCTCCGCCAGCATCGTTGAAAAATTCGTCCGCCACCGCGCGGACAAGCATGACATGGGCAAGACCGACACGCGCGAAATAAAAACCCATCAGCCGTTCCTGCGCAATTTCGGCAGCAGAGCTCTTGACTCTTGAGCGCTTCATCTCCTTGACCCACTGCTCCGGGACAAGCTCGGCATCCAGATACATCTGCCGGTTGCTGAACAAATTGTCGAGACCGCCTTCTGCAAAAGAATCGATAATACGTCCTGCCCTCGCCGGCCGAGCCAGGCCACCGGACTCGCGCAGGGCAATCGAAAGACCAAGGGTTCGGTCTATCAGCCGTGATCCCGGCAGCGCCAGCATCTCGTCCAGCTCATCGAGCCACGGTGGCAATTTTTGCGACGCTGCCATCGCACTGCTTACCGCTTCCCGCATCGGCTTGAAATGGCCGAAAGCGTTTGTGCGAGCGTATGTTGATAGCTTCTTTATTGTGAGCTTCCCTGCGAACTCGGGACTGGAGGTTTCATGGTCCTCGAAAATCGCAGGCAGGTTGACAGTCTCTTTGCCTATGGTTGTCACTTCATCAATAAACTTCCGCTCATCGGGTGGCAATGTCGAAAACAACAGGACAATGCCTTTTGATTCATCAGGAACGGACTGGACTGGAGCAGGAGCAGCCATCAGGAATTTGCACCGCCTTTTGTATGAGACCGCAATGCGAGAATTCGTCCAATATATGGAACTGTCAACTTCGGCATGCCTTTGTCCGTTGATCGAATGCCTGTCGCGCCTGCCTCTTTTTCGCCCGTATATCCGCGTTCAAGGCGGGGGTTCCGCAGGGACCCAGTTCCCTTCCTCGTTGGGCTCCCACGCAGGCAGCCCCGGCTCGGTGCGCAGCGTGTGCAAGGTTGTTGGCAAACGCACTTCAAAGGAATCGATCAGCTCGCCGCGATCACCTACACCGAGCATCGCCTTGAGTTCCTCTACGATGCTCAAATAATCTTCCCCAATTACGCCGGAAGGATGAGATTGCGGTACCTCGCCGGTCTCGAAGAACGCCAGCGCGAACTCCTCGAAGCCGGGCCGCACGGGTATCTGGATACGGGCAAAACCTGCGCGGAGAAATGCCGCAAACAGGGGATCGACATCGCTGGAAAGGAGCCGATAATTCCAGGTGCTCTTGCGCGCCCAGAAATAGGGCTGAAAGACATACACCATGTTCTCCCATTCAAACCAGCGGGAAAATGCGGCGACATAATTACCTTCGGCAAAAGCTTCGTCGAAATCGATTCGAGGCCGCTGCCCCGCGCTTTCAAGAATAGCGCTGAAGAGATCGTAGTGTTGTGCTGTCAGAATCGAAATTGCGCTTCTTTGCAACTCGCTGCGAATAATCGTCTGATTTTCGAGGGGATGGCGTCCTTCCGGCTCTTCCCTGCGCTCAAGGGCCAGCGCGGCAAGGCGCTCTTGATATTCCGTCTTGAGCGCAAGATAAGCCTGAAGAATGAGCGCATGGGTTTTCAGACGCCACGCCTCCATCATACCGGGCATCTGCAAGCAGCTAATCTCGATTGCGACGGTATAAGCGAGAACATTGTTGACGAGTACCGTGACAGGAATATTCTGAGGACTATCTCCTGTTTCGCCATCGAGTAAACGGGATTCGCTCTCGAAGCCGAACTCCTCCCTGCCAACGGTAATGTAAACCTCTGCTGCCGGACCGAACCCTCCTGGCGTACCTGAGACCGGCTCCGGGGGAACAGCAATGACATTGGAAGAGGCGTGGGCGATGACAGCACGGTAACCCTTGGGAATGTCCACATCCTTTGCCTCGGCCATGGGCGGAGGCAGAACACCCTCCTCAAGCGCCTGCGCCTTACCCTCCAGGGCGATGGAAATGGTCGTGATAAGGTCGGGAACCGGTTCGACACCCACAACATTGTATTTTTTCACGAACTCGCCATAGTTCTCGGGCGTGATGTCGCTTGGTGCAGCGGTAAAGGGCTCAGGCGGCGCGAAGCCGTCCGGAAGCTCGCTTTCCCGTGCGACTGACCATAGGTAGTTCGCGGCAGGTTCAGGCACCATCACCTCGATCATCAAACGCTCTCCCACTTCGCGCACCTCATACTCCATCACCTTGGTAAGCCACTGGAATATCGCGGAAACATCCGCCGCGCCGGCGGTATTGTCGAAACCGTGACCGAATTTTTCCTCAAATTCCTCCAACGTCGTGCGAGTACGCTTTTCCCGAACCTTCTCGGTTACCTTGGTCGCAGTTTTATTCGTCACTTCCCGGGCGTAAGTCGAAGCCGACTTGCGTGATTCCTCGGTTGCAAATTCGGACTCGAATCCTGTAGTCAGCTCAGCCTTGATCGGACCGTAGCTCCCGGAAATCGTCGCCCCGACATTGAACCTCTCCGATTCCTCAATGGTGAGGCCCACCTCCTGCTGCATCTCATTCCGTTCGGTCGTCTGTTCGTCGCGCTCCTGCTCAGTGCTGCGCTCGATCTCGGTTTCGAAAGATTCTTCCGTACGGGTCAATCTGCGTGTTTCCCGCGACTGCTTCTCCGATCGCAGAATAGTTTGTACGTCCGAAATCTGGTCGAGTTCATAGCGTTTGATCTGCTCGAAAACAACAATGAGGGGCATGATCCCGATGGGTCGGATGGCACCCACGCTGGTCGGAACTCTGGGTCCTTCAGGCAGAGCAATGTCACCCGCCGGCAGCATATTCTGATCGAGCATCGGGACAGTTGCAGTACCGATCATCACCAAAGAGGGTGCGATCCGCTGCTCCTGTGTCTCTCGCAGCGATTGGCCTAGCGCCGCGCTAGCCAGCCCGATCTGGTCCAGTGCCGTCGATACGGTCACATTTGAAAGATTAACGTTTACGCTTCGCAATGCCTCTCGTATGTCTGCCGGTAACCGCGCGATAGCATTTGAACGCACGCGTGCATCCCGCCCGCCCGTTACCGCGAGGTCATCCACGCCGGTTGAAAGAATTGCGACACGAGCGCGATCCAGCGCGGCAATACGGTTTGATAGCTGACGCGCTCCTCCGCCACCGCCGCGTCCACCGGAGCGGGGATCCACCGCAGGGGCCGGTGTCGGCGCAGGGTGCGGCGCCCGAGGCATGGGAAACAAGGCTCGGGGGAGTACAATGGTGCGGTGCAGAAGTGTAGCGGCTGTCTCGTCATCGAGCGTCTGATCATTTTCCGAGAGGCGTTGGACAAGGTCGATCATGCGGACCAGTCCGGTAAATATGGGCGAAAGGCGCGGGAACCGGTCCGGGAGAACGCGCAAGGCAAGCACAGTATCGAACGCGCGGTCTTTAAGATTCGCAAAGCCTGCGTCTTCGACCAGTTGATTTGCGACTGTGCCAGTTGCTTCTTCGACGGCCCTTGCAAGTGTCACACCGGAGATTGATCCGAGATTCTGCAAACGCTCGCGAAGGTCAAGGAGAGCCGAACCGAATTGAATACTTGCTGCATCCTCCGAGAACTCGTTACCCTCGAAAAACTGCGCAGCTGCTGTTCGCATACTCGCACGCGGGTCTGGATGATCAAGTGCTGCGAAAAGACCGCGACGTAACAGGGTCAGGTTACCGGGAAATACAATGCTTCCCCGGCGGGAGGCCGGACGCGGTGGGCGGATGACTCCAAATCTGAACAGTTCTTTCATATCCCTTCCCAATCATGTTTGGATCACGCCCTGCACAACGCAGCGATTGGAATGAATTGAATTCAAGTAGCGTTTTTTAACAAATAGGCGAGGAAAGGCGCCTAGTCAAGGCTATTTGCATCAGATTCTTCAGCGGCTCCCCAGATGTGAGCCACGCCGGGAATGAAGAATATTGACTGCGGTACCAAGCTGCCGGGATCCGCGAAGGTGGGGAAACTGCAGTAGGGAAAACGCTAGGATGGGGAATGGAAGGAAAGGTGAAAGGTCACCCAGGATTCGAACTATCCTGGTGTCCTGCTGTTTTTCTATCAGCATCCATTCGTCTACGGTATATCCCTGAGCGCATGAGCAGGATCGTGGTGACAGGCGATGTCGATATCATGAACAGTGTGATCAACACCTCTTGAAACACGAACCGCTCAGCGTGTATCGAAGCAATCAGTATCGATGTCAGCAGCACACACCCGAGGCCGAGTGTATTTCCCAATGTTATGCCATGCATTCGCGCAAACAGGTTGGGCAGCCGAAGCAAGCCGAGGGATCCGATCAGCGTCAACAGACTGCCTGAGATCAGCAGCAGCGAGCCGAGCAGATCGACCCAGAAAGGAATCACCCCATCCGTCATGGCTCGATCACCTCGCCACGCAAAAGGAATTTAGCCATTGCGGCTGAACCGACAAACCCGAATAGCGCAATCAACAGAGCGATGTCGAAATAAAACCGGGATCCGAACTGAATTCCCAGCGTGAGCATCATGATCATGCTGTTTACATACAGGGTATCCAACGCCAGTACGCGGTCTTCCGCGGCAGGCCCGCGCAGAAGACGGATCGCCGTAAAAATCATGGCAAGTGTGACAGCAATCAGGGCAAAGGATATCGCCCACGGCAGCATTCCATTCATTCGAATATCTCCATCAGTCGCCGCTCGTAACGCTGCTTGATGATGCGAACCCAGGCCTCCTCATCCTGTAGATCCAGGACGTGAATCGTGAGCGTGCCTCCATCAGGCGAAAGGCCGGCCCAGACGGTACCGGGCGTGGCCGTGATTATACAGGCGAGGGCGGCAAGCCCGTACGGATCACGCAGGTCCAGCGGAATTTTCATGAAAGCCGAATTAAAACGTCTCTTCGCCGGACCGAGAATGATCCCGGCCACGGCGATGTTGGAGCGGATAATATCGATCAGCACTACAAAAAACAGCCCCAATGCGGTGAGCAGATGGTGCGGGTGCGCGCGCAGTGGGCGTATTGCCGCAGTCGATGCGGTAATAGCCACCGTGAGCATCAGACCCAGCAAAAGCTGGCCCGGCGCCAGGGAATCATTCAGCAGAAGCCACAAGGCAAACAGAATGACAGTAAATAGTGTCAACGATGGCCAGCGTTTCACTGCCTGATTCCCTCCACCGGAATTGAAGGTACTGGCGAAGGCCCGGGTGCCCGACTGCCTGACAATACCGCATCGATATATATCTGCGGTGAAGACAGCGAATTACCCGCAAGATTCAGGTAATCCATTGCCGGGCCCGTCTCTATCGAGAGCGCAACGCTGAGCAGCAGCAGCACCGCAACTGGAGCCGCCTCCCCAAGATGCAGTCTTGGCGTCATGATCTCATCCGTGCTCCAGAACAAATGTATCCCCATCCGGCAGAGAGCAATGATTGCAATCAGACTCGAACCCAGCATCCCCGCCCACAGTACCCATACCGTAACCGGCGCTGGCCCCGGCGCAGTATCAGTCAGTGTGGCGGAGAGGATCAGGAATTTGGCGATAAAACCCGATAGTGGTGGCAAGCCTGCCACGAGTAACGCGCATGCCAGAAAGCTCATGCCCAGAAATGCCATCGCCGCAGGAATGACGATACCTACCACTTCATCCGTAAAATCGGTATCAACCGACTCCTGTCCGACAGGCTCCATCATCTCCAGCGGCAGCTCCTCGCCGGTTTGCCGTGTGCGGTCGATCATCTCACAAAGCATGAAGAAAGCGCCTGTCGCCAACACTGAACTTGTCAAGTAATACAGGGCTGCCCCTTTCATTGCCGTACCACCAAACCCGAGCGCCGCAAGCAACGTGCCGGCGGAAGCGATGACACAATAGGCAACCAGCCGCTGTGGCTGGCTGGCGGTGAGTATGCCCGCTGTCCCCAGCACGAGTGTAATGATGCCAATGCCAAACAGCCAGCCATCATTGAACGGCGCGGGGACGCTCGCGCCGGAAGCGCCGGACAGCAGCGACCCCAGTCGCAGCAGCGCGTAAATTCCCACCTTGGTCATAATCGAAAAAACTGCTGCCACTGGGGGTGCGGCCGTACCGTAAGCAGACGGCAGCCAGAAGTTCAGAGGCCATGCCCCCGCCTTGAGCAGAAATGCGCTGCCGAGAATGGCGATACCGGTTTCGAAAAGTATGCGCTCGTCCTGGGTGAGCAGTGAGGCGCGCGCAGCCACGTCCGCCATGTTGAGCGTTCCGGTTACTCCATAGATCAGCGAAACACCAATCAGAAAGACAAACGAACCTGCAAGATTGATCGCGATGTAGTGCAGGCCAGCCTTGACCCGAGGCTCACCCAGACCGTGCAGCAGGAGACCGTATGACGCGGCCAGCAGCACCTCCACAAATACAAACAGGTTGAAGAGATCGCCGGTCAGAAAAGCCCCGTTTACCCCCATGATCAGGAACTGGAACAGCGATTGGAAATGCGGACCAGCCTTGCGCCAGCGCGCCAGAGCGTAGATCAGGGAAGTCAATGCCAGCACCGCATTGAGCACCAGCATCAGAGCAGACAATCGATCCAGCACCAGCACGATGCCGAAGGGCGCCTCCCAGCCACCGAGCAGATATACCGCAATACCATCCGGCCAGATACTCGGAACAGCATCGCTTGCAATATAGGCGAGCGCGAGTGCCACGAGTAAATTTGCCAAGGTGGCAACAAGGGCGATAATGGTGCGCGGAGCACGCCGGGCTTCGGCGAACAGCAGCATGACTGCTCCCGCAACCAATGGGATCACTATCGGAAATATCGGAAGATGATTCACCCAGCCATTCATGCTTCCGGGTCCCCGTCGACATGATCATTGCCCGTCAACCCTCGTGAAGCCAGCAACACAACCAGAAAGAGCGCAGTCATGGCAAAACCAATGACGATTGCGGTGAGCACAAGCGCCTGCGGCACGGGGTCGTCATACAGGGAAGGATCTGCCTTTGCCGCAGTTTCGATGATGGGCGCGCCTCCTATCATGAGTCGCCCCATTCCAAAGATGAACAGATTGACCGAATACGACAGCAGAGAAAGTCCCATGATGACCTGAAAGGTGCGGGGGCGCAGCACCAGCCAGACACCCGAAGCGGTCAGAACGCCAATAGCAAGCGCATAGATTGCCTCCATCAATCCTCCCTTTCCTTCGGAGGCGAAACATGGGGAAGCTTTTGCCTTCCGGCTTCCATAGGCGCATAATCAGTCGGGGCCGTTGAAGCGACGGGGAGAGATAGCGAGGCGGATGCATGGCCGCTTGCGCCTTGCCCTGCCGGGAAACCCGGCACCTCCTTCGGCGTTTCAACTTCTGCTATTTCGTGCTTGCGGTGCGCGCGTCTTGACTGGTGGGCAAGCGCCACCAGGATCAACACCGCTGCGCCAATCACCAGAAAAAAGACACCCAGATCGAACAGCAACACCGTTGATAGGTGCATCTCGCCGATTATTGGCAAAGTGCCATGCCATGCCATTGCAGAAAGAAATGGACGCGCCGCCAGCCACGCTGACATACCCGCACCGGCAGCACACAGTAACCCCGCTGCAAGCCAGTATTGGGGGAAAATACGGGTACGGGATTCTGCCCAGGCAGTGCCTCCCACGAGATATTGCAAAATGACTGCTGTCGTGACGATCAACCCCGCTACGAAGCCGCCGCCCGGTTCGTTGTGCCCGCGCAATAAAAAATAAATCGCCACCATGCCCGAAACCGGCAGCAGCAACTGCACGAATACCGCTGGCACCATCATTGGCCCAGCGGGCAACAACGCATGCGGATCTGATGGCAGGGCTCCGATCTGTGCATCCTGCTCCTGCTGTTTTGCGGGCACCGTCATGGTCTCAGCAGCGGGGCGGAACCTCCGCAACAGCGCGAACACAGTCAATGCCACGATGCCCAGCACAGTTATCTCACCCATCGTATCGAAACCGCGGAAATCAACCAGGATCACATTGATGACATTCGATCCACCTGCCAGGGGCAGTGAATTCTCGATAAAAAAAGGCGAAATGCCTTCTCCGGCGGACCGGGTCAAAATTGCGTAGCTCAATCCGGTGATACCGATACCTGCACAAATCGCGATCACCAGATCCCGCGATCGGCGACCTTCGGCGCGCATACGCACCGGAAGCGGCACCGTTTCATGGTCCAGCGATTTATCGCGCGGCGGCAGCCAGCGCAGACCCAGCAGAAGCAGGACAAGTGTGACAACCTCTACGATAAGCTGCGTCAGTGCCAGGTCAGGCGCGGAAAACCAGACGAAGGTCATGCAGGTTGCCAACCCCGCCACGCCTGACAAGGTCAATGCAGCAAGGCGGTGATACTTTGCCTGGGCAGCGGCCGCGATTGCACAGACCGCGCCGATCAGCCACAGCGCCGCAAAAGCCGGTTCAACCGGAAGCGGCGGTTTATCACCCACGGGCAGGCCGCCCCTGGAGAGCGGTATCAGCGCACTGGCAAACACGGCAATGATAAGCAGCAGCATCTGGACCTGCAGATGCTCGGTGGATAGCCATCGCAAAAGGCGAATTGCCAGCCTGTCAAGCTTTTCGATCATGAATTCGAAAATACGCCTGCCGTCGAAACGCTCGATCAGCGGTACTACTGTCGTGCCCTGTTGATATTCTCCCAGTGCCCGATACAGGAGGATTCCGCCTACCATCGCGGCTAGGCTCATCATGAGAGGGAGATTGAAGCCATGCCATACTGCGAGGCTATGGAACGGCGTGTTTTCTCCAAGGATGGACCGCGACGCCATGTTCAGGTACGACCCAACGGTTCTGGCGGGAAACATTCCAACCACCAGACAGGCCGTGACAAGCAGCGCGCTGGGAAACAGCATCCAGCGTGGCGGCTCGTGGGGCTTTTTCGGGAGGTCTTCCGCCGGGGGCCCGAAAAACACTTGCAGAATAAAACGCAGCGAATAGGCAACGCTGAGTATTCCCCAAACCACAGCCATTGCCGGCAGGCCGATACGTGTGATCGGGTGCCCGCTGACAAACACAGTCTCGGCAAAAAACATCTCTTTTGAAAGAAAACCATTGAACAAAGGCACACCCGCCATGGACGCGGCACCGACGGCAGCCAATGTGGCGGTGATGGGCATGGCACGCCGCAAACCGCTCAAACGTGATAAATCGCGCGTGCCGGTCTCGTGATCGACCATGCCTGCCGCCATGAAAAGCGATGCCTTGAATGTAGCGTGGTTCATGATATGAAAAATTGCGGCTATCAACGCGAGGGGACTGTTCAACCCGAGCAGCAGCGTAATCAGACCCAGATGACTGATAGTGGAATATGCCAGCACACCCTTCATATCCCGTTGAAACACTGCTGCGTATGCGCCCAGCACGAGCGAAAGAAGACCTGCCGTGCCGATCATCCAGAACCATTCTTCGGTACCCGCAAGCACAGGCCAGAGCCGGACAAGCAGGAAAACACCTGCTTTGACCATCGTTGCCGAATGGAGATAGACAGATACGGGTGTAGGCGCCGCCATGGCATGCGGCAACCAGAAATGAAATGGAAATTGTGCGCTTTTAGTCAACGCTCCCAATCCGATCAGGATCAGCATGGGCACATACCAGGAATGTGCGCGGATCAGATCGCCCGAGGCAAGCACACGATCCAGATCATAGCTCCCCGCTACCCATCCGAGCATCAGGACTCCGGCAAGCAGGCAAAGACCACCGGCTGCCGTCACGGTCAATGCCATGCGGGCACCATGGCGGGCATCCGGCCGGTGATACCAGTATGCTATCAACATGAAAGACGTCAGACTCGTCAGCTCCCAGAACACTGCCAGTTGAATCAGGTTGCCGGACAGCACGACACCCAGCATCGCGCCCATGAAAGCGAGAAAGAACGAGAAAAAACGGGGAACCGGGTCTTGTGCTGCCATGTAATAGCGCGCATACAGTACAACCAGGGCTCCCATCACTGTAACCAGCATTGCGAACAGCCAGGCAAAGCCATCCAGGCGAAACGTGAAGTCGAGACCCAATTGAGGAATCCAGTGCACCGCTTCCCGTATCACCTCCCCTTCAGCTATTGGCGGATACAACCGGACAGTGAGAATGACGCACGCCACCGCAACGGTACCCGCGAGCCAGGCGGCGACGTTGCGCGCGTGGGATGGCAGAAACGCGGCGCAGAGGCTACCGGAGAAGGGCAGGACAACTATCCAGATCAACGACATGAACTATCGATATGATTTACTGCGAACAAGGCCCACCCGTGCCGACCGGAATTTTCCGAAAAAGGAAACAGGAGCGCGACCAGCCAGGAACCTCTGGGCGCACACCCTGTAAGGACTGTCCCGGGAAGTTCTCAAGGTGAAATGCGGATGGATCGGGCATAGGCAGCATTCTCATGCCCAGGGGGAGAACTGTTAAGAAATTGCTCAAGTGCAGACAGAACTCAGGCACGCATCAGACCGCCTGCTTGAATAATACCATCGGACAGAATCTCTTGACGATTTGTTATTAGATCAGCGCCTCCACCTGCCTCTATCTCACCGTCCTAGGTTTCCAGGGGCAATGATGAAGCAGTAATATAACAGCGGAAACAACAGGAAGAGTTTCTTACATATCCAGCCGCTTCGCTTTCCAGTAGGCGGATTTCCAGTAGCCCTCGTTCAATCCTGAAATGGTCACACCGTAGGTGCTTGAAGCATGGAGAAATCTGCCGTCTTCGATATAGACACCTACATGCCGGCCCCTCCAGCCTGTCTTGAAAAAAACAAGATCTCCCGCTCTCAGTTCACTTTTACTGACACTCTCTCCCAGTTGCGCCTGGAACTCGGTCGAGCGCGGCAATATCACACCCAGCTTGGTCTTGAATGTCACCTGAACGAAACCGGAGCAGTCGATGCCGTTCTTGCTCATGCCGCCAATCCGATATCGGGTATGTTTCCACTGGTTGTACTGCTCATACAGCATTTTCTTCACCAGCGGCGTCTTCTCAAGATCTACCTTGGCGCCGGGTGCATGAGTAACTCCGGGTGCATGAGTAACTCCGGGGGCATGAGTAACTTTCGTGCCCTTTTCTGGTACGCTGCTGCATCCGACCAATCCAATGGTCAGAGGGACAATCATGAACCAGATGCTTTTTTTCATAGCACCCTCCCCAATTTCAGGTTATTGTTTTCCCATGCGACATTCCGCAAGGTTTGTAAGTATTATGGGCAGCAGCACGAGGGCCGCTCTGATGCTCCTCCTTAATGCCCCTCCTTAAGGCATAGAATTCTAGGACATCGCTTGCCAGCTCATCAATATGGAAGATCGGCCGCTTCTTCCATTATCAAAGATAGCAAGGCGGGATATATCGGACAACGCTTATGTTTCAAGAAATCTTGTAATCAACCGTCAGCATTTCCAGCAGATGTCCTGCGGGATCGCGGAAATAGACGCCGCGCCCCCCGTCGTTGTGGTTGATGCTCATGTTTTCGGGATCGAAAGGGCCGCTGCCATACTTGATGTTCTCCGTTTTCAACCTGCTGAAGATCTCGTCGAACTCCTGCTCCGTGACCTTGAATGCATAATGGTTCGAATCGAATTTTTCCCGGTTATCGAAATCCAGAGAAAGTGTGTCGTTCACTTTTACCACAATGAAATGAGAAAACGGGCCGACATACCGGAAACCGAATATTCTCGAATAGAACCGTGCGGATTCCTCCTTGTCGCGCGCCGGTACGATAGTGTGATTGAGCGTGATGGCCATGAATTCCTCCGGGAATGATTGGCAGAGGTTGTTTGTTCAGATTCAGCAGCGCTTCCGGATTCCACTGCCGATTGCTGCTAAAATGCTGACAAGGTTTAAAGCCGCTGGAAATCGTACAGCGAGCCAAATCCCAGTATAGTCGTCAGTTCGTCCAATGCAGCACGGCTCTCCTGCAGGAGAGCCGGATCATCCAGGTCAGTTGGTGAAAGGCGCTCGCGATAATGCTTTTCGATCCATGCCTTGAGTTCATTGTAGAGGCACTCATCAAGAATCACACGGCTGTTTTTTTGCACAGCATCGAGTTCCGGTTCGGTTAGCACGACACGAAGTCGCAGGCAAGCAGGCCCTCCCCCGTTTTTCATGCTTTGGCGCAAATCTACGTACTCGACATGTGCAATGGGATTAGCCGCATCCTGCACAACTCGTTCGAGAAAGGTTTTGGCAGAGTGAGATTCCCGGCATTCCGAGGGCGCGAGGATCATCATCTCGTTACCGGGAAGAGTAAGGAGCTGGCTATTAAAGAGATAAGTCCTGACCGCCTCGGCAAGCGTAATATCTTCTTCCCCAGCCCTGATGAAGTGAATCGGCCAGTCGCAGGCCTTTGTAATTCTAGCTTCGGTTTCCTCCCACTCCCGGTATGCCGCTTCGTGGTAAAACAGGACATCGCAGTTTGCTACTGCCAGCACGTCGTTATGAAACGCCCCTGCATCGATGGCCACAGGGCCTTGCTGCACGAACAATTCCTTTCCACGCTTGATTCGGTGCAACCTCGCAACCGCTTCGCTGGCCTCCAGCGACTGGCGTGCAGGAAATCGCAGAGGCTTGGGAATATCGCGGCTGGCAGAGCGGCCAAAGACAAAAATCTCCACGCCGGTTTCACCGTGCTTCGGGCAGAGACGCATGTGGTTGGCAGCGCCCTCATCTCCAAAATAAAGATTGGACGGCAGGGGATCGTGGTGCACAAAATAGCGCTCATTACTGAACACCCGCTTCAAAACGGCACTGGTAACAGGCGCCTCGATGCTTCGATGAAGTTGCGAGGGTAGATTGGCAGCCGTAAGATGTACCTTGCCATCCTCGGTGTCGGCGCTCGGCGAAACAGTGGCGGCATTGGCTACCCACATGCTGGATGCGGACGAGCAGGCGCGCAGAAGCCCAGGGGCAACTGTTGCCGCGCACCGGATGACGGCGGTATCCTCCCCGACAAATCCCAGCTTTCGGAGCACCGAAACAGCTGGACGATCCTGCGGCGGCAGAACGCCCTGCATGATGCCGAGATCAGAAAGCCGTTTCATTTTTTCCAACCCCTGCAATGCAGCTTCGCGGGGATTGGAATTTGTCAGGGCGCTCTCTGCAGAAGCGATGTTTCCTACCGCCAATCCACCATAATTGTGCGTGGGACCTACCAACCCGTCAAAATTGACTTCGTAAGCGTTCATCGCTTTGCAAATGGAGTGTCAGAGTGCACTTTGTCGACCGAGGAATCTTAAGCCTGCGGCCGGGATTGGGCAGTGTCTACTTCTTTTTTAACCGGAAGAAACGCGCTGGCGCAAGCCTGTTCGAGCCGCCGCGCCTTTTTTTCCAGCGCGCCCACCACCAGCTTCTGGACACGCCTGTGAGGAAGCGCCTCACCCGCCGCCCATCGCGAAACCGTAGACGGAGCAAACTCGAACTCGGCTGCAATGGCACGCTGCGAGACTCCTGCAATATCGCCATGCTGAACCAACCAGGAAAATTCGGCCGCATCTCCGCTCCATTCTGCGCAAAGCTGCCGATACTGCTCTACTGTAACCATTACTTTCCGTACCTCATTAGCAAATATCCAAAGCATTCAACCGTGCAGCACGCAATTATTTATATATTCTTTTCTTTTTTGTGTCAAAACATTATCTCGAGCCATGCAATGGCTTGTTCAGAAATCGGCTGATATCCATGGATTTGGCCATTGATTGAATTCTATGGAATAGATCCCATCTAACACCGCTATTCCAGGAGGCGTCTGCCAGTATCTGTCATAACTCCTCCTTTTTTCCTTTTTGCCATCGGAATACGACAAGCGCGACAGGAGAGCGAGATGTCAGGCACTACTCATGCAACCATCCGGTCAGCAGGCCTTGGGGATGTTGAGCACATATTGGCGGAATATCGGCAAGCTGTTGCAGAACTGCCCCGGGAAGAATCCGCAAACCTGTTGTGGCGGCCTTATGATGAATTCAAGGCCGCAGTCGAGAACGGTCTGTTTTTTATCATAGAGAATGCCATGGGTAGTTTCATGGCAGGTGCTGGTGTGTTCGATCTGCCAGGTTCGGCCGAAAAAGAACTGGGGATGTGTTACGTAAAGAAGGAGTGGAGAGGCTACGGATTGCAGAACCTCCTTTTGCAAATCAGAATTTGCGCTGCGACACTCGGTCACGTTCCGGATAAAAGCGGGGACGATACCGCCACAGAAAGCTTTGCGGCGTTAATCACCGGAGTAAAGCCGGCCAATGAACATTCTGCTGTCAATACGGAACGGCTTGGCTTCGAACCTCTCCTGACACCCCCATCGGCGTTGTTCAATGCCTGCGCTTCCTGCCGGACGCCTCCGGACTCAGGACGGAAGTGCTGCTGCGATTTTTTCTATCTGTCCGACGCTAGACGCGCAGATGCCATCGAAAAAAGCCTGCAGATGAAAAATTGGAGCCGAACACGAAACGGGCATGAGCTTATCGTGGCGTTGAAAATTCGCCACCTGCTTGATGCCGACTTCCGGAAGGCGCTGCACGATATTGTGCAAGAACTGCGCGTACAGGAACTGCGGGTTCCAACGAGCCGGCTTCTTGAAAATCCTGATCGGGGATGATGCATTTTGCCCGGAGCCTTTGGGTCTGTCGATGTCACCGCGGGTGTTCTATGAGCTTTTGCAGAGGAAGGCAAGGCATGTGCAAGAGCGGTTTTCCCTCGCTGTCACGGTTGCCCCCTCCCGCCATTACACGGCAGCCTCGCCTGCAAAATACGGTTTGAAATCCCGGGCTCATGCACCGGCGGGAGGCCAAACGGATCGTGGTATTTGTGAATATTTTCCTTTTGGCAATGCTCCTGCTTACTCTGCCTTATTCTCCCCCCGCGGACTGGCGGGCTTGCGGTTGAAGGAACCCCTCTCCGGAACGGATGGAAGATCTGTGAAGGTATGCGACAACATGAAGAGAACCGTGTAGTCATTGTAGTAGGCATCCCCCAGAAAAGCAGAGGTCGAGCCAAGAAAATTCCCGGCTGGCAAGCCAAAGACATTCAGGCGAAATTTCGCATATCCGGTCTGATACTGGGATTTATAGAGCGCCAATTCCGGCAGCGAAAATGGAATGAATTGACTCTGGACCGGAGGCATTCCCATGAATGTCCCCGATAATTCTGTTCCCAGGGCCTCCACGACCACGTCGACCCGATGTGTGGCATCCTTGCCGTCTTTCTGCACCAGATAACCCCGCTGCCCCAGCCATCCGGCTAAAACCTGCTGCAGAAAAGCCTGGTCGGGCGTCATGCCTACCGTGTTGATCGCCACGCTCGCTCCGCGGGGGATGAGCAGGAATTCCCCTGGCTCGTTGGGAAAGCTTCTTTTTACTGCTTCACTCAGGAGGAGCTGTTCGACAGCTGTTCTTGATGATTGAGTGTTGCGCTGCGTAGTCGAACACCCGGCTACCAGTACGATGGCGATTGCCAAAGTAAGGGTTTGCAAGAAATTGATTGTTCTCATTGTTCTATCCTGGTTTCTGCTACTGGAAGAAAGAATGAAATAGGCAGCATATGAATACGAGCACACGCAAACAAACGCAATCCTGCGATCAATCGCCTCGTGGCTTCCTCTCGCGATCGGCCTTATTGGCCCGGGAAATCGCCGAAAACAGCCATATTGCGCCAATCGTTGCACAGGCAAACCCGAGCAGACTGAAGAAAGGGACCCCCCATAGAGTGGGCCCAGTGGAGACTGCCATCACGACTGAGGAACCCACGATGACAGCGGCAACCACAATACCCACGACCAGCCGGTTGACCGCACCGTCCAGTTGATCACCAACGTGTTTGAGATGCGCCACCTCGATATGAATATCCACTTTGCCCCGACGGGCAGAACGCAACAATCGCGAGAGATCGCGAGGCAAATTGCTTAGCAGACTTGCCAGCTCGATGGCTGTGCGCCATCCGCGCTTTGCCATTGCGGCCGGCGCGTAACGGATTGCCATTGCATCCCGCAACAGGGGCAGTGCCTCGCCTGCAATATCCAGTTCCGGATCGAGCTCTCTTCCTGTGCCTTCAAGCGTAATGAATGCCTTGAAAAAGAGCGCAAGATCAGGCGGCAGATGCAGCCGATGTCCGCGCAGGATGGCAACAAGGTCTGCAAGCATGGAGCCAAGCTTGAGCTGCTTTAAAGGGACGCCCAGATATTGATCGACAAACAACTGGATTTCAGTCTTAAGCGCTTCTTCGTTGACATCACCCTCCCCGGTCCAGTCGAGCAACACATCGGCCACCGCGGCGGAATCATACTGAACCAGCCCGAGTAAAAGATGGATCAGCTCTCCGCGCCGTGCTTCTCCCAGCAGGCCGATCATGCCAAAATCGATGAAGGCAATTCGGTTGCCCGGAAGATAAAACAGGTTGCCAGGGTGCGGGTCCGCGTGGAACAACCCATCCACCAGAATCATTTTTATCACCGCCCCCACCCCACGGCGGGCGAGAACCCTGCGGTCGAGACCAGCCCGATCGACCGCCGCAACATCGCGACCAGGAATGCCTCGAATATACTCCTGCACACATACGCGTTCACCGGTCCATTGCCAATAAACCTTGGGAATGACAATGAGTGGAAGTAACGAAGAAGATTCATCCTCGCCGGCAGGAGGATGTGTCAAGGGCAAAATGGGCGAGGCCTCGTCCGAGTAGCCGGCGAAGTTCGAGGCAATACGTTCCGCATGCCGGCACTCAGCACCAAAATCGAGTTCACGCCGGAGTGACTGTGTAAATTGCGCAACCACTTCCTGCCAGTGGAAGTGGCGCAGTTCCGAGTTGCTGGTTTCGATGAGTTCGGCAAGCCTTGAGAGCCAGCGCAAATCCGCTTCAACCACCACTCGAATGCCGGGTCGCCGCACCTTGACCACAACTTCGGTGCCATCTTCCAACCGTGCAAGATGAACCTGGGCAATAGATCCGGCGGCAAACGGCTCCGGCTCAAAGGCGGCAAATATTTCCTCCGGGGGGGCGCCCAGATCCTCAGTGAGCTGCTGATGGACTTCGGGATAAGGGGAAGCCGGTGTACTGTCCTGCAGCTTGCTGAATTCAGCGATCCATTCGGGATCGAAAAGATCGACGCGTGTTGCCAGAATCTGGCCGAGCTTGACGAAGGTAGGTCCCATCTCCTCCATCGCGCGCCGCACACTCGCTTGAGGTTCAAGCTGTGCCAGTTCGGTGGCCTCACTCCAATGCAATGCGCGTCCGGCACGCTCCAGCGCATGGGCAAACCCGAGCCGGCGCACCACATCCCCGAAACCATGCCGTATGAGGATTGAAGCAATCTCGTGCAGGCGTCCGAGATCCCGCGCTGCGGTCATTGCCTGCCAGAGCATCAGCTCTCCCCCGGATTCATGATTTCAACCCGACCTTCACCTTTATCTAATCCCGTTCCAGTCTCTGCACTGTGTCATACAGCCACGCTTCCACCGCGTGAGCATTGGCGCCGTAATGTATCTCGCGATGACAATTGGGACATAGCGCCACTGCATTGGAAACAGCATCGGCTCCGCCATCAGCCAGGCCCTGAACGTAATGCAATTCGAGATAAGGTAATCCATCCGCCCCTTGAAATGGAGCGGGTTTTTCGCATGATTCGCAAGTTCCTGCTGCCTGCTGCAACACCCATGCCTTCACGCTGGGATCACGCTGTAATTGCGCAACAGATATGCGTCGTCGTTTAGGGCGGGGATTACCGCTGGGCTTGGGAAGGTCTTTCTGTTCCGTTGCCTCGCGCACAGCAATCTCAAAGGCGGCTACTGGAACCACCTTTTGTCCACTGGTCTGCTCCAGTAATTGTTCGACCCGCGCAGCAACAAGAGGCTCGATATTTTTTGCCGGCTTCAGCCCGGTCATCCATCCGCGTCCCATCAGTGAAAGAACATAGGAAATGTTCTGCATGCGAGATTCAAAAGCCTGTTCGCTGCGGCCGAACATTTCCACCAGCTTTTTGTAATACTGCTTCTTTACAATGAGCTGCCCAGTACGCTCATTGCGCTGCATCTCAACGTAAGCTTCAACGCAAGCCTTCAGTTCTTCATCGCTCCAGGAAACGTCATCCATACTTTTCCGCCAGTTAACGAACCACAGTCAGGATTATGACGCGGCGCTCCCACCTGTGCAAATTCGACCTCTGCAATAGGTGCGTCACCGCACAGAACACGACAGTTTTCCGCTCCTAAAATTATCGTGTTTTTTTGCCACTTCTTTCTTTTTTTATATAAGAAATTCATCATCAATAATAAACTAGTGTCAGCAAGAGGGAGTTCTCGGTCATTTGCTTTTTTTCTTCATTTCAAGGGGAGTTGACATGAAAACTTATTCTGTTTTTAGCGTGGCCAGATTCACAACATTGCTTGCGTTGACTCTGGGCTTGGCCATGGGTTTGGGAGGAAATGTTCAGGCACAGGACGGAATGCATGAAGGCCATAAATCCGATTCGAAATCCCAGCATATGGACCAAAAGGAGTTGCCTTGTGGCGGGCCTAGCGTAATTAAATGTCCCAGGGGTATGTCCTGCGTAGATGATCCGTCAGACAAGTGCGACCCCACCAAAGATGGTCTGAACTGTCCGGGCAAGTGCGTAGCGGGTAAAGGCGAAGAAACAAAAGTCAAGCAACCTTGCGGTGGTCCCAGCAGAATCAAATGTGCGGGCGGCATGATTTGCATCGATGACCCATCGGATAAATGCGACCCCACGAGGGATGGGCTTGACTGCAAAGGGATGTGTGTAGCCAAGTAATGAAAGACATTTGGGAAAACGTAATGCGCTGCAAGCAATTCGGCTTGTCGTTTCCCTATACATCTTACCTGCGCCGTAAGAACATTCCCGAACTAAATGCATAAATTAAAAACCCGCTAATCAGCGGGTTTTTAATTATAACTGTACGACAGAACGAGAATGCATCTTTCGCCGCCAATGCTGCTCCATCAGCAGCATCAGATCGATCCAATTAATCGATGACGTTCAGAGAACCGGGCAGGTGGATGTTCTTGGGATGAAGCTGGCACCAGATGGTGAATGCACCGACCTTGTCCGCTTTGAAGCTAACGGTCTTGGTTTCGCCAGCCTTGATTACTTCCTTGATTCCATAGGCGTCAATGGAAAAACCTTCGCTGATGGGCGATTTGTTCTCGATGGTGACCTTTACTGTATTACCTTTCTTGACGGTCAGTGCTTCCGGCTCGTTGAGAACATTAAAGGCCCGGATGTTCTTAACCGTAACACCTTCAACATTAAGTTCAGGAATCGTGGTGTCATAGGCATTGATAACCACCGTGAATTTTTGTTCTGCTGCGTGCACCGCACCCGTCAACAGCATGCCAAAAGCCAGACCCGCAAACATTGCCTTGTTTATTTTCATCATTAGTTTCCTTTCGAAGTTTAGTTGGTTTTAATTAAATGGCATTTCTGGAACCAATACTTTGTATGGGATGACGCCGAATGTCAAGAGCCACTTTCTCATCAACTTCTGGCTTGAGAAACAATTTCCCCGCTCATTTCGGCATAATCACGTTTATCCGAAATCTCCCTCATCATCCTTTTACAGTACAGAGCAAATAGAGCTTAAGATTATCTCAGTTAAATCATGAGGTTGAGTTTATTGTTTTCAAGCTTCCGGATTTCTGGCCACGATCAAGGGAAGAAACCGGCATGGCCGAAAGAGCCAGGGCAGGTCGATTCAGATTCAACTAACAAGTCCCGGACTGTTGTATTTATCACACAATCCGGCACATCAATTTGCGATTTTGGAGTGTCCTCAGGGAGAAGCTGTGGAAACTCCGGCGAGTTCATCTTGATGTCCTCAGCCGGTCAATTGCCCTACCCTCGCCGCTCACTGAGTTCTCAAGAACTTGAAGGACTTCTTGCCGAGTAGTCTCGTCCAGGCTTCTTATCAGGTCAATCAAGGCTCGCTGCGATTCTTCCAGCCCTAAGTTCCATAGCTTCAAGATGTGATCGATCAGTTGATCATTTCCTATTTGGTATTCGCGCTTCATCCTTTCCTCTCTCCTTAATGAGTCTAGGCAAAGTACGTTATTACATCGGGGGTTAAATTGATGTGAATCAGCTGTGAGATTCTTGTAACCTTCGGAGGATGGCAACAAAAAGTCCGGCGAACACCGTTTACTGCAATCGCTTTCCTGTTTTGGAAGGGAGAAGTGAGTAGGTAGATTAACAATACAATGGAATCTCTGCCGTTAAATACTTAACGTATGGAAATAAAAAACCCGCGCAGGCGGGTTTAGGAAGTGAGGAGAGGAGAATGTATTGTTATTATTGAGTGATCTTTTAGCTTCCCGGCATTTCGTCAGAGCTTGTCAGCGGCCTTCTTGACTGCCTCTTTCGCATCGCCAACTCCTTTTTGGATTTTGCCTTCAGCCTGCTTGGCAAGTCCTTTGGCTTGCTGTTCCTTGTCACCGGTCAGTTCTCCTACCTCCTGCTGTACTTTGCCGGCGATATCTTTAGCCGCACCTTTAACTTGATCTTTGTTCATCTGTAATCTCCTTAAAGATGTTTCTTTATCCACCGTGGACGAGAAACATGAAGATTACAATATCAGATGATATTGCTGAGTAATGTTCGGTAGCAAACACAGCAATAAAAAACCCAGCTTGGAGGGATGGAACATGGCCGGCATCGATTTATCTCAACTTGATCACAAGACGGAGCAGATAAACATCCTTAATGCTCAGACCCTTCACTATCGTTCTCTTCGTCGCCGGAAAGTAGCTTGTGATCCTGTTTTATCGGAGGCTACGCTTTGCAGTCGTTCCCTTTCCAGATTGATCCGACAACGATACCTTTCTCAACTTCAAAGGTAGTTTGGCATGACTTGGTATTTTCGACACTTTCTTCCCCAGCCGGAACCATTACAGACTTGGAAAAAGAATAAGTAAGGAATTTTTTGTCTCCTGCCTCATAAACTTGCTGAGGAGTGCCAAGCAACATGATCAAATCAATCTCTGATAGGCCGTAAAACAAAGCTAATTTCTTTTCGTACCCGCTTGTGGTTGCGCATCCTGATAACGCCACAGCAGCTATTAGAAGTATTATGTCCTCTTCATAATCAATCTCCAGCTGTTGAGCCCGATACCAGTCTACCAGACTTGATATTACGGAATCTTCTTTTAACCATTCCCAACCCTCCGGGAAGAGAGTCACTAACCTCGCTCTCCTGTTTCTTGACGAGGGGCTTGTTCGGCATCTCTGAATATCATTCTATCCTCCAAGTTTTGCTAATCAAACGAGGGCGCGCATGTGCAAGCTCCGGCTTTGGCTGTAATGGTTCCTGATGGGCCCAAGCTACGATGCGGAGGGCTCAAACTTGAAGGCGGAAATCAAAAGGCTGGATGCAAAAATAAACCGGCTATCCGATCTTCTGTCAGAGACAACCGCAATTGGAACGCTGCTTCAAAAGATAGAGGAATTCGCGCATCAACGAGCCTGCTCGAAGATCAGCTTTCCAGACTGGAAGTGACTCGGAAGCAATCGAAGGCGCTGCGTGAGATAAAAGAGTCTGATGTGCAATCCATGCTCTCGAGGGTGGCAGAAAATCTACCGGAACTCGACAGAGAATCGCTAAAAGACATACTGCGCAGCCTGATAGACCGCATTACTTTCGATTCCTCCAGTCCAGCTTGTTGTATCCATTACAAAATCAAGCTAAAAACTGGGGATTTCGTGGCGTCCCCAGGGGGATTATACCAATTCCCCCACGTTTCAAAACGCGTCAACTTCCAGATTTCTCGTTTAAAACGGAGGGCTTAGATTGGTTACACCCCTTCACCGCAGCCCTTAACTTGACCTCACACGCCGCCCGTTCCTCTATCTCGGCACGCAACGCCCTATTGATCGTCAGCGCATTGTCAGCAGGAGAAACGCGATCGACTGAATAAGCTTCCTTGCATTCTTCTGGTATCTCGACATGGCACGGGACGGGAATAGGTTTTTCGATGACGCGCGTCTGGATGATTGGCTTCGAGGCGCAGCCAGTCAGAGCTAGCGTCAACATGTAAAGAAAAACGGATTTTCTATACATGTCATTTACGATATGTCTACGAATTACGTCTTTTCTGTACATATTCCCCCTGCTCCCTGAATACCGCATCACACATCGGCTCATCCTGGCGCACAGGTGCCTCCCGGATAGCCTTCGCCGCCGTCACGTGTTTCTCCGCTTTGGCTTGAGCATTGAGCATCGCGGCCTCTGCTTTCTTGGCTCGCTCAGTGGCCGCATTGACCATCTCGGCAACACCCCGGCGCACATCAGCAATATCCGTTTCGCATTTCTGGTTGCTGGACTCAGCAACAGCGGAACGCGATCCGAGACGCGCTATTTCTTCCCCGTTGCGCCAGCCATTGACCACCCAGCCGCCGCCGAAACCGATGGCACATGACGCTAGAATAATTATGAAAAGTGACAAGATTTCAGCCCCTTATCTAACCATTGCCGAGAAAAAATAATCGATTGTGGAGCCTGTAGATCGCTCGTTTTTTAGGCAAAAGAGCGCCCGGAGGCGCTCCGAAGCGCATGTCTTAACCGTTTGCCTCGATCTTTGCTTTAGCAATACCGTGAAGCTCGTTCACAATCTCCAGCAATCGTCCCTGTATGTGAACGGCGTCCTTATAGCTGAGGCCGGTAAACTCAAAAGGAACTTTCGATCCACGACCTTGAGCGTCATGCATACCAAAGCTAAGAGAAACTGTTAAATTGTCCTTTTCCATCTGCTTCTTCCTTAAAGAAATGCCATCTGTCTAGGGACTCAACCCTCACGGTCGGCGCGGTTTAAAATGGGCAAATGCCCCGTTTAAAAAATCAATGCGGGAAATTCTGGTAAATCCACATCTGATACGCCTCTCTTCCTTCTTTGCTGCGCCACCATGACGCACCGGGGAATTGATGGGCGCGGCAGAATGCCTCTATTGAATGCGGATCGGATTTCAGTACAACGCCGTGCCATGCCTCAACCAGGGCAGTCAAATCGCTTTCGTGCGATTCAGCAATGACGCAACTTGCCCGAACCGGACCGGGGATCTGATTGCCTTCATGAAAGCGCAGCAGAAAAGGTCTGCGATCGCTCAAGTCCTCGGCTGTGACTAAACCTTGCTGCCAGCAGATTTTGTTCATGTCAGCCCCATGCACTGTTTGTATTCCGCTTCACGCCGGATCGTCAGGCCGCGCAATGGCTTGCCCTGGAATTTGTTCCATCTCAATATTTCCCGGCAGGCCGTCTCGTACTCGCCCTTGTTCAATTCACTTACAAGCGTAGAGCTGCAGAACGCCGATACACCGATGTTGTAGGTCAAGCTCACGTATGCATCGAACTCGTGCTGATAGAGTTCGACCTTGACGCACTTTCTGACGCCTGCCGCATACTTGCCCTCGAGGTTGTTTAAGAGGTAGATCAACTCGCGCACCGGCTCTGTCTTGTCTCCCATCTTCACGCCTTCAGTGCGACCTGGGCCGATAGTGGGAGCATCGCCGGGAACAGGAATAATAGCCTCAAGTGGGAATCCCTCCTGTTTCGTGATCCCGACAAGCAGAGCAGCTCCAACCACCAGACCGGAAACAGCCATACGTTTGATCATCTTGCCCTCTCTCTCGCCTCAAAATCCTCTCCGCACTCGCGGCAGCAATACGCACCCTCCGCTGGCTCATCACAGTTCAAACAAAAGCCGGTACGCTCTGGCACCGGCTTTCTGTGACTCAACGCAGCTTCAAGCTGTTTCTCTTCTTGTGCTGCAGCTCGGTCTGCTTCATCCATCACACTTCTCAGCAGGTTTGGCGCGCCATTTCTTGTATGCCACGCCGATCTGCAACAAGGTATAAATGAGCGTCCCCCATCCGATCAAAATCGGCAGGTTGTCGTTAACCCAATTGAACGCCGAAAGCGCCCACAAAATAGCCACCTTTACCCACACGGGCGCCTCGAAGTCGCGCATCGAAATTTCCTTATCCGAGCACTGCCAGAGCAAACATAACCGCCGCAGCAACAAGAGCAAGTCCGGTCCACGGAGAGCCAACCAGCTTCATCAGGAACGAATCAGCTTTCGCATCGAGTTGTTTAACCTGCTCCTTCGCCTCTTCCAATTTCTCTAACATCTTCCGTCTCCTGCGATAAAAAGTAATGCTCATCAAATAAAAAAGGCCGCATTAGCGGCCTCGTTGCGAAAAATCAAAAGTTGATCAAACCGGCTCTGCTGCCGTCAGCCATGCGGGAACAGGATTGTCATCCACCGCCCCGATGTTCGGGGGGTTATAGAAGTGCTTGCCGTAGAAGTCTTTGCCGCCTAGATATGCTCCGGTGCGGATACAACTGGCTGCTTCCGGCCTGTAAACCGTGTTAAGGTCAGGATCGGCTGTCAAAGTTGATGCCGCTAATGTATGACCGACCGGACCAGAGAAACCATAAAAACAGTTATTGGATTCGCCAGTCCAGGCAGAAGCAGTATTTGCCCTGACAGAAGGCGTTGAACTGGTTGTTGTAGTAAAGATGTTATTTCGGATAACGTTTGCCGTATTGTCTGCCGTAGACATCATGTAAGCTCCGGCGTAAGAGCAATTGACGAATGTGTTGTTGAAGATGTTTGATGATTGCGCTGCCTCCTTATTTCCAAAGGAAACGCCGGTCACGCAGTTAACAACCAGATTGCCGTAAGCCGTGCAATTTGTAGCATCTAAAATCAGTATCCCCGATCCCGCGGGAGGGGAGTTGTTGGTAGAACCATTACCGTATAAGTCCCTGATTTGGTTTCCAAACGCAACGCTGTCCCGGCAATCATGGTCGAACAGAATACCGCAAGCATCTACCCCGCCTGTTGTCAGGTTCTCCGCGTAATTATTAAAGACACGGTATGTTCCATAGAAGATATTTGCAAGGCCAGACAGCCCATGGAGCCCATAGCATTTGTTGTTATAAACGTCATTGGGCCCAAAATCTGGAGTAGCGGACAGGCCAAATCCGCCGAGAACAATACCCCCTCCAACAAGACCCACTCTCTGCTGATTAGTGATAGTGTTGTCATAAACCTTGATGCCTGAATTTCGCCCATAGATCGCAGGGCAGAAACACTCAATAGCAACTCCGCTGCAATTGGCAAACGCATTCCGGCTGATGACCACATCTTCCATCTTTGCTCCGTCCCAAGGTGTAATGCCATCGTCGTAGAAGAAGTCCTGTTCGTTAAAAACGATGACGCCGCGCGGGCCGGATACACCGTTGAAGGCGTTGTTGTTTATCTGTATGTTTGTCAGAGTAGTGGTCACTCTACTTGTGACCCACCAGAGAATTGCTCCCCCAGTTCCACCGTTGAACGTGTTGCCTTCAATGACGACGTCCTTGTATGCAAAGGTATTAGCAGGCATTAAGTCCACTGCTTGCAGGGCTGATCCGGACAGCGTGCAATTCTTAAGCCAGAAGCCGATATTCGGTATTCCGGTAACGCCAATGCAGCGATTGTTCCCTGAAGTTATCGTGAGCGATTGCAGGGTTATATAGGACTTGTCTATGTTGAAGTAGTAGGCCCCGGCACTGAATGTAATTGATCCAGCCTCAGTCGCGTAATCGCCGCGAATTGTTATGAGACTACCCAGGCTTCCACTCGCGCCGGGTCGAATGATCTCAGAGTAAGTATGAGCGCCGCACACGTACAATGTAGATCCCGCAGTGACTTTGCCTGAGCCCCATTGCACGGTTGTCCAACCAAGCCAAGCAGTCTCATACGTGAGTCCGTCTGGAGTATTGCTGTGCGCCCCGACAGGACGAACAAAGAAGTCAGTCATCAGGATTCACTCCACCGCTTGTAAATCATGCGACCCAGTCCAATCGCCGCAGCACTTCCGAGGGCGATACTAACTAGATCGAGGCTTGTATGAACCGTTAAGTCATAAGATATGACGGGCGTAGTTACCGCTGCCCATATTGCGTTCAAGGCATCCATTTAATCTCCCACGAAATGCAGCACGCGATAATATTCAAGGGTGAGAGCATCGCCGCTGTCTGCTCTCTGCCCGGTAATATCGACTACGACATTGTTTGCGAAATCGATTGAGTGGGTTGCTGGAGCGCTCGCCCCTGCTGTGCCATAAGCGCCGTCATAAGGCTGTATCTGCGATGCCAGGGAATTACGGTTTGCCAGGACGATCAGCGGAGCCTCTTTGACAGATGTGGTGCGCGTGGCGCTGTAAACTGTCACGCCGCCAACCTTGACCTTCAAAATCTTGTTGTTCGCGCTGTTGGTGAATGTCCAAAGCGGCTCGATCTGGAGAATGCTGTTAACACCAAGCAATCCTGCAGGGATAGCGAACGAATCAAGAGGCTCGTCAATCGAGGTCAGGGAACATGAAAATCCAATAGCCGATCCAGCTAAAATTTCTATTGGACGACGAATGAGCGGATAAACAAAGCCGTGCTTGCCAGTAAAGCCAATAGGCTTGCCGCCGCTCGTTGCGTATGGAGCTTTCTCGGCTTGCTTCGCGTTGAGTGCATTGTTGTTTGCGTCATATTCTTCAAGCGAGAGCGCGGTCCCCTTGGATTTGCGACCGACGACAGTTGCTAGATCATTCCAGGCCATTACAGTGTAGCTCCCAGCGTGAACAGATCGTCAAGTTGCTTCTCGGTCAGAGAAAGTTGCGTAGTCATCGTCCCGACTAGCGGATGAGTGCGCTCAACCGTCTGAGCAAATTGCCAGTCAATCCGAGCCGCGTCACCTGCCGCTCCCGTCATTGCGGCGATAGCGGCATCAACCTGTGCAAGCAACCCGGATTGAAGTAGGGCGCGACGAGCTTGACGCATTGAGATAACGCTCGGTATGGCTGTAGCAGGCACACGCAATGCATCAGCCTGAGCTTTTGTGATCAAGGTTAGTTCGGGTTTGATATACGCATCCTGCGATCCATCCGCCTCGAATGCATAGACTTGGTTGTTTTGATCTTTGTAGTATTTGAATGACATGGTTACCTCAACTCTGTCCAGCCGTTTGAAACGATAGAGGCGCTACCGACCGTCACTCCGACTCTATATGTCGCCCCCGCTGGAATTATTGCCGACACATATAAAAACTCACCCGGCGCCGCCCCTGAAGAGCCATAAATATTGATGGCTCCATTAATGAGGATTACAGCCGCTGAGCCTCCTGAAGAGGATGACACGCATACGCTTACTTGAATTGATCTGCCGGTTGAGTTCGTGTAGGTCGTATTTACAGCGCGGCTGGCGGTGAGGTTCTGCCAACTCTGGCCCAGGCCGAGCACTACTGCCCCGAGGTTGTCTGGCGTGACACAGCGAGTAGCGTCTGTTCCAGCCTGCGCCTCAGCATCTGTTGCCAATTCAACCACCCCGGTAGCGGATGTCGTTGCGGCTTGCTTGAGCGCAGAAAACGCTGCTGCCGCAGTAGCCGCGCCCGTGCCGCCTGCCGCAATGGACAGGACGCCTCCGCTCAATGACACAAGCTGCCATCCATCCGCAGTCCCGCTAGATGAGGAAATCGGCCATGCGGCCATTAACTCATTTGCCGTCGTCGTGTAACTTACACCCCAAGGACAGCGTAGCGTTGTTGAGTTATGCGTAATCGTCAGCGCCCCGGCCATTCTGATCTGGATAGGGCCCCGGTAATTCGTGCCAAAGCCGGTGATCGTTGTTGTGCCAGTGATCCGCAGCTTGGTCGATAATTGCCCACCAATGTCGCAGGTGGTGGCAGACGCGAGATCGAGTTCCGGTTTCTCAAACACCTCATTGATCACGTCCCATAGCTGCGCAAATCCGGCTCGTGCGGTTGCGTTACTAGGATTCGGGTATGTGTCGGATATGCTTGTTTTTAACGGTAACGCTGTCATTTAATATCCTTGAATATCAACATCTACTTTTGCTCCTGATACGGCCACGCCTGAGCTATTCAGAGCGCGAATAACAGGAGCAAGGGGAACGGTTTTATCTATGGTCAAGCTGCGCGCGCCGCTCGCGCCGGGTTGCAGAGCGCCGAACGTGACAACCTTGATCGAGGCGAAGTTTTTCGTATAGGGGATGGCCGTGCCGGACGCGCTTATCGGGAGATTTGCTATCGACTCTTTGATGTCTGGGGCATCAATCGTCACCGTCATGCTGATGATCTTGCCCTGAGTCGTCCCGCCGCCTATCGTTACGCGAAACTGGTAATCCGCATTTTTCACCGTAACCTGCCCCGGCCATGGAAGCCATGCTGCCGAAGACGATCCGTAGAACGGGCCCCCTTCGGATGAGAGCGCGGCATCAACAGCCAGGAAGCTGTTCGGGTTGTTCGGGTCAAAATTTGCCAGATCAACCGCGACGAAAGAATTCGGGTTGCTCGGATCAAAACTCTCCAGATCGATAGCGTCGAAAGCGTCTGGCTCGGAAACAAAGAAAGATTCTGTGTCGGAACCATAGAACGATTCGTCATCCGGTCCATAGAATGAACCGAGTCCTGAAACGCGATACTCGACAACAACATCAATGCCGCTGGTCGCCAGCGCCAAAGTCATCTTCGATCCGGTCAGAGCCGACCCAACGTTCATTACGCCGGACTCGTAAACCATTTTCCTGAACCCGGCTTCCGGCTTGTAGAGCGAAGCTGTATTTACCGAGCCATAAAATGACTGCGCATCATCCCCATAAAAAGAGTCTGCCGCCCCGGCCACGATCTGGCCGCCAGAGACCGTGCAATCTGTGAGCGTTCCATCAAACGTCGGGTGAAAGCTGTACGTTTCAACGACGTTGGCAATGGGCGCATCGCCAAGATTGGTAAAAACCGTGCCGACATTGAGCGATTCATTCCCGCTTGTGTCGACAGCCTTGCCCATGATCGTTACCGATCCGTAGGGCAGATTGGTAACGGTATATGGCGATGAGGTTATGATCCCAGTGTGAAGCGGTACAGCGGTATTCCAGTCAAGGTTGTTGCCGAAGTGGTAGCGGAATACATATCCGGCCAGATCGACATCATTAACGCCGGTCCACGACAGCACATCCTCATCTATCGCGAGATCGGTTATGTCATCAGGCGGCTCTGACTTGCCGACAACTTGATGCAGATCGGCATAGGTCCAATCTGATCTGGAGTTGAAATATGGGTTGAGTGGACGCGCCCGGACAACGTACCAGCCGCCGTCAACCACTGGGGAGAGGTAAGCGCTTGTCTCATCGCTGAGCGCGCTAGTTTTCCGCCATGCCGTTTCTGAGTCTCGGCGCCACTGTATCTCGATCTCGCCATCAGCAAGGACGGCGCCCTTCCACTCCACAAGGATCCGGGAGATGATCGTTCCATCGCCCTGCGCGAGCAGCGCATCCGTGCCGGAGTAGCACGTCACAAGATCCAGCTTCTGGACTACAAAGGGATTCGGCAGGTCAGTATTCGGCGTATCGTCCAGAGTGACGGTATCAGCCAAGTCCCAAATGCTTGGCGCGTCTTCCTTGAGTGTCAGCGTGATAGCGGAGTCCGGCGCATAGCTCTTATCGGTGATCCGATAAACCTTGTCCGTCTGCCCAAGGAACGCGCTGGTCAGTGTTACCCGATCCCCTACCCTGTAATCCCATGCCTTGAGCGAAAACTCAGCCTTGACCGTAAAACCGTTGCGCTGGTCCTCGGTTATGATCCGGCAGAGGTTATGAACTCGCTGCGTCGTATCGGTGAACGGGAAATCGATGTTGGAAAACTTATCCTTGCCATCCGCTGCCAGGTACGTTGCATTCTGGTACGACTTGAAATCGGTCGCTACATACTGATTTTCGGCAGAGACGAACTGCCCGCGGACTCCATTAATCGTATCCGCGTCGGATATGCCAGGAGTCACCGCGAGAGCCCCGACAATATCTTCCTGCTGCAATGAAGCTATGGGCGCCACGTACTTGCCCGCGTATATCTCCCATGTGGTGGCAACGATCCCCCCGGCCATGCTTTGTGCCATGGCTTCCAGCACATTAGCCTGATCCTGATCGCTTGTTACCGTGCCATTGCAGGTATAGAGCGCGCCGAAGGATTTCGCTTCATCGCAGACATTCGCAGCCGTGATCACGTGCGAGAGCGGAATGTCGCCTGCGTCGACTCCACACATCTCGGACGTGAGGTAGTCATAAATGACTAGAGCGTTGTTCTGGCTCCACGCCGTTGTGCCTGTGCGCGGATCGTAAAGTTTCTTCCCGCGCAGCAATACTTCAACCCCAGGCACGCCACCCTGGAAGTTCGGCTGCCGCAGATCAAGCCTGATTACCGTATAGCAAAACCCGGTGAGGGTTGCGCTCGAACTCCACTTGTCAGGACATTCTGCGAGCAGGGAGGCGTCGGCCGTATCGCCCGGCACGCCAAGATGCTTGCGCACCCGCACCTGTGAGGTGTTGACTTGGTACTGGTACGTGACGCTGTAGTGCGTTGCGCCCGGGTTGCCAGTAACGGTGATAGTGTTGCCTGACTGAGTATATGGAACCTCAGTTATAAAAGTCGGGAGCAACTTGAACAGCGCCGGAGGTCCGTACGCTAATACCTTGACGGCACTGCTCGGCGTGTGCGCCAGGGTAAAAGGCGACGCGGGGAAATTCTCGGTTATGCTCTCTGTTCTGGCTGAGTAATATTCCCCTCCGGTAACAAAGCCGTCCGCATCGAGCTCCCCCAGGTCTTTACCGTCGATATAAACTTTCTCGATCCCGTCACACTCATGGGCGGCATGAACACAGACCAAGTGCTTGAATTCTTCATTTTCGCCGCTGGACAGAATCGCTACTATGTCCGAGCCAACCTTGGCACGACCGTAAACGTACCGATGAGCAGCGTCACTCGCAATGCGCGTGACCGTGCGCTCTTGCAGGGAATTGAGAAAATCTTCCCGCGCTTTCGCCGCTGCGCGCCTCGCCTTCTTTGCGGCAGCGCGTTGCGCCATGGCACCGAATATCGTAGTGCCAACCGTCAGCGCAATGGATGCGGCGGTTAGTACAGTCGTTGCAGATAAGGTAATGCCGCCAAGCAGCGCCCCGATAGCCGGGATTAATGGCGGCACGTCCAGGCCTCTTTGGCGACGGAGCGATCAGTAAAAACAAGGCCGGTTTCGCCAACAGAAACGATATGCCGCCCACTGAACAGGCACGCAGCGCCCTGATAAATTGTGAGGTCGCCGTCTTGCGCCATGCCGGGGGGGATTCTTTTAAAATGTTGATCCAAAAAAAAAGAGAGACCGTTTAGGTCTCTCAGCTTTTTCTTTGCTTCACGCGCCGTTGTCCACGGTCGGTGTTCTGTCAGGTAATCGCGCCCTGTCTCAAGTCGCACCCATTCCCCAACAAACGTACAGCAGTCATGCACGCCCCATATAAACCTTCTATTTGCATGGGAAGAAATGTATTCGGAAAATTTCATTATTCCTTAGCAACTGCATACCCCTTTGCCTCCATACACATCACCGCCAAGTTCCGTCGCCGTTCGTGCATATCAAGCGCGCCGTAAAGATCCCCATAACGAGGATCAACCGTTTGCGTATGTTTTGTAGCCTCGTACTCACAACCCTTGGCGTCAGCCAAGTACTGTGATTGGCTTGCAGTTGGATGTGTAAAATTAATAGGCTTCGATGCGGCGCAGCCGGACATAATAATTACTGCTGACACTATTGCTATTTTTTTCATTATTCCCTCCTGTTAAAACAGGAGATTATAAGCACGTCAGTTAATGCTCCGCTGGAATTTTTTTGACAACCAAACAGTAGGATTTGCTATCAGATCATTGAGATAATCAAACCCCTTATCGTTCGGATATTTCCTCTTGTGTTGTGCGGCATTCAGCCGCAGAGAGGGTTGTCGTTTGAGGCCATAAGCACTCGTCTCGCACTTCAGCGTCACCCGACCTTCTTCGCCCTCGACAGCGACGGCCACCAAATCCATAATGCCGCGCCAGCAAAGCTGAGGCGTCCCAACAAGCTGAAAGGATTCGTTCAGGGGACAAAAATACATCTTCGCGGGTTTGCCGCGATACTCTTCGACGTCGCCCACTGCCAGCGCCAAAATGGCGGACTGGGCTATGTTGAGCATAAAATTCAGTGCCTTCGATTCAACGCCTTCTGACTCTTCTATGGCACTGATTGACCCGACTATTCCAAAACCAAGCCAGTCGTGGCCGTTCCATGTGATCGTTCTGTCTGCCGTGCAAACGTATTGCGTCTCAGAGGAAAACTGGAACTCCACGAAGTAGACGGGACGCGCAACGGGCTTTTCAAGTTCTGTCTGCTGAGCCGAATCAAGAATCGTCATATACGCCAATCCTCGATCAGATCAAGAGTAAAACCCTCGGTCACGGCGGCGTAACTCTCCCACGAAAAACGGGAATTGACACGCCTGAATAGCGCCTTAGGTCTGTTCCAGGTTATCGCTTCGCCCGCCGAGAATGCATTGCGCAAAGGCGGCTCAGCAGTCACGGAGATAATGCCACTCCCATCGCTTTTGGCGTCCTCTACGACCATGACGACCTGCTGTGTTAGGTTATCCCCTATCCCGAGCAAATCGCCCTGCAGAAGCGTTTTAGACGCTTGCCCGCTTGCCACAATGGATAAGGTTGTAGCGCCCTGCGCCGCGTCTAAATTGAGCGTCATGGTGCCGCGCATGGTTCCCCGGGGAACGGGGCGGGCATGGTTCCACAGTTCGAGCTGGTTTGTCCTGCCGCGTAATTGCATTCCGAGCGCTTGCCAGCCGCCACTATCTGCCTCACGTCCCGGCGCGGCTTCGAGTGTGACAGACCAGAGCGGGCCAGCCAGTTCCACCGCCTGAGCGCCAAAGCCGGAGCGGAATTCCACATCATTCCGTTGCTGTGCCCATGTCACGCGGGCGACCTTGAGCGACTCAGGGAAAGTGATGATGCTCATATCGCGCCTTGACGGGAGAGCCTATCGACCAGATCGGCGTTTCCCTGTTTCACCGCTCTCGATACGATAGCGTGAACCTCTGCGCGGTCAGTGCGTGAATCGACATTGATTACTGGAGCGTAGTTGACCGACACACCTCCGCCGCCTTGGGCAATAACTCCAAGCCTTCCCTGAGAATCTCGTTTGAGCGGGAAGATTCCCTCGGTTCCAGCTTCGCCCATTACTCCATCATGAATTGTTCCGCCTTTGGCAAATTTGAAGAAGGTGGGCGAATCTACTATTCCCCCTTTGGCGAAGTACGACACTCCATGGTCGAAATATGCGCCCTTGGCGGCCCAGCCAGTAAGCCCTGGACTTGTTACTTTCAACGCACCAGCAGCCGCCCCGCCGCCCCCAGCTATCCCTCCAGCAATGCCAAGAACCGAGGAAAACAGCGACAGTCCCATCTTGAGCAAACCACCGTCTTTGCCAAACAAAGCTTGAGTCAGATTCGCTGCCAGCGCATCAGCCGCCATGCGCTTGATCATTGAAGCAAACGACGCGCCGATATTCTTGAAGTTTCCGTCCAGAATATTGAAAAGCTGATCCCCGAGATTGCGCTGAATGTTGAAACCGAAGTTATCCCAGACTTTCTGCATCTCTGCGACTTGTGTTTTCTGTTTCTGTATCTGCTCTTCCAGCCGGATCGCCTCTTCTTCGCTCGCCTTAGCCTTCAGTATCGCCTCTTCCTGGATCTTGCGAACAGAATCGCCGGTATCCAAGCCGTCTAATTCTTTCAGACGCTCCTTGACCTTCACTTCGAGATCGTACAGAGCGAGCATGCGCTTCTGTTGCGCCTCGGATTTGTCTACAAGGCCTAGCTCAACCTTGAGCCGCTCTACCTTCTCCGTGGCTACTTTGTTGTCTTTCGCTACGGTGCCGATAAATTCCAGGTATGACTCTGCGGCCTCTGCGTAGGACTCGCGCATGTCTTCCAGAACCTTCTGCTCAGCCTGGAATGCCTCGATACGCTCCGCGTTTGCTTTCACGCCATCCAATCTTGCGCCAGTTATTTTGAGCAAACCGGCTTCATAGACTTTAAGCTGAGATGCTGTCATGCCGAGCGTATCGGCTTCTTTTTGCAGGCCGTCGATAAATGTTTGCTGTTGAGCGGCGAATGCCTTTGCTGCTCGCGCCGCATCCTCAGCGGCTTTTTTCGCATCATCCGCCGCTTTCTTTGCCTTGGCTTCAGCTTCCGCTTTTGCCAACAACGCTTTCATCCCGGCTTCGGGATCAGCCGGTGCTGCTGCTGCCTTTGCCGCTTCCTCGCGCACCCCTTCCAGGCTGCGCTTAAGTTCCAGCGCTTGCTGGTTTAGTTTGTTGATGTAGCTGTCGCTCGCGCCTTGTGGCGGCTCCATACCTAGCGCATTAAATAGTTTCCGCATCTTCAGAGCGGAATCCATTAACTGCTGTGTATCGAGCAGTTTGTCGCTGATTATTGAATCCGGGGTGTCTCTAAAGCCTTTGAATGCTTTCCCAATCAGACCAATCGCCTCTGCCGCCTTGGCGCTTGCCCCTGTTACCTTGTCTATCGCTCCCACGGTCAAGAGCAGTTCATTCCTTGCATCCGTAAAAGCGGTACCGATCGTTTTCGGTAGCGTCTCAGACTCCCTGATCAGTTTCGGAAGCTGCGAGCCAAGACCTTCCACCAGGATGTCACGAGTCAGCTTGCCCTCGTGTGCCATCTCCCGCAACTTACCGACAGGAACACCGAGAGCATCGGCCAACGCCTTCATAACACGTGGCGCTGCCTCATTGACCGAGTTAAATTCCTCGCCACGCAATACGCCAGAGGCTATAGCTTGGGAGAATTGCGTCATCGCAGATGCAGACTCTTCCGCCGACGCCCCGGATATTCTCAGGCCGAGCGCAAGCGCCTGAGTGGTATTCGCTATCTGCTGCTGCGTTCCGCCGACATCGATGAGAGACTGGGCAATACGGGTATAGAGGGTAGCGGTAGCCTCAAGCGGGGCTTTGGTTGAGTCCGCAATGCGCCGGATATTAGCGTTGGCCTGAGCGAACTCATCCGCGTTGCGCGTGGCGAGTTTAAGTCGAGCTTGAATGTTGCTGTACGTTTCAGCCATCTGCGCAATTTCGCGCACACTGATACCGGCAACCAGTCCCCCAAAAATGCCTTGCAGCCCAGAACCTAGCCGCTCAAAAGACTTGCTGACGTTCTTGCTGATGCGATCCGCGTTCGTCTGGAACTTGGCAAGATCGTTGGTCATCCGGTCGACGCTCGACTGGAAGCGTGCGACATTGGCATTAAAATCAATTGTGATCGCTTTTGCCATTACAGACCCACCTTGCGCTTTAATACCTCAGACGCAGCTATCGCGGATTGCTGGATAGCCTCTGCTGCCTTTTCCTTGTTCTGCTCAAATGCTTTATCGATAAACAGCTTTCCGGGCATAACTCGTTTCCCGGCTCTCCATCCAGCCTCCTGGAACTTGCCGTAATACGGATCATCTTTCTTCTTCCTGGCTATCGTGAGATATACCCCGATCATGTCTTTTGATGATTTGCCGCGATGTATTTTGGAGTTGCGAACAATGATTCCGCGCCTCTTTAAGGCGCTTGTCTTGACGGGCGCACTGGCTCTCGCAATTCTGGCAATGTAGTTAGCGCCGACCCGTAGCGAGCCCCTGACAACACGGTCCCCGAGTTGCTGCGAGTAGGCGTATATCGCCTTTGTTGCCTCGCTCAAACCGTGAACGCTTATCGATTTTTCGGCCATTCAAAATCTCGCATTGCGATGAGCTGAGCAATCAGCACTTCCACATCAGAAACGCCGTATATCTCGGTCAGGATCGGCAGAGCGTTCCAGTCGAGCGTTCCGCCCATTGCGTTCCACACCTTTACCGAAAGTTCGCATTCAGGAGGGGCGCCGGATGGCTGGATCGGTAACTTGAACTCTTCCAGCCAGTCCGCTACTTTTTTTTCGCTGCCCCTACCCTCTTCTCGTGCGCTCCGAGTTCGTCATCTATGGCTTTGGTTATCTTGTTCCAGTGCTCGGAATGATCCTTGATCCACCAGCAGAACAGTTCCTTGTCAAAGGGAAGTGGTTCGGCATCACCACCGGGGAAAATATCAAGATCAACAAAGCCATCCCACCCAACCGTGAACTCATAAATCATGTCGAGAGGACCGGCTTTGCCGCGGGCCGCCATCTCGGCAAAGTCCCCGTCAAGAGGACGGCGGAATATGATGAACTTGCCCGGAACTATCTCAACACGTGATTGAGTGCTCTTGAGAAACCGGTCTACAAGTGGATTCATCAAGCAATACCAAAGGTCGGGGCGCCGTTCATGGCGATAGCGGCTTGGGTCGTGGTGACGGCCTGATTACCACCGCCCGGCATGCCGGAGAATCCGACTGAACCGTAGAACAGCATGTACCGACCGTTTGGCCAGCGGATACGGAAACCTCGGGCTTCGCTTGTTTCAAACGCGGTTTGCATGGCGGCTTGTGCGGTATCGCCCGGATCCCATTGCATTGTCAGGCTGTAGCTCATTGCGGTCACGCCAGCCACGATCTGCTTATCGCGGGTATCGGAAACAGTGGTGGTATCGAGGAACTTGATGTCGCCGCCTTGCGGGGAGAATTCCTGAACGCCAGGTATCGTTGTCCCGAGCGTAATCTTCTCGAAACTGCCAGACGCAAATACGCCAAAATCCGTGGTATCGATGCCGACAGTACCGGTGGCGGCATTCTTGAGCTGGAACGTGTTCGTGGCCTTGTTGGCTACCACAAACATGCGCTCATTGATCTCGATCATTCCGGATGCACGCACCAAAATGATGTCGCCATCAAGCAGCGTATGACCAGTTGCCGTGAATACCCCGGGATTGGCATTGGTTGCCGACTCAATGTCAACAGAGGCAGCTATCGCGCTCTGCATCGACAGTACCAGGCCAGAATTCTTGTAGATTGTTGCCATTTCCTTCTCCTAAATTAACGTGTCCGGGGAACCTTCAAGTGTTGAATAACTGATGCGCCATGACGTGATGACTTCGCCGTGGTCTATGCCGTCCTCTTCCTGCACGACTTCCATGCTTGTGCTGATCAGCGTCAGCGACTGGATTTGCTGCAACTCATTGCGCAAAGTGGATTGGGTTAACTTCTGCTCGATCTCTGCCGCGCACTCATCCATCTTGTCTTCAATGATCGAGGTATTTGTGGGTAGCTTGAGCATCCCGGCGACAGTGATCGTCACCTCGCGCTCATAAACACAGGGGTCGTTGACGGTAAGCTGACTGGATGATTCCGACTCGGCAAAGACCATCAAATACGGCCAGATTTGCATCGTCGCGGGAATGCGCGTCTTCGTTACGGTTTTCCAGGGAACAGGATTCCTGGAGAGAACGGCTGCTACCGCCTCTCTGATTTGTTGGCGTGCGTGGGTCATACGAAATAAAGCCGGTAGGGGCTGAGAAGATCAGTTATCGCGAATGGAATGCGGGAAATTGAAATTCCGCTCTCGATCCTGGGCTGGTGATTCATCCAGTGGCCGACAAGCAGGATGATTGCTTCGCGGATTATTGGCTCAACATCGTTTGCTTTTGGCCCGTAGCCTGCCGTGTATTGGATCCGGACAGCGTTACGCTCTCTCCGGGTGGAAGGCCACCCGAGGTCATGCACAGCGCGCACATAAGGAATCGTTGAGTAGGTATCCAACACATAATTCTCTGTGCTCAGCGTTGTCTCAACCCCGTATGGATCGATGTATTTCAAGCTGCCAACCGTCAAAGCAGACGGCAATTCGTGCTCATCGACAAAGCAGTCCCATCGGATTTCTCTGGTCTGAGTGATCAGCGCACGCCCGGTGTAATCCTCTACCCATTTGCGCGCTTCTATGATCCGGCGCGCTATTAAATCGTCCGAGCCATCTGCGCCTATCTGCGCCTTAACCTCGCCAATCGATACAGGTTCGATCTTCGGCTGCTCGATTACCCTCATCCCAACTGCTCCCGTACTGTCACGGAAATCAAATCCACGTTGCTCAGTTTCTTTCCGCTGATGTCGGTTACCTCGACCTCGAACGACATGCCAGGAGAAAACAACTCATCCTCGCCGAATTGATACGTGCACTCGCCGTTTGCAGCATCTAATACCGTCATAGCCTTTGTCTGCACCTCGCCGACCTCATCTTTCCAGCGGATGTTTGCTGTACAGCCAGTCAGATCAATGGGCGTCTCGGACTTATCGACGCACGTAACCTTCAGGACGGACGCTGTGTCCCCTGCCACGAAGTCAGCCATTGATTAATTGAATCGGACGGTTACGGATTTTGAGCGCTGAAATACTGCTGTGCGCTCAACGATGGAGGTGACAGGCTCGGGCCCGCCAGTGCGGGTCAGGGTTGCGTCGTTGAGATTGAAAGCAATCTGAGCAGCTTCTGCAATAACGGCGCGAGCGTATCGGAGCGATGCATCGGCGCCGTTGAAAGCAAGTTCGACCGGTTCTGCCGTAAGTTTGCGGTCATATTTGAGTGAAGCATCCGTGACAGCAAAACCAAGTGTTACGGGCTCTGCTGTAAGCGTGTAGCTTCCGGGTTGAGCATGTGTGAGCGTCGCATCCGCGACATCAAACTGTATCGTTGCAGAACCGGCCTGTAATACCCGGTTGTATTCTAGAGAAGCATCTGCGGCGGCTAACTCAAGCGTCCCTGAATCCGCTTGCAGAACGTGAGCGCACTTAAGCGCGGCGTCAGCACCAGAGAAATTGAGTGATGCCGAATCAGCGGTAAGCGCGTATCCTCGTTTTAGTGTTGCATCAACAACGTTAAACGAGAAGGATGCTGGATCAGCCGAAAGAGCTCGGTTATATTCAAGGTTGGCGTCTGTTCCAGCAAACGTCAGCGAGAAAGAATCAGCGGTGAGTGTGTAGCTGGTCGTAGCCGAAGCGGTGAATATCCGGCGCTCCGGCGCTTTCCAGATTGCCCAGATGTTTCTGGAAAAATCCGCAACCTCTGCGTCAGACAGTGCGCCATCCAGGACAAATCCATCATAAAGAAGCCCGAAAAACCGCGCCCCCAGGTCTGCCCTGTTTCCGATCTTAACAGTCTCAGTGTTGCTATTTGGCGCGCCTGATCCAGATCCGCCATAAAGACTTGTTGATGCAACGGAATCCAAAACCCCATCAACGTAGAACTTTGGCGCAACGGATATATCTGCGCCCTGGGTTGCAGCAATAACAACAGTACGTCCGGTTGTTAGCGCTGTCCCGCTTTGCCATACCCGAAAACCCGCATTGGCTCGGTTAAGGAATATGTAACCGCCTATTTCCAGGCCGAATGCCCAAGGGGTATTTGATCCACCCCCGCCAGATGACTTTGATATTACGTGCTGCTGTACTGTTGTCCCCCCTACAGTTACAAGAGCAATTACGGTTATCCCGCCAGTGATGTTGTAGTCGGGGTTATTCGCAAACGCTATGTAACTCGAAGAATCAGCAGGCTTGACATTCTTGCCTTTCTGTCCCACTCCATATGTCATGGCCCCGGTAACGGAGCCTGCTCCATGTGCAGCGTCACTTGGGCCACGCCCGACCGAATAGGCGAACGTCAGCCGCTCATGGAATTTGTTCGATTTGTCGAGAGGCGCGGGATATTGAGGCTGCGACCTGAGTCGACGAGGGAGGATCAGAGACACTTACGCGGATGCTCCGGTAATATCGGCACGGTAGACGAAGCCCGAAGTGAGGGTAACGCCTGTGCGATTACGAACTACCAGCTTTATATGCTGAGCAACAGGAAGGCCCGACAAACTGAATAGCTTCCTGTGCGTGCCTGTGCTGTTGCAAGGAAGCGTTCCGATCCAATGCAGATCAGCTTCATCTGTAGCGCTTGAACCGCTTGTAGGCCCAGTGGTGAAATCCGTCCCATCGAGCGACAGTTGGGCAAACAGGATCACTTGTTTATCGCTCACCGGGGATGTGACTGTCGCAACCACCTCAAAAGTTGAATCCAGAGGGATATTCGCCCCAAGATCGATTGCCGCTGAAGCGATATAGGTATCGCTAGCAAGCGCCCCCATCGTAACAAGGGCTCCACTTTTCGCCCCTTGAGATTGTGTGAATGTCGTCATCAGCGGTTCCTCAGCATTTCTTCAGTCACATACGGCAAGCCAAGCACTTCAGCGCGCGAAGCGGACTGCAGTGACAGAGATTTCAGGTTATCAGCCTCTTCCGTGGTGATCACGCCCGGAGTCAGCTGATCTATCATTCCGTGTGTAGCGGGGTGTCCAATGTCCAAACCTTCCGCAGTCTTGAGAAAACCGAAGGCCCACTTTAGAGCTGGAACGGATGGGGCGGCAGCTTCCAGCTTATCAAGCACGAGTGCGGCAGCAACTGGACCTCCCGGGTAATCCGACAAAATGCCTCGCGCCGTGATCATGCGCGCCTTGTGCTTTGTCTCGGTCAGCGCATTAAGCAGTGCGACCACATGCCCCGGCTGGTCCGGCAAGAATGCCGCATACCCCTTCCCGGTCGGATCGTTATCTATTTCATCGCTCAATACGCTCATATCTGCACCCTGTCGCCCAACCTGTCTTTATCGTGCTGGATATTCATCGCCACAGCGAGGTCATAAAACTCGTACGGCAGTTGCCGTCCAAGCACTTCCTTGATATACGCATTGCGGCAGTGATCCCACCCTTGGAACGGAAAGAACAGGCAGTTGACGAATATCTCTGCCACTCGATATGCTTTTATGTGATTCAACCGGAAGCAGCGCGAGGAAATGGTTTCATCCGCCGATCCGTTCAAGAGCGTGTTGGCAAGCTGATCAAGCGCGATGAACACCTGATAGACCCACTCTTTCATGATCAGAACGTCGCCAGAGACGCGCCAAAGTCAATCGTGAACGACTCTCCATCGTTCAGCGTGATAGATGAGCCGTAGTCGTAGTAGCCCCACAGCGAATCACTCGCCGAGGTGTCGTTGTAGATCGGCGCATATCGGAATGGGCCTATCGTTCCACCGGAAGCTGTAATGGTCACGTCCGTTGCCGTGACTGTGATCGTTCCATTGCTCTTGGACGCAGAATTCTGTATATCGACGCCGCCCGCCGTGTAACCATTACCAGCAGAGATTTCCGCGAGATCAGCTTTAACCGAATCAAGAGCCTGATCCGGCGTAGCGTTGGTCAGATAGGCCTTGAGCGTGTCTGTACTTGCATTGATCGCATTGGCGTGCGTGCCAGCCGCTATGTCGGTATGCAAGCAGTGGAATTTGACGAAGGTTGCCATTGTTAACCCTTATTCTGTTTGCGACGACGAGGAGTGGCATCGGATGCGGTCTCTTCTGCCTTTTCCTCGACCGCCAGCCCGCGTTTCAGCCAGTGATTTGCAGACGCATCGTTGAGGGAATGCAAAGAGCCCTCTTTCAAGGGCTCTCCGTCTCCGCCAATCACGTTTTTTAAGAGACGTATGGTTTTCATCCTACGATCTGGACCACCGTAGACAAGTCGTTGTCACTGGCCGGCAGATGACGGGCATCAAAGCCCAGCACCACTGCTGATGCGTCTGAAGTTGCTGTGCCGACGGTCATAACCAGTCGCGCATAACGCTTTTCGGTGTAATCCGTACTCGGAACAAAGTTCATCACAGCCTGCTTGTTGTCGCCGCTGGCCTTGACGATTTGCGTAAGAGTGGTGCCGACATCGGTTGCGTTCGTGCCCGAACTGTCATCTGCTTGCTGCCACTTGGCATCGAGCGTACCGGACGCGCCCATCGTGCCGGTTGAAATAACCGCCATCAGACGGGTATAAGTCGCCAAGTCGATCCAGCCAGAGTTTTTAGCGCCAGCAGTCAGGGCTCCAGGCGCGATAACAGCGGCAACTGCTACGCGCTCGCTCGGTTTGGTAGTTGTTTGCATGTCCGTATCCTTTAAGTGAATTCATGAAACGGGGCCGAAGCCCCGTTATTTATACTTAGGCGCGATCCGCCAGGGTTGCGAAGAAACCACGGGCAGAGCTTCCAGCCTTGAATGCAGCGATCGTGCTGTTCCACCATGGCTGACCGCCTACGCGCAGGATGAAGCGGAAAGCAGTGATGTCCCAATCGAACCAGACATGGATGGAAACGTCCGAGCGGATACCCCCAACCTTGACAACGCTCAGGTAGCTGGACATATCACCGAAAATGATGTCGCCCTTGTCTCCGAGCGCAGAGCAGGCTTCACTGGTGATTACCGGACGACCTAAGAGAGTCCCGTAGGGAGAAGCAGAAAGACCGCCAGGAGGCAGATATACCGGAACGGCAGTGCCGGTACCGGGAAAACTCATGGTCATGAGCTGCTGCTCAATATCAGGATTGACTATCCAGCGAGCCTTGGCGCGGGCGCTCGGCGTCAGAGCCGAATACATCTTAATGATGTTGTTGTGATTTACCGTGTCGGCTGTCTGGCTAGTTTCTTTCGCAACCTCAACAGTGCCGGGCGACGCCAGGATCCCGAGAGGCATTCCAGTACCAGAACCGTTAATGATTGCGTCATTCAGGCGGAAGTTGATTTTCTCGGGAGCCTTGCGGTTGACGTAACTCGCCATAGCCGGAGCGTCAGCAAGCAATTCATCGGAAAGCGGGACAAGCGTAATAATCTTGTTCGCTTTAACAGTTTTTTCTACCAACTTCGGCTTGGACTGTGTCATCTGACTAGCCTCAGACTCCCAATACGACTGAATCCCGCCAGAAGACTGCCAAGGAGTTGTTTCGTCTGCGAGAAAGGTTATGCCGTTGCCGGATGTTTGTTGTTGATCCGTCATCGAGAGAAGTGAATCCTCCCCCATCACTTTCTGCATGATGGCAGAGCGAAACTCAGGAGGGACAGCAAAGCCACCGTCTGCACCAACACCTTCTGATCCGTATGTAGAAGGCGAATTTGCGATCAACCGAGGATCGGTTTGCGCGCCCTTTGCGGACGAGCGAGCCACAGCATCAAAGAATTCAGCCTGCGAACGAAAACCCCACTTGTTCGCATCCGTGCTACGTGGAGTAGCATAGATTTTGGTACCGGGCTTCTCGGTAGCCTTGGCTTGAGGATCTGCTTCCTCGATCTCGTGATTCACTTTACGGCCCGCAGGAGCCGAAACCTTGGCGTTGATGGCGTTGATTTGTTCCCTGCGAGCAATGTCGGCCTCGACATTCTGGAACGAGGCAAAGATTTCCTCGATTTCCTTCGTTTCGTCAGCAGTCAGTTCACGCTTTTCCGCATCGGCGCGTGCCTGGATGTTATTGGCCGCGTCTTTCAGTTCGATCAAACGGTTTTGCAGTTGCTCAAGGGTGTCGGCATTATTGAAGAAAGCCAGCCCGGAGAGCACGTTTATCAAAAATTGCATTTTCTTGTCCTCAAAAATAAAAAAGCCGCTCGAGGCGGCTGTGGTTTAGTTGAAAGGGCTGGCCCTTATTTTCCGGTGCTGGCACCGCGAATCTGTTTACTGCGCATTTCCATTCGGGCGATTAAAGCGCCCGACGCTTTGCTCTGTTTCCTTAGTTGCTCGGGAACCTTGTTGAATTTCGAAAGCAGGGTGAATTCGGCTTTCACGGTCTTTTCTTCCGTGATCTTGTCAGCGAAGCCAAGCTCTACCGCTTCGTCTGCATTCATCCATGTCTCCGCCGCCATCCAGTCTGTAACCTTCTTAGCGTCATGGCCTGTTTTGGCAACATACGTGCCGGTAATGGTGTCCCGGATCTTGTCGAGGGAATCAGCAGTCTTGCGCATTTCCTCTGCCGTGCCGATTGCCATGCCCCACGGATCATGAATCATGATCATGCCGTTTGCGGCAATCCGGATCTCGTCTCCTGCCATAGCGATAACCGAGGCGATACTGGCCGCTATGCCGTCAATGTGAATGATCTTCTCGCCATTAAAGCGCTTGATCTGGTTGTAAATGGCTACGCCATCAAATACCGATCCGCCCGGGGAGTTGATGTAGATGTCGAGCGCCGACACGTCGCCGATCTCGCGCATCGTGTCCGAAAAGGCCTTGGCAGTCAGACCACCGAACCAGCCCTCGCCGATGTCCTCGTATATGTAAATCTCGCCTCGTTTCCCGGATTTCTTTGCGAAGAAAACTTTATTCATGCTCGCCCTTAAAAACACATGCCGCCGCAAAATACGGCGGATGAATTCCGTTCGCCACTTCTAGCGCCCGTTGCTTTGCGGCATCCATCTTGTCTCCAAGAGCGCTCGACAGCTCAGACACCTGTTCGTTAGCGTAAGTCTCAGCATCTTTGTTAGATTGCTCTATCCAGTCCTTGCGCCCCGCCTTTTGTAGATTGGCCGCCCGACTGTTACGGCGTCGCTCGATACGGCAATAAACAGATTCAAGCCACGCTTGCGCTACCGGCTTGTCTTGCTGCTTGGTCTGAGCGGGAAGCATGTTCTTTCCTACATCCTCCAGCTTCATCATGGCGCCCTGGATCATGTGTACATCACCTTCCGGGCCCAAAGTATTCTCCCCGAGCTTCCGGCGAACATCGTTCACTGAGTAGACGCCACCGGTGATGCCGGTTGAGAAACCGCGCATACGACTCTCGAAGTCTCCTTCTGAGGCCCAGTCGATGTCGATCTCAACGAATTTCTGTGCGCCACGAGCTGGAAAGAGCTTGAAGTCAGCCTCTTGCTCAATTTCCTTGACCCAGGGACGGAGCGTGTCGCGGCTAAACTCTAAACCTTGATGCTCGATGTTGTTATTCGTGCTGCGCAGGAGGTGCGCTACTTTGTGAGGGGGAACACGGAACCAGCGGCAGACTTCCTCGACGATCTGGTATTTAGCGTCGACAAGTTGAGCTTTATCCGCGTTTGTATCTAAGCGGTTAACAGTCCATTCCCCACCTTCCAAAATGCCTGGGGTGAACGCTTTTTTTGACCCGATGTGTTTTTCAGAAAGACGCTTTCTTATCAGATCATGCTTAGCCTCCGTCAGCGTTCCTTTGTACGTGAAGATCGTCCCTAATTCTGCATTATTCGAGAAGTACGAGGATGCGAACTGATCTATGGCTATCATCCGACTAATCGTCTTTATAGCCTTGTTGATCATGTCATCACCAACCGCACCAACTACGCTTGGGCCGCGCACGTGATACACATCAGTAGGATCGAGGTCTACCGTGCCTCCCACGCTATTCTGGCTGACGCGATAAACTAGTTTCCCTTCTTCATTGCGAATTGGTGTGACTCGATCGGGCGAGATAGGCCACAGCGCAACGACGCGCCGAGACATATCGCGCTCAATCTCGGCATATCCGTTACCGTAGCCGACAGCGGCAATGGCAAGAGCGCGCTTACCGGCCTGCGCCGTCATCTCCGGATTGAACCGGGTATTCAGGATATATTGCAGGTTATCGCTCGGTATTGCCTGTTTGTTGTCGCCTCCCCGTACGCCGGAATACACGTTCCAGTCTGATGAAGCCAGGCTTGACGCAACAACATCAATACACGCCCAGACTGCGGCAGACATAAAAGCGGCTTCGTGTGTTACATAGATCTCGCTTTCATCGTCACCGCGAAGAAAAAATACGCTATTCCTGGAACTCTGAAAACCAACGGGAAATGCCGCATTCCATGCATTTTTTATGCGACCGATCAGACTCATACCCATCTGAAATCCGGTTCCGGTTCTATCGCTTCCATCGACGACGCAACGCCTACCGCCATAGCCAGAGCAACCATTCCGTCAATCCTTCCTGTAGCCTTGGCTTTCGTAAATTTGCGATTCTCTGCCGGGTCTTTAACTACCGTGGCGTTTGCTGCGCACATCGTTAAAACAGGATGCATGCCGTGTTCCAGCTTGTTTGCCAGAAGAAGCGATTCAAGTTCCCGGATCGCCGGGGACATGCTGGCAAAGCCCTGCCCGAACTCAACGAAACGCTCTAATTCTTCTTCCGTAAAGCCAACCCGCTCAAGCCACGGTTTGAGAAACCGCATGTTGTAGCGGTCGAAGGCTATCGCTCGTACGTTGCACCGATCGAATACGCGTCTCAGGTATGCAGCAACAAACTCGTACTCAATAGAGCGTCCCGGAGTGGTCTCTAAATACCCCTGCTCTGCCCATACATCGTATGCAACCCGGTCTGTTTTTGCTTTCTGCTCCAAGCCTTCCTGCGGCAGCCAGAAAGTGGACTTTACGTGCCATTTCTCGCTCTGCCTGGTGATCAACTCCAGAGAAGTGAGGTCAGATACACTCGACAGATCAAGTCCGCCGTAGACCTCCAGTCCTTCAAAATCGGTTATCGGGTTCCCTGTGTTATCTATCCAGAGTTGCCGAGAAACGAATGGATCACGCGCTTCCACGCGCTGGTTTAATACAAGATTCCTGTACGCCGCTTCACGCGAAGGCATGCGCCGCGCCTCTTCGGCTTGGCGCAGAACCTCCTGCTGGTTCATGAAGATGTCGTAATGCGGATTGCCCGCACGTATCGCATCTTCGCCAAATGGATCCGTATCCATCGGCGCGGAATGTATCCTCACCTTCACGCGAGGATCGGCGCCCGATAGCGCATCGTCTATCAGCAAACTGAGCAGATCGGCATCAGTAGGTGCCTGCGTGCTGATGATGACGCTAAGCGGCTCTTCCTGTGCCGCTGCGGCAGTCTCCAGCGCCTCGTACAACTCCGAACGGTTTCCCTTAACCTGCCCCAGTTCGTCATGAACGACAAATGCCGGGCTCAGGCCGTATGCAGTGGATGCATCGGCAGACAACGCCCGGTAGAGAGTTCCCAGTTCTGGACAGAAGAGCTGTTTTGCGGTATCCCGAATAACGACGTACTGCGCCAGATCGGGCGACATCCGGACGATCTTGGCCGCCAAGGCGAAAAGTATCGCCGCTTGTTCCCGGCTTTGCGCCGCGCTGTAAAGCTGAGAATTACGCTTCGATTCTGGGCCGCACAGATGGAGGAGCAATAAAAAAGCGGAAAAAGCTGTTTTCGCATTTTTCCGCCCCATGCTCAGGATAAATGTTCGCGTTGGCGAATCATAAATATCCCGGACCCACTCTCTCTGATGCTCGGTGAGATGTACCGGCTTACCTACTAACTTCCCTTCTGGTATGCGACACAGCTTCTCGATCCAGGCAATATTTCGATCTGATCTTAATCCCATGGCCTAGATTTGCCTGCCTTTTCCGTGGCAGTGGCAGCCGATCCAGTTGTGTATCTAGCCTGTTGAGTTAGGCGCATCTTTGTGGCAAAGGACTGCACCAGGCGAGCTTGACGTTCAAGCATGGCATAGAGCTTGTCCTCGTCCTTCAGATCATCCATGCCGCCCTGCGCCTCGACAGCATCCACACGAGCGGAAAGAATTTCATATGACGCTATCGCCTTGACGTAACCCAGGAGCAGAGATTGCGCGTCGCGTGTGAACCAGTCAGCAGGCTTGGATGCGACGATCTCAAGCCATAACTCTCTTTGCCTGTCGGTTATGTTTGCCGGCGGCTCTAGACGGGAATCCCTTGGCTTGACCGCGACCACCGATAAACTGGCAGCGGATTTTTTAGCCATTTCTTACCTTTTTTGTTACGGTTTATGAAAGCGAAGGGGACGGCGCGCTCTAGAGCCTCAGGAGACAGAGATTTGCACCCCCCCTCTCTTTCGTTGTTCACGCAGCTTCTTTCAGGTCTTTTGAAGCCAGGTATTCTTTGCGCTGATTGCTGAATCCTGTTTTATTTACAGTCTCTAATCCGCGTCCACGGCGATAGCCGTTCATCTTGTGGGGCTTGCACATCAGGCAACCTGCTCTAGAGTTCTTTGGTTTGCCTCGTTTGTGATTCATGCTTTATCCCACTCAATACTCTTGGAGACAGCAGCGGCCACAACATCAGTCACCCACACAGAGATGATCTTGTTTCTTTCTCTGTAATACTGTCCCGGGCTTATGCGTCCCTGGCGCCACAGGTCAGCGAGATGCCCGCACTTGTAAACAGCGCGCCTCATGCGCCTACGCTCTCTCGTGGTCATTCTCTATTCCAATGATGATTAGGATCAACCGGCCTGCCTGATGCGTCACACCCAATCACGCGCCCGGACTTCTCCAGTCTCTGCTTGTGCGAGTCGTGGCATGGCTTGCACATGGCTTGCCAGTTATCCTTGTTCCAGAACTTCTCTAAATCGCCTTTGTGAGGAATGATGTGATCGACTATCGTTGCGATAGTGCGCTTACCCTGCTTTGCGCATTGCGCGCAGAATGGATTACGTCCGAGGAATACTTTGCGCTCTTGCTGCCATCTGTAGTTATAGAGAGATGGCAAAGCTACTGGAATAAAGAGTTATTACGAGTGATGCTGTGTAGGTAACAGCAACAAGAAGGGAGAATAGTTTGATTTTCACGGGCACAAAAAAAGCCCGCTCGATGGCAGGCTTTCTGTTGACGGATTTCTAAACATCTGACAAGCTCAAGTGTAAACCTACAAAACCTGCCTGTCAAGCGTACTCGTACGCATTGCGGCTTCACGGTAAATCGCCACTTTCTCTGCTTGCTTTGCTAACTCGCTCCTTAGCAACTCGTGCCCATGCATCACTCGCACCTCAAACGTGCGCCAATCGATCATAAGTCTACGACCAAACCAGGCGAGCGGCCTATCCTCATACTGCCAGAACAATGAAACAGCCTGTCTATATCTGAGCGGAAGCTGGAGCAGAGCGTTATTCACGTCCTCCGCTTCCCCCATCAATACCGGCTGTCTCTGCCCATCTCCGTACGTATCCCGCGGGGCAGGATCATAACAGGAGCTGATGAGATAATTGCTCGAAACAACCCCAGCCGTGGTGAGCGCCCAATTGCGCATTTGTCGAATGAAATTCTCTGATACTGCATTGTATATCTTAGCGCTCAACGATCTTCTCCTTAACCTTGCGACAAATCACGCTCGATCCGCTCATGGCTATAACAAGCAACCTTTTTTCATCCAACATGAACTGTAGAAACTCTGGAACATGGCTTGGAGCCATAGGCGAGAGCTGGTTCCCTCTGAACGACCCATTCTCATTGATCCTTAAAAACACAAAATCAGACGTTTCGGTGCATACCGAGAAATATTCGCAACCCTCAACCAACGCTCGACCCTCCATTCTTCTTAACCTGCCTCACCAGCGCCCTGATACGCCTCCTCCGATGCAACACATGCAAATCAGCCTTACGCTTCTCGGCTTTCTCTGTCTTGGCTGAGTAAGCGATAAGGCCGTCTGCTATCTCTTCTGGGTTTCTGTACATCCAAGCGGGAAGCGCGGCACTCTTCACTTCTCCACCTTTATGTCTACCTTCGCCAAAAATTCTTTGCGCTGATTGCTGAAACCAGTTTTGTTCACAGCCTCCAACCCTCGTCCCCGGTGATAGCCATTCATCTTGTGCGCCGCTGCAGCCCATGCACGCCTGTAGCACCTCTGTGATGCTCGACGCACAATGGCGCTACGGCACAGTCATCAGCAGGAACGGATACGTGATGCACCTCGACTGGCCGAGTCTCGATGCCCATCTTGTAAAAGCACACGATGCAGGGGAGTTGGGCTACGCGATCCATGTGGTTTTCAGTTGCTTTGGTCATGTATCTCCTCAGCAAATGATTTCAACGGGGTTAATTGGAGCAATACCAGTTGATGATCTATCGAGAAAAGGATTGATATTTGGCTGAACGTTCGGCCACAAATTCTTTTTCAAATCATCTTGAGCCCGCTTAAGCTCAGACGGACCAGGAGCCGGCAAACGAACCGGTGTTTCTTTCTTAAACACCAACTTCAAGTGATCAGCGATGATCTTCCACTCTTCCGCGCTCGGCGGATTGTTGGGTTGCATCTCTGCCCTACCCTGCAACCAATAACAAAATTGTTCTGGTGTCATTACGCATACCTCCTCATCATTTCCTCGTTTTCATCCATTCCATGTACGGAGCGCGAATCCTCTCCTGGAATTTCACCGCCGCTGCTTCGTTATGATCAAGTTCTGACCTTGAGGCAACTCCGCATGTGACTCTTATCCAGTCTGCCGCCTCTTCTTCATCAACAGGAACGCCATCGTTGTAAGCCATGTATAGCCATTCCTGAAAATCCTCATCCTTGCACCAGATGCCGGCCAGTCTGCACAACGGGCCTCCTTTCGGCTTTTCCTCTTCCTGCCGCTCAAAATCTGATACGAGCGGAGCAATGGCTACCGGCATATCGATATTTGGAAACATCTGGTGAAACTGAGTTTTGAAACGTGGATCGATGTCGATCTGGACTCTGATAGTCCCATCGACAAGCTCTTTTAATGCCCTACGTGTTCCTGATATTGCGCTCACGCCTCCAACTCCTTCACGACTCGTGCCACGTCATCCAGCGACTCGACTATGAAATACAGCCCTTTCCAGCTATGCATGAAGTCCATTTCTCCTTCGGTTAACTGACGCTTGCTTTTGGGTAGAGAGCCGTCTTTTATCTCGATAGCGGCAGTCTTCTTATTCTTGGAAACAAATAAATCACACAGCTTTTTGAGCTGTGACACTATGGCTACAGAGCAGCCCATCTTGCGGAACGCGTCTACTATCTCGGGTTGGTTTGCGTCTACGCGCGCGGCTCGGCGGAATGTCATTTCAGCTTAATTTCCTGGCATTCGAATCTTGCTGCGCCAATAACGAACACTCCGTTCTTCCTGCACTCTTCAGCAATCAAGAATCTTTCAATTTTTGAGTTCAGCGAAAAGAGGCCGTACATGACCGAAAAAGCGAAGAAACCAACAGCGCAGGATTTAAAATCAAACACTCTCAACCTCCTTCTCTACCATTACCTCAGCCCTCTCCTTCGCCTCCTCCGGCGTTCTAAAAATCCCGACCATCCTCTCCCCTTCCCATAGCGTGTATCGCGGCTCGCCATTCACCAGAGCCTTGCTGATGGTGTAGGGCTCGCAGGCTATGGCGTAGGGGCTCAGTTTTCGCCAATTCATGCAGCCTCCAATTCCCGCTTGGCGCATCTCTTGGCCAGCTCGCAGAGCCAGATCGCGAAGTCGCGCGGCGTATGCTCACGCTCTGCCTTGCTGATATGAGGTCTGCTGCCTACGCGCTTTCTGCTCTGAACAACATGAGTTGGCTCATCGATTCTGTATGGCATCTCAGGAATGTTTGCCGGGTTGCAGCCAACGATATAAAGCAGTGTCGATTTCTCTGCTCTATGCCCCCACCAATGCTGGTAAACCGGAAGAGTCCATCCACCAAATTCATCTCTCTCACCTGGCAACGGCAATCCGGCTGCAGGCCATAACGTTGAGGCCGCGGGATGCTCGAGTACGCCACCAAATCTGCGTACTTGCTTCACTGCCCACAAGGCCAGCTCTTTCTCATCTGATCTTGGCTTGGCGAAATGCCTTAACCTTCCCCATGCTCTACAGGGAGGATGCGCCACTACCGAGCAGCCTCCGGGCCATTTGCGCGCATCACGCTCTATGTCCCAGACGTCGCAGCCCGGAAGGGATTTGTAGACGCTATCGCCGCGGGCAAAAAGAACCGCTACTTTCACTCGTCACACCCATCATCAAACGCCCTGCGCCCGGCCACATCGAGCAGCTTTTTCCACTCACGCTCCAGCAATGCATACTCGCCAGTCACGGCAGACTCAATATTGCTGGTTGCTACGTCAATTGCTTCTGCAGCCTCTTCTGCTGTCCACCCCGCAATCTCAATCACCTTCGCTACGTTCTCTGGGGTTTGCTGCATGTCGGGATGGAACATGGAGGTGGAAACGGTGGTGTAGCCCATCTCAAGCTTCCTCTTCCTCTTGCGGAATCGCTTTTACGGCCAGCATGCTTTTGAGGACGGAGATATGCTTCAGCCCTTTTGCAGCATCCAACGGCTGTTGCTCTTCCAGTTGCGCCTGTTTGTGTTCCAGCAGGAAGGGATGATTGACGTTTCCGGTCAGTTGCAGCACTTGAGCTTTGTTGTCTGGAGAAAGCAATCCAAGCGAGTGCTCAAGGCTCAGTTTCCCTGTGCGCACCGCTTCCGCTATCGGCTCTGCCCTACCCTCCTTGTCATGCCCGAGAGAAACAAACCATTTCGGCTTGATTCGCTTTTCTCTGGCATCAGCAACGATTCGGGTATAGGCATCCTTGAATGCCATCCTGGCGCCGATCTTTTCTCCGTCTGCAAGCAGAGGCCTTGCTGACTGCATCGCCTCACCCATCTGTTCCGTCATTACTACCGTGTCGCCTTCAGGACGGCTCATGATTGCCCATGCTTCATCGGGTCCTGGCATTCCGTCCGCAGCTTGAACACGCTCAACAATGGCCGCCAATGTGAGACGACCAGATATTTCCTGCCTGCACCGCTTGAGCGCCGCCAGAACAGAGTCAAATGGATAGTCTGCCAAGTCATCCGTCATGAGCATGATGGATGCAGGTTTTAGTTCCGTCCCCATGACTTCAGCAGTTGCGGTAAGCGCATTAATCAGGGCTTCCATTTCAGACTGATGCATGTCCGTTCCTCCTCCTGAGCATTGCGATTGCCTCTTGCGCCGCGTTCGCATTGGTGGCCGTGCCGTCCAGTTGCGCGGCTCTGGTTGAAGTCATTGCCTGGCCTGTTGCCCATTGCGTGCGAAGCCCTTCCGCGTCTTTCAGCAAAAGGAAAACAGGGTGGGTTTTTTGAACGTAAAACTTGTCGTTATGGGAAACGAAGAAGGCTGCTACGTAGGGCGCTTCGTTGTAAGGCAGCTTCTGAACAAAGCTCTTGATCGAGGTATTCACCGCAGCGTTGCGGACCGGCTCTACTCCATACCGATTGAAGTAAGCATCGGAGTAGCTTTTCCATGTTGCTCTGCAGACCGCTTGTAATTCTGTGTCAGCAGAAGGAACTTTCTCGCCGGCGGATGCCGGCAGAGATACTGGATTACTCTCTGTATTACTCAATGTATTATTAGAATCTGTATTACTCTCTTTCGCCTTTTCCGAAGAGGGGTCATCGCCTTTTCCGAAGGGGGTCACCGTGTTTTCCGAAGAGGGTCTACGCCTTTTCCGAAGAGGGGTATGCGTATTTTCCGAAGAGGTAGTCGCCTTTTCCGAAGGGGTCACACCTCCGGCTAACAAACGTCCGGTTTCCGTCATCCAGATTTGACGGCCTACAATCTGCTTTCCCTCCCGTATCAGATCCACGCGCACCAAATCCTTGGCAGCAAGGCCGCTGATGAGTTCTGATACTCTCGATTTTGATAGGCCGAAGAACTCGGAAAAATGATCGTTACTTGCGTAACAGCCCCTATCTGAAGATTCAAGGCTGTTGATTTCCACGAGCATCACCTTTTCGGTGATTGATAAACTTCTATCCAGCCAGATAGCTGCCGGTATCCAAACCCCTTGGAAGTTTCTTTTTGTGTCTGTACTCACGCGCAAACCTCCTCTTGCTCGAAAGCGAACAGATCAGGCATAGCCATTTGGCGAGCCATCGCTTCGCAGTAAGCCGCGCCGTCAAGGAAATAGCGCGAGTTCAGTTCAATCCCGATCGCTTTTCTTTTCAACTTGATTGCACGGTACGGGACCGTCATCAGGCCGCCGAAAGGATCCATTACTGTTTCTCCGGGCATGGAAAGCTGCTCTATTGCCCGGTCAACAATGTCGAATTGAAGTGGACAGAGATGCCCCTCTTTCCCGGCCGCGGACTGAGCCCCGTTCAAGGTCAGCATCCTGGTAATGTCCGTCCATACATCGGGATGCCATGATTGAGGCTGTAGAAGCATAAAATCGGATGGAAGCGTGCCTTTTGCTTCCATTGCCTCTCCGATCTTTACGTGATGCTCAAAGTCGTAGACGTTATGCAGGGAGTAGTCGCGGAACATCTTGAAGATTCGCTCATGAGGCAGCCCTTCAAGCTCTTCCGGAGTCAGCAACCGATTGCCAGATGAGCGGGTGAAGCCGTGGGCGTCAATCTGCCACCGCGCACGGCTGTATCCTGTTCCTGGCACAATGGGGCGCCTGTCTCTCGGCTCGAACGGCACACGAGTCCCATCTTCCGCGACGACGAGAGGCTTGCTCTTCTTAACTTTCTCATCTGCGTAACTGTCACTGGTATCAGTGGGAGGTTTGCGGAAAAGGAGCAGGTATTCAGGAACACCGCACCCCATCTTGGTCGCGTCCTTGCACTGCTCAGTCCAGCCAAGGCGGTATGTCTGGTTGTTCTCCCGCACAACATCGGTAACGATGGTTTTCATTCCCATGTGGCCGAATCCGTGCTTCTCAAAGCAATCAGCGGTTTTGGAATGGAAGCGGTACAAGGTCTGGAAACCGAGGCCTGTGAGTCCGCCAGGCACAATCCGGTCTTTGACGTGGATTGCAGCTATGCGTCCAGGCTTAAGCACCCGGAATAGCTCCGGCACCAGATAATCCATCTGCCGGAAGAAGTGATCGTTGTTATCGGAATGCCCAAAATCGGCATAATTCGGGCTGTATTCGTATTGAGTTGAAAACGGTATCGAGGTGACAATCAGATCGACGCTGTTTTCTTTCATGTTGCGCGTCTCGATCACGCAATCGTTGTTGATGAGGGTGTAGCCGTCACCCTTCACCTCCACTCTCTCAACACCCAATGTTCGAGTCAGAGACTCGGCCATGGCTGCATTTGAGAGTCCGTACTTCCGGATAATCTCTCCCATGATTCGCACCTGTTCGTTATGTTGTTTCCACTTGCGTTCGAGCTGCCGGCGAACCTCGCGCTCTGCTTCTGTGTAGATCAGGTCTATGCGTACTCGATGCTTCTGCAAAAAGCGCTGTAGCCTGTGTATGCTTTGGATCAGGTCATTGAACTTGAACCCGATACCAAGGTAGATTGCCCAGTGGCAATGACGCTGCAGATTGCAGCCGCTGCCGAGCATTGAAGGTTTTCCGGCCAGTTCCGGCAGGAAACCGTTTGAGAAATTGAATACGGCTTGCTCTCGGGAATCGAGGTCTTGCGAACCGTAAACAGAGACAATGCCGGGGATAGATTTTTCGATCGCGTGACGCTCTGCCTCGAGGTCGTGCCAGATGATTCGATGAGCAAGAGGATCTTCTTTGCGCAGATCAAGCATTTTCGTGATGCGCGCATTCAGACTCTCCCGCTTTTCCCTCGAGGCCTCGACCACGCCTATGGCGGCTTCCTTGAACATTCGGCCTTGGCCATCCATATCCACGCCAGCATTGGTGTGATCAGAAGGAATCACATGCCAGCGGATGTCCAATTCAGGAAGAACGTATCCTTCATCAGAGAAGCCAAGATCGCTTGGTCTGTTGACGAATAACCCCCAGGATGCAACCCACATCCAGAATTCCTGTTCCTTGTGGGGATGAATAGTGAGCTGATCGGCTTTCTCGCTGTTTCGCTTGAAATAGCGAGTCTTCGCCTGCGATACGTCCATAATCCCCAGGAATGCGGAGTACGCCAGCAGCTCTATGTAATCGTTTGGGCTAGGCGTGGCAGTGGCAACGTAGCGATACTTCACGCCGTCTGAACGAATGCGATCGTTCATGGTTTTGTAGTCACCAGCGAACAATCCCATGAACTCTCTGAATGTCTTGGTGCCACCAAACCCGCGCAGACAAGAGGCCTCGTCCAGGCTGGCTACAGAGAAGAGGCGGGGTTCGAGCTTTCCGTCCCGAACCGTTTCGTAGTTGGTGAGATAGATGCCGGCAGGATCAGCGGCTTCCTCGATTCGGCGAATGAAGCTGAGTTGAGGAATCCGGGAAGGATTGCCCGCTTGCCATTGCTTTAGCTCCGCACGCTGCGCATCGGTAATATCGGGATGATCGCCAGTGGCCAATACATGGGCGTCATTGATGAATTCCTGGCGGACATTTAGGGGCAAAGTAATAAGTCCCATACCCCCGGCTTTCTCCTGGGTGATTCGCACCACCTCGATCTGGATCATGCTTTTGCCAAGGCCGAAGGCTGCAAAACAAGCGCGCCGGCCACCACGAACCATCCATTTCACAATGGCTTTCTGGTGCGGCTTAAGGAGAGGGTTTATCTCGCTATCGTCTATCTCGAATCCGGATGATTCGGCGAGCTGCACTTTCTGCCGGAGAAAACCCAGGTAATCCTCGTTATCCGGCAAATCCCGCATGTTCACTGCAGCTTCTCCACGGGCTTCAAAGGGTGAATATTCACCCCGGTTACCGAGCATTTACGCGTCCCTTCCAACCTCTCCAGCCTCTTTGCCGCTACAAGCCCATTCACTCGGGCAGATACGGTGCTGAGCTCGATGTCGCCGTAATTCCGTCTGTGTATGCTCTGTATTTCCTTCAAGCTGATATTTCCGCCTAGCCATCCGTGATAGCGTTCAACGATCTCGCAGATGCGGTCTGATTGAGTCTTGAGTGTCTTGACCGGGAGGCCGTGATAAGCGGCAATGGAAGTGTCTTGCATAGCGGTCTTCATCTCACCATCCCCTCTATCCGGCTGACCAGTTCAGCGATTGCCGCCATGTGTTCGTGTGCCTTATTGCGAATCACGGCCATTTCCTTTTCGCACACACCGCCATCTGCCAGCGCGCGCTGCATTTCGCTGAGGAATCCGGACTCAGCCGTGTTCATCTGAATTACGAGATCGAGGATTTCCGTGTCTGAAGCCCCTTCATGCCGAACAACGGGGATGCAGATCATGCCTCTCTGTGCCGCGAGGTACTTGGCAATCTCATCGGTATTGGTGAATGTCTGGATTTGCTCCAACTCCTCAGCGGTCGTGTGATGCGTGCCGAGATTGGGATTGATCTTGCTTTGTAGCGTATTGGGGTTTTTCCCCATACGTGCCGCGAGTGCTGCGACACCTCCCGGATATGCGTGTACTGCCCTGTAAAGTACGTCTTTGATGCTCATCTGACGAAACCCTCTTTAAATCGTCGTTTTTTTCTTTTGTTGTCTGACTGAAAATGCAACTGTCAAAAAAAGAACTAAAAAATGATCTTTAACAACCTTTGTTACCTAAAAGACCCCTCCCCGAAGGGAGGGACAAAACCGGCCGAAAGGAGTAAAGCGCCGGGGATGGAAGTTAAGCGACCGATCTTGGCTTTGGTTTGGGGCGCAGTTCCGGCCAAATCAAATGCCAATCATTGGGACGGAGGTCTTTTCTGGTTACTTTTCCGCTCGTGGCCTCTTCAATCAAAACGCACCTTTCGGGCGAAACAGAAGCTCCTCCGGAGGAAAGTTGAGATAAATATGACAGGGAGACATCTAGGCGCTCTGCCAAGTAGGTCGCATTGCCGCGTTTATGCTTGACGTAGTCTTTAAGTTTCATGGAAGGGAATTTAGCAAATACTTAACTAATAGTCAAGTGTTTACTTGTTAATTTTTTACTAAACTTCACGGATGGACGAAAGAAATAAAAACGAGGAGATCCGGCGCGAAAAACTAAAGCGGCTGATAGAGGATCAAGGCGGGCACGCGAAGTTTGTAGAAAAACATAACCTCACCCAAAGCCAAGCCAGCTATCTCTCACAAATAGCGAACGGTTATTCGTTTGGAGAAAAATCGGCAGAGAAGTGGCGTATTCGGCTCAAACTGCCGATAGGATTTTTTGATGTTGCCGCACTAACTTCGAAAGAACCTGAGCAGGAAGGGCCGCTTACAGACGAACAAAAGAGAATGATTCATCTCATGGGGCGCATGAATCAGGGATCGAGAGACGCTCTACTAAAAATCGCTTCCTTGCTTCCAGCAGACGAGAAGATGGTAGGAGGGAGACGCATCGGCGGAGAGCGCCGCCAGCGTGAAAACACGATAAAACAAGAGCGACGTCATAATCTGCTAACCAAAACAACAGGAGGAGAATAAGATGGATCGTCCCTTTTCGCTTGCACCTGATTCAATCTCACATGACACAATCGAGGCTTTGAGGGCCCTCTTGAAAGATGCGGAGAAAGGTGAGGTTATCGGTCTGGCGTTTGCCGTGATGTATAAAGGTCGTGATTACATCGTAAATACGGCCGGCGAGGCCCACCGGAGCCCGACCTTCGCACGTGGTATGGTGCAAGCCTTGGATGATCACTTAATGCATATGGTGCACGAATAAGGAACAACTCGATTTATCAACGCTCCAATAAAATAACTATAATGAACTCTGATGGATGGAAATCTCATGTGCCCCCACGGCGCATACCGCCCCCGGCGCCACCAAAGCCAGCGCCACCGCCCCACAAGTGAGAGATAGATGGAAAAGACACGAGATGAACTGCTAGGTGAAATTCGATACGCGATCCGGCTCGCGGAACGAACGGCTCGCCTGTATCGCAGAGTTCAGACATTTAGTTCATTCTGCGCCATTATGGGAGGTAGCGCGGCCTTGGCGGGGGTATCCGACATATTGCCTCAAGGTGCTTTGGCCTGGGGCTCCATGATTGCAGCATCCTTTGGCGCAATGCTGCTATCCGTTCGACCAGGTGATAAAGCTGCCCAGAATGAGGCCGATATAAAGCGATTCCAGCTTCTAATGTCTCGATCCAGTCATCTTCAAGATGAAGAACTTGCGGCTAGTCTGGAAGAAACGAGGGTCGGCGTTGCTCCCGAAATAGAACTTCTACGGAACGTTGCGTATAACGATGTGGTATCTGAACGGAATCGTGAAGATGCCGCCCTGCCTCTGACCTTGCCTCAAAAATTGCTTCGTGCTGTTGCCTGAAGCATTGGACCTCTCCTCTCTCACTCACGTTGTCGGCCAGCTAAACCAAATCCAAAGATACACGGAAGATTTGCACGAGGTAGAAAACCGCAGGGCTTTAAAGGCCAGAGCGGAGGAGATACGGGCTATTGCGTTTGCCTTGAGCGAACTTCTTATCAAGGGCTTTAATGAGGATGAGCGTCTAAGGAAGCGGATAACCGAGCTTGAGAAAGAGCTGGAGAAAAAAGAAATCCCTCCATGTTAAGATTTGATTTCCACATCAACCATAACAAGAGGGATTCATGGAAACGCTGCAAGACGCAACCGTAAAAATATGTGAACTCAAGGGCGAGAATCTTGCTCTCTGCTCCTTGTTGGCCTGCCTGGTAAAAGCTTTGCCATCACACGTTCAACAATCTTTGCCAAGTGCATTCGAGAAAGAACTAGAAACCGCACGAGTGGTGTGTATGAACTCAGTTGTTTCAGAACATGTTTCCGTTGGTCTGGAGCGCATGGCAGACGCGATTCATTCTTTGTTGACCAGCCAGACCCGATAGCGGCCCTGTAAAAGTCACTTCTTTCCATTCAACCTCCTCCAAAACAAACCCGCCCCGAGCGGGTTTTTTGTTGTTCATAACGTGTAAAATTAACTCATGCTCAGCAGGATAAAAAAGTGGTATGAAGGGAAATATTTTCCTTATGAAAACCCACCCGATGCGGGAGTTTTTATTATTGGAGGGTTTTATCATCGTCACTGGACCGCACGAGTCGCGCGTATGCTGGTCGAGTTCTACCTTGAGCATTGGAAGTGGCTATGGACGATTGCCGCTGGCACAACCGTTGGTTTGCTCAATCTTATTTTCTGCAAGTTTTCTTAATTCTGTCGGCGTCAATAAATCCTCCTGGATTGCCATCCCCAGATAGACGCCAATCACAAAAGCAACAATCCCCCACTGAATCGGTTGTCCGCAGTAATACTGCCGGAAGCAATATGCCAGCAGAGCTATGCCGATTAACGTACCAATCAGCATTGCAATAAATTCCCTCTTTTTATAATCCGCTCCACCAAATCGGGAAGTGGCCTGTGGTATTGGGTTAACTTTTTTCTCGTTCAAATCAGCATCCCTCTTTGTGGCATTCGTTTCTCAGCAGCGTTAGGAGTATTGTAGCAAAATAATTTAGTATATGCTTGACTTATGCTTAAGCGTTTGCTAAAGTTCTCCCATACGCAACACGAACAAATGAAAGGTCGGCAGTAAATCGTAAGCGTGTGCCGATAACGAATTCTGCGGTTGGCCGGGGAGAGTACCTCCTTAATAGATGTGGCGCGGTTAGCCTCGCGCATGGTTGCCCAGGATCGTTTCACTGATCTTCCCGCGCTGTTGCTGTGGATCAGTGAGGCGCAAAACCGGCCCGGCTGTAATAGACATTCCGGCAAATATTGGGAATCGGCAATTTAATAAGGAGAAGGAAATGGAGATATACGGACTGATTATCGGGCTTGTGATCGTTGTGCCGCTGTTTGCTCGGGTGTGGATGGCTGATGAGCCTGACACAGAGGAGCAAGCCAAGACGCTATTGGGGGCGCTGGACTGATGAGCATTGTTGCAGCAGTGAAAGAAGCGATTGATGCAGGGCTCGGAGACTTCTGGATGCTGAACCTTCCAGAAGAAATGAAGAATGCGTATTACGCCGGATTTAAAGAGCGCAGCAGGGAAGACAAGGACGAGCACAGAGATTTCATTGTTATGAAAGCAGCGGCCCGGACTTTGAAAGAAAAAGGAGTAAGAGGTCTCTGCTTTTATTAACCATTTCCGCCTAGAGATAGGCGGCTTCGTAAAAGGCTTTTTGCGGCTTCGCGCTTAGGTAACGTCCGGTTTGCCAAGCGAAGCTATCGGAACCAGAGAGCCTTTTACGAAGAGCGCTGCGGCGTGGTGAGAACACGCACTGTATCAGACCTTTTCAAAGCCGGGTCGGTGTCGTGGAAAACACTTGTGGGATACAGGCTATGTGCCAGCAATCTGGTTCAAATCCAGACAGTGCTCGCCGATTTATGAGCGTGATCATGCCAGCTAGCAAGTGGGGGATGGGCGCCCATCACGCTCACCAGTTAATTACAGGAGTGGAAGATGACGGATGACGTAATTGATTACCTGCGAGGGGTGTATGAATTTCTCAAGAGCACTTGTCCTAATGGTTTCGCCGAGGAAGCTTTCCCCTTACCTCCATCTCCTACGAGAGCGCAGGAGCTATTACTACACGCTATCGAAAGTGACGCACATTGAAAGCGCTCAACGATTGCACGACAAAATCAGGCGCATAGATAGGCAGATGAATGATTTAGTGCGATAGGCGCAGGAGTGAAACATGGGATCGATAGACACGCCCCGTCGCTGGGAAGGATGGGTTGCAAAGGAGCTAACCGTGAAGCACCCACGCCGTCAGCTTATGACTGATAAGGAGCGTCTTGATTGGCTTCAGGAATACGGCAAGTACCGATACAAGGACTGTGATAAGGCGCATGTAGTCATTGACTGCATGGGACAGAAAACACAGTCACGGAGAAGCCTTCGGGATGCGATAGACCTTGCCGCAGCCAAGTTCTACGCGGCGAATGAATGAAGAAGGAGAAGTGTGAATGAACAAACATCCAGTAGCAGACGGATTTCAGAAAAAGAACGTGGTGATGAAGAAAGGAATTCCTGTTTTTGAAGGATATGCAGCGACAGGAAGGATTGGCGACGTTCAATTCTCGATTGTGTGCCCAAATAGGCAATCGTGTGACGAGATTTGGGGGCTCCTTGAAATGAATGAAGGGCTGGATCATAACAATGTTCCAAAAGTTGTTCTCTGTCGCGCATCCGACATTGAGATGGATGTGACAGCCGTCGCGTTAAGGGAGACGGGTAAGTGAGTAACGAATTCAACCTGGAACGAGCGAAGGCCGGAGAGCCGGTGGAGTTTAGGACGGCAAACGGGTATGTAAAAGTGCAGTTCGTTGGTATGCATGGCCCAGACGCAGTCATCTATTGGCAGTACGGATACACGCCAGTTGATCCTCAAGAACTTCGCATAGCCCCCAAGAAGGTGAATGTGCGGTATCGAGTGGCGGTAATGAAAAATAACCAGGGCGATTTCTACACCATCGTCGCAAATCATGACGACGAGGCCGAATTAATAAAGGGATGGACGAATTTCAAGCGGTGGCTAAGTGACTGGCAAGAAGTCGAAGTAACCGAATAACCCTCCCCCGTCCCGTCTCGGGTAATAGCCGGGAAATATTTAAGGTCAGCAATGGATGATTCAGGGATTCAATACTGGCAGCAATTAGGACAGCAAGAGCAAGAAACTTTCGAACTTAAGGAGCAAGAACATGAGCGTAGCAACATTCATTCTCGGGGAGTCCGGTACTGGCAAGAGCGCAAGCCTTCGCAATTTCGATCCGTCAGAGACACTGCTTATCCAGATCAAACCAAAGCCTCTTCCTTTTAAGGCGTCCGGCTGGAAACGGCATTCGAAAGACGCGCCTGGAAACATCGTAGTTGGCGCCACCTCAGATCTGGTTGTTGCGTATCTCCAAAAGACTCAGCGCGACATCATCATTATTGATGACTTCCAGTATCTGATGGCTGGTGAATTCTTCGACCGGGCATATGAGAAGGGGTACGACAAGTTCACCGAGATAGCGCGTCACGCTTATGACGTGCTGGCGACCGCCACCACCCTGCCCGATCACAAGCGCGTCTACATGCTGTGTCATACCGACACAGACATGAACGGCAAGATTAAGGCAAAGACCATAGGTCGGATGCTGGATGAAAAGCTGACTGTTGAAGGCCTGGTATCCATCGTCTTGCGCACCGCAGTGATCAACGGGCAATACCTCTTTACCACCAAGAACAGCGGCAACGACACAACCAAATCCCCCATGGGAATGTTTGACGATGAGCATATCGAGAATGACCTGAAGCTCGTCGATGAAGCAATTTGCGCTTATTACGATTTGACAACCATAGGAGCATGAGCATGAGAAGTTACGACCTGAATCCAGAAGCTGCCAAGCAAGCCGAGCAAAGCCGCATCACTGAAACCGGCAAATACTCTGGAACGTTTACCCGCGCCGAAGCAGTGGAAAGTGAAAAAGGAACCGAAGGGATTGAGTTCACCTTTAAAGCGGAAGACGGCAGCGAGGCCGGTTTTCTTACGCTGTGGACGTATAACACGGAAGGCAAGGAATTGTTCGGCTTCAAGGTATTGAATGCTCTCATGACCTGCATGCGCGTGAAGCAGATCAAGCCAGCCCAGGCGACGATTGAAAAATGGGTTGATGGCAACAAGCAGAAAGTCAACGCAACCATATTCCCGGATCTGATGAACAAGCCAATCGGTGTTCTGCTGCAGAAGGAATTCTACGAGAAGCGAGACGGCTCTACCGGTTCGAAATTGAATCTCACCGGATGCTACGAAACATCCACGCAGATGACGGCAAGCGAAATCCTTGGTAAGGCAACCAAGGCAGAAAGACTTACGGGGATGGTGGCAAACCTGCGCGACAAGGCCGCTCCAGCAGCCCCCGTTACTCGCGCCGCGGTTGCGGCGGGTAATGGATTTGACGACATGGACGACGATATTCCGTTCTGATCATGAGCCACTGGTACGAGCGAGACGGAACCCCGAGATACACCATCGTCGGGAAGAACGGAAAAGAGCGTGACACGACGCTCAAGGACGCGCGACAGCTTGCGCTGGTACCGAGCGTAACCACCGTTCTTGATGTACTCAACAAGTCAGCGTTGACGGAATGGAAAGTGAAGCAAGGCATCCTTGCCGCGCTGACACTACCACGCCTCTCCGGAGAGACGGATGAATCCTATCTCGCTCGTGTCCTGGATGACTCAAAGCAACAGGCCATCCAAGCCGCTGAAGAGGGAACAAGGATCCACGATGCAATTGAGGCAAGTTTTAAAGGACTGCCTGTAACTCTGGCATACATGGGGCACGTCAAGTCAGTCAGAGAAAAGCTTTACGAGGCATTTCCAAATGTTAACGACTGGATAGCAGAAACAGCTTTCGCGTCTCCTCTTGGATACGGCGGCAAGGTCGATTTGCATAGTCCATCGGCCGGAATTGTTGTTGATCACAAATCGAAAGACATGGCTCCGTGGGAAGAAAAGCGGCTTGCATATGATCAGGATTGGCAGCTTTCCGCTTATCACAGAGGGCTGAATTTAAGGCCAAACGTGTGCGCAAACATCTTTGTATCCCGCACACACCCCGGTTACGTGGAAATCCATGTCTGGACGCAAGAAGAAATTGCGCGGGCATGGAATGTATTCGAATGCGCCCTTGCTACCTGGAAATGTATCAAGGGATATGACTCAAGCTGGATAGAACAAAAGGAGATATGTGTTCCATGAGCAAAGAAGATAACGGCGGACCGGCGTTTCCCCCGGTTCACGACCCTAAGACTCACCCAAGTGGTATGACGCTCAGAGATTACTTCGCGGCAAAGGCTTTGCCAGCTTTGATAGCGCGGCAAGATGATTGCTCCCCGTTAGAGGTTGCGTATGACGCTACCTGTTCGCAGACACAATGCTGGAGGCTCGCAAGTAATGACCTACTACATGTCGGTATCACAAATCCTCATAACCGTCGTTGCAATATTCAGTCTCTTCTCCTGGATGCAAGAGCGTGACGAACGTGCGCAGGAGGTAAGCGAGCTGCATCAAACACTGGCCGCAGCGAAAGCCGAATGCAGCCCAATTATCGACCTATCTATGCCGATTGACTGGGAGTGGATCGAATCATGATGCCCGTTCATATCGTCCGGCCAATCGGTAAACACGAGCGCATCCCGGCCTACTCTACAGACGAGTTACTCCGTGGCGTGTGTCACCTGACAATTGTTCCTGACCTAGCCGCGTTGAGGGCTGCAAGCCTCAAAGGGTATCAAAACGAAGGCGGACAGAAAGGCGTCCAGACAAAACAAGCCAGAAGCCGCGCCAAGTTCGAACTGAACAAGCGGGATATTTACGCAATGCTGGCTGAGAAACGCTGCTTCGGATCGATTGCCCGGAATTTCTGTATCGGCACAAGGCAGTTAAGGAAATACCTGAAGGAGGAGGAAAGCAAGTGAATATACCAGATGGATGGAAATTAGTGCCGGAAGAACCGACGCCGCATATGTTGGTTCAAGGCGTTATGTCCGATGAAGGGGTGTCATACCCGGGCGGCGTTTACCGTGCAATGCTAGCAGCCGCCCCTACACCAGCGCAGGAGGATGAGCCGGTGGCGTATGTGCCTATTCACCCTGAAATCGGGCCTTTGTTTGGGGCGACTCAGCAGCATCGGAGTGCGTTACATGAAACTGCGAGAAGCTTGCCAGTGATGCCACTCTACACCCACCCAGCCAACGACAAACTAAGGAAGGCGGCGGAGGAGACAATCGCTTTTCTGTTGCAGAACGCATACCCGGAGGATTTGACTGTAATCAAAAACCTACGCGCCGCGCTGGAGGGGAAGTGAACCAACTCTCCACCCTGGCGCTGCTGATGGGCAAGCCTGCCAAGTTCTATGAGGGAAAATGTACTCCGTATGAAGCGGGCCTTCTAGGTGGCGCAATCAGCCGGGAGCGGAAGCTAAAGCGTCTCGAAGAGATACGCCCGAAGATGCTAGAAATGCTCAGGAACTACCGGACATACACAGACATGGCGCGAGAAATTGGCGTATCGAAAGTGACTATCCAAGTCTACATCAAGGGCGATCCTGAGTTTAAGCGCCTCGCATCACTCTATGTAAAGGTCGGGGGCTATCGTGGACGGAGAGCGAGATGACAGACCGCAAGCACAACCACTACTACCGGCTCTGCCCCTACCCTCACATCGACGTTTACCGAGTGTTGGAACTGTTCGAGGTAACTGATCCAGCGCTACAGCACATCATCAAGAAAGCGCTTTGTGCCGGACAACGCGGAGCCAAAGACTTCCGGAAAGACCTAGAGGAGATTGTCGATACCGGTAACCGTAGGATTGAGATGCTGGATGAGGATGTGGAGGCAGGGCAAGGATGAAATACCTCGCCTCCCCTCCCGGAGAATGGCTGCATCCGGAAGATCACCTGCCACCGAAGGGATCATCGATCCGCATGCTGACCGAATATGGCAGGGATATAACAGGCGTATGGGGTCCGGGCATGGCCGCATGGATGCCGCACCCCAAACTGAGCAAGGATATGAAGGAACGACTAAGGAATGAAGGGAGGTTGAGATGAAGATAAAACTTGCTGTAATCGTTTCAGATTTTGGAGCGGCCGCAAATTGCGGTGGAAATGTTGAGTTCAGGACTCGTGTTTTCGATTTGCCCGATGAGGTGGTCCAGCACATCCAACAAAGCAAGAACAAGTGGACGAATGTCTCTCTGGCAATTCACGAGGAACCGAAGGAAGACTGAGATGAAGATCAAGGTAGCGGAATTGGAAGGCGCGAAGCTGGATTATTGGGTGGCGAAGGCTGAAGGACACATCCTAAAGAGGTCCTTGCGCGACGGTTGGCAGGAGGTGAGAACAAACGACGATGCGCAATTCTTCTTGGGTTTTCATCCATCCAATCCAAATGACAAGAATGAATATTGGTACGAAGATTTTTACTCTCCGTCCACATCTTGGTCACAAGGCGGGCCGATTCATGAAAGAGAAGGCATAAACATCTGGCAGAGCGGCGACAGAAAATCGTGGGACGCATCGGCAAGGTGGTGGCAAACGTCTCAGTTCAATCTGAACGGACCAACACCGCTTATCGCCGCCATGCGATGCTTCGTTGCCTCCAAGTTCGGGGAAGAGGTTGAGGAGTTAGTTACATCAATTCACATTGATTTATACATCGAAGTAATGGCGTTTTGATGGATAGATGATGGCTTCTTAACATCATTTCGCCAGTATCACTACATCAACATTACATCATCTTAATGTAGCAAGTACATCAAAAAAACATAAAAGGACAATCAAAATGATATTGACAGTAGGCAATACAAAAGGTGGGGTCGGCAAGACAACACTTGCGCTTAACATCGCTATCGCCAGAGCTCTAGCCGGTAAAAATGTATGGCTGATCGATGCGGATATTCAGGACACAGCCAAGACCGCAATTGCCGCTCGAGCCGAAGAAGGGATTGAGCCGACCATAGCATTCGCCAAGTATCCAGAAGCAAACATATTGCGCGACCAGGTTCGCCATCAAGCCGAGCGGTTTGATGATGTCGTGATTGATGTGGGAGGGCGCGATACCAGCGCATTGCGTGCCGCCATATTTCTCTCTGATGTGCTCCTGGTGCCGTTCGAGCCGCGCACCTTTGAAGTGTGGGCTATGGCTGACATAGCAAAGATCATCGCTGAGGCGCGGGTTATGCGGGATGGACTCGTTGCTTACGCTGTTGTGAACTGTGGAGATAACTCAGTGAAGAGTACCGATAACAAGGATGCAGCAGAGGCTGTTGCTGAGTTCCCCGAACTGTCTTTGCTTCCAACCATCATCCATAACCGCAAATGCTTTGCGAATGAAGGTGGCAAGGGGATGTCCGCGCTGGAAGCCAAGCGTAAGGACAAGAAGGCGATCGACGAGCTGAATGGCCTTATGGCGCATTTGTATCCAGTATCTTGATGGAGGGAATATGAAAGAATCACAAGAATGCTGGTCAACAGACGAGGAAAATTTTCGCTATGACTGCCTCGACGACTTACTTGATTCAAACGATGACTTGGAGGTTGGGGGCGTGGTGTATGTGGGCAACGCGAAGCATCCGAAGCCTGAGCAATTATGCGATGCAGACGACATCATCGACAGAATCAGCGACAACGCATGGGACATCGGCGGTGAGTATGCCGAAGATTATCCAAACGTTACACGAGAAGCTCATCAGGAATTGGATGACTTTATCAAGTCATGGATCATGAAACATTGTCCACCAAACTTTTATCAAGTTTTTGATGTGCGCGAGCACGTTTTAACAGAAGAGGATTTGAAGAAATGAAAATACCAGACGGATGGAAACTTGTTCCGATTGAACCGACTGAGGAAATGATTAAGGAAATGTGCGATGGCTACGGGGAGGGATTCCTTTTTGTCGGCAAGGGAGCGTCTCTCGGAGACGGCATGAAATTGGCGTACGCGCAAGGACTCGCGGCCGCCCCAACATTCCCGGCGGAAGATCAGAAGTGACACAACTGCGATATGTTGTAAAGAAACCCTCTGGTTCGCATTATGCGAGTGTGATTGACAGCGAAACAGGAAAGGTTATCAAGCGATACAGGGTTACTCAAGTCATACGAGGCATTGACGGTTGGGGCATGGCGGATATGCATCGTGATGCTTTGAATAAAGCCGCTCTGGAGACGAAGTGACGCATCCTCGATACCATCATTTGTACATCATCTTTACATCATGGCGATAGGCAAGAGACCAAAGATAGTAGACGACGATGCCGCGTTTCAGAAGTTCGTGGAGCGCGCTCCTGGGGCTGCTCCGAAAGAACCGGACCGGCCCAAAGAGGTTAATCAACCTGAGCAGCCAAAGAAAAAGCCGCGGAAGGGAAAGCAGCCGATCACTATAACTATCGCCCCGGAACTGCTCCGAAAAGTTGACTCAGCAGCAGACGCGCAGGGCATGTCTCGCGCTGCTTATATCGCGATGGCTTTGAGCTATGCCGTACATCACGGGATTTTTAAATAAGAGATATGGTGTGATCAACCTGAATCCAGGAATTGACGAATGAAGCAAAAGCGACTGACAATAACGAGCATTGGCGCGCCGGATATTGGCCTTGCCGTTGAGTTCGCGCTCCCTTTGCTTTTAAAGTTCCATGACAAGAAACAGCGTAACGCGGTGCGCCCTGTATTGCAGGTCATCGAAGGACAGATCGGACATCTCGATAGATGCTCAGCGCCGGGAGTTGCAGCAACTGGCGAAAGCCAAGGGTTATCTAATAACCGCTGAATTCGTTGATGCCGTCGAAAGTGGTAAAGATGATAATCGCCCTGGGTTCCAGAATCTTTTAAGAGAAATCAAATCAAAAGAACGGCAATGGTCTGTCGTTCTTATGCTGGATACTTCACGCCTCGCTCGCAATCAGTATATTGCTCATGCATTCAAGCATGAATGCGCGAAACGCGGCGTCACCGTAATCTTTTCTAAAACCCCTGAACTGGATGGTGTCTCGGGCATTATTCTGCCCGCTGTGTTGCACGCAATGGACGAGGTGCATAGTTTCATGTCCAGAGAAAAAGGGCTCGCTGGAATGGCTGAAAACGTGCGCCAAGGGTATCGGGCCGGAGGCCGTGCGCCGATAGGCTATAAACTCGAATTCATTCCAACGGGCGCAATAAGGGATGGGGAGCCCGTGACAAAATCCAGGCTTGTTCCATCCGACCTTGCGCCCAAGGTGAGGGAGTACTTAAAACGGAGAGCCGCGGGCGGCAGAAGATTATCTCTAGCACGTGAGCTAGGACTGGAACTCAACAGCAGTTCCATCAATGGTCTTGAATGGAATGCGCTGACATATGCCGGCCATACAGTGTGGAACGTCCATAATGAAAAAAGCGCGGACGGATATGTAGGCGGCGTCAAAAGGCGCCCTCGGGAAGAGTGGGTAATTCAGAAAAACACTCACGAAGCACTGATAACCGATGCAGAGGCCGAGACAATCCTAGAAAAACTGAATTCCGGCAGGGTGACGAATTACAAGACGAAGGCGAAACACTTGTTGACCGGGATCCTTGTTACGCCGGATGGGGAGTTATGGCATGGCAACGCACACCGATATAGAGCGGGAAGCAAAAACGTTAATGCAGAGCAGATTGATTCTCAAGTATTGGAACACATTTCTCGTGATCTTCAGTCTCCCGCTTTTGTTAAAGCGCTGACAGAAAGCGCGCGCCACTCGGCGCAGCTGACAGACGATGATGTGGAAGGCGAGGAAGTGCGCAGCGAAATAAAAAAACTTGATGCGAAAATAAATAAATTATCTGAGTTGCTTTCCGAAACAACGGCAACTGAAGTGTTAATTCAGAAAATTGAGGAATTCGCCAACAGGCGGGATTCACTGTGTGAACAGCTGACTCAACTTGACGCCGTGCGTAAGCAATCAAAAGCGCTGCGCGAAATACGCGAGTTGGACGTCAAGGCAATGCTGGAGTCTGTTTCAGAAAACCTGCCAGACCTTGACCGAGATTCCCTAAAGGATTTGCTGCGCGGCATAGTTGACCGCATTACGCTCGATCACCAAACCCTAGCTTGTTGTATCCATTACAAAATCAAGCTGAATTTGGGGGAATTGGTGGCGTCCCCAGGGGGATTCGAACCCCCGTACTCACCGTGAAAGGGTGATGTCCTAGGCCTCTAGACGATGGGGACCAGAGGACTTTGAAATGCTTAAAAGCCGTTTGCCGTCAGTTTGTGATATTGCCATAAACTGGTGGAGGTAAGCGGGATCGAACCGCTGACCTCTTGCATGCCATGCAAGCGCTCTCCCAGCTGAGCTATACCCCCGGCAAAAGAAGGCGAATTATACTGACCACTATTTTTCCCGTCAATGTACAGGTAGAAGTATATCATCCTCATCATCCCCTGGCAGATCACTCTGCGAACAATTGACCTTTCGCCTTGCTTGTCCTGGCCACTCTTCCTCCCGCTCGCCCTGAGTCCCTTCACCCCTTCGGCAGGCTCAGGGCATGCTTGTCGAAGGTGAGAGCGGAAAGGGGAACGGGGCAGGATAGGTTCGTGGAATATTCCCCACGTTAGTCCTGGTTAAGCTGAAACTGCCATATATTAGTTATTAGTTGGAAAAGTACTCAAGCTGCTTGTCCATCCTCCTCAGCGTTTCCTCCCTGCCCAGCAGTTCCAGCACCGCATTGATCGCCGGAGTCTGTGCCTCTCCTGTAACCATGACGCGTAATGGCATTGCCACCTTCGGCATCTTCACGCCGTGTGCCGTAGCGCTGGCCTTGATTGCGTCGTTGATGGCATGGCTTTCCCATTCGACCGTGGCGAGTTTTGTCTGCAAATCGAGAATTGGAACTTTAGCCTCAGCGGTGAAATACTGCGCTCTCAATTCCTCCACCGGCTCCAGCGGACGGAAGAAATAAACGGCCGCATCCGCCAGTTCCGCAATGGTATTAACGCGCTCCTTGAGCAGATTCATAACCTTGCGCAAATCGGGAACTCCTTTGCCCGTAACGTCACAGCCATCCGCCGCGAGAAAAGGTTTTACCAATTCCGCCAGCCGCTCGTTATCTGCCGTTTTCAGGTATTGCTGGTTGAGCCATTGCAACTTTTCCGGATTGAACTTCGCTGGTGAGCGATTGATATTGGATAAATCGAACCACTCCACCAACTGCTCCCGGCTGAATATTTCCTCATCACCATGTGACCAGCCCAGCCGGGCCAGATAATTCACCAACGCCTCTGGCAGGTAACCATCTTCACGGTATTGCATTACCGACACCGCGCCATGCCGCTTCGATAAACGCTCGCCATCCGGGCCGAGAATCATCGGCACATGCGCATATTGCGGCAAAGGTGCACCCAAGGCCTTCAATATATTGATCTGGCGCGGCGTATTGTTCACGTGATCATCGCCCCGAATCACATGCGTGATGTTCATATCGAGATCGTCAATCACTACGCCAAAGTTATAAGTCGGCACCCCATCCCCGCGCAGCAGCACGAGATCATCCAGCTCACTGTTGGCAACGGTGATTTCACCCTTAATCAGGTCCTTGAATGTTACCTCCCCATCCAGCGGATTTTTCAACCGCACGACGGGCTTCACACCGGCAGGAGGCTCCTCCTTGGAATCGCGCCAGCGACCATCATAGCGCGGCTTCAACCCCGCTGCGCGCTGCTGCTCCCGCATTGCATCCAGCTCTTCCCTGCTGCAATAGCAGTAATAGGCACGGCCCGTGCGCAATAACTGCTCCGCTACTTCATGGTAGCGCGCCAGCCGCTGCATCTGGTAAAACGGCCCCTCGTCGTAGTCCAGCCCCAGCCACGCCATACCATCCAGAATCGCTTGAGTCGATTGAGCAGTGGAACGTTCCAGATCCGTATCCTCAATCCGAAGAACGAATTTACCGCCATGCTTGCGGGCATAGGCCCAGGAAAACAGCGCCGTGCGAGCACCGCCAATGTGAAGATAGCCTGTGGGACTGGGAGCGAAACGAGTGCGAATCATGGGTGAGGCGCCGATTACAGGAATCAGCTCGACAGTTGTGGAAACCCGCCATTTTACAAGAATGTAAGTAAGTCGTGCCTTAACATTCCTGCAGCCCGTATGCGCAATTTGCATAAGTGGATGCGTTGACCAGAATCATCGATTTATGCTCTAATTGCGCCACTCTCAAGCGTTATCAGTTCAGGATAACGTCAAAATGGGCGGTTAACTCAGCGGTAGAGTGCCACCTTCACACGGTGGAAGCCACTGGTTCGATCCCAGTACCGCCCACCAAAAGATAGTCCAGCAAAATCCAAACACATCCAATATATTAAATAAATACAACGATCTTTGCTTTTAATTTGTCCAGAGAACTCCATAGATATTCACTACAAACTTAGCCAGAAAGGGGGTATAGTTGGGGGTATTCCTGCCTGAATGCAAAAGGATACCCCCAATGCCCCTTACAGATACTGCGATTCGAACTGCGAAGCCTCGTAACAAGCCATACAAGATGGCTGACGAGAAGGGAATGTTTCTTTACATAACCCCTGCTGGGGGCAAATTATGGCGTTTAAAGTACCGCGTTGATGGCAAAGAAAAATTGCTATCGTTAGGTGCCTATCCTGACGTCGGTTTAAAGGATGCTCGCGCCCGTCGTGATGAAGCACGCAAGCTACATGCACAAGGAGTTGATCCTGGCGCAAATCGCAGAGCGCAGAAGACAGCAAGAGTGGAGCGCGCTGGAAACAGCTTCGAAGTTATTGCACGGGAATGGCATTCCAAATACCAGGCAGGATGGTCAGACAGTCACTCTGATCGAACCCTTAAACGTCTCCAGAGAGACGTGTTTCCATGGATGGGGGCCCGCCCAGTGGCAGAGATCATCGCACCGGAAATTCTGGCTGTGCTGCGGCGTATTGAAGGACGTGGAACGTTGGATACGGCACACCGCGCCCACCAGAATTGCAGCCAAGTGTTCCGTTATGCAATTGCTACTGGCCGCGCCGAACGCGATCCTACTCCGGACTTGCGTGGCGCCCTGCCCCCGGCAAAAGGAGGTCATTTTGCCGCCATTACTGAACCGCTTGAGGTTGGTGCCCTATTACGCGCCATAGACGCGTTCAAAGGTACATTTATCGTGCAATGCGCCTTGAAACTGGCCCCTATGCTGTTCGTTCGCCCGGGTGAACTTCGGCAGGCACGCTGGCGAGAATTTGACTTGGACAAAGCTGAATGGAAGTTCTGGGTCACCAAGACCAAAAATGATCACATTGTTCCACTTGCATCACAAGCCGTGAACATCCTGCGCGAATTGCAGCCCCTCACGGGTCATACTGAATTTGTCTTTCCTGGTGCACGTAGTAATGAGAGGGCGATGAGTGATGGGGCAGTTAATGCGGCTTTAAGACGCATGGGGTATGACACGCAAGATGAGATGACAGGCCACGGATTTAGGGCGATGGCACGAACAATCCTTCATCAGGAAATGGGCATTGCACCGGAAATAATCGAGCACCAACTAGCTCATCGCGTTCCTGACACTTTGGGTACGGCTTACAACCGTACGAAATTCCTAAAAGAACGCAGAATGATGATGCAGCAGTGGGCTGACTATCTTGATAAGTTGAAGGCTGGAGCCTCCGTGATACCCATAATCCAGGGAACCAGGACTCTCAATTATCTCTGACGCTGATGTCATAAATTCTAATGGCATGAGTGAAAGGTTAATCGAACAGGTGGCGAAACCCAATCCTAAAAGTACGATAGACTCATCTCAAATTGTGGGAGTCGATCCCGACGTACCCATGATCGCATTCAGTGTGAGGGCGTTTTTCGCATTTAATCTTTAAATTATTGTAACTGAATTATTTTCTAATTCCACAACGTGGAGCTACCACGCTTGTTCTTGCATGCTCTCCTCATCGATCGGAAATTAGACCAATTGGCGGTTTCCAAGAAAGGCGTGAATTACAACAATTTTCTTGTTGAAGACAGTGATATTATTCGTCCCAGGGTGCGGGAGAAGTAAAAACAATGACGGAACGATCGACAACTTTTGTGGATCTCTTTTGCGGGGCTGGTTTGGGTGCTAGGGGAGCCGTGCGAGGAGGAGGAACTCCCTTGCTAGGAGTGGACTCATGGTTTTTAGCCACCAAAACATATAAAGCGAACTTTCCTCAAGCAGAAGTCATCACCGAGTACATAGAGAAGATGAGCGCCGAGCAGATTGGCAAGTGCTACAAGCCTGATGTTCTGCTCACATCCCCAGAATGCACTTCACACTCGATCGCTCGTGGTGCTAAACCGGCCCTGGAAAGCAGCAGAGAAACTGCCATTGGTATCATTCCGTGGATTGAATCAATGAAGCCGCGATGGGTGATCATTGAAAATGTTAACCGGATGAAAAAGTGGAATCGCCATAATGAACTGGTCAAAGCCATTGAAGACTCTGGATACACGGTTAGCGATCTCAACTTAAACGCGGCTGATTTTGGAACCCCTCAGGCGCGCAAGAGAATGTTTTTGGTTTGTGACAGGGAGGGCTCTGTCGTAAGTAGGAGTGATCTTCTCCGGATGACTAAAGTCCAGCCTATTATTAGCGCCGCGAGCATCATCGACTGGAATGCCGATTATCCGGCTGGAAAACTTTATCGCCCGACTAGAGCCAAGGCCACTATCGAACGAGCAGAGCGGGCCATGGCGAATTTGGGGCGAAATGTGCCATTCATAATCGTTTATTATGGTTCCGATTACGCTGGTGGTTGGCAGAGCCTCGATGCACCGCTCCGCACTGTGACTACTATTGACCGGTTTGGTTTGGTTACATGGAAAAGTAACGAGCCCTATTTGCGTATGCTTCAACCTACCGAACTGTTGAGGGCTATGGGAGGAGGGAAGGAACATTTACTCCCTTACGGTAGTAGACGTGAAAAAGTAAGACTATGTGGAAATGGGGTGTGTTCGGAGGTCATGACAATAATCTTTCGATGGATAAGGGCGATACAGCATCAAGCACCGACTTCGCTGGCGGCGCCCCCAGCTTGTCTGGCTTAGAGTACATCCCAGTGTGCTTAGAGCAATAGCAACTTTTTATTCATCCTCTTGAGAGGAAACCAAGTACGACCAAGATCTGCAGAGGGCATCTGTAGAGCAAATGGAAAAAAAAGGATGGTACTATAGGGATGGCTCATCTGGGCCAATCCGCAAAGGCAACGTGTCATCATTAGCAATTTTGCAGCCTTGTACCTCCCGCTCCCATCCATTACTCCGTTCATTCCGGGCGGAATTATCGACTTCTAAAAAGGTATCAAGCCATTGTGATACTAGGGTGGGCGAGCTATACCCCGCCTCACGCAGCAAGCGCACGATATCCATCGCTACCACGAAAATCACCGGATGACCATCATCGACCACTTCCTGGTAGGCTTGGCGATCAATAAACGCTGTCGTTACGAGGACACCGAACTCCCTATGCTTGATCCGGCTGATAAGGCGAGAGACTTCACGTACGCCCACTGAATTCGCCGATCCATAGCACTTTGCCTCGAGTGCAAAGGCTGCCTCTATTGAGGCTGCCCCGCGGCCCAGTTGAAGCATTCCAACACCATCCCGCCCGCCGTCCCGCCAAGGGCGAGTAAGATCAAGCTTGGTCACCTTCCCGAGAAGGAGTTTCGCAAGTGCACCAGCACATGCTTCAAACCCAAAAGCATTATTTTTGTACCGATCCTTAATAACACGGATTAGATCCATATCATTGTCGTTTGCTGGCAACTGTTCGGCTTTTGTTCTAATCAAATGAGTCCTGGGTGCTTCAAGGGGCTTCGCCACACCGTTTTCAACCCAGGCCCGCCACTCTACCGGAGCCTGAACACTGCTGGGCACACCTGAACCCGTAGCATGAACCCAGTCACGGCTTATTACGGCGACATCAAGAATCGTAAAAACAGCACGATAATTCTGGAATCGTTCGGCATTGGCCGTTTTCCACACTGCCACTAAATCCTCAGTCGGTGGCATTGCAGGATGCCCAGGCACAGCCAACCCTCTAAAACGAAAAGATCGACCAGGACTTTCTGAGGTAAAGATGAGGATAGGGGGAACTTCTTTGCGGCGGCCACTGTGTGCAAGTTCAAAAATATTTTTCAATAGCAGATTCCCGAACCGCGGAGTGTCATGCAACTGCTGACCCGGCTGACGGTTGTCCCCATAGTAGACAAACCGGCCGGAAACAGAATCAAGTTCATCGGGCCAATCTAGTTCTGCAAGATTCGAGGTGAGTACAAGTAGGGTGGGTCGGTCTCGGGTGCCTCGGTAACGGAAACCCCCTTGCCGGCTAACACCAACGAGCCGCACCAATGGATCCGACATTCCTCCTTTGTCGGTCTTGAAACCCTTATAAACAGCATCAACGATAAGGTCGATTGTAATGAGCTCTTTGCCTGAATAAACAGTCATTATTTTTCTCTTTGCGTTCCCGAAAGGCGGCTTGCTATCACCTCCTCCACCTTACGGGCGCACAGCTCAGCCGAAATATCGATATCATGCTCCCAGAAACGGAGCACCTCCCATCCCGCCGTAGTGAGGGCGTCGTTCGTCTCCATATCGCGCTCTACATTTCGCCCCAATTTGGCCTGCCAAAATGTTCGGTTCCCCTGGGGGATCGCGCTATGGAGTGGACACTGGTGCCAGAAGCAGCCGTCAACGAAAACCGCCAACTGCGCTCGCTTAAACACTAGGTCAGGTTTGGCGCGCCCAATGCGCTGATAGAGACGGTACCTCAGACCTATAGCCCATAGGGCTCGCCTCAATTTCAACTCCGGGGATGTATTCTTACCACGTATACGAGACATCAACTCGCTGCGCTTTCTAGGAGACATCACGTCGCCCATTTTGACTCCTGGTTTTGTTCGAACTGCCCCAGACCTGATCAAAAGCAACAACTGGCAGTATTCTTGTCAGCGCAACTCGGGGATATCCTCGCGGATCGCAGAATATGAAGCCAATCGAACGGCATCCCAGCATTCGGGTTTTTTAGCCCACTCTGAGACCATCTTCCCATTTGACGATCTGTGCAGAACTGCATTGACCTCTGGAGCCCATAAATGCAGCTGGTTTCTGAGAGCAGGCGAAATATCCTGTTTGAGCCAAATTTTCTCGAAATCGATTCTGTCGCCGACACGATCGGCAAGCAGCGCAACAACGTAGGTCACAACATTTCCCTGGAATGCCGGAAACATCGGACGAATAAGCGCGTGGGCTTTCTTGAAAAGAATGGCCTTGGCGATTATTCCTTTGTACGTGACAACGTCGGGAAGGGGAACTGAGAGCTGCCCCTCAGGGGCCCTAAGGTCATCCATGAATCGCTCGAAGTTTTTTTGCGAGCCCAGGCTAACAAGATTAGGTTTTCGATCCCATGCATTCAGGTATTTCGCTAGGTCTGTCTTGGAAATTTTTCTGGAAGGTGGAGTGACGACCTCCTTCAGGCGCTTCAAGCGTGCAGGTGTAGTGCCCTCTCGCGCCAACATTGTGCTATAACTGCCGGCAGCCCGCTCATAAAACCAGCGACCCACCCCGTCGGGGCAATACGTCGACAGCGCGAGCTTCTCCATCTCAATATGAAACGAGTTATTAGCCGATAGATCCGACTGTTTCACAGAATTCTGGCTATTGGCATACTTGGAGATTTCAGAGATTAACACCTCCTCGTTCACGGCTTCTTGCGAACGCAGGACAATTACCTTGGCTGGGACTCGCACACGTCGCAGATCAATCTCAGGTAACCTCTTCTTTGTGAAGTATATGGAAGCGGTTGTCTGTCCGCCGTTGACAATTTGCATGCCTCTTAGCCAAAGAATACCTGGCCCCCCATCAGAAGTCTTTCCAAGATGAGCCTCGTCAGCTACGAGGACGATACCATTATTGTAAGCCATGAACCTCTCTGGATCATCTCGTAAGGTGTCTCGAATCCCCTTGTTGACCTTGCCAGTCACGCTCAGGAACGACCGAACGTTAGCCTCAAGGAGGCGGGCACCATATTTCTCATAGATGAAGCGTAACGCGTCCCCAGGAATGACAGTAAGAGCGTAGTCGTAATCCGTCAGTTCGCCGGGGACGTAAACACAAGGTAGCGCCCCACCACATACTTCATCAAAATTTACCACGAGCTCGTCGCGGGGCTTGCCCTCCGACCAGTGGCGGTGCAGCCGCTCTATATCCATAACCTCAAGTTTCACCGTCTTGCCGCTCACCTCTCGAGCTTTGAAGTTTTTTGCTTTAGCCTGTCTGTCGGTAAGTACGTAGATTCTGATCTGGTCGAGATTGTTGTAGCATCCCTGGATTGTTAGCGCGAGCGCGTATGCATCGTTGGACTGGTCCATGGTTTCAGCCAACTTGCCCTCAGAACACTTCGCTAGGAAGCGAAGGCATTGTTCGGCTGCGGTCTTGGTCTCAGAGTCCCCTATTGGAAGGACCTTGTCCACGCCATCGTAGAGGCTGACGAACAGATCAAGCTGATCGGTATCCTCAGAGACAGCAAAACCGCTGAGAAGCAAGTTGGCATTCCCAACCTTGGCTGAGTAGTGGCATACCTCTGGTTCGAAGGTCATGCCGATCTCGAACATGTGCTGCATCACGATCTCGGCAAATACTGACGCTGGGTATGGATATACTCCTTCTGGCGCCCCTAAACGGTGTCCGATTTCTGCCTGAACCTCGGCTTGAGTCTGCGCCAGGAAATCGTCTAATTCCATGGTTGAGTCACTCCAAGTTGTAACAGTGCATCCCCAATTTCCACATCACTAGTGGAAATCATGTCTAGATCAACTTCGTAACGAGCCTTTCTGATGCCACTGGCGACATTTGCCCGAGTCAGGCGTGGAAAATCCTCGCATACGCGCAGGATCCTTATCCTCTCAAGGAGGAATTTACGCGTGTAACGCTCGGCGGCCCCGGCTAGAAAGCCCCCGGAAATTAAACAACTATCGAAGGCCACTAGCGCAGCAGGCTCGCTGCTCATTTGCTTACGTATCTCACTCACCTGTTGAGGGAGCGTTCTTCCTGAGGAGGACAACACAAGTCGAATTCCTGCAAGAAACAGAGGCCACACCAACGAATCATCTAATTGATCAAGGGAGCCAATTAGTGCAATAAAGCAGCCTGAAGACAGCGTACTTTTTACCTCGATTGCCCCTGTTCCAATTCTGAAGTCCTGTACTCCGTCGAGCGGTCCTTCCCATGCATGGACAGCACCTAGGGCGGGAATCCCGGCGGAGATGAGGGTACGTAATAATTCTAGTTCACCGAAGAGGCCGACCTCTGCCTCGGCACTGAGGACTCCGTCTCCCTCTCGATGCATAAAATCCTGCCATGCATGGATTCGGGCTAGAAGGATTTGAAACAATCTCTTATTGTTCCCACTCCGGTGCTCCCAGAGCATCGTTACAATATCGTCAGCCATGGTTGCGAATAGATCGAGGCTACCAGCGCTCTGACGGCGAAGTGCAATCCAGAGCCAATCTTCCAGATCATCCCCGAGGTGAACCTTGGAAACAAGAAATCCGCGACCCTGAGGTAACTGGTGCTCTCGCGGGACATGTATAGAAGCGAACCCGACGAGTAGAGTCTCTTCGTTACTTGGAAAGCGCCGACCTGCAAGTAATGGACAAGGCCCTCCGTATGCGACGGGAATGGTGCGCCAGCCCTCCGGCCCAAGAATGCCGCTGAGCGCACGCCAAGCCGCGAGAAGTTCATCTTTCTTACTCAGCAGCGCCATATTCCTGTTCCCATAAAACATTATTGACCTTGTACTGAACTTTAAAACCGGAGTTGCTTCCGGGAAAACTAACTCCAAAAGCGATTATGGGCGGAGTATCGGGAGGAAAAATGGGAGGAGTGTGGTCAGGCTCCGGATCAGCAAGTTTAGGATCAAGGGCATATAGAAGTAGTAGACCCCGGTCAGGCCGTGCTGCCACCCCGTTCGCCCCGAAGCCTCGAATTGTTCGAACAGCTAGCCCATTTGGGAGCTCCGGTTCCTTGTTTTCCTTGTGTCGCGCTGGATCAGCGTGCCATGATTGACGCGTTGCCGTTAGAGCAGCTTCCCAAGCAGCTTCATCGAGATCAATGGCTTCGTCCCTGGGGGAGATAAGGCGCCCAATAGAGTATCGATTCTCGGATGAGCTGCTATTGACGCGCTTAAGCATGTTTACCTTGATCCCGTCACAAATCTCTTCTGCTGTGCCCTCTCCTCCGCCGATTAAAGCGATTGTCCATCTTATAAGCTCACCGGCGATTGCCATCGATTGCACGAACTCAGCGATTAACACACTGTTGACTTTGTATGCTTCCGGATGCGTTCTATACGCCATCAGGAAATCCACTATGCACTCCACCGCCACGTCATGCCAGAGGAAACCCTTCCATTCTTGACGAGAATGCGCCCGTATCCGAACAGGATTAACCTCCGGGTTGTTTAGGCTACAAAGCAGTCGTCTTGTCACCCGAAAATTGTGCTCTAGAATCGAAGGATCGCGATAAAGAGATACGGTCTCGAGCAGCTGCCCGCTAAATGAAAGCATCAGGTTTCTCGCGGCCCGCATCTTAAGGCGGGACGTCACCATCAGCACCGAGTGGGATTGGACCTTGAGGCCATAGTCCCGCGGCGTGGCCCCGCTTGCAGCCATCAGATCAAACTCTTCCCGCAGTTCTTCGGCGGCGTCGGTAATATGACCAAACCAATCGGAAAGTTCGGTTGTCGTATAAGAACGGCACAGGTCGAGATAGTCGGGCCGATAGCCAAACCAACGACCCATCTGCATGAGAGTGTCATACATTCTGGAAGCTCGTAGAAAGTAGCTAACGCAGAGACCGTTGAGCGTGAGACCTCGCGAGAGCTTGTCCCCCCCGATGGCAATTACCTTGAGGCCAGAGCCGTCGTGCTCGTCATAATCCAACGCATCCTTCGCAGTACCATTGATCATCCTAATTTCGATATCAGAAATTGCATCGGGCAATACAGCAAGAATCTTGTCCCAAGAGGGTATTAGGAATGACGTTTGATTAGGTTGGGCCTTTCGTATAGCTGTTCCATTTGGGATAAAGTCCGTCTCCCACAGTGATTTCATTCGTATAAGAGTTTGTTCGTGGTCAATGGATCTAAGGATCCTTTGACGCATGTGTTCAATCTGCGCCACGACCTGTCTGTGAACCTCCCTCTGAACAGAATTGAAGCGAGTGACATGCACGAGCATTGAGCAGTGCTCACTTTCATGACCTCGTACACGTCGCGCCGCGCAGGCAAGCACGAATGCATCGATAGCCTCGACAAGCGATGGTGGCAAGCTCGCGAAGCCGTTGTACAGCGGTTGGTGACCATTTCTGTGTTTTATCGGCATCCATCCACTCCGACCATCCTCGGAAGCATGGTCCCTAATGTGGCGTACAAGAGGCAGTCCACCCTGACGACCCTCGGGGGACAATAATCCAAATATCTGTGCTGGACCAATGTAATTCGAAGGTGCTGCGAGATTGATAATGAACGAGGAAGGAAAGAGATCGGGCCCTTCCTCGCGTGTCTCCCCCCGCTCATGTATAAAAATGTTTGCGAATGGGGTTGCGGTGTAACCTATATAAGCCGCCCTTGAGAATGAATGCAGGAGTCTCCGGATCAGTCTGTTGATTGTCGTCGGGGAATGCTCTTCATCTGGGTTCCCGTCGGCATCAAAAACCTGTTCTTGGGTATCTACAGAAGCATGATCTGCCTCATCATCAATAATCAACAATGGAAGCTTGGTTACAATTTTTTGCACTCTGGGCAGCCCATCATCGAAACCTTCCAGGCCATCTGTCCTCGGTAGATTTGTGTCAGCCGCGTGATTCTGAACCCACTTAAGCAACTCCCGAAGAACTGTTTTGTTTTTCTTTACGACAAAGAGCCAGGGACGCTCTTCGGGAGAAATCGCTAAATGGCGGGCAATCCTTGTGCTGAAGTCCCCGGCATTGGATCGGTTTGTCGCACAGTTGGGATAAATATTCTTGTCGCTGTCTATTTCACCCACCCCAATTACGCTTGCGGTTTCGCGGTCTGCCAATGTCTTGTACCCGAGAAATCCTTCCTCCAGCCGTATCTGAGTCTGGGATCGTAGGTTGTTATGCAGGCCGGCGAGCACGATAATAATCTTATAGCCCGCATCCGCCGCCTTACAGATAAGCCCCGTGTAGCTTCCAGTCTTGCCGGATTGCACATGGCCGACAACGAGTCCGCGGCGATCCCAATGCCCTTCTCGCGTGGGATCTTCCAATAATTCCAGAATGCTGTCGGTTGACTTGTTCAAAGCCTCTACGGCTTTCCACGAAAGCTTCCTTTCGAGCCACTCGCGATAGCGCTGCCAGTAACGCCAATCCTGTTTTCTCGACGAATTCAGCCAGGGGACATGCCCGACATCGCTCCTAAGGGTAGTGTTTTGCCCGATCCATAGGCTAAACCGACGGATAAGCTCATCCGTTACAGCGTCACGATGCAGATCTTCTCCCCAAGACGGCTTCATCGCTACGACCATGTCGATCTTCGCAGCGATGAGTGCCGGAGTAATGGCGCACCTGTCCTCCTCATCCAGCAGTAGTTCTTGAACAAACTTGACTACCTTCTGCTTTATTTCCTCTGCTGTTATTTTCAATTTTTTGCTCACTCCTCACCGGAGGCCAGCTCTTCAGGGAGGCTCGCCACTAGGTCCGGATGGTTGTTAAAAGGTTCTGTGTGGAGCAACTGCTCACGTGCAAGCGCGGGAGACAGCCCCTTCCGCAGTATCATGTTCCTATATACAACTGATAGGATTGCGCAGACGGCCGAAGGCGGCTCACCTGTAAAGCCCGTTCGCGGCGTTTCACGTGCCTCTGTTGTATCTAGCCAGATCCGTTGTACGGGAAGCGTCTCTTCAAGGATGCGGAGCATAGCTCGTACTTGGGGGGCAAGAAGTCCAGCATCGTCGAGGACCGATCGTACTGCGGGATGGTCGGTTTCTATCCGATAGCGTATGCCACCTTTGAAGTGCTCCGCTCGCCAAGCCTGCACAAGAGGTTCGCTGCTCCCTGTCCTCACTATTTGCCCCCTGTGGGCAAAAACTCGGCGCGCTCTCTCCCGGGAATCCTCGGCGAGCCGAGTCAGGCGCTCCCTGATCGATACAGGTGGCTTGGCTGTGGATTTTCGGACGTCAATCTTCCAGTCGGCGTCGGCCGTATTGTGAATATCAAGCCTGATTCGGGCCAGCCGGTAGGCCTCCTCCTTTGTCCAAGAGCGTCCCCGCCCGAGACCCAACCAGCTACCTGCAACGAGAAGTCGCTCATTCCTGTAAACATAAAAGCCTTGGTGAGCTGTCCAGCCATCGGGTCCACCTGCCGAATTGTAGTCGCGTTCATCTAGCCGATCCTTGTGTGGCAACACGTGACATCGCACCGTCACCTGCCCTCCGTCCGCATCGATACGCTCCAAAGGAGAAGACCAAGTAGCTGTGTGTCTAGTGAGAAATGGATCCCAGGGTTGGACAGAGCGACCGTTAATCGTCAGATGAAGCTGCGGCTGGGTCCCGTGGAGGAAGCGGTGGAAGACCATGGCAAGATGCCGCTCGACTGTGTCGACCAGATCCAGAAAATCTTGCTTACAGAAGCCCAGCGTAACGATCCTGTCGAGTTCTTCCCAAAGCACGAGAGTCCCACGATCAACCAAATTTAACGGGGCTATCAGGCTCTCCGAACCGTACGCGGGTCCCTCAAGGAGATGCCATCCGTCATCCTTGCTTGCTGCGAGCACGTCTAGATCCCACCGTAGGCAACTGGTCCGACCCGCCTTGCGGCTAGCGACAGTTAATCTTCGGCATTGAGAAAAAGAAGCTGTTTTTAGTCCCAAGCCAAACCGACCAAGGTCTTGGGCAGCTCGTTTGTCGCGCGGATTTCTCTCGCCTAGGCGCATCGCAAGGCTGAGCTCCTCCTCATCCATTCCGCTACCGTCGTCCAGTACGGCGATCGTGCTCCTGGTTTCCCTCCACGAGAAAAAAACTTCGACGTTGCACGCACCCGCTGTAATACTGTTGTCGATAACGTCCGCGAGGGCTGTGGCTGTAGAATAACCCAGGCCACGCAGAGATTCGATCATCGGCCCAGCTTTCGGGGGTAAATGGCGCGACTTGCTAGGGTTCATGGTCACACTCCAGGAAACTTCGCAAACGTTCAGCGCGCGAGGGATGACGCAGAAGGCGCAGGGCCTTCGCCTCGATCTGACGGATACGTTCACGAGTGACATCGAATTGCTCGCCAATCTCTTCCAGCGTGTAGTCCGTAGTTAATTCGATTCCAAAACGCAGGCGCAGCACTTTGGCTTCACGAGGCGGCAGTGAATCCAAGGTCTCTTTGGTTACATCCCTCAAGATGGTAAAAATCGCAGCATCCGCTGGCGACATGGTTGCAGAATCCTCGATGAAATCGCCGAGATAGGAGTCTTCATCGTCCCCAATAAGCGTTTCAAGGGAGATCGGCTCTTCCGAAATCTTCAGGATCTTGCGAATCTTCTCTTCCGGCATTTCCATTCTCTGCGCAAGCAAAGCGGGTTTGGGTTCCTGTCCGGTTTCCTGCAGGATCTGACGCGAAATTCGGTTCATCTTGTTTATCGTCTCGATCATATGCACTGGAATGCGAATAGTGCGCGCCTGATCAGCGATGGAGCGGGTAATGGCTTGGCGAATCCACCAAGTGGCGTAGGTGGAAAATTTGTAGCCACGTCGATAATCGAATTTATCCACCGCTTTCATGAGACCGATATTGCCTTCCTGAATAAGATCCAGGAACTGCAATCCAAAATTGGTGTATTTCTTGGCTATGGAAACCACCAGCCGCAAGTTTGCCTCAGTCATTTCACGCTTTGCCCGACGCACCTTGGCCTCACCTGTTGATATCCGGCGATTGATCTCTTTGAGCTCCTTCAAGGGTATACCGACCCTTTTTTGCAGCGTCACCAAGTTTTGCTGCTGCTCCACGATCGTCGGCTGATATTGTTCCAGTGCTTGACTATACGGCTTGGCCAGTGCGATCTCCTGCGTGATCCAATCTAGATTGCTCTCATTTCCTGTAAAGGTCTTGATAAAGTGATTAAGTGGCATTCCCGCCTTGGTTACGCATAATTCCCTAACCTTTCGTTCATAGCTGCGCATTTCATCCACGAGGCATCGCTGGCTATCGCAGAGTCTTTCCACCATCTTCGCCGAGAAGTCGAGGGCCATGAGTTCAGCTGAAATTTTATCCTGGATGTCTTTGTACGCTTTGTTACCGGACCCTCTTTTCAGTGCCTTCTTCATGTCGAGATAAGCGTTCTGGATCACTGCAAAACGGTCCAGAGCAGTTGCCTTTGACCGAAACATTTTGTCACTGGACCCCACGACGTCACCCCCTTCATCGAAATGTGCGGCGTCAAGCTCCAGCTCGAAAAGTTCATTAGAAATTTCTTCCTCTGCGATAACTTGTGTCTCTTTGTCAAATAGGCCATCTACCAGATCATCCGCCGTCGCATCCTGGACTACCTCGGTCGCTAATTCGAGAATTTCTGCGATGCTGGGGGGGGAGGCAGAAAGTGCCTGTATAATCTGCTTCAGGCCATCCTCGATGCGCTTCGCGATTTTGATTTCCTCCTCGCGCGAGAGCAATTTAATTGAACCGATATCCTTTTGATAGAGTTGAACGTTATCCCGATATGTTCGCTGGGTGAGAAAGGATATTGCTTCTTCCGCCATACGCTCCCATTCCTCACCGACGAGAGTGGATTCACCGGGGTGTAATGACCAATCTGCCTCGTCGATTGCGATTCCCAAGTCCCCTAGGGCGAATAACAGCCGCATCTCAGACTCTGGGTCGACTTCTCCGTCGTCTCCAAGGACTAACTCTGTTATCCGCCAGCGCGGCACACTCCCATCCCGCATCCCCACAAAAAGGATATCCTGTACCGCAAAACGATCATCCTCGCTCAAAGCAATTTTGCGCGACCGATCTCGCTGAAAATTAGGCAGGTCGATATCTATGTCCGACCAATCCTCCGATGTGTCTATCGGGATATGCGCCGAGATATTGCTCTGGAGAGCCGACACCAGGGTTAGGCACTCTCCATCAGACGGTGGGGGGGTTGAATCCTCGACAGCCTGCCAGCAAGATAGATCCCAGCGATCCTCATCAGCGCTTACTTCATAATTTGCCCGTTGCGATTCCGCTAAAGGATATTTTTTGTGCTGTTCCTCAGCTGAATATTGAGCAAGCGCTCGTTCCTGGTGCTCTGTCAAGATGAGAGCAAGCCCAACAAAGCCAGAACCTATGGCAATTGAGAGCGCGTCATTGCCTTCGTCGTCGCGTTCTCGCACGTCGGCGCCAGCCTCGAGGAGAATTTTGCATATTTCGACATGGCCCTTTGACACGGCCAAGGTGAGGGGAGATCTGCCCTTATCATCCTTGGAATTGACGTTCTCTCCGCGCCGGATGTGAAGCTTCACAGCAGGCAGATCTCCGGCTAGCACGGACATCTTGAGGAGTCGGTTTAGCTGCCCCCTGAATAATTCGGATTGCCCGCTCAAAACACGCCCCCTAAGCGCGTGGTGCTACCGTTGAGTTTGTACGCACTAAGGACAGTCGGCAATATCGTTAGATTTCGAAGAGCGCGAAAGAGAACCTCTGAATTAATTTCAAACATTGTGAACAGGGTACATAAACGCTGGTCGCGAATTTTACTGAACTCAGCAGTATTTGCTACTGTACCGAGGTACACCAGAGGATCAGCGTGGGTATTGAGGCCTACGAGGGGAATTCGACAGAGTGAATTTATCTTAAATATAAACTCGGTCTTAACGCTAGCCGATTTGGTTTTCGCACTCAAACGGTCGTTTTTCGAAGAACTGTAAAAAAGGGTCAAGTGAATCCACTTCTGGCCAAAAATCTTTCCTAAAACTATCTCTTGAAATCCCCTCTCCGAAAAGCTTTACTCAAGTTGAGTTTCAGGAGGGAAATTAATAATGAAATGATCTACAGCAATGGGTCATGAAATTCACCCCCCACGCCCCACTTTCCCCGTTGCATAAAATCTGGCGCACCCCGTGCTTGAGAAATAAGCACTCGCTCCCCTACGGTGTACCTCAGTCCAATAGCCCTGGCACGGCAAGTCAATAATAATTACGCCACGCAAACGGCAGTGTTTGATGCCGCAATCTCAAGAGGGAAGGTGTCGTGACAATAACGAAATTCATAGCGGTTACTATCTTTTCAATCATGCTTACAAGCTGCTCAGTATTCATGGCAGCCAAACAGCCCGATAAGAAGAATGTGGAGCTATTTGCATTAGGAACGCCGCGAAGCATGTTGCTGGCGGAATTCGGGCCACCGACAGTTAGCGAAGTAAGAGACGGAAAGAAATATGAGATCTACAAATTCGTCCAGGGCTACTCTGCTGGAGCTAAAGCTGGCCGGGCAGTATTTCATGGGGCCGCAGACGTACTGACACTGGGGCTATGGGAAGTGGTGGGAACACCTGCAGAAGGTGTATTTAGCGGCGATGAGATGGCGTATGAAGTAAGCTACGACAGCGACAACCGGGTGGATCAGGTTATTGCCCTTAAGAAATGAGGAATATTTCTGTAAAGATACGCCTCTGCTAATCAAGACAATAAGAAAGAGAATGACATGAAAGTCATCGTCCCTGCCCTGCTCGGTTTCCTGCTTTCCGGTATTACACAGGCCGAGCCGCCGCATCTTCGGGACCGGCAAACAGGAAAGTATCTAGGCAACTTGAGTGCCAATCCATACGATGCGGACTCGGTTAACAATCCCTATGGCCGCTACGGAAGCGAGTACAGCCAGGACAGCATCAATAACCCCTACGGCCAATACGGCAGCCCCTACAGCAACGATAGCGCGAACAATCCTTACGCGACCAATCCGCCAACGATTTACGGCAATGACGGGTACGACAACTAAGAAACCTCTTCATGCTTACCGCCGTCTTCCTTGCCACCGTTATTGGGATTTCTGACGGCGACACCCTTACCGTTCTAAAGCCCAACAAGCAGCAGGTCAAAATCAGGCTGGCGGGAATTGAAGCGCCAGAGCGCCGACAACCATTCGGGATGCTTTCAAAGCAGTCTCTTTCTGATCTTTGCTTTGGCGCAGAAGCCGAAGTAAGACCACTAGTCAAGGACCGCAACCGCCGTGTAGTGGCGCAGGTGAAGTGTGAGGGCATTGACGCGAACGCTGCGCAGGTCTACGGCGGCATGGCGTGGGTATATCGTAAAAACGCCAAAGACCAGAGTCTTTACATCCTACAGTACGATGCCTGGATAGCAAGACGAGGCCTATGGTCTGACCCTTCCCCTATTCCCCCCTGGGAATTCCGGAACTATCGAAGGAAGGATGTGCGGAAGTTCGAGCAGGATGAGACAAGATGGTATTACGCCCGTGGCTAGGCGCCGGAACAATCAACGGCGGGGATTAGTGGGGAGATGGCGTGGCAGAACTGCTATAAACCCTAAAATACTGTGAGGGAGAACTGTGAGTACGATCAAAGATACTGAAGACCCGCGTCCATTGCATATTCATGCAGACCGTCCCATAGAACGGGATATTACGCAGTTGGCGGGTATATGCGAAATTTGCCTCCAGGACGGCCGCCTTGGCCAGGAAGAGGTGGATGGAATTCTCATGTGGCTGGATAACCACCGCCTGTGTCTCGACACTTGGCCGGCCAGCGTTCTTTATGACCGGCTTCGTATGCTGCTCGCGGAGAGTGCTCTCGATTCGGACGAGCGAAGTGAATTGCTAAGTCTCATTATGAGAATAGCCAGACCGCGGTTAACTGACCTGTGGGTTAAGCCATCTTCCCTGCCCGTCAACGACCCTCTTCCTGACATCATCTTCGAGAACCGCAGTTTCTGCTTTACCGGTGTCTTTGGCTTCGGTCCGCGTGCCGCTTGCCGGGCAGCCGTTATAGAACGAGGTGGTACAACAGTCAACAACATTACAAAGAAGCTCCACTACCTCGTCATTGGCAATGTTGGTTCTGAGATTTGGAAACATACAAGCTTTGCTCTCAAGATAGCCCGGGCGGTCAGCTACAGAGACTCAGGAACTCCCCTGGTAATTGTTCCTGAGTCCCATTGGGAACTCCATATCAACTAGCAGTTAATTGGTCCCCGGATTGGCACTGCTAGGCCTCACTCGCGGCCTCCCCGCCCCCCGTTAAGAGTCCGGATAATCTGTTAGATAGGCGCCCGCTTGATCCGCTTGGGTTTCCAGGACCATTCCGAGAGTTAGTTTTCGGCGTTGTGATCCGCTTGTATCGGAAGAGCTGAGATGGAATGCGGAGGGATCGCGAAGGTGATCGGTGCCAGATTACAATCGCGCGTCAAGGGTTGCGTTGACAAGAGAACGCCGCGAATGGACGCGGAGTGTTCTCAAGCAAATCGCGGCCTTTGCGTTTGTCATACATCCTGAATGCCCGTCGGGCTTGACCTCGACCTTGACAATGGCAGTCCTATCGGCCAATCTAGGATTAACGCCAGCGTCGCCAGTAGGTGTCCGATCTAAATCGGAAGAAGCCCTGGTCACCACAGCACTTGGCGCTGGCGTTACTATTTCCTACGCCTCGAGTGTATAAGCTGGATGGCAGAGGGGGAAAAGAAGGGGTTGCTGTTACGATACTTGACTAAATCAGCATCCCGATATATCTTTCCTTTCAAGCTCCGCGCTTGGGCCAGACTGGACAATCGAAGTACAGAACGTGCCAGATCGCGGGGCTTTTTGCTTTGTCGTAGTACCGTAGCAACCCCCATTACGGCTCTCCCCATCAATCCATCTGCGAAACGGAATTTTCCCGCCGCCCTTGTCATAAGCATTTACCAGCAGGTTTACCGTTACTCCTTTTTTATCCGCTGCCGGATCAATAATCATCACAATCGGCTCGCCATTAAGCTGTTCGGGTGCGAAGAACACAAGCCTCCCCGGCACGGTGGCAGAATCGAACACCAGTGCAGGGGCATCCATCCATGCCGGGACCTTCTTCCAGTGCTCGGCGGACAGATTTCCTTGTCCATCCCTCGGGTTACTTTGCTCTCTTCCAAACGGACAGGCCCGCTTCCGTATCCCAACATATCCAGCACATCGGACCTGTCTACAGCCACCACGCCTATATAGTTGGGGGCCCCACCATTGAACAATTCATCAATGCGCTTCTCGTAGGCTGATCGAGTTCTTGCTGTGCGTGTAAACGCTCCGGGATTGCGCAAATGGTCCGTGCCAGATACACTCGCCGCGTCAAGGGTCGCCTTGGCTTGTGGCCGGAGCGTATTGTTCGCTCCCATGTTCCTAAGCCAAGTGCGGCCTTTGCGTCTTTCCCCCGTGCCTTCCACGAACGGCTTCAGGGACAGGGATGGCGCTCTTAATGAAGCCGTCCATCCTTCGCATGGTGTCAAGTAGCGCTTCTCCGCCGCACTGCATGGTGCGCTCGGGTTGCAGGTTACAAGTTCTTCTGGATGTTCTTCAGGGCTTGAAGCGGTCTGGAAATTGTAGATCAGAGTATCGACGATGTGATCTGTGCGGTCGCAGCGGCGAGGACAGGGGGAAGCAGTGTGGGAGAAAGCAGCCGATTTACATCGCTACCACCTTTTGGTACATTGATCGGCAAGCTCTTGCGTACAGCTTCTTCTAGCTGATGGAGGATTGAACCATCCCGCCCGGTACGATCTGATGCCGGGGCGACCGTAACTTCGGGAGTACGGCGTGGCAATTTCAGCCCTTGTATCGTAATCCACGCAAGGGCTTTTTCATGGTCTGAAGCAATCAATTTCTCCCGCGGCACCACCTCCCTATTATTTCGGCAGAGAAAGCATATTCACGGTGCGCCAGATCAGCCAGTCGACAGTCAAAGCGACGGGAGAACGCAGTTATCGCGTATGAAGGAACTGAGCGACGAAGTACTTCGCAAGATTGGTCGCAATGTGCTGCTGTTCCAGCAGATTGAAAGATTGCTGAAATTCGTCGTTACCAATCACCGTGCAGACGGCACCACAATTGATTTCGTGGAACGCCACCAGAAGCGGGCGGGAAAAATCCAGGCACGAACGATGGGGGAACTGATCAAGCAGTACGGTGGCGAGGTCTCTCATGCAGGTGAGCTCACAAAGGAGCAGAAAGAGGTAACGCAAGCATGGATGTCGTACACTTTCACAATTGCTAGCAACAACGACTTCATGGAGTCCCAGCGTTCCGATCTGGAACTGATGGTGCGTGAGCGTAATGACCTGGTCCATCACTTTCTGCCTCGATGGCATCCAGACTCGCTCGAACATATGACTGCGGCTTCCGCCTACCTCGATCAACAGTACGAAAAAGTGCTGCCGATGTTCGAGCACCTCAAGTCAGTCGCAAAATCCATGCAACAGGCCCAGGAGACGCTGGCAGCTTTTCTGGCCTCGAACGAGGGCGAGCGTCTGCTGGAGTTGGATTGGCTACAAAATAGTCCACTCGTGGCCTTATTGAGAGAGGTGGCAACACAAAAAGCTCGTCCTGATGGTTGGACCAATCTTGCGGATGCAGGCCGGCTTGCACGTATCCATGAGTCGGATGAGGGGGCACACATGAAGGAGCGATACGGGCACTCGACTCTCAAACGGCTACTGATCGCCTCGGAACTTTTCGATGTATTGGATGAGTCCTTGCCGAATGGAGGATTCAGAACTCTCTACCGGGTAAAGGTGCATTGAAGCATTAATACCTAAGCAGGCGCTAAAGTGAAGGCATTAGACGCGCAAGTCAACACGCCAGGAATGTTTCGAATAATTTTTAACAAATATAGCCGACCCATACCTGGATGAAATGTGTTGCCTCATTGCCATCTTTATCCCGTACTTTCAAGGTAATCGTATGAGGAACAGTCTCAGGGTTGCAAGGTACAGCAGGTCCGCTGAGCGCTTTGGTTAGCGTTCTTCCCATCCCGAGAAATCCATCAACATCTGAGTACCATAACAGGGCCGAGTCGGGCAATGGTCCCTCCTGGGGGTCAGTGCCTTCACCCTGGAACGTGATATCCATGCCCGGGCCGAACATAGTACCTGTCGCGGGTGCAAGAATACGAGCCGTAGGATGGCCTGCTGCTGCCTGAACCGTCAACAAAATGCTTGCCTGCCCGCTTTGACCCGATGAATCTGTGGCCGTGAGGGTGATAGTGTGGGTTCCAATGTTCAAGGGTGTTTGTATTTCCCGCCCCGATCCAAGCGTACCATTGAGGCTTGAGGTCCAGATTAAATTTGCAGGCGGAATCAATTCGTCCCAATCAAATCCGTAGCCACGGAAGTTGATCGTCTGATCGGCAAAAAATGTTGCGCCATCGTTCGGCAGGATAATACTCGCGACAGGAACCTGGTTGATGACTGTTACAGCAATTGGGGCAGCAGCGGTTATGCCACCATATTGATCGTCAGCGGTAGCTGAGATTATATGAGGTCCCATACTCGGGACCGGGCCTTCGCAACTGGTTACGTATCCTGTAGTCCGGCAGAGCTCCCCATCCCGATCGGAGGTGAAAACCACAGTACCGAAAAAATCATTACTCCGTTCGGGATCCACTACCTTCGCATGCAGATATATATTCCGGTTATAGGGAATGGTGGTTCCATCACGGGGAATATCGATTGTAATAGACGGTGGCATATTTCGGCGGACACGCTCGACCGCACGGAACGCATCGATATAGCCTCGTACTTTCGGATCGGGGCTGGGGTTCGCGGTTTCCTTCAGGTACTCCTCAACCCGGAACCAGGGCAGCGAAGGATCAAGTGCCTTCATCAGCGCAACGACACCGGAAACGAACGGGGTAGCCGCGCTTGTGCCGTGGAAACAACATATCGCATCCATCCCTTGCAATCCCACCCGTCCTGGAATCACTGTCGAGGCAATTCCGCTGGGCGCCCAGATATCAACGGAGGACCCATAATTAAACAAGTTATAGCCCTCCCGATTGATTGCACCCACGCAGATTACGGTGGACGTCTCGCAGGGGATACGGTCATCATCATCAAGGCTGACCCCCTCGTTTCCCGAGTTGGCGACGACGATGGTCCCGCTGCTCGCCGCGAAGAGGGCCGCGCTTTCCATAGCAGCGTAAATATCGTTGGGTGGAATGCCGCATATCCAGTCCCACACATCACATCCACCGGAAATGCTGATATTGACAACGTGTGCCCCGTTAATGGTCGCGGACCTGATGGCATCGGCCATCATGTAGGCGGTCGCATCTATACGTATGAGCATGGGCCAGGCAATCTGACTGCCAGTGCCCGCACCACCAAACCGGTTGGCATGCAGCGCCGTGGCAACGGCGGCGACTTCCTGCCCGTGCCAAGGCGCACTTGGCGAGGGGCCGTCCGCGCTGCCGTCGAAATCAATCAAATCCATCTGAAGCGGGCGGGAGGGGAAAAAATCGGGTTGGGCGTTGATGGGTCTTCCGGCGGCGTCCACGTCGAACCCGCTATCCACGATCGCTACAATGGGTGGAGTCCAGACACCGGGCGAGGGGACTCCCTTATAGCTAAGGTAGCGCCAGGCGTGAATGACGCCTATCGAGAGGCCCTGATCACCGGGCATATTCGGATCGTCATCTTCGGTCATCCACCACCAGCGTTCGGCATCCAGAAAGCCACCGGCACCATCGGGATGCTCCTCCACTCTCTGGTGGTGCAGCAAGATATTAGGACTGATCGTCAGTCCATTACGCATCTTTTCCCGTGCCAACAGGGCTCCTAATCGGGCCGCATCTTCGGATGAAAACACATGCAATCCCTGGGAGCCTCCCCGCTCCATGTAGGTAGCGAGATCGTTGAGCCCCGATCGCTGCGGGTCGATTCTGATCAGATACCATCCACTCGAGGGCTGCTCGGGATTTCGCGCCGCAACTTCCGGCAGCAGGAATGGTTTCCCGTCGCGCAATACTGTCCCACCGTAGGCTGCCAGGAAGGATTGCAATTCTTGGGGATTCCTTGGCCGGTAAATCACCTCGTTCACGACGAACTCATCCTTTCTACCGGTAGGTCCCACGAGCACCGCTACCTTACGGGGCGGTCCCCCATTAAGCCCTGGTAGCTCAGATTGAGACGGGACTATTGATGGATCAACAAGATAGCGGTATGGCTCCCGGTGGATACCACGCAGGTGGGCGCAAGAGGCCAGAATGAGGAACGACAGGATAATCCATATCGTGCGCGGTTTTGAGGGGACTATGAAGTTCATGATATGAAATTCGTGATGAAATCGGACGGCCGACCAGGTGCTGTAAATGCAGTTGTCGGGTACCGATCACCAATAAGTCTAGGTGATCAGAGTAGCGCGACACGGCAACAACTCAGCAGCCTGCTGATGCAATGCCTTCCACTAGCTGCACGTTCGTTATGTCCAGGGCTCGATGAGATTTCGCTTATTTTGGGTATCTATTACTCCACTCCCTTCCTCTACCAAGTTACTCAAGACATGAGAGGGCACTTCCTGCTATAAAAGTAGCTAAAAATCAGAGTAAATCAAAAAATATTAGAAGTCCCATAACTCATACCTATAGCACTTTTACAAATCACCTTCCTTTTTACGCCCGGTTTGCTATTCGGCAATGTTGGTGCAGCCACAGTCACCTTGCTTGGGTTAGTGGCACCCTGCCCTACTGGTTTCGAAGTCAGGCCGCGGCTGTTAAAAAAAGACAAGTCAGGTTTCTCTGGCGTTTCTGTGGCCGGAGAACGGCACCACTTCGCCGTCCGACGAGACAAAGACCACCTTCATCTTGCGAAGTGGCTGTTTGAGTGCGCTCTCCTTGCGAAAGAGTCCCATGTGCCTGAACAGCCGCTCCTGGGCACTGTTCTTGTCCCATAACCTTATCCTGCACGTCCTCCCTGTCACCTTGCCATCCGTAATGGTCTGACCGACTTCGATGGTTGAGATAGCAGCAGCCGTGGCATCGTCCATTTCATGGATGGCTTTCGGTGATCCATCCCTGTTGAAGAGTTTCCGAATGTCCGAGAACGCGACTGCTGCGGCCTCCCGCACGATATTCTCGGTGGTCAGTTCACACCGTTTGGCGACCTCCCTTTGCTTCTGCTCGATGGCTTCCTGAACCTTAACATTACTTAACAATCGAGAGGCCGCTGCTTCTGCCGAATTCCCCCGGGCGTCATAGCCGGCACGGATATACGCTGCTGTAGCGTTAAAATCAACGCAATACTCAACCACGAATCGCTGCTGCTTGGGTGTAAGTGCGAGTGTTTGCAATTTTTTCATCTCAGCACGGCTCGGCCAAGCCCTCGCTTGCTCTCATGAGATAGTAATTTCGCATGCTCTCGTCGGTGTTGCACTGCTCAAGCACATGAATGGAGGTTTCATTGGTTTCTCCGATCTGACTCAGCCATCGCCGCAGTAAAGCTTCATCTTTTTTCCCCAACGGAGCCGCAGGAGTTTGGCGCACTGCCTCAAAGGGAATCGCCGCTATTGCCCCAGCTTCGCCTCTCAACGCCTGAGACCGGGTCGCAGCTGGGTAAAACGAGACCTCCTTGATGGTACCGTCCGGATAATAAAACCGCCACCAGTATGAGGAAGCATCCGCGCAAGCCATATTCGCTCCAACGGCAGTTATGTCTTGTCCTCTAAGCACCTCCAGAATTTCTGTTTTGTTTTCGCGGATAACGGGAAGCCAGCGGGCGGCTGAACCTTCGTAGCCGAAATAATGCAGTCCTCCCCCAAGTTTAATAAAGAGGCTCAGCCCCTCCCTGGCGGCTGCTTCGATAATCTCTGTGGCACTCACACCTCACCCCCAACTATCTTCTTGTTGCCGGTGACACTTTTCGTTATCGACCTGGATAAAGGTGGTAAAGGTGGTGATTCGGTCACAACGACTCGCCACCCATTGTGTCCTTCGGCTTTATCCTTTTGAAATTCCATCCCGTTGATGATGCGATTGACGTTTTTCCGCAATAAGCACCCGAGCTTCACGTGATTGATCTCTCCACGTTCTTCAATTGGAAACTCACACATTGCGTCGCGAAGATCAGGATAGTTTCTTCCAGCCATCTCTATAGCCTTGCGCACCGTTGTCGGTCGCGATCCGAATGCTTTTTGCCATTCGATCATCAGCGCTCCAAGTAACTCGGCATCGGGATCGTGCCTGACCTGCTCGAGCAATGCCGTGGCTGGATCAGGCTGCCCCAGCCATATGAGCGGATGGCGGCAATAATCCGACCATGAGCCGCCGAACGTAACGATATTTTCAACACGCGCACGTGGCGAGCCTGCCTTGTGCCACGCCAGGATGATGCTCAGCACAGCCGCGACATACCTTCCCCGGTTCTGTCGCACCTTGTCGACAGGCGAACTTTTGTAATTCAGGGTGGCAGGAGTTGAGCAGCGCGGATCGAGGTGAATCGTTACGATCCGCCGCAGCAGATCACTTACAGGTCCGACGTTATTCCCTGAACCCAGAAACAAGGTGCGCGTGCTTACCGTTGCTGTTTTGCTCGCCCCCAAAATGCGATCGGTAATCTGCTCGGCTGTTAATACCCGCTTGATGATTCCGTGCGGCGTCCAGTCGGTGGCCATGTCATCAAACTCGATAACGGCAGGTCCGGATAGAAGCAGGGAAAGCATTACCTTGGTGGCTTCCTCGGATGTAGTGGGGTAGCTCACTTTTGTGTTTCTTCCAGGCCCTGCGAAAGCGCCAATCAGCTCGCACAGATAGGTTTTTCCACTGCCATACACCGGAGCCTGGACGTGGAATCCCGGCGCATAGGGAAGCGAGGACCGTACTACAGCCGTGAAAATGGCTGATAAACCCGCAGCCCTATCCGTGTCGCTGACGAAATGAAATTCTTCGAGGAGGTCTTCAAGCAATGCCAGCGCCGCTGCCGCCTCCTCACTCGTCGGCTCTGGTATGACAAATTGACGGGGATCGAACACTCCGAAGCGCTGAGACGTCTTGTCATATCCTGCCTTTGTAATGAGTTCCCCGTCAGATTCGCGAAAATAGGGTTGCCTTATTACGCCGCCAAGCGAAGGCAGATGCTTAAACTCCTGGGCGTCATAGAGTATGGAAACATGCCGCTGGGGTGGATCGCAGCGAACCCAGCCATCTGAACGTCGGTCGTATTTCTCCCATATTGCGGCAATCGACAGTTCCCTCGCCAGCGCCTGAGGGCTGGTTGGAACAATTGAAGGATCACCGGTGGTCGGATCGGTTGAGATCGAAACAATCAGTCCGCCAGACTGAAAATGGCGTCCCCGGGCTGCCAGTTCTTTTTCAGCTGCATCCACTACGCGATGCAGGTCGCCCGGAACCACCCGAATGACGGGCTTATGCCGTGCCTCTATGTTCGGAATCTCAAGCTTTGCCAGCAAATCCTTGATGTGATATCTCTCCCCATGGGAATGCTGGCAACAAAAGCCTCCCAGCTGATAAAGATCGTCTGGCTCGAAATAGGCAGCACCGGTATCCAGTGCGTCAGTGTGCTCTTCTACCCATGGACAGGTGATGTCATGCTTGCCAGAACCCAGGGGAGTCTTATAAAGTCCTCGCGCCTTGAGCGCTGCCACCACCGGGTTCTCCACAGCCTGTGGCACCAATACATCATGAGCGTCATCATCCCATTCGCTTCGCTTAACAGAGCGGGTTTTGGAATGCCTCGGCCGCCTTCCTGGCGCCCGCTCCAGTTCCAGGCGAGCAAGGATTTCCTGGGAGGTGTAGCGCTTCTCAGGGCGCCATTCAGTGAGACGGCAATGGAATGGCTCTCCCAGATTATCCTTATGTTTTGGCTTGCCATTGATTGCGACCGGAAGACGTGCCCAGCGGCTCAATGGACCAGCCGCGCCGGGATCACACAGGCCAGCATCGATCACTGCAGTCAGCAACCGTACCGCTTCTGCCGCATCGCTTATCGGATTGGCAAGAATGATTCCTCCCTGGTAGTTCCCTGGACTCGTCTCAATCAGCCAGGATAATTCGAAACTACCCAATCGCTCGAACGGGACCTTCGTCCCGATGTCGTCGAGCATCAGGAAATGGCAGGCTGCAAAGCGATCCTTGCGTGCCTTGAATGAGTCATCGTCGCCGGGAAAGAAACTCGAACACCCGATGTAGTTGTTATGGTTGGCAGAAAGATTCGGAATGCCCTGGGTTGCAGGGGTTGCCGTCCATCCTCCAAGAGTGGGATCTCCCGGTTTTGAACAAACGGCCGCGAATGCACCTGGGGGTATCTGCTGAAACACGCTGGCGATAAATTCGGTGTTTGTAATCGGGAATTCACCACCTTTACCACCTTTACCACCTTTGCCTGGGTCGCTGGCGAAAACTGTCAACATTTGACGTGTCATGGTTGCGCCCCTCAAGCAAGAGTCTTGCGGGCAGCTTCCAGCTTTAATACTAAAGCTCGGATTTCATCATCGGTTTTCCCGGCCGCGCGTGCCGCATTGATTGCTTCTACTTCGCTTTCGAGCCATCCTACCGATCTTGGACCCAGTTTAATTGGCTTTGGAAATAAGCCCTTGGAAATACGGGCATATCTCGTGGAACGCCGCTCTCCTGTGCTGCTGTCTACAACAGGGCCGCGTAGAATCTTATTCCTCATCTTCGAACCTCCTTAAGCAGTAATGAACTTGCCAAGGCGAATCATGACTGGGCGATTTGGGCGAAAAAATATCGCGACAAGTCTGTTCAAGGAGAGATTTTTAATTTAAAAACAGGGGATTAGTACGAGCGGAATGCTGACGGAATGAAGGCTGCGATGAATGACTGAAGTAAAAATAGCAGTAAATACAAGGCTTTAACGCGGATAAAATTGGGCGAAAAAATTCCGCCCAACTTTTTTTAAAATTTCATGTGTTTTTTAATGGTTTCAGCACAACGACCGCGCCCGATGTCCTGCCTGGCGATTTGTTGCGCGTACCAGGTATCAGGCTTATTAGGGATCTTCTTTTTAAGGGCGCGATAAGCTTTCTGCCAGCTTTCATACCTTGCCTCCGTTTTCAGTTTGCCGGCTTCCCGCCTGGTCTGGTTGGGCGTATGACGCTCGTCTGCCGTGATAGAGGCATCTACCAATTGACAGATCATCTCCTCATCCAGAGAGTACGAGCCGTTGCCATAGGTAATGAAATCCATCAGCGGAATTCTGTTGCTTCCTGCAACCAGCATTAATTCGCCGCTACTCTGTAGACAGAGCTTCTGGCGGCGTTTCTTTCCGGTGGCCATGCCAATAGCCCAGAGCTCGATGTCTACACGCTCATTGCTGATCCGTAATCCAAGATTTGTCGCGATAAATTTACGCACAGCATCGATACTGCTGCGCCAGCGCTTCATGCGATCAGAACTGACCTGGATGCGTCCGATATCGTCACGCTTGTCACATGAAATAAAAGCCCGTCCCGGGCTGCCATCGAGAGCTGGATAAATCACGACAGGCATCAGACACCTCTCCTCGCACCCATCGCATTCAATGGTCTTCGTTGATCTTGCTGGCTTCAGGAGACCACTTGATATCAGCGCCTTAAACTCATGAGGAGGCCAATCTTGCACTTCGTCCCAAAAAAAGAAGGCGCCTTCCCGCGGATCGGCATAGCCTACTCGATCCAGCACAACCTGAAGCGAGTCGAGGTCCCTGGTCAAATCAGGATTAGCGGGCACGTGGTTCAATACCGGAATCGACCAGCATCTGGCGTATGATGGCGTCGATCCCTTCATGCTTTAGCGAACAGGAGTTCGGCGGGGTAATATCGAAACTGCGGGTTCTGGTTTTTCGTGATTTCGCATCACCGGTGTAGTCCACCACGATCCCTGCCTGGGTAATGGTAATTTGTGACGGGGGAATGTTCCTGCATAATTGATCCCTGAATTCATAAATGGCGTTGGGATTTTTATCAGGATTCACCTCGAGTGTGAGGCGCTTTCTCTTGCCATCGATCCCCAATCGAAGCTTCCTGATCACCACATTTTCAATGCCTGAGTCAGGTGAGAAGAGGAAAGGAGGGCTACTATCTTGCAGTGGAGAAAGATCATACACACGCTGGTCTTCAACAAATTCGCCGAGCTCCAGCCCAAGAATGGCATCCGCAAATAGGGCTCGAACATCCTTCCTGGTGTCCCTGCTGCCTTTCATGTACAGGCTGATCTTTCCTTCTTCGTGCGAATAGACAAAAATGATTTCAAAGGCGGGATGACGTGCTGATCGCCTTAATCCGTCTTCCTCCCATTCGATGCAGGTGTCAGCATAGTCTTCGGGATAGGCAAAGAAATAATCCAGGTTTCCGCGCCGGTAATGTTCCACAGTGCAATTCCTGCCTCGCCCTTCCTTGTTGTGGAAATAATGGCTCAAGGCTTTTTCAAGGGCTTGAATGCTCTCTCCATCTACCCGTGCAGGCGCGCGATTGATGGTGCGACATTCATTCCAATGACTGCTATTAATAGAGTCAGCACGATAAAAGGCACTGGCGCGCCCAATACTCCGGTCGTTCAAGGAAGACCCAGAAGACTTTTTCGTGGAAACCTTCCTTCTGGCTCAGTATTTCGGCAATATTTCCCCCCTGGCGCCGAGCTTCATCGATGATCGCCTTGATTCCGCCTTCACACGCCAGGGCATCTATTTCTTTAAAGTCCCGCTCCGTTTTTCTCTGCAGAGCATCCGGTAGTGATAGCCAAGCCTTGTAAATGAGTTCTATCTTGGCTTCAGGTACCCCGGAAAAATCGTGTTCGGTCAACACGCCTGCTTTGTCGAAATACTGCTTTAGCATTGCATTTGGCACATGACGAAAAAATGATTTTGGCGAGTAGTGACGGCCCATGTTATCCCTCCATGAAAAATCTGAATTAAGGGGAAGAAATTGTCGCCACCCTTCGGATCGAAACACTTTCAGGACGCCCTCCAGAAGATCGCCAGACGATTTATGAGTTCTGCCAAATAGGGACAGGACGGGCAGGAGAGGGCGCCTAGGGGAAGCGGCTACCTCCCGGGATAGTACTACACTTTATTGGACTAAGCTATTGAATACGCGAACGTATTACTTAGATAATACGCGAACGTATTATTTATTCAAAATGCAATACGAATGCGTATTATTGAAGTGGGTGTGATACAAGAACCTCGCTCAACCTCCTAAGGGTGAGGATTGTGGCCAGCGGGCAGAGAGATAAGCTATAGACAAACCGTCAAAGAAGGATTGTGCTGAAAAAGTAAGAAATTACATTTGGTGCAGCTAGAGCAAGGAAGCAAGGTATGCATCAACTAAACGTTGGGGTTTTGGGGGTATGATTGGGGGTATGAAAAAATATAAAAATATTTTTAATTTTAAATAACAATATCTTATTTATATTATTTGGTTGCAGTACCGCCACCAGAAGATAGTCCGGCAAGGCTGAAGACATCCAGTAATTTTGGCGGATATGAGCCAGCTGCGCCCGTCTTCCTCGCCAAAACTCTCCGTTCAGTTTGCAACTAGTCGATAGTTATCAGCATCGCCTCAATGGATGAAACATTAATGGGAATGGGCGACAATCAAAACCAGGTTACGCTTGCCGTCTTCAGCAAATCCAATAGATCCGGTAACCCCCTTTAAAAACCGGCCCTCACCCATAAAGGGTTAACGAATGATAGCGCGAGCGTCTAAACAACCGGATTCCTGGTTTTTACCCAAGCCTCAAAATCATTCGGCATCATGGGCCTTGCATACAGATAACCTTGGCTTTCATCGCATTGAACGCTTCGCAGATACTCCGCTTGGCCTTCTGTCTCTACACCTTCAACTATCACGCGTAAACCAAGGCTGCGCCCCATCGCTACAATAGCGCAAATAATAGCTTGGGCATCAGTGTCCTCGGGGAGATCACGAACGAAGCTTTGATCTATTTTTAGCCGGTCGATGGCAAATTGCCGCAAATAGGACAAACTGGAATAGC
>NZ_FOCT01000012.1 GCF_900110185.1 Nitrosospira multiformis
GGTGATCACCTACCAGCGCAATTCCTTCGGCAATTCGACAGGCGATGCCGTCCAGCCATCCGAAATCAATCAACACAGATAATAGCCTCAAGGAGGAAACCATGGCAGCAGTACACGATCACGACATTGCACATGCCCACGATCATCATCCCACCGGCTTGATGCGTTGGCTGACCAGCACGAACCATAAGGACATCGGCACGATGTATCTGTGGTTCAGCTTCATCATGTTCCTGACAGGGGGCGTGATGGCGCTGACTATCCGGGCGGAGCTATTCCAGCCAGGAATACAGATCGTCAATCCCGAATTTTTCAACCAGCTCACCACCCTGCACGGGTTGGTGATGATTTTCGGGGCCATCATGCCGGCCTTCGTCGGTTTTGCCAACTGGCAGGTACCGATGATGATCGGTGCTCCCGACATGGCCTTTGCGCGAATGAATAACTGGAGCTTCTGGCTGCTGCCGCCTGCGGCGCTGCTGCTATTGGGTTCCTTCTTTGCGCCGGGTGGAGCGCCTGCCGGCGGCTGGACAATCTATCCGCCGTTGTCGGTGCAGATGGGCATGGGGATGGACATGACGATCTTTGCGATTCACATCATGGGCGCTTCTTCCATCATGGGATCAATCAATATCATCACCACCATTCTCAACATGCGCGCGCCTGGCATGACCCTGATGAAGATGCCGCTGTTCGTATGGACCTGGTTGATCACTGCGTATCTGCTGGTGCTGGTCATGCCGGTGCTTGCTGGGGCGGTGACCATGCTGCTGACCGACCGCAATTTCGGTACCAATTTCTTCAATGCGGCGGGCGGCGGTGATCCCGTGATGTTCCAGCATATCTTCTGGTTCTTCGGGCACCCGGAAGTCTACATCATGATTCTACCGGCGTTTGGTATCGTCTCGGAAATCATCCCGACTTTCGCGCGCAAGCCGCTGTTCGGGTATTCCTCGATGGTATATGCAACTGCCTCCATTGCAATTCTCTCCTGTATCGTGTGGGCGCACCACATGTTCACCGCAGGCATGCCGGTAACCGGGCAACTGTTCTTCATGTATGCAACCATGCTGATCGCGGTTCCGACGGGTGTGAAAGTGTTCAACTGGACCGCTACCATGTGGCGTGGCTCCATGACTTTCGAGACGCCCATGCTGTTTGCCATCGGCTTCATCTTCCTGTTTACCCTTGGCGGTTTCAGCGGCGTGGTGTGTGCCATTGTCCCGATCGATATCCAGGTGCAGGATACCTACTACGTTATTGCCCACTTCCATTATGTGCTGGTGTCCGGTGCGCTGTTCGCGATATTTGGCGGTGCCTACTACTGGCTGCCGAAGTGGACGGGCCACATGTATGACGAGACCTTGGGCAAATGGCATTTCTGGCTGTCCATGTTCTTCTTCAATCTCACCTTCTTCGTGCAGCACTTCCTGGGATTGGCCGGCATGCCCCGCCGTATTCCCGACTATGCGCTGCAATTTGCGGACTTCAATATGATTTCCAGCATTGGTGCCTTTGGGTTTGGTTTGAGCCAGTTGCTGTTCCTGTACGTGGTGCTGAAATGCATTCGGGGTGGCGCGAAAGCTTCCGCAGAAGTGTGGGAAGGCGGAAAAACTCTGGAATGGACGCTGCCATCACCGGCTCCCTACCATAGCTTCGAAACCCCCCCTGTTATTCGTTAAGAATTGGGGAATAATATGAAGGACGATGCAGAAAGAAGGCGTGGTGCAATCAGAACAGCCCTCTTTCTGCTCGCGACTGTAATAGCACTCTTTGTTGCGGTTATTGTAAAAAACTGGTGATGAACGTAACTGAAGCGAATTCCGTCGTACTCAGGAAGCTGCTGATCTTTACTGTAATCATGTTTGGCTTCGGCTTCGCTCTTGTTCCGTTTTATGAAAAGATCTGCGAAGTTACAGGCCTCAACAATCTGTTACAGGCGGATACGCTGGCAGAAAACACCCAGGTTGATACGGCCCGATGGGTAACGGTGGAACTGGATGCCAACACACGGGGGCTGCCTTGGCAGTTCAAGCCTCTGCAGTCCAGTGTGCGTGTGCACCCGGGCGAGTTGACACAAGTGGTCTATGAGGTGAGAAATAACTCCGACCGGGAGATCAACGGTCAGGCAATACCGAGTTACAGTCCTCAGTTACTGGGAAAACACTTGAAAAAACTCGAGTGTTTCTGTTTCAGCAAGCAGGTATTGAAACCGAGAGAGGTACGGCAAATGCCGGTTCAGTTCCTGATCGAACCAGGTCTGCCAACCGATATCAATACGGTTACCATCTCGTACACCTTTTTTGAGTTGGGTAACGATAATACTGCCAGCTTGGATATCAACGCGGACCAGATTTGAAAGAAGATAACAAGCAACAGCCCAGAGGCAAGTTTTTACAGATTGCAAAAGCGGTCTTCTGGGCATTTTTTGGAGTGCGCAAACAGAGTGACCTCGACAGCGATGCGAGTTCATTGACGCCGGCGCAGGTAATCATTGGCGGCCTCATCGGTGCCGCCCTGTTCGTCATGACCTTGGTATTAGTGGTTAAAATAGTTACTTAGAATCAATTTCAAATACGCAGGAGAAAGAGCATGAGCCAACAAGGAGGAGGTCACTACTACGTTCCAGCGCCGTCGGCCTGGCCCATCACAGGGTCAATAGCGCTGTTATTCATGGGGTTCGGTGCCGCATTTTCGGTCAACAGGATACCAGTGGGTTATGGATTGCTTGCCACGGGTTTTGCCATACTGGTGTACATGCTTTTCGGCTGGTTTAGCACTGTGGCTCGCGAAAGCGAGAGCGGCAAATTCAACAAGCAGGTCGATAAATCTTTCCGCTGGGGGATGAGCTGGTTCATCTTTACGGAAGTCATGTTTTTCGGGGCTTTTTTTGGCGCCCTGTACTACATGCGCATGCATTCCATACCGGATCTTGCCGACCTGGATAACAAAATACTGTGGCCGGACTTCACCGCAGACTGGCCCACCGCCGGTCCCGGCATCACCGAGAAGTTCATGCCCATGGGTCCCTGGGGTCTTCCAGCTTTCAATACCCTGCTGCTGCTGACCTCTGGTGTAACCGTCACTTGGGCGCACTGGGCGTTGAAGCTGAACAAGCGTGGGCAGCTCAAACTGGGCCTGTTCCTTACATTTGCCCTTGGATTTCTCTTCGTGGGGTTGCAGGCGTATGAGTACGCGCACGCCTACTCCGAGATGAATCTCAAGTTAACTACCGGAGCCTACGGCGCCTCGTTCTTTATGTTGACCGGCTTTCACGGCTTTCACGTGACGGTCGGCTCCATTATGCTGTTCGTCATCTGGTGCCGCGTGCTGAAGGGTCACTTTTCACCCGAGAATCACTTCGGTTTTGAAGGGGTGGCATGGTATTGGCACTTCGTGGACGTGGTCTGGTTGGGCCTGTTCATATTTGTTTACTGGCTGATATAAGAAGGGCAGCCAGGTAACCAGGATGGGGAGCCTCTTCGCTCAAAGTGGAATAAAGCCGAAGTAGGTTCCCACCATCAGAAGGGTGAACAGAAAAAGCGACAATCCAATACGCAAGGTCAGGGACTTGACAACACGTGTGTCATGTCCCTTGTCCTTGACCAGATAGTAGAGCGCGGATCCCAGGCTGGCAAATATGAGAAACAGAAGCAGTACGATAACGATTTTCAAGGCTTGATCCCAGAATTATTAGGTCTTCAGGAAGAAGTTTAGCCGAGTTTCGCATCCTATCCAATGACTATTTCAGGCTGGCGTTTTACGCCACGATTATGGTCAACAGTAGCTGCAATAGCTGTGATAACGGTTATGGTGCAACTTGGCAACTGGCAGCTCTCGCGAGCGCAGGAAAAGGAGTCCCGCCAGGAGCGGCTCGACCGTCTTTCACAGGAGCCGGCAATTACGCTCCCTGATCACCCGGTAGAACTTGAAGATTTTCAATATCGTCAGGTTGAAGCTCGGGGCGAATATGTACCGGAACACACGATCTATCTTGATAACAAGATATACAAGGGGATCGCAGGCTACCAGATTGTAACTCCATTGAGAATCGGTAACAGTGAGATGCACGTTCTGGTAAACCGGGGATGGATAGCGGCAACCCGTGATCGGAGTAAATTGCCACAAGTGACTACGCCACGTGGCCAACTCGTCATCTCCGGGGTTGCGACGACAGCCACGCAAAAAACCCTGGAATTATCCCCGGAGCAGGTATCCGGTCAGGTATGGGAAAACTTGGACCTCGAACGTTATCGAAGCAGCACTGGCCTGAAGCTACAGCCGGTGATGATCCTGCAGAAAGATCAAGCGAATGATGGTTTCGTGCGGGAATGGCCTCGACCTGATTCCGGCTCGGGCAAGAATATCGGGTATGCCTTCCAATGGTTTGCGATGGCTCTCGCCATATTGATTATTTATCTGGTGCTAAATGTCAAACGAGAGCGTTACTAGAAAGAATAGACGGACGCTGATACTGTTGGCGCTGGTATTGAGCGCGCCCTTTATAGCTTCCTATACACTGTATTTCTGGAATGTGCGGCCTCAGTCCATAAATTACGGGGATCTGATCGAGGTCAGGCAATTGAAAGGGACGGGGCTGAACGACGCGGACCAGACAATTTTTCGCATGCGCGACCTTCGCGGCAAGTGGGTGCTGATGTCGATCGACTCGGGTGCGTGTGCCGAGCAATGCCAGAAGAAGCTCTATTACATGCGTCAAGTGCGTACCTATCAAAACGCCGAAATGGATCGCATCGAGCGGTTGTGGCTGATCGATGACGAGCAAAAGCCTTCCCCAGAAGTACTGAGGGACTACGAGGGAATGCATGTCATCCGGGCGAAAAACAGTGAGTTGCTCAAGGAGGTCCCGGCCGCCGGTTCACAGCATGATCATATTTATCTGATAGACCCCATCGGAAATCTGATGATGCGGTTTCCAAAGGATCCTGACCCTGGAAAGATGGCGAAAGACATCAAGCGGCTGCTCAAGGTATCCCAGTTGGAACATGCAATGGGTACGGATATGAAACACTGAAAGATACGGCAACTGGATGGGTGTGAGCAGGGGAACTACTCTTGCACATAGACCAGTCGTGATTCACATTGATTTGTCGAAACGGCGGGCGCCGAACCCGCGATAATTAGGAGACGAAACGTTATGGCTACAACGAGTATTGCTTGGCAGCAAACTGCTTCGCGTGTGCAGCAGTTTTACCGGTTAACCAAGCCGCGAGTTGTATCGCTTATTGTTTTTACGGCCGTTATAGGCATGTTTCTGTCCGTTCCGGGCGTTGTACCCCTGGATACGCTCATCTTTGCCACGGTGGGGATAGCGTTCGTTGCGGGGGCTGCCGCAGCCGTCAACTGCCTTGTCGAGCAGAAAATCGATGCTGTCATGGCCCGCACGCGTGGCCGCCCGCTGCCTCGCGGTACCGTTACCTCGCCTGAAACCTTTGTGTTCCTGGCCCTTGTTGGCGGCGCGGGTCTATTGATACTGCATCAACTGGTCAATCCGCTGACCATGTGGCTCACGCTTGGAACCTTTGTCGGCTATGCGATTATCTACACTGTGATCTTAAAGCCGATGACCCCGCAAAATATCGTCATCGGCGGCGCTTCCGGCGCAATGCCGCCAGTTCTGGGCTGGGCTGCGGTAACGGGCGAAGTATCGGCTGACGCCCTGCTTTTATTTCTGATTATTTTCGCATGGACGCCGCCCCATTTCTGGGCGCTTGCACTCTATCGCAAACTGGAATATGCGAAGGTTGGCATGCCGATGCTGCCGGTAACTCATGGCGACAAATTTACGCGCCTGCATGTTCTGCTGTACACACTGATACTCATCGCGGTGACATTGATGCCCTATGCGACTCAGATGAGCGGGCTTATTTATCTGGCCGGCGCGATAGTGCTGGATGTGATATTTTTATACTATGCAGTAAAAATCTACCTCAGCTACAGTGATCAACTGGCCCGAAGCGCGTTTCGCTACTCAATCGTTTATCTGGCAGCGTTGTTCGGGGTACTCCTGGTAGACCATTACATACGTTTTTAAGGGACGTGCGTGAGGCATCGACCGCATTATTACAAACTTGTAGTATGGTTGGCAGCGGCGCTACTGACGGCGCCGCTCCTTTCAGCATGTAGCAAGTCGGAAAAGCCGGCGTTTCTTTCGACGGACATTACCGGCGCGGATTTCGGCAAAGACTTCAATCTCACTGATCACAACGGGAAGATACGAACCCTTGCCGACTTCAAGGGGCAGGTGGTCACGGTATTTTTCGGCTACACTCACTGTCCTGATGCCTGCCCTGCGACGATGGGAAATCTTGCGGCGGCGATGGATATGTTGGGCGGCGATGCATCGCGTGTGCAAGTGCTGTTTATTACCGTCGATCCCGAGCGCGACCGACCTGAAGTCCTGAAAGCATATCTGTCTGCCTTCAACCCCAGTTTCCTCGGCCTGTATGGCGACGAACGCGCGATAAAAAAGACCACGAAAGAATTTAATGTCGTTTACCAGAAACAACAAGGCGGCGCCCACCAGCATGACAGCGTGGACCACTCCACTGGAACCTACATCTACGATACAAAGGGGAAGTTGCGACTATACGTCAGTAATGATAAAGGCGCAGACGTCTTCGCCCACGACATCTCCCAGCTCTTGAAAACTTCGGGTTAGCATAGGCGTTTTGCTAATCTTGAATTGAACAGTTGAACAAATACGGCAACATTCCCGTTGCCGATTCGCAGCTGGACACGCGTGTCTATGGAAACAGCTTTCCGGGATTCAAGATATTGTTGGGATCAAACACGCGTTTGATCTCCTTCATGAGTTCCATGGTGACCGGATCAATCTCTTTTCCGATATACGCTCTTTTCTCACTCCCGACGCCGTGTTCTCCTGACAAGGTGCCGTTGAGTTCGATTACAAGGTCGAATATCTCGTTCAGGCACATTTCCGCCCGCTGCATCTCGTCCGCGGATTCCGGATTCACCAGCAGGTTGACATGAATATTGCCGTTTCCGGCATGACCAAAATTGACGTTGGAAAGGCGATGCTTCGCGCTCAACCTGGTGAGTCCCAGCAGAAACTCTGGCAGAGTCGAAACCGGCACGACTACGTCCTCATTGATTTTTTTTGGCGCAATATCTCTCAATAACGGCGATAATGTTTTTCTGGCTCGCCACAGCGTTGCAGCATCTGTCGTCGGCGTGGCCTGAATCAATCCGTTGCCTCCGCAAGCCTTGAGAACAGCGTCACGTGATTCTGCGACTGAGTGCTCGGTACCATCCACTTCGATCATCAGCATGGCATGCGCATCGGCAGGAAGCATACCGGGAAACCGGCTCCTTATCAGGTTCAGTGATCCGGCATCGAGAAACTCCAGCGCACTCGGAGTCTGCGGAAGCGTCATGACCCGGACAATAGCATCTGTGCAGCCGGCGAGGTCGCCATAATAGGCTGTCACGCCTCCCAACGCCTGGGGAAGCGGAGTGAGCTTGAGGGTGGCTTCGGTAATAACTGCCAGTGTACCTTCGGAGCCAATCAGAAGCCGGGTTAGGTCGTACCCCACGACGCCCTTGGTCGTATAGCAGCCCGTTCGGATCACTTCGCCCTTGCCGGTAACTGCCTTCACTCCCAGCACATGATCGCGGGTGGTTCCGTATTTTACCGCACGCGGTCCGCCAGCCGAGGTGGCAAGGTTTCCTCCTATACTCGAAAAAGCCGCACTGGAGGGGTCCGGGGGCCAGAAGAAACCATGCGTTCTTGCAATATCCTGCACTGTCTGGTTTATGACCCCCGGCTCAGCAACGAGTACGCGATTGGCAGGATCAACCTTGGTGACGCCCACCATCCGTTCCAGTGATAACGCAATTCCACCGGATTCCGGAAGGCTGCCACCCGAGGTGCCGGTGCCTCGCCCCCGAGGTACAAGCGGAATCCTCGTCTCGTTACAGAATTTCACTGCCGCCTGAACTTCCAAGGCAGACAACGGAAATACTACGGCATCGGGCGGAAAAACCTTCCGGGTATTATCGTATGCATACGCATAACAATCCACCGGATCGGTATAGACCCGATCTGGTGGAAACAGCTTGCCAAGCTGCGCAATATGTGTGGCAGAAAGCGTCAAGGATGTGTGAAAAGACAGATCATTCCGCGGTGCGGAACTGGAAAATCGGCTCGTCTTCTTCAGCAAGGCCGGAAGTTTACTCCATGTACTCGAACACCTTCACCACCTTCTTGACACCGTCGACCCGCTTGGCCAGCTCTTCAGCATTCTCCGCTTCCTCTCCCTTTACCAGTCCAAGCAAATAGACAATACCGTCCTCGGTGACAACCTTGACGTGGTTGGCCTGAAACCGACCCGAGTCCATAAAGTGCCCCTTCACCAGAGAAGTGATCAGTGTGTCATTGCCGCGGGAGGTAAATGAGCTTGGGCTGCCGACGGTAATTTCATTGGTTACCTCACGCACGTTTTCAACGTTGCTCACGAGATTGCCAATTTCTTCTTTTATTGTTTCAGAAGGCGCCTCGCCGGTGAGCAGGACGTTCCGGTTGAAACTGGTGATGTTCACGTGAACGTCCGAGCTGAATTTCTCACTGATACGCTGACCGCTTCTAAACTCGATACTCTCATCCTCTACAAACATACCACTTGTACGGCGGTCCTGCGACATTGCAACCCCGGTCCCGACCCCGGCCGCCATCCCCCCGGCGGCTATCAGGCCGCAGGCAGACAAAAACGGAAGCAGGAAAAAAACCAGCAAGAGCGATTTCAAATCAAGATATTGCATCGATTTCCCCAATAAACGATAAACTTACAATAATATGCATCTGCGCTAAAGATATATCGGGCTCCCGGCTGCGGCAAGCGGCGCCTTGAAAGTTCAGGGTCACGCCACAGGCATCTCGGGAAACCAGTAAAATGATGCCTTTAAAAAAAGAATATTTCAAACGGAATGAGCACCCATGCCAGCGAGGCCATGCATCAGTCCAAAGCCGCAACCAGTATTACGGATAGTTACCATCAAAAGCATTCCTGATCCATTCGATGTCGCGCCCATCATTGCCGGATAACAACACGGCATCGAAGCGGCAACAGGGCTCGGTTCTCAGCGAGAGCAGATAATGTCGGGCTGCACGCACCACCTTGCGTTGTTTCGATAAAGTGATACTGGAGCCTGCGCCCCCAAAATTCCAGTTCGTACGCATCCGCACTTCGACAAACACAAGAGTTTCCCCATCGTGCATGATGAGATCAATTTCACCAAAACGGCACCGGTAGTTTCTTTGTACCAGCACAAGCTTGTGCCCGGCAAGAAACGCTTCCGCGTACCGCTCGGCCTGGTTCCCCTTCAACCTAAGGTTCATTTCCCGCTATCCTTGCAAAACGCATCAATTCCAACCCCATTTTGCATGGGGAATCAAACGCGATGGATATTTTAAAATCCAGTCATTGGTAACCATCCTCAGAACAGAGCCTGTGGAATCGCTTGCATGGATCAATCTAAAGCAACTGTAATCCCCGCTACGTTATACGTCGTCGCCACACCCATAGGCAATCTGCGCGATATCACATTGAGAGCCCTCGATGTGCTTGCGGCGGTTGACGTCGTTGCGGCGGAGGACACCCGCACGACAAAGCATCTGCTTGCACGCTACGCCATCTCAAAAACGCTATTCGCCCTGCACCGCCACAACGAAAGTGCGTTGTTTACAAAAATTGCCGGACTGCTTTCGCAAGGCAAAACGGTGGCCATAGTGACTGATGCGGGCACTCCGGCAATCTCGGATCCGGGTGGGCTTATCGTCAGATTTGTAAGGGAGCAGGGTTTCAAAGTCGTGCCGATTCCGGGTTGCAACGCGGCAGCATGCGCCCTATCCGTTGCCGGCATATCCAATCCACATTTTCTGTTTTACGGTTTCCTCCCGACCAGCAGCGGTCCGCGACGCCGGGCGCTTGCCAATCTGAAGCCGCATCCCTACAGCCTCATATTTTACGAAGCGCCACATCGTATTCTCGAGTGTATAGCGGATATGACGAAGGTATTTGGAAGGGATCGCAGGATTACATTTGCCAGGGAACTGACAAAGGTGTTCGAGACCATTCATAGCTGCGCCCTGGGTGAGGCGTTTGCCTGGCTGGAGGCTGATTCCGATCGCCGCAAGGGCGAGTTCGTACTCATTTTGTCGGGGGCTGAGCCTCCGAAGGAAGCCGAACTGAGCGAGCAGGCGCGCCGCACACTTCAGCTGCTGATGCACGAATTGCCCCTCAAGCAGGCGGTGAGGCTGGCTGCGGAAATCAGCGGCGAAAGTAAAAACAGGCTTTATTCACTAGCACTCTCACTTCAGCTTCATCCAGATTCCTGAGATCGATATGATACAGTTGCTTCCGGTTCCTCAATGGGTGAGCGCTGGCACAAGGATGAGCCCGCGTTTATAATGTCGGGCTCGCATGGCCACCGTCATTGGTGGTGCGAGTGGGGGCAGTTCCCCATCGATATTTATTTTTTTGGAGAGATCGACTATGAAAACACCCGCTACCTTCTATCACGCTGGCTGTCCCGTATGTGTCGAGGCCGAGCATCAGATTGCTGAAGCCCTGGATCCCGATCGCTACGAGGTTGAACTCGTACATCTCGGCGAGCAAAAGGACAAGATCGCGGCTGCCGAAGCGGCTGGCGTTAAGTCTGTTCCGGCGCTGGTAATCAACGGAGCACCTTTCCACATCAATTTTGGCGCCCCCATGTCGGCGTTGAAGTCCTAATCGATAAGACGGCGGGCGCTATGCCCGCCCACAAACCGCCCGCCCTATACCGTCCGCCTTATAGCCGCCGGTAACCCAGGGAGTAATATCTACCACTCCCGTGTCTGTCCCGATCTGGTTCCGATCCGCTGCAATCGCCGCGTTATAATCAGTTCGTCAAACAACCGGTCCGCTTCGCCTGGCATTCCGCTTCCGTACATGCCCAGGGGTGACGGTAACAGAACTTCATCTTGTTCTGATTCAGATGCTGCTCCGATATGAACGCAACAAGCACTGAATCTCCTCTATACTTTCCAATATTACAACAGCTCTCAGGAGAAGCTCATGGAGCTCATATTGTGGCGTCATGCCGAGGCTGAGGATGGCATTCCCGATAGTGCACGGGAACTTACCGATAAAGGGCGAGAACAAGCTGACCTCGTGGCTGCCTGGCTCAAGCCCAGGCTCCCGAAAAATACGCGCATCATCGTCAGTCCAACCCAGCGTACCCAGCAGACGGCGTCCGCACTCGAGAAAGATTTTGAGACGGTCAGGGAAATCGGCCCCGGTGTTTCTCCGAAGGCGGTTCTGAAAGCAGCAGGATGGCCCGATGCGAAAGGTGCAGTGCTCGTGGTAGGTCATCAGCCTACGCTCGGAGAAGTCGCCGCTTTGCTCATGTCGGGTGATTCTGCGCAATGGACCATCCGGAAAGGTGCGATATGGTGGTTCGCGCAGAAAAAGGGGAACCATAATCTCGGGGAGTTACTGCTCCAAGCCGTCGTTTCTCCCGACACGCTGCAAGCAGGAGATCGATAAGCGCTGTCTTCGTAAGGTTTCGATGTCTTGCTTGGTACTTGGTACCGGCTCAGCCTTATCAATTACGCCGTACTGCTCCGATGGAATTCCAACGATCCCAAGCGCCATAATGGCTCCTGATCGGACCAACCGGCAGTGCGAGCAGAATCAGCAATACGCCCGCGGTGACGCTGGCTACCGCTCCCAGTCCAGTATAGCCGGTCAGCAGAAGGGGCGCCGGAATCAACCAGGCGCCGAATATGATGTTGGCCAAACGCAGCGGACGACCCACTTCGCTCAGGGCCATGATCGAGAAGGTGACAACGAGAGCACCGATCAGATGATCGCCATTGGCGGCAGTGCCAGCGGTATCGAGGGTGACGCGGGAAAACATCAGCGCGACACCGATGAGGACGCTCGCCCACATGCCCCAGGTGAAGCGCACGCCGGTAGCCATGATTTCATGCAGCACGGCCAGAGGCGGCCCTTCGAAACCGCCCGAGTAATCCGGTCCACCCCCTTCCATCGTATCTCCGTGCCACAATACGTGCCATAACGATTTACCTTTCCTTCTTCGATCCTTGAGGAATTGCAGCGTGGCAAGAATCTCATCGAAGGAATACGGAATCTGTAGCAGCATGGCAGCTGCGGCAATAAGGCAAAGCGTGCACCAGGTATCCAGCAGAATCGGCTGGATGATGATGAAATAAATACTGACCGCCCCGAGTGGAACAATCAATATCCCAAAGAACAGCACCATCCAGGGCATCGTCCGCCACCTGCGCTTGTCGCCGATCACGCCCGTGAGGATTTCCAGCACATAGACTGTCGCACCCAGGCCCGCATCCGCCACCGGCCATGCTTCGGAGATATAGGAAGTAATGATATGGGCGGTACCTTCGCCAAAAAACGGATCCCAGACCTCTTGAATATGACCTAATTGAAAGGCAGCCATATAACGCGAAAGAAACAACCCCACGAACGCCAGCGCCACGATGGGAAAACGATTGGTCATTCCGGAAGGGCTGTAACTCCAGCCCGGCGGAGTATCCGGCCCACTGGTGCGCGCAACCGCCCCGATACCCGGCGGAGGTGACACGATCACCGCAAATAAAATGACAAAGGCGCCTACCATCGTATCATTGGCATAAACTGCCGCGCTCGGAGTCCAGAAGACGAGCGGCGCAAACAGCAACCAGACCCCCAGCAACGCCGCGATCCAGCGCGCCCAGCCGTAGTCACGCGCCAACGATAGAAAGCCGAATATCACGATCAGCAGACCGGTAGTAATATCGCTTGCCGTCATCCAGGTTGCAGACATCGCTGATCCCCGCTGACTCGGCGTAACGATGTCCTCACTTATCATCCAGGACTCCGTCAGCCCGAGAGTGAACGGGCTTGCTATCAACCATAGCCCGAGAGCCACGTTTGCAAAATGGCACCACAGGCTTTGCCTGTGCTCGTTCTTTTCGTGTTCACGGCTTTGGGTAATCAGCGTTGCGCTCGGCAGATTGCTTTTTTCCATTTCTTCCAGCCAAGTGGGCAACGGCAGCTTGTTGTGCTTGTACCAGTTGGCCGGATTGTGTTTCAGCCGGGCAATCATCCTCGGCAGGCACTCGCGCAGCATATGCCCCGGACTCCAGTTCAACAGCTTTTTCGCGCGCGAGCAATCGAGCTCGAAATGATCATCGGACAATGCCACCATGAATGGTTTGACAAAGGGTTCAATCCCGCGGTCGATGGCATCCGGCACGATATCCTCGATCCGGAGCTGGAGCCAGGCGCCGGCAACGGCCATGGATTTCGGAATCTCATGCGTGACCCACGGCGTCCCGTGCAGCAACTGACCGATCAGGTTCTGCAGGCTTTCGTAACTTTCGGTCGCTGGCTCGCCGATCAGGAGCGTGGTTTCTTCGGGCAGCTGCGAGCGCTGCTCCACCGCCAGCCGGAAAGCGAGAGCAATGTCATTGATATGCGAAAAAGATTGGCCATGCGAAGAATCTCCGGGAAACACATGGCTTTGCAACTGCCGTTCGTAGATACGCTGGAACTGGGTGCTGAGCGAGGGTACTTCGCACCAGTCGGTGTAGACGCCGGCTAGGCGAAATATCACAAACGGGATGTGTCCATGATACGCGCGTACTTCCTTTTCCGCTGCTACCTTGGATTCCGGGTAGGGCCATTTTGGCGCTAGCGGCGACTCCTCATTGATAGGCAGCCCGGGCTCTGTTGGCGCATGCACCAGCATGGTGCTTGCATAGATGAATTGCTCCACTTCGAACGATTCAAGCGCCTTCAAAAGCCGGCGCGTCCCTCTTATATTGACCTCCTCGTACAAGGGATTGGGTTCGTCCGAAAAATCGTAAAAGGCAGCAAGATGAATGACAGAAGCAATCCGTTGCCCGTAGGCTTTCCGTAGCTGCTGAAATGCGCGCAATACTGCCGCGTCAGAAGATATATCGACACTGATGCAGTCAACATCGGTGCTGCATTTCTGTTCAAAGCCTACTATTCTGAACTTGTCGCCAAGCTCGGCCGCAATCGCCCTGCCGATCCTGCCTTCAGAACCGGTGATGAGGATCAGAGGTTTTTCGCTGGAATCTTGCTTTTCCATACAATTTCTGGAAGCAATCGAGCTAAAAGCAAAAGGTCATGCCGCCGCGCTCAGCCATACCTTTCATCTGATAAACGGTGCAACGCTTAACCAGGAGTAGATGCTGCACTTTTCCGCTTCCGCCCGCTGTGAGGGACAGGGGCGGAACGTAGTGGCGCTCGATGTGGCCTGGAATTCAGGCAGCGGTGCGGCATTGAAGGAGCATCAGCGGATACAATTGTCTGACTCTTGTTTATTTGACCCTGCCCGAATCCATGCCCGAGGACTGGGTTGTTGTATAAGGCGTTTGCTCATACGGTGTGTCGGGACTGTCCGTCGGCTGTTTCGTGCTGGAAGACTCGGTATAAGTCTTCGTTCCGTAGTACGAATTGATTGTATTCTGCCAGGATGTGTCCGCCATGTCGGGCCAGTCGTCCTTATCGAATCCCGGCGCGGAGTCGAGGCGTTCCTTATCCACGTTGAGGATGAAGCGCTTATTCTCTGTATCGAGTGTCAGCGCGCTCCAGGGCACGGCGAAGAGCTTGTCTCCCATTCCCATCAATCCACCGAAGGACAACACCGCGTAGGCGATTTTGCCGTTGTTCATATCGAGCATGATTTCCTTGATGTCGCCAAGGTCTTCGTCCCTGGTGTTATATACGTCCTCTCCGATCAGCGTGTCAGCGCCCATCAGACGAGGACCAGGTCCCTTGCCTTCCTTGCCGTAGTTTTTGTACATGCCGTAGGTGTCACGATCTGTGTAGGCCATGGTTCTCTCCTATAATTAATCCAATTTCATGATTTGCAGGAATCGTAATCCGGAAAACGATGACTCCAATAATAAGGAAGAGAGCGGTTCCGGTCGGTTCGGTAGCCAACAAAAAGAGATAGCCCAAAAGAGGTAGCTGGGGGATCGGCAGGAAGTCGTCGAAACTGCTTTGCCATCAGCATGTGCAGGTCGTGTAAAATGTATACAGCGTTGTTTCCTATCAATTGCAAATGCGGTACCACGCCTGTCGGAAAGATAGTAAACCCTCACGTTAAGGATATCGACTCCTGGCCTCCTTGCCAAAGGCCGAAACAAGAAGCTTGTGGTTTTGCCAGCCGCGAAGTATTTATCCTTTCTTTCAGCTGCTTGTCCCAGGGCAAGGGCTGAGTCAACGTTAATCAACATGACGAATCAACAGATGCCATCGGGACATTCTCTCGAGCGCCAGCCTCTAAGTCTGCTGTGCCTTGCCGCGTTGGGAGTGGTTTACGGGGATATCGGAACAAGCCCGTTATATGTCATGAAGACGGTTTTCGACCCCATCCATGGACTTGCTGTCACCGAGAGCAACGTGATCGGCATCATTTCGCTCATTTTCTGGACGATCATGATCGTGGTGTCGCTCAAATACGTAACGTTGATCCTGCGGGCCGACAATCACGGTGAAGGCGGGATCATGGCGTTGCTATCGCTGGCCAGCTCATCCGTCACAGACCGTCCGCGCTTGCACAACATTCTGTTTCTCATCGGCGCATTCGGGGCAGCACTGTTTTTTGGCGATGGTGTTATCACGCCTGCCATTTCGGTATTGAGCGCAGTCGAGGGTCTTGAAGTTGCCACACCGCTGCTCCAGCCTTATGTGCTACCCATCACCGTGATTGTGCTGATCGCGCTTTTCATGCTGCAACAGCGAGGAACGGGGGGAATTGGCGCCTTGTTCGGGCCCGTCATGGTGATATGGTTCGTCAGCCTCGGACTTGTAGGTTTGATCAATATCGCGGGCGCGCCACAGATCGTCGCGGCATTCAATCCCATGTATGCCTTTGCCTTTTGTATCAGTAATGGATGGCTGGCATTTATTGCCCTGGGAGCGGTGGTGCTGGCAGTGACAGGTGGCGAGGCGCTTTATGCGGATATGGGGCACTTTGGCGCGAAGCCGATCCGGTTGGCATGGTATGGGGGCGTCCTTCCCGCCCTCACATTGAACTATCTGGGGCAAGGCGCACTGCTACTGTCCAATCCATCCGCAATCTCCAATCCTTTCTTTCTGCTGTTTCCTTCATGGGCGCTTTATGGCGCGGTAGCGCTGGCGACTGCCGCTACCGTGATTGCCTCGCAATCCGTCATCTCCGGCGTTTTCTCGGTGACCAGGCAAGCCATTCAGTTGGGCTTCCTGCCGCGCATGCAGATCCGGCACACCTCGGAACGTAAGATCGGGCAGATATACATCCCGTTTGTCAACTGGACTCTGCTGTCGGTTGTCCTCATGGCGGTACTGGGATTCGGTTCATCCTCCAATCTTGCCTCGGCATATGGCGTAGCAGTTACCACCACGATGGTTATCGAAACCACGCTCACTTTTTTCGTGCTCCGCTATGCCTGGAATTATCCATTCCTCCTGGGCATCCTGGTAACTGCATTTTTCCTGACGATCGACAGTGCGTTCTTCTCCGCCACCATACTGAAAGTTGCCCAGGGGGGCTGGTTCCCGCTCGTAATCGGCTCCGTCATTTTTTTTATTATGATCACCTGGAGTCGTGGACGGCAAATGCTGGTCGACCACCTGCGCTCCGTTGCCATACCGCTCCAATCCTTCCTCGAATCGCTTATCGCACATCCCCCCACACGGGTCGCGGGTACCTCGGTTTTCTTGACGGCCAATCCTGACGGTGTACCCCACGCCCTGTTGCATAATCTTGCCCATAACCAAGTCCTGCATGAGCGTGTGGTTTTCCTCACGGTGGCATACCAGGAAACTCCCTGGGTGCCGGTAGAACAGCGCATCTCGATAAAACCCTTGATGGAGAACTGTTACCAGATCATGGTGCGGTACGGCTTCAAGGATGAGGCGAATCTGCCGTACGCACTCGAATTGTGTGAACCGCATGGCCTCGTGTTCGAACCCTTGAGGACCTCCTACTTCCTGAGTCGTGAGATCGTGGTACCCAGTCCGGGTACCGGCATGTCCCTGTGGCGTGAACGCCTGTTCGCGGCAATGGTGCGCAACGCCAGCAACGCTGCCGAATACTTCAAACTGCCGGCAAACCGTGTACTTGAACTGGGGGCGAGAGTGGAGATTTAGAGATGCTGTTCCTCCGCTTCGGTCGCCTTCGCCTTGAGCGACGGTAACTGCCGCTTCCTCTCAAAACTCGCTTCGGCGCGTTTTTGTTCAACCAGCTCGATATTTCTAATAAATTGACGAGCCGCGCAAAACGTAAAACTTGGCATTTTTAGTATCCCTTATCCATTTATCCATAAAACCCAATGTCGGTTAGATTGCTAGCTTGAGGAATTTCAGCGTGACCATTGAAGCATCAGCCTTGAGTGATGGATACAGAAATCCACAAAACACATATCCCTAACAGCCGCACGCTCTCCCGACCGGCTATCGCCACTCTCACCTTTGTGATTTTTATGTCGCTTACCCTGGTGAGTTGGTCTGTCGTACAGGATCTAGAGGAACGGCATGAAAATTCTCGATTCGATAAGGTGATAGCAGAAGCTATCCACAAGATCGAACATCACTTTTCAGGGTATGAGCAGGTGTTGAAAGGCGGACTGGGACTCCTGCTTGCTTCCCCCTCTGTTTCGCGGAACGAATGGCGCACATACGTGAATGCGCTCCGAATAAACGAACGGTATCCAGGCATTCACGGTATCGGTTTCGCCAAATATATCCCACCGTCACAGCTTGCCGCCCATACTGAAGAAGTACGTGCAGAAGGCTTCCCATCCTATAACGTCTGGCCTGAAACCCCGCGGCAGGAGTACACGTCGATCATATATCTCGAACCCTTTTCGGGATCAAATCTGCGTGCATTTGGATACGACATGTTTTCAAATGCTGTTCGACGCGCCGCCATGTTCCGCGCGCGCGATACCGGAGAAGCCGCGCTTACCGGCAAGGTGAAGCTCGTACAGGAAACCGGTGAGGATATCCAGGCGGGCGTCCTTGTGTATCTCCCCTACTATGGTCCTGCAAATCTCCCGAAAACGGTGGAAGAAAGGCGCGCATCGCTTGGCGGTTATATATATGCCTTATTCAGAATGGATGACTTCGTACGCGCCACCCTTCGGAGAGAGCTTGATATCCTCGATTTAAGAATTTTCGACGGGGAAGCAATGGCAGAAGATTCTCTTCTTTTCGACAGCGTGAAACATCGGTCCGAACCGTTGCTCGTACCTAAATTTAAACGCGTCATACCTATATCTTTATATGGTCAAACATGGGCGATCGAAGCATCCTCCCGTCCTGCATTTGAAAAAGCAATAAAAAATTACGAGGCACTTCTCGTTCTGTTAGGCGGGATCGTGGTCAGTATGTTGACTGCCATGGTTTCCTTTGTCCTTTCGGGGAACAAAGAGAAGGCGGCGGCACTGGGACGTGTAAATAAAAAACTGCTGTTGGCCATGGAGGAGCAGAAGGCAACAACACGCGAGCTTTCAAATGCGAAGCTTCGCACAGAGAGGATTTTGGAAAGTGTTACCGACGCATTTTATACCCTGGATCGGGAATGGCGCTTCACTTACGTGAATAAGGAAGCGGAGAATCTGCTACAGCGTAATCGCGAGGATCTTCTGGAAAAGGTGGTCTGGGAAGAATTCAAAGAAGCAGTAGGAACAACCTTTGATCGCGAATACCATCGGGCGCTCATGGAAAACAAGACAGTGACGTTTGAGGAATTCTACGTTCCACTAGGTGGATGGTTCGAGGTACACGCTTATCCGTCTGAAGAAGGCTTGACTGTTTATTTCCGCGATATTACCGAACGCAAGGAGTCTGAGCAGGCGCGGCAGGAAGCCCACGTCCGTATCCGCCAGCAAGCTTCTCTGCTCGACAAGGCGACAGATGCAATCATTGTGCGCGGCATTGATCATCGCATTCAGTTCTGGAACCAGGGCGCGCAACGGCTCTATGGATGGACGTCCGAAGAGGTAATGGGCAGAGCGACTGACATGTTATATGACAATGTTGCCGTTTTCGATGAAGCAAACCGGTCGCTGCTCGGTGCTGGCGAATGGAGAGGAGAACTTACGCAGCGACGCAAGGACCAGAGTACGCTGATCGTGGAAGCACATTGGACGTTGGTCAGAGATGACGACGGAGAGCCTCAGTCTATCTTCGCGATCAATACCGATATTACCCAGCGCAAGAGCGCCGAGAACGAAATCTTGCACCTCGCCTTCTACGATTCTTTGACGGGTTTGCCCAATAGGCGGCTCTTGCTGGATCGCCTCGGGCATGCATTAGCGGTGAGTGCTCGTAACCGCCGTATGGGCGCGTTACTGTTTATCGACCTCGATAACTTCAAGCTGCTGAATGATACGCTCGGTCATGACATGGGTGACCTGTTGCTGCAGCAGGTCGCTCCTCGCTTGATCTCCAGCGTACGCGAGACCGATACGGTAGCCCGTCTAGGCGGCGACGAGTTTGTAGTGATATTGATGGGTGACTTTAGCGAGGATCATGATGAGGCTCTTACCCAGGTAAGCACCATTTGCGAAAGGATACGCAGCACCTTCATTCAGCCGTTTAATCTCGATCCATACATCCATCACATTACCCCCAGCATCGGTATCGCACTGTTTAACGACCAGTCGCACACAACAAACGAACTGCTGAAGCGGGCAGATCTCGCGATGTATCAGGCAAAGGCATCAGGTCCCAACGCCATGCGTTTCTTCGATCCGGACATGCAAGCGAAAATGAATGCCCGAGCCACTCTCGAGTCTGAGTTATACAAAAGCTGGGAGAGAAACGAGTTCGTTCTCCATTATCAGCTGCAGGTGGACAGCCGCGGGATTATCGGGGCTGAAGCGCTGGTGCGATGGCAGCACCCACGCCAAGGTCTTTTGTCCCCGTCTGAATTCATTCCGCTGGCAGAGGAAACCGGCCTGATTCTTCCTTTGGGCGAGTGGGTGCTGGAAACCGCATGCAGCCAACTGGCAAGCTGGGCACTTCAGCCGGAGACAGCACAGCTCGATCTCTCGGTGAATGTCAGTTCTCTCCAGTTTTGTCAGCCCGATTTTGTCGAGCAAGTAATCTCAATACTCGACCGCACAGGCGCCGATCCACAAAGACTCAAGCTTGAGCTTACCGAAAGTATCCTGGTTCATGACATGGAGGATACCATTGCAAAAATGATGACACTCAAAACCCGGGGCGTGGGCTTCGCCCTGGATGACTTTGGCATCGGCTATTCCTCACTCTACTATCTGAAACGTCTGCCGCTCGATTGGGTAAAAATTGATCAGTCATTTGTAAGAGACGTGTTGACCGATAATAACGACGCAACGATCGTCCGCGCGATTCTGCTCCTTGCAAAAAGCATGGGGTTGGCGGTAATTGCCGAGGGAGTGGAAACCGGAGCACAAAAAGATTTTCTTGCTAGCCACGGTTGTACTGCTTACCAGGGTTATCTGTTCAGCCGGCCTCTGCCATTAGATCAGTTTGAGCGATTTGTGCAGCCGACTGAAGCAGGAGCTGTGTAAGTTAGAAAGCTGGTTAAGTTAGAATCTAGGGATCGGTGAACCGATACCCAGGGTTTGAACACGCACAACCAGCAGAATTACCGGCAGAACTGCCTGAGCCAGAAGACCTTCTGACCGATATCATGACACTCAAAAATTGGCGGGAGGAATACATGGGATACTTCGTCCCTGCGACGACTGGATAACAGCATGAAACTCTTCCATACTTCCGACTGGCACATTGGCCGGACCCTATATGGCAGAAAGCGGTACGAGGAATTCGAGGCATTTCTGACCTGGCTGGCAGAGATGATTCAGAGGAACGAAATTGATGCCCTTCTGGTAGCCGGAGATATCTTCGATACCAGCGCTCCAAGCAATCGTGCCCAGGAACTCTATTATCGCTTTCTCTGGAAGGTAGCAGCTTCATCATGCCGCCATGTGATCATCGTCGCGGGTAATCACGATTCCCCTTCATTTCTCAATGCACCCAAGGCGCTGCTCAAAGCCCTTGATGTCCATGTGATCGGTAGTACCTCCGAATCCCTTGAAGATGAAGTACTGGTGCTCCGAAATGAGCAAGATGTGTCCGAACTGATTGTCTGCGCTGTGCCGTACCTTCGTGACAAAGACATCCGCGTGGCGGAAGCCGGCGAGAGTGTCGAGGATAAGGAACGGAAGTTGCTCGTCGGTATTCGCGATCACTACGCTGCTATAGCCGCCCTGGCGGAACAGAAGCGCATGGAGCTTGGGGTAGATATTCCCATCATTGCCACGGGCCACCTTTTCGCCGCTGGAGGGCAAACTATCGAGGGGGATGGCGTGCGGGACCTTTATGTCGGCTCACTGGCTCATGTGAGTGCCGGGATTTTTCCCGCATCCTTCAGCTACCTGGCGCTTGGCCACCTCCATGTCCCGCAGAAGGTAAATGGTTCCGAAATCATGCGATACAGTGGCTCTCCTCTACCAATGGGGTTCGGGGAGGCTAAACAACAGAAGAGCGTTTGCCAGGTTGAATTCCACAGTACTGCCGCGTCTGTTCAACTGATCGATGTGCCGGTGTTTCAGAAGCTCGAACGTATCAAGGGAGACTGGGACAGTATCTCCACCCAGATTCGTAAACTGTCAGAGACCGCCTCTCAAGCATGGCTTGAAGTCATCTACGAAGGTGAAGAAGTAATCGGCGATCTGCGCGAGCGTCTGGAAATCGCCATTGCCGGCACTCAAATGGAAATTCTGCGCGTGAAGAACAACCATATTATCGATCGCGTCCTTGGAAAAATCCATGAAGAAGAAACACTGGACGATCTCAGTGTGAACGACGTATTCGAGCGATGCCTGACCGTACATGAAGTGCCTGAAGACCAGCGGCCGGAATTACTTCGTGCTTATCAGGAAGCGCTTTCGTCTCTCTATGAGGACGACATGCAAGCGGAATAGGGAAGCTGTCGATGAAGATATTGCAGGTACGATTCAAGAATCTGAACTCGCTGGTGGGTGAGTGGGAAATCGACCTGACGCATCCGGCCTTTACCTCCGACGGTATTTTTGCCATCGCCGGTCCGACCGGTGCCGGGAAGACAACCATCCTCGATGCCATTTGCCTCGCTCTCTACGGGCGGACGCCTCGGTTGAGCAAGGTCACCAAAAGCGGAAACGAGATAATGTCTCGTCAGATCGGCGAATGCTTTGCTGAAGTGACGTTTGAGACGCAGACCGGTCGTTTCCGTTGCCACTGGAGCCAGCACCGGGCACGTAAAAAACCGGATGGTGAACTTCAGGCTCCGAAACATGAGATTGCTCATGCCGATTCAGGGGAGATTTTCGAATCCAAGATCAAGGGGGTCGCTGACCAGATCGAGGCGGCTACCGGTATGGATTTCGACCAATTCACCCGCTCCATGTTGCTGGCTCAGGGAGGCTTTGCTGCATTCCTGCAGGCGTTACCTGATGAGCGGGCGCCGATCCTGGAGCAGATAACGGGGACGGAGATTTATAGCAAAATATCGATCCGCGTCCATGAGCGCCAGCGTGAAGAGCGGGAAAAACTGAACCTGCTTCAGGCTGAAACAGCCGGTATCGTGATTCTGGAGCAGGAACAGGAAAAAGAGATTCAACAGGAACTCGAGTCAAAACAGAAAGAAGAGTCCGGTCTGACCAGAAAATTAAGGGATACGGACAAAGCCATCACGTGGCTGAAGGCCGTAGATGGACTGAGGAAGGAAATCGACAACCTGACAGCGGAAGCGAGCAAACTGCAAGCCGACATCGATATTTTTAAACCGGAGCGTGTCAAACTCAGCCGGGCAATTCAGGCAGCGTCACTGGAGGGTTCCTACGCGACGTTGACAGCAATCCGAACACAACATGCGGATGAGCAGACGGCACTGAAAACTGGGGAAACAGCCCTTCCTAAACTGGCATCCTCCGCAAAGGAACAGGCTGAATCCCTGAAATCGACTGAGCAGCAGTCCACTAGAGCCAAAGCGGAGCTGGAAGCTGCTTTACCGCTCATCAGGAAGGTTCGTTCCCTCGATCAGACGCTTGCCGATCAGAAAAAGGCTATTTCGAAAGATGAAGACAGCTGCAGAAAGGATTTGATAAAGATCGATGCTGACAAACAGGCCAGGCTGAAAGAACAGGTAAAACGCGCCGATGCTGAAAAGAATCTGAAGGTTGCTGAAGATTATCTCAAGAAGAACACTCAGGATGAGTGGCTGATAAGTGGTCTAGCCGGTGTTGAGGAACAATTGGGCAATTTGCTCTCCAGGCAGAAGGAAATAGCTCAAAAAGAGGCTGATAAAGAGAAGGCAGTAACGGCTCTGGAACAGACAACAAAAAAACTTGCTGACTGCCGGAAGCAATGTGTAACTTGGAAACAGGAGCTGGAGAACGCATCAAAGAATCTCCAACAAGGCAAAGATAAATTAAACCAGTTATTGGGCGATCGGCTGTTGCGTGAATACTATACAGAAAAGGAAACCCTGCTTCGAGAAATGGTTTTTCGGAAAAAAATAGCGGAACTTGAAGATCACCGAGCCAGATTGGAAGATGGCAAACCCTGTCCGCTTTGTGGCGCGACAGAGCATCCATTTGCGAAGGGCAACGTTCCCATTCCTGATGAAATCGAACGGAAGATTGGGGCGCTCGATAGATTGATAAGCGAGGCTGAAGATCAGGAAAGTACCATCAAGAAACTTGAAGGAGTTGAGGTCAGAGCCCGTGCAAATCTGACGGACGGTGAAAAACAGGAAATAACAGCGATTAATGACAAAAAAAATGCTGAGCAAGCCCTTGCAGAGCTGAAGGAATATTTGGAAAAACTCCGAACTGATATTACCGAACTGAAGCAGACTGTATCAGCCAAACTCCAACCGCTCGGCATTGCGGAAATTCTGGATTCCAATGTTTCAACACTGCTGGAATCCCTTCGAAAACGCGCTAAAGCGTGGCAGACACAAGTCGAGAAAAAGACTGGTATTGAGAAGCAGATTGGAGATTTCGACAGCGAGTTGAAAAGGTTGGACGCAGTCATTGAAACTCAAAGCAATGCATTGAATGAAAAACGGGAATATCTGGAATCCTTCAAAAAGGATTACGCTGCTGGATGTAAAGAGCGGAAAGAATTGTACGGTGATAAAGATCCTGATGATGAAGAACGCCGTTTGAACAAGAATATTTCCGTTGCAGAGGGGGTCGAAAGGAAGGCCAGAGTTCTGCATAATGATCTTCAGCAGAAATTGAATGCTGCAAAGACTCAAATTGAAGCGCTGAAAAAGCGCATTGGTCAAAGAGACCCGGAACTGAAGAAACTGGAAGCCGAATTTACAGAAGCCTTTGGATTAGTCGGTTTTTCGGATGAAAAACAGTTTCTTGAAGCCAGACTCACTGCTGGGCAAAGGGAGGTGCTATTTGCAAAGGCAAAGAATCTGGACGATCACCAAATAGATCTCAAGGCCAGACAAAAGGATCGAGAAGCGCGCTTGGTCACAGAAGCTGCCAAGAAGATTACCGACAAATCTCTTGAGGAACTGGAACCGCAATTCAAGGATTACGAGGAGTCCCTGAAACAGCTACGGGGCACTACTATCCGCCTCAAACACAGACTGAGCGAAAATGCTGCTGCCAAAGAACGGCTGGAGGCAAAGCAAACGGCTATCGAGGCTCAAAAAATAGAGTGCCGCCGATGGGAAAATCTACACGAATTGATTGGCTCAGCGGACGGAAAGAAATATCGAAATTTTGCCCAAGGGTTGACCTTCGAGATGATGATTAGCCATGCCAACCGGCAACTGCAGAAAATGACCGACCGCTATCTGCTGGTTCGCGATGATACTCAGCCCTTGGAACTCAACGTTGTTGACAACTATCAAGCGGGTGAGATTCGATCTACGAAAAACCTTTCAGGTGGCGAGAGTTTTATCGTCAGTTTGTCGCTGGCATTGGGGCTGTCTCATATGGCCAGCAAAAATGTTCGGGTGGATTCGCTTTTTCTGGATGAAGGCTTCGGCACGTTGGATGAAGAAGCATTGGATACCGCTTTGGAGACTCTTGCGAGCCTGCAGCAGGACGGTAAGTTGATCGGCGTGATCTCGCATGTCCCAACTCTCAAGGAGCGCATCAGCACACAGATTCTGGTAATTCCTCAAACCGGTGGAAGGAGTGAGATATCTGGACCAGGCTGCAGAAGAAACATAACTGTTCAGACTTCTATTTAACCGTAAAGCTTGCGTATTCCATCATAGCGTCTTGGTGATAGCGGCTCGGCCTGATAAATTTTTGCTTCAGGCTATAGCCTCCCAGGTGCGGTTGGGGAAGATCAAGCTCGTGGCTTTACCTCGCACACAAGAAAATCCCTCACGTAGAGTGATGATTGGACAGAGCCATAAATTAACAGCAGATGAAGCAAAGAAGCTGCAATCGAGGTTGTGCGCGGCAATGATCCATTAGCGAAAAAGCAGGATAATCCAGTGTAGTCAAGGTAATGCAGCTGCTGGACTTTTATCTTGCTTCATCAAAATTTGCTGAAAAGGCCGCAAGCACGGGGGCAGTGATAGGGGCAGGATCGAACGCACCTTAAAGCCAGCGCTCAGAGGAATAAATCTGTCAAGCTATTAACGGCTGAGGATGTGCGTCTTGCGTTTAGCAGATTAGGGATGGTAGTACAGCGCGGAAAGCTACACCATCTTTCGCTACGCTCCCCAGTAATGCTGCAATCAGTTCAGGTCATTGAGCCTTAGGAATCTCTTTGAAGCGCTTCTCCCATCAAGCCCTAGATACCTCAATTAAGAAAGGCCGAGTGATTTATGGGAAACTGCTGCGAAAACGGGAAATGCTACATTTCCAATTCGAATGTGCATTAAAGAATTACCCCAACAACTTGGGGCTCGAACACCACAATTTTTACCCCTCCTTTCGCTACCGGAAACCTCCTACTATTCCCCGCTTGCTCCTCCTTGTGATCATGTCGAAAATATTTCCAAAGTAGTTGTCTGTTCTATATAGGCCTTTCTAAGGTTATGAAAAGCAAATGATATTTTTATCACCATAGATTTTGCTTAACAAAGATTGAGTGCCGGGAGGTCAGAATTTCGACTACGGAATATTTTTTCTTGACAAGTACATATAATTATAGTAGTTCCTAACTTAACAAGTATGTGCTATTGTTTCCTGGAATTAGTTATACTGTATTTATCAAGGGCAGTGTTCAGAAGCAATGTTCAGAAAATTGATGAGTACAAGCATACGGTCCCAAGTGCACTCTACTCTACATATCGCGAGAGGCCAATCTCATGTCTGAAAAGCAATCAAATAAACAACAATTAGAGCCGCTCACATTGAAAGAACAAGCTGGCAATTTGCCTGAACCAAGCAGGAGGCGTCTGCTGAAAGGTACAGTAGCTGTTCCCATAATCATGACTCTGCACAGTGGGGCCGCGCTTGCGCGTACGAGCAATCTCGTAGGACCCACCGAAGATATAAATAGCGCAATGAAGGAAAATGGGGATTTATATTGTGTCCATCCAAGCTCAGATGGGAGTGCCAACACTATTCCTGTTGATCTTGGAACCAGTCCAACCGCCACCATCAATCCGATAACCGATGCAAATGGCGCTCCGGATCTGCAAGCTCAAGCTACAGCATGCAGAAACGGTGGTGGAATTCTAGTGTCTGCAACTGCTTGGAGTTCTGTCGGACCGAAGTTAAGCAGTATCTCAACCATCACCACATAAATTACACCTGATTTCGATAACGGACTCTCTAAAAGCAGGTGACTTCTAAAGTCTGCTGGCGGTCGACCGGATTTTCATCCCTGCGGGTTGAAGCATGGGATGAGGAATTCACCGTATTCCAACCTGGATCTGGAAAAACTCATTTTCTGAATCAGATGGGATTGCAAATTATTTCGAGTCTTGATCAGTCCCCTGCATCAGCAGATGATATCTGCAGATTTTTATCTGAACAGTTTCAGGTGCCATACGATCAGAATTTTTTATGGCACATCATGAAGACTCTACATCGTTTTGACGAACTGGGTCTGATCAAGAAGATGGAGTGAGAATCTTCGACACTACAGTGGGCCAAATCCCGTTTAAACAATTTTTTTTGCTGCTCTCAAATCCGGGGCTCAGAGTCAAGATGGGTCCCTTCAATGTGCAAATTCGCACAGGGTTTTCGACGCTAGCGGCGCATCTATACAATCTCTATGAAAATTATCAACTGGTGGAGCGTGATCTCGCCGAGTTTCACGTGCAGATCAGTCCAGCACGTCTCATAAAAAAACCATTCTCTCCGTATGCTCGTTTTTTTCTCGATGGACGCTCGTTATTTCCGCCGTTTCCCGCAGAACAAGCGCTTGCGGCACTTGAGTGGGGCATCAATCTCGCCATTGCGACACGGATCAATCATTTATTATTATTCCATTCAGCCATAGTTGAAAGAAATGGTTACGCAGTGCTGCTTCCTGCCTGGCCAGGTAGCGGCAAAACCACGTTATGTACAGCCTTGGTGCATCGGGGATATCGGTTGTTTTCGGATGAGTTTGGGTTGATGGATCCGGGTCGCGAAATTTTTTTACCCCTCCCAAGATTGATGCCACTCAAGAATGAATCTATCCGTGTCATAAGAAATTACCTGCCGGAAGCAACTCTTGGACCTGAAATAAGAAATACGCACAAAGGGACTATTACGCATGTTCGTCCTCCTAATGAAAGTATCGCGCGCTCCGGCGAAACCGCAAAAGCAAACTGGATTATATTCCCCAAATGGGTGCCTTATGCCCCGCTCAGACTAGATCCTCTTCCTGGTTCAGAAGCGTTTCTACTTTTAGCCAGCAACTCGTTCAATTATGAGGTGTTGGGCGAGACCGGTTTCCAGGCTGTTACCCACCTCATAAGAAGCTGCCGCTGCTATAAACTGATCTATTCGGATTTTGACGCTGCATTAACCGCCATGAATGCATTGACTGATGACATATAAGCCGCCGGCGCACCACCGGCTCTTATTGAACGCGGTTATTAATCCTGCGTCTCTGGTTGAATACAATGCGGCGGAATGGGAGCTGTTATTGCGATTGACGAGAAGGGTGAAACTGCTGGCACGCCTAGCGATAGATCTCAAAAATAGGGGACTTCTGGATCAGATTCCATTACGAGCAGCCAATCTACTGCAATCAAGCCTTATCCAGGCAAAGAGACTCCAGCAAGTCGCACATTGGGAATTGAATCGAATTTCCTGGGCACTAAAGGATACGGATGCACCAGTCATCGTGCTGAAGGGAGTCGCTTATTCTCTTGCTGGATTGCCTGAATCAGGCGGTCGAATTTATGTTGATCTTGACATTCTAGTTCCAAAAGACCGGTTATCACACGTTGAATCAATACTGAGGAAGAAAGGATGGGTGAATCACCATAAGCTTTCCGCCTATGATGAACATTATTATCGGGCATGGAGCCATGAAATACCGCCGTTAGCTCATGCTGAACGAGAAACGGAGGTTGATATCCACCACACGATCTCCCCGCCGACAAGCAGATTGGAAATAAATACCAGTTCGCTATTTAGCGCTGCTGTGGCAGTTGGCAATTCCGGCTACAGAATTTTTTGCCCGGCTGACATGGTGCTACATAGCGCGGTTAACTTGTTCCAGAATAATGAGCTTGCAGATGATTTACGCGATTTGCTCGATATTCACGATCTATTGCTGTTTTTCAGCAAAAATGAACAGGACTTCTGGAAAAAATTAACAGAACGGGCAAATCAGTTGAATCTTGGTCGATTCCTTTTTTATGGGGTGTACTTCAGCCGTTTAATTTTTCAAACGCCGATCCCTGAAAATCTGGAAAATGATCTGAATGAAAAGCCTACTGCGCTTTCAAGGATGATCATGCATTACCTCGTTCCACAAGCGTTATTTCCACTACATCCGGACAAGCATTTCAGGCGTGCACTGGCAGCCCGTACGTTGCTGTATCTCCGCAGTCATTGGATACGGATGCCAATTCACCTTTTACTCCCGCATCTTGCGTATAAAACTTATTTATCAATATTCCGAGGCAAAGCAGTAGCGCGTCCGGTGAGAGGTTGATCCCGAACGCAAGGCGAAATCGATGGAAGGTGAAATCCGCATCCGGGCGCATCGTGCATACGCACACTCAATGTGTTCGAACTATAGGTGAAACAAGAATGGCGCGCCCAACACGATTCGAACGTGTGACCCCCGCCTTCGGAGGGCGGTACTCTATCCAGCTGAGCTATGGGCGCGGATGGAAGGCATTTTTGAATCGGGCGCATAGGATAACGCTTTTTAACCCCTCCGTCCAACCTGAATAAAACCGCTTTTGCTTGAATACATGAATCTATACAATAAACGTTTTTAACGTTTATTACTGGGGAGTTATTGTGAGCGACGTTGAAGACGAGGGGCATTCCACGCCTATCCAGACACCGGGTCAGTTGATTGTTGTCGTCCTGGCCGCTTTCATAGTTCCAATCGTTGTTTTATCACTCATCGGGCGGTTTGCCATCGGCGAAAGCTCGGTGGATCCAAGCAGTCCTGCTTTTTCGGAAGAGGCCGTAGCGAAGCGTCTTCATCCAGTGGGCAACTTGATCATTGCAGGCGATTCCACCCAGCCTACGGCGCAAACAGGGGAAGGCGCAGTCGTGGCTCCGCCCGCTCCGGCAACCGCCAGCGCCGCTCCTGCGGCGGAAGACCCGGCGGAAAAAGCCAAGAAAATTTACACCGCCAGTTGCGCCGCCTGTCACGCCACCGGCGCCGCCGGTGCACCCAAAGTGGGAGACAATGCAGCATGGGCGCCCCGCATCAAGACAGGCACGGAGACGCTCTATACCAGCGCATTGAAAGGCAAGAATGCCATGCCACCCAAAGGTGGAAATGCGGGGCTGTCTGATGACGACGTCAAAGCCGTAGTCGACTACATGGTCAGCCAGTCCAAATGACCTGCTGAGAAGTTGAAGGTGGAGCGGGATGGGGGCGGGCGATAGGGAGAGTTTCATATCGCCCTTGTTTTTTTCAAGGTAACTCGGTTTATTTCGTTGCCTTCAGCCTGTTGGCAATCGTCTTTCCATCTCATGGCTATTTACGCAGTCGGTGACTTGCAAGGTTGCTATCGGGAATTCCGGGAACTTCTCGACCTAGTCCGTTTCGACGAAACGAAAGACAAGTTGTGGCTGGTGGGAGACCTGGTCAACCGGGGACCAGACTCGCTCTCGGTATTGCGCTTCGTAAAAGAGTTGAACGATTCCGCAATAATGGTACTGGGCAATCATGATCTGCATCTGCTCATGATTGCGGAAGGGTGCGCGGAGCTAAACCGAAGCGATACCTTGCAGAACATCCTCGATGCACCCGATCGGGATGAGCTGCTCGATTGGCTGCGGCAACAGAAGCTGTTGCATGTGGACGGAAACTACGTCATGGTGCACGCTGGCCTGTTGCCTTCCTGGAGTATCGAACAGGCGCAAGCGCTGGCTGCGCTGGTAGAGAGCGCCTTACGGGGAAGTGAATTCCATGAATTCTGCCGTCAGATGTACGGGAACCGGCCGGATCATTGGAATGAAACCCTCAACGGATATGAACGGCTGCGTGTAATCGTCAATGCCATGACCCGCATGCGAGTCTGTACTCCCCATGGAAGAATGGATTTTGCCCACAAGGGCTCGGTCAAGGACATTCCGCCAGGCTATTTGCCCTGGTTCGATGCGCCGGAGCGAGCCAGCCGGAAGGCGACCGTCATCTGCGGTCACTGGTCAGCACTGGGTCTTGAGATCAGGAGCAATCTGATGGCGCTCGATACCGGGTGCTTATGGGGAGGCAGCCTTACGGCTGTTCGTCTGGAGGATCGGAAGGTTTTCCAGACGGCTTGTGGGGCAGGGGGAGCGACAAGGCACTGGCAATAGCGTGTTCCGCGCTGCGCGCAAGCTCCCGCCGGTTTTTTCCGTGACTATCGATCGCCTCCGTAAAGACGAGTTCGACATCGATATGCGGCTGGCTCAATACTTGCCTTACCGATTCAAGTAATGAAATACGAAAGTATGCCGCAGCCTTGCTGATGTTACCCGCCATGTCGGTATAGCGGATTGCCACCGGATGCAGCATCGCCGAAACGCTTACCGCGGGTTGCAGCAACGAGGCATGGAAATGATGGAGTACGGTGCCATCGCTGGTGCCGCCCTCAGGAAATATCGCTACACAATCGCCGTTGTTGAGCGCCTCTGCAATGTGGTCGTTTATTCTGGCCGTGTCTCTGCGCTTCGTGCGCTCGATGAACAAGGTGCCCACATTATTGCTCAGCCAACCAAACAGGGGCCAGCCGCGGATTTCAGATTTTGCGACAAACCGGGCCGGGCATACGCTGATAATCGAATACACATCCAGCCAGGATACATGATTGGCAGCCAGCATTACGCGCTGCGTTCCCGCGACAGGCAATATACCTTGATGGCGCACTCTGACTCCCAGAATTGAAAGAAGCCGCGCTGACCATTTTTGCGCCATGCGTCTCTGCGTCCTTTGACCGACATGCGGATAGATCGCGGATTGAATCAATCCGGAAGCGATGTGAAGCAGAAGGCGAGTCCAGCGTACTGCTCTTGTCAGCCGGCTGGCGGTGAGACTGGTTGTAACGTTGGGCATGCCGTAATATTAGCGCATTCCGGACGCGGGAATCCAAGCAACCGGAAGCTGGGGTTCACATCCTGCCTGATGCTCGAGGTCATCTAATGGGTAACGGGACGTCTAATGGGTGACGCGGGAGACTCCGCCACCCGATAAAATTCTTACCCGTTCGCCAGGCCTGAATTCTTCGTCGGCCGCCTGCGTGATGGCAACAAGGGAACCATTGTCGAGTCTCACCGTAATTTCAACTCCCTTCCGGCCGGTTACACCTTCCTCCGCCACCTGGCCGAGCAGACCTCCGCCTACTGCTCCGGCAAGGGCTCCCAAGGCGCCGAGCCACCCATGCGCAATCTGAGCGCCACCGATTCCACCGGCGACACCTCCTGCTACTGTCCCGATACCACTGCGCGTGCCTTCCAGTCTTACTTCACGCACGCTTTCGACCACACCCGTTCGCACGCTCTGCTCCTGCCGCGCCTCGCCGCGAGCATAGTCGCCTCCCCCTTGCCCTGCAACGCAGCCGTTCAAAAGCACCCCACATGAGCAGAGGAAGGTTATGGCTAAAATGTGCTGTTTCATTGCGACCTCTCATTCTATAGAATGCGGTTGCCGAAAACCTCAAAGTAGCGCTGGTCGATCTCGTCCCGGGTAAAGCGGTGGTTCTGCCCCCCACGCTGGCCGATTTTCAGGGCCCCCATGAGCGAACCGAGCTGCCCAGCACTTTGCCAATCCATTCCCTTGGCGATTCCATAGAGCAAGCCTGCCCGATATGCATCGCCACAACCGGTGGGATCGACCACTTTATCCGGCTTAACGCACGGGATCTCGATTTGTTGACTATCTGCATAAACCGTCGATCCTTGTGCGCCCTTTGTGACAATCAATCCCTTTACAAGTTTCGCCAGCGCCTCCAGCGTGAGACCGGTTCGTTCCTGCAGCAACTGTCCCTCATAATCGTTGGCGGCGACATAGTCCGCCTTGTGGATGAAATCGACCAACTCCTCGCCATTGAACATAGGCAATCCCTGGCCCGGATCGAACATGAAGGGAATGCCCGCTTCATGAAACTCGCGTGCATGCTGTAACATGCCGTCGCGCCCGTCAGGCGCTACAATGCCGAGACTCACGTTTTCTGCAGCAGCGATGTGATTTTCATGCGAACTGTTCATTGCTCCCGGATGAAAAGCGGTTATCTGGTTGTCGGCCAGATCCGTGGTGATGAATGCCTGGGCAGTGAATGAGCCTTGCACGTGCCGTATATGTGTTTGCGCCAGATTCAGACCTGAAAGGCGCTCCGCATACGGCTGATAATCATCCCCCACCGTTGCCATAATGAGGGGAGAACCTCCCATCATCTGTAAATTGTAGGCGATATTGCCGGCACAGCCGCCAAATTCCCTGCGCATATCTGGCACCAGGAAAGCAACGTTCAGTATATGAATTTTCTCCGGCAGGATATGGTTCCTGAAATGATCGCCGAACACCATAATGGTGTCATAGGCGATGGAGCCGCAAATGAGTGTATGCATGGGAAGGGTCTGAATCGTTAAGCTACGCTTACGCTTGGGATTGCGGTGAGGGTTTCAGTCCTGGTTACGCTTATGTTGCGCGTGGGTGCTTTCCAGGCCAGATCCAACTCGCGTGCGGCCTTTACATCATCCAGCCGGCGGACGGGCGTGGTATGCGGCGCGCTTTTCACCAGGTCCGGCTGCGTATGGGTTTCCTCCAGGATTTCCTTCATTGCTGTTACGAAGGCGTCCAGCGTCTCCTTCGATTCGGTTTCAGCCGGTTCAATCAGCAGGCATTCCGGCACGAGGAGCGGAAAATAGGTCGTCGGAGCATGGTAACCCTTATCCAGCAGACGTTTGGCGAGGTTCATTGCGGTGACGCCGGTTTTCTCCTTCAAGTCCTTCAGCGTAACGATAAATTCATGGCTGGCCCTGCGGTTGGGATAGGCGATCTCGAAACCCGCCTTTTGCAGCTCCGCCATCAGGTAGTTGGCGTTAAGCGCCGCAAACTCGGCCACTCGATGCATGCCTTCCGCCCCAAGCAGACGTACGTACACATAGGCACGCAACAGAACTCCTGCGTTACCCATGTGCGCCGAAAGTCTTCCGATCGATTGCGGTATATCCTTCTCCGTTTGCCAGCGATAGGTCCCGTTTTCAAATGCTACGATAGGTACGGGCATAAACGGCAACAGCCTCGGTGCGACACCCACCGGAGCCGAACCTGGACCCCCACCGCCGTGCGGGGTGGAAAACGTCTTGTGAAGATTGATGTGAATGACGTCAAAGCCCATGTCGCCTGGCTTGACCTTACCAAGTATGGCGTTCAGGTTTGCGCCATCGTAATAGAGTAATCCGCCCGCCTGATGGACAATCCTGCTCATCTCGGCGACGTTCTCTTCAAATACACCGAGCGTGGAAGGATTGGTCAGCATCAGCCCTGCCGTTTTTGGGCCGACGGCTGCTTTCAGGGCAGCCATGTCCACATTACCTTCCTTGTCGGTGGCGATCTCAACCACCTTGTAGCCGCACATGACGGCTGTGGCAGGGTTGGTGCCATGAGCTGCATCCGGAACGATGATTTCGGTTCGGGCGTTGTCCCCCCGCGACTCGTGATAGGCGCGTATCATTGCGATGCCGATCAGCTCGCCCTGTGCTCCCGCCATGGGCGTAAGGCTTACCCCGGCCATACCGGTTACATCTTTCAGAATTTCCTGCAGCTCGTACATGCATGCAAGAAATCCCTGGCCGGTACTTTCCGGCGATCTGGGATGGCGGGCCAGAAACTGGGGCAGCATCGCAAGTGAATTGCACGCCCTTGGGTTGTACTTCATCGTGCAGGAACCCAACGGATAAAAATGCGTGTCTATCGAAAAATTCTTTTGCGACAGCCGTGTGTAGTGGCGCACCGCGTCCATCTCGGAAACTTCAGGCAGCAGCGGCAGGGTCTTGCGCAATAGCTTCTCCGGAATATCCGTTGCTTCCGCAGCTTTCGGAGATTGGGAATAATTGCGCCGGCCAGGGCGAGAATGTTCAAATATCAGCATGGGTTCAATCCGGTGTTTGCTAAGTGAATGTGTTGAAAGATATTGACAGGCAGGAGTCGCAGGAGTCCGGCTTCCTGTACCTCAGAGCCTCAGAGCCTCAGAGCCTCGAGAAGGAAGGCACGCATTCCGCGGGCGCCGGATACCGGCCTCATCGACCGAGGTGAGCCATTCCACACGCCTGTCCTGCTCAGGATTCCAGTGCCTTCAGCGCCGCCTCATAATCCGGCTCGTCCTTGATTTCCGGCACGAGTTGCGCATGGGTGACCTTGTCGTTTTCATCCAGGACCACGACAGCCCGGGCCGTGATACCCGCAAGAGGACTGTCCGTAATCGCCACCCCGTAGTTTTTCATGAATTCCGACCCGCGCATTGTGGAAAGCGGCACCACCTTGTCGAGTCCTTCCATGTCGCAAAAGCGGCTCATCGCGAAGGGCAGATCGGCGGCAATGATCAACACCACCGTGTTTTCCATGTTGCTGGCCTGCTCGTTGAACTTGCGTGTGGACATGGCGCAAACCGGGGTATCAAGGCTGGGAACAATGTTGAGCACTTTTTTCTTGCCCGCAAAATCGGCCAGGGTGACATCTTTCAAATCCCTGTTTACCAGAGAGAAATCGGGTGCCTTGTCGCCTACCTTGGGGAAGGTGCCTTCAACTTTGATGGGATTGCCGGCTAGGGTAACCATACTGTTTCTCCTTTATGATGTGGGATGGCTGCTAAACGTCCGATGCGATATCGGTGCTATGAATTCCTGATGACTTCGCCCAGCTGCGTGACGTACTTCTCCATGTCCGCGGACGTTTTCGTTTCGGTTGCGCATACCAGCACGGCATCTCCAAGTTCCGGATAGTACTCCTTGAGATTGAGTCCACCCAATATCCGCCGGGCCTCGAGCGCCTGCAATACGCTGGCAGAGGGATGGGGCAGGGAGATAACCGCTTCATGGAACAGGGGCCCACTGAATACTCTTTTCACTCCCTTCAGCCTTTCGAGTTTTTCCAGTAACGCTGCCGTATTTGCATGCGATTCGGCAGCAGTGCGGCGCAAGCCTTCCGGGCCCAGCAAGGCCAGGTAGATAGTTGCCCCCGTGACCATGAGTCCCTGATTGGTACAAATATTGGAGGTGGCCTTGGATCGCCGGATGTGCTGTTCCCGCGCCTGGAGCGTAAGCACGAAGCCATCGCTACCTTCCTGATCCGTCGTGCGACCGATAATGCGGCCCGGCATCTGGCGAACCAGGGGCTGCTTGCAGGCCATAAAACCGAAATACGGTCCTCCACTGGACAAGGGAATGCCCAATGGCTGTCCTTCGCCGACGGCAATGTCTGCCCCTTTCTCCCCCCATTCGCCGGGTGGAGTCAGCATTGCCAGGGCCATGGGGTTCACAACGGCGATGGCAAAAGCATCCCTGCTCTGAGCCCAGCTGGTGAGTGCATCGACATCTTCGAGCACGCCGAAAAAGTTCGGCTGGGGAATCACGAGCGCTGCGAATTCTTCGTTGCCAAAGTTTTTCAGCCCGTCCAGCGAAGTCTGTCCGGAAAGCTTGTCGTAGGGAACCTCCACCACCTCAATTCCCTGGTTCTTGACAATGGCGCGAACCACACTGCGGTAGACCGGGTGAACGGTCTGCGGGATCAAAATCCGCCGCGAGGTCCGGTGCGAACGCACGGCCATCAGGGCAGCTTCCGCCAGGGCCGAGGCACCGTCGTACATGCTGGCGTTGGAAACATCCATCCCCGTCAGCGATGCCATCATCGTCTGGTACTCATAGAGCAATTGCAGGGTGCCCTGGCTGGCCTCCGCCTGATAGGGCGTATAAGAGGAGTAGAATTCCCCCCGCGTGGCAATCTGCCAGACAGCCGCTGGAATGTGGTGCTCATAAGCGCCCGCGCCGATGAAGTTCAGGTAGCGTCCATCCTGCTCGGCGCGCTCCAGCATCAAACGCGATATTTCCATTTCGCTCAAACCGGGCGGCACTCGCTTCAGGCTGCCGGTTTTCAGCGCGGGTGGAATCTCATCGAACAGCTCATCGATGCTGTTTGCGCCGATGCTCGCGAGCATGGCTTGTATATCTTCTTCAGTATGTGGAATGAACGGCATGATTTGTTCCGTGAATCATCGGTGAGGCGTAAAAGGCAGGCGAAATGACGGCGGGAGAAAAATCCCGTTCCATTTCCCTCAAGTGATTTGATTAATGATCTTCGCTTTCGAGCAGTTTCTGGTATCCGGCAGAATCGAGCAATTTTTCCAGGTCAGCGGTGTTTGCCGGTTTCAGTCTGAAAAGCCAGGCCGCATAGGCGTCCTGGTTGATTTTTTCCGGAGCGGAGGCGAGCTCGGGATTGGCGGAGGTGACTTCTCCCGTAATCGGCGCGTAAACATCGGCTGCCGCCTTTACCGATTCAACTACGGCACATTCATCGCCTTGCTTGAGTTGGCGGCCCACTGCGGGAGTTTCAACGAATACCATGTCCCCCAGCAACTCCTGAGCATGTTGGGTAATACCGATAGTTGCCGTGCCGTCATCTTCGAGACGCACCCATTCATGGGATTTCGTGTATTTCAAATCATTCGGAATACTCATGTCTTTGCTCCAGAATTAAATGATAGTGCTTTGCCGTTTCATCAAACGAGAATCTTGCCATTGCGGACGAAAGGATATTTCACGACCTTCGCTTTCAACTGTTTATCCCGAACGACGACCTGAACTTCGTCTCCGGGAGATACGCCCAGGGGCAGGCGCGCCAAGGCGATCGACTGATTGAGTGTGGGCGAAAAGCCTCCGCTGGTAATTTCACCCTCGCCTCCGTCGTTTTGTGTAACCACCTTCTGATGGCTGCGCAATACCCCGCGATCCAACAACACCAGGCCGGTCAGTTGCTGGGTGACCGGCTTGTCCAGAAGCGCCTGCTTGCCGATGAAGTCGCGATCGCTCTTCAAATCCACCGTCCAGCCCAGCCCCGCTTCCAGGGGGTTGATGGTTTCATCCATATCCTGCCCGTAAAGGTTCATGCCTGCTTCGAGCCGCAGGGTATCTCTTGCACCCAGGCCTGCGGGGGCCACTCCCGCGGCGTGGAGTTTATTCCAGAAATTCATGGCGTCGGTTGCGGGAAGCGTAATCTCGAAACCGTCTTCGCCGGTGTAACCTGTGCGGGCGATAAAATACTTGTCAAAAAAGGCTGCCTGGAACAGCTTCAGATTCTCAGTGTCCGTCTGCGAGCCCGGGAGTACCTGCCACACCTTGGCGCGGGCATTGGGGCCTTGCACTGCGATCATCGCCAGATCCCTGCGGGGCGTGATTTCGAGACCGGGGGCTATCCGGTCGCGTTGCGAAAGCATCCATGCCATATCCTTATCGGCGGTCCCTGCATTGACCACCATCCGGAAATGCGATTCCGTCAGAAAATAGATGATAAGATCATCTATTACTCCGCCGTCGGGGTTGAGCATGCAGGAGTAAAGCGCCTTGCCTGGCTGCGTCAGTTTGTCTATATTGTTGGCGACCAGTTGCCGCAGGAAGGCGCGCCCGCCCTCTCCCTCGATGTCGACGGCGAGCATATGGGACACATCGAACATGCCCGCATCGCTGCGCACCTTGTGGTGCTCATCAAGCTGCGAACCGTAATGCAGGGGCATGTCCCAGCCGCCAAAATCCACCATCTTGGCGTTCATATCGCGGTGGGTTTGATTTAGAGGAGTTGTTTTCACAGATCGATATCCCAAAAAAAAGGTGAGGTCATGCCTGATGACCTCACCCCTCTGTCCTTTTTACCTGAGAGATTACGGGCAGGATTTTCCCTGCTCCGTCTGCCCCTTCGGTGGCCAGCCCAATGCTGACACTCTCCAGATTGCCTTTTCGCAAGCGGTTATCAGGGATCAAGATCGACATGATCTGCGCCTGAGCGATTCCGGGGGGTTGCGCCTTCGGCGGCGACGATGAGTTCGCGCTCTTCCGCTTGGATATAAATGGCGAAACTCGAACTATACCCTAGCATGCGGGATCAATACAAGGTTTAAAGCTCCTTTGGAACTCCTCCTTTGAACTCCTTTAGAAGCTAAGCTCCCGGATGGTTTCGTTCCGGTTTGTATAGATGGGATATCAGGTTCATCGAGGAATTTTATGTTCCATAGTGTATCTTATTCAGAATTCTTGATTAGAGTTCTTGACAGCAGCCAAGCGACCCTAGTACGGAACACATCCTCCAGGCGGATCGGACAACGAGGCGGCAATGTATCTTGATCATTTCGGTTTATCCAGGCAGCCATTTTCTCAATCGTCAGCCACTGATCGTGACTGTTTCTATGAAGGAGGAGGGCGAGGCGCAACTCTGGATGCCCTTATTTATGTATTGACGCGCGGCGAAGGCGAAGAGGGCATGATCGCTCTCACCGGCGAATCGGGTAGCGGCAAAACCGTGCTATGCCAGGCGTTGATGAAATGGCTGTCCGATAGCATGCGGGTTATTTATTCTGCAAAGAAAAACCCGTCGCAGGAAGCTTTACTGAATTCCATAATGGACGAATTGAAGTTTCAATCGGAGGAAGAGGGTCTGGTTCTTCCACCCTCGCCGACTGATGTCGATGAACTGCAGGAGATTCTCGCCGCCGTGCAGGTTGGTGACAGGCAAGTCGTGTTGCTGATAGACGAAGCGCATACTCTGCCAACAGAAACGCTGGAAGCACTGTGGCTGTTATACGAGCGGGCATCATCCCACCATAAATTGCTGCAGGTCGTTCTGGTGGGTGAGCCGGGGCTGGAACTCACCCTGGCTTCGCAGCAGTTTACCCAGATCAGAAAAGCGATTCGCCATCGTTATGTTTTGCAGCTACTAGATCGCAAAGCCGCGAGTGAATATCTGCTCTATCGGATGAGCGCAGTCGCAGGCTATGAAGGGCCAGACATTTTTTCACCCGCTGCGCTGCGATTGATCGACGTTGCCGCCGGCGGAGTGTTGCGCCAGCTGAACATGATCGCCGACAAGTCGCTGATGGCAGCGTTTCTTGCGCAAGCTTCGAGCGTGGAGGCAGTTCATGTCAGAAAAATGATAACGGATCTCGGGCTTAAACCGCATCCCGATTGGAGGGACAAGCGCAATCGCCCCGAGTTCGTGGGACATCTTATAGCCGGGGCGGGCACCGCATCCTGTGCGGCAGTCGTGATAGTGCTGGGTGTCGCGGGTTGGCAAGCCTCGCATCCTCAACCGGCAGGCATCGGCAACGCCTCTGCTTCCTTGCCGCTTGAAGCGGGAGCGCCGTCAACATTCTCTGCTCCCGCTGCCACGATTCATCCCACCACGATCGCGACCACTCCCTCAAACGTTCTTGCAAACGCTCCGTCTTCCTCTTCCATTTCCGCCGCCACTCCGCTTCCCACCGGTGGGAGTAACAAGGAATCCGGGGGAAAGATACCACCTGTCAGCAACACCCCCGCCAAGACCGCTACGGATAAGATTGCTACGGATAAGGCAAATAAGGAAACTGCCGCCAAGATCGGAACTGATAAAACACCTTCCGGAAGCGGGAAGGCGGCGGTGACAGGCACGCCTGCACAAAGTGGCCTTTCTGCCGAAGATCAGTCCGCCGGAGATGCAGCAAACACTATTGCAGGAGTCGATCTGGCGGAGTACAAGCTGCTCAAACAACGGGTCGAGGCGACCCGCGGAGCTTTCTCCAAGGCGGACCGGAATCTGTACACTATCGTGCTATACACCACCACTAATGTCCAGCCTGATCGCATAGAGCGGTTTCTGGTGCGAGCCCGCGCGCTGGTTGATTTGTCGAATATTTATGTTTCTCCCCTTTCCAGGAACAAGACCGGGTTTATCGTCACCTACGGCCTTTATCCGGACGAGTATGAAGCGAGCATGGCGGTGGCTGGACTTCCCGAGAAATACCAGACCGCTTTCGATCCGGAATTGCGTACCCTGGGCGAACTGAAATAATCTGCCCCAAACGTTGCCCGCACGTCCCAGCTTTATGGGAGGAGCGGCTTATTCCCTGCTTTCCTGATGTTACAATCGCCGTTTCCTGTTGATATCCGCTTCCTTCATGCCTACCCCCCATCTTGATACTGCCTTGAGCGGCCCCATTCTTGATCTTGAAAGATGCATCCTCAATGCCATGCCTTCGATCGAGCAATGGTTGCGCAATGAATGGCAGACGCATGCTGCGCCTTTTTACTGCTCCGTGGATTTGCGCAATAGCGGATTCAAGCTGGCACCCGTCGATACCAACCTGTTTCCAGGAGGCTTCAATAATCTAAACCGCGAATTCATGCCCTTATGCGTGCAGGCGATGATGGCGGCAATCGATAAAATCTGTACCGGCGGGCGCAGTGTATTGCTGATTCCGGAAAGTCACACGCGCAATATTTTTTATTTGCAAAATCTGGCGACCTTGCACGCAATCATGCGGCACGCCGGCATTCATGTCCGTATCGGAACGCTGCTTCCTGAGATCACCGCACCCACTGCGCTCGACCTGCCCGATGGAAACAAGCTCACACTCGAACCCATCCAGCGGAAGGGCAATCGGGTCGTTCTGGAGGATTTCGATCCCTGTGTCGTGCTTCTCAACAACGACCTTTCCACCGGCACACCGGCCGTCCTGCGGAATCTCGAGCAGACGGTCATTCCTCCCCTGCATGCGGGATGGACCAGCCGGCGGAAATCCCATCATTTCACCGCCTACGATAACGTCTCGCAGCAGTTTGCGAGCCTGATTGGTATTGACCCGTGGCTTATCAATCCTTATTTCGCTTCCTGCGGAAAAATCAACTTTCGCGAAAAAAAGGGTGAAGACTGCGTGGCCAATACGGTGGATGAAATCCTGCACCAGATCCGGGAGAAATATGCCGAGTATGGAGTCAGGAAAGACCCCTTCGTGATTGTGAAGGCAGATGCCGGTACGTACGGAATGGGGATAATGACCGTAAAAGATGGCGCGGAAGTACGCACACTCAGCCGGAAACAGCGCAACAAGATGGCGGTTGTAAAAGAAGGATTGCAGGTGACCGACATCATGGTGCAGGAAGGGGTTTATACGTTTGAGAATATCGACGATGCGGTGGCGGAGCCCGTCATCTATATGATCGATCGCTATGTCGTCGGTGGTTTCTATCGGGTGCATACCGAGCGGGGCGTCGACGAGAATCTCAATGCCCCCGGTATGCATTTTGTACCGCTGGCATTCGAAGATACCTGTCTTCTACCGGATCGGGAAGCGCAGCCGGGTTGCAGCGCCAATCGATTTTATGCTTATGGCGTCATAGCCCGGCTGGCTTTGCTGGCGGCTGCACAAGAACTGGAAAAAAGTGAGGCGAGAATCGAAGCCGTCGTGGCTTAGCACAGTCTCATTCATTCATTTTCTCCGGATTTTCCTTGGGAAGTTTCCCTGAAAAAGAATCCCGAAAATGGACAGCGGCTCATCTGCAGGGGGGAGTCCGTTAAAAACCGCACCGGCTTGATGAAAGGGGCAAGCAGTCTGCCCCAGATGCTATGCTGATAACAGCCTCCCACACATTTTGGTTTGATAACGCACGTTTTGTTCACTCTCCCGCCCCTGATGCTTCATCTTCATCCCATTCTCATATAATCCCCCTGATAACTCATGAGATTTGCCTTTGTTCTTGATCACCTCGATTCAATCAAAACGCGCAAGGATTCGAGCGTGGCCATCATGCGCGAGGCGGCAGCAAGGGGTCACACGTTATTCTCGATGCAACAGGGAGACCTCGCCTGGCAGCGAGGGAATACGGTCGGTTTCGCGCGCACGCTCGAATTGACCGGTGAGGACTCTCAGGGACGGCTGTGGTATCGGGTGGACGAGCCGGAAGAAATACCGCTTCAGGAATTCGATGCCGTACTGATGCGCAAGGATCCGCCGTTTGATATGGAGTATATCTACAGCACTTACTTGCTGGAACTGGCTGAAACGCGCGGTGCCCGCATCGTCAACAGCGCGCGCGCAATCCGCGACCATAACGAGAAGCTTGCGGTGGCGAAGTTTCCCGAATATGCGGTGGAAACGCTGGTGACGCGAAGCGAAAGCCTGCTTCGCCATTTTCTTGCGGAGCACGACGACATCATTCTCAAGCCGCTTGACGGCATGGGTGGGGCAAGCGTGTTTCGTGTTCACCGGGGGGATCACAATATCGGGGTGATAATAGAAACATTGACGCACTACGGTACAAAGACCATCATGGCTCAACGGTATATCCACGAAATCACCCAGGGAGACAAGCGCATCCTGTTGATCGCGGGCGAGCCCGTCCCTTATACACTTGCCCGTATTCCGAAGCCTGGGGAATTCCGGGGTAATCTGAATGTGGGCGCTACCGGCATCGCCCAGCCACTCAGCCCGCGGGATCGTGAAATTGCCGAGGCACTCGGTCCCGCGTTGTTCAATGAAGGTTTGATGCTGGTGGGACTGGATGTCATCGGGGATTATCTCACCGAGATCAATGTCACCAGTCCTACGGGTATGAGGGAAATTTCAGACCAGACCGGCTTCAATGTGGCGGGAATGATGGTGGATGCCCTCGAAAAAAGACCATTTTAAGATTGAAAAGCCGCGGTATTGTGATCATGCAAGACAATACCGCGGCGACAGGTGCTCCTCTATAAGGGGTGGCGTAAAGATATCTGAAGCTATTTGAGTACTTCGAAGAGGTTATTAAAGTCATCAGTCCAGGTGGAAAGACCGAAAATTGATTTAATCGGACTTGTGGCGGCTCGCATTGGCTCTGTCTGCAAGATTTGTTTATCCTTTGCAATTAACACCCAATCCGTTTTTCGTAACGATGAATTCGTTGCGTCGTCATGGATCAGTACAGAGTACAACCCCTGATCGGCAGCGATTTTTTGCACGACAGGGGCGAGTGATAGGAAGGTGTTAGTAACGTGAAAGGCAATGATACCTTTTGAATTCATGTGGCGCAGGTAAACTGCTACTGCCTCCCGCGTAATGAGATGAATAGGAACAGAATCGCCGGAAAAGGCATCTATGGCAAGTACATCGAAATTTTGCGGCTCCTCTTTTTCCAATGAAAGGCGAGCATCGCCCTGCACAATTTCGATGCGAGCTTTACTGTCATCCACAAAAGTGAATTCGCTATGGGCTAATTCGATCACTTGAGGATTGATTTCGTAAAAACGGTAAACATCCCCTGCCCGACCATAAACGGCGAGTGTACCTGCCCCAAGACCGATCACACCAACTTTTTTCCCTTCCGATCTGGTATGTGCGATGGCGAGACCGATTCCGGCTGTTGGGCCATAATACGTTGTTGGCTCTAACCGACGATCTGGAGCGAGATATTGTCCTCCGTGTTTCACGGAGCCGTGGAGGAGTTCCCGAATGTTGTTCGCCGGATTTTCGTCGATTTGATCGACAGTAAGCAGTGTTCCATAAAAGCTGCGTTCCATCTTGCGAACATCCGTGAAATCATCGGATATCTGAACAAGGAGAAAGTATCCGCAGAGCAATGCAAGGAAGGAAGTTGCCGCAGTTAACAGCTTTCTTTCCTGAAAGAGAAAAAGCGCCAGCAAGGCAATAATGATGAACCCGATGCCCAGCTCATAATACGCCGGAAGGACGCGCGGAGCGACAAGGCCGATCATAATTCCGCCCGTCGCGCCCCCGATGGAAATCAGGAGGTAAAACCGGGTCAAGTAACGTGTCGCGGGGCGCATTCGAGCTAATTCGCCATGAGCGAACATGCAAAAGAAGAACAGACCGATTGTGTACAAGGGGATGGCGGTCTTTACGTTGTAGCCGATGCCGCCTTGCAAACCATAAGCGCATATTGCAAGAAGCGCTGCTGTGGGGATCAAAAAGCGGGAACGAACATACCATCGGTCGCTTTCGAAACATAGAACAAAGGTAAGTAAGTAGATAACAAGTGGCAGGAGCCACAGAAAGGGGATTGCAGCAACGTTCTGGGTGACGTGGTTGGTAATGGCAAGCAAAAGCCATGAGCCTATCCCGGACAGGCTGAGCCACAACAGATAGGTTCGCAGTCCGGGATTCTGTGCATCTTCCGGTTTTTGATCCTGAACATGGGCTTTTGTTTGCGGGAGTTTCACGCGGCGAAAGAAATAGAAGCCGCAAGCAGCACAAAGAGAGGCAAATAATGCGTAAGCACCGGACCATGTAAAAGCTTGGGAATAGAGGGATATTTGTGGCTCAATGAGGAATGGATAACTGATAAGGGCTAGCAATGAGGCAAGATTCGATAATGCAAAGAATCGGTAGACGTCAGTACCTATATGTGTATGGCTCACCCACGCCTGAAGAAGCGGGCCGGTAGTCGAGACCAGAAAGTAGGGCAGGCCGATGGTACTCGTCAGGAGTACTAGTATCCACAGCGAGGGATCCTCAGTACCGATAGGCTTCCAGGATGGATCGGGTATTATGGGTAAAAAGATCAGACTTACGGAAAGCAACGTCACGTGCAGCGTTATCTGATGTGGAGGCTTGAGATGCCGCGTAATCCAATCCGAGTACGCATACCCAGCCATTAGTACGACTTGAAAAAATACCATGCAGGTCGCCCAAACTGCTGCCGAACCTCCAAACCACGGCAGAATATACTTGGAAATGAGCGGTTGAACCAGGAATAAAAGGAACGCGCTGGAAAAGATTGTGGCGGCAAACATCGCCGTACTTATCGATTTGCTTGCTTCATACATACTTCATCCTTCACGGCTACCAGAAGCCAGGAACTTTCTCAATAATTCCTTGAAGTGCGGTGTTATCAAGATCGGAAGAATCTCTATCGTGATGATGGACATTGTCCGATGGCAACGGGGCGCAGGTAACGAGGCGCTTGAGCCCGAAGGATCTGCGACAATGCTAAAATGTTTTCAACCCTCTGATACTCAATATAGCAGGGCAGAACATGATCGGGATTTTAATTATTTCTCACGGTAATCTGGGCGAGAGTCTTGTCGAGAGCGCCAATCACGTGATGGGAAAGAAATTGCCGGACTTGGCGCATATCGCCATTCATCCTCAGGATGATCCTGACGTTATCCTCTCAGAAGCAGTGGGATCGATAAGAGAACTGGATAGCGGCGAGGGCGTGCTGGTATTGAGCGACATCTGCGGCGCAACCCCGTGCAATATAGCCACCCGGCTCGCTGCTTCCACAGAAAGGGTGATATGTCTTGCGGGAGCGAATCTGCCCATGCTGGTGCGTGCACTTACCTATCGCACCGAGCCGTTGGAATCGGTGGCGGAGAAGGCGCTGGCAGGCGGACGGGACGGTGTTTTTCGTATAAACCCAAGTTGATAAATGCAATATAAAGAGATCAAGATCCTGAACAAACTGGGGATGCACGCCCGTGCTTCCGCCAAATTCACCCAGTTGGCCAGCCGGTACCGGAGCGATGTGTGGTTGTCCCGAAACGATCGCAAAGTCAACGCAAAAAGCATCATGGGCGTCATGATGCTGGCGGCGAACCAGGGCGCGACTCTGGTCATTGAAACCGCGGGTGAAGACGAGATTGAGGCAATGCAGGCCTTGGTACAACTGATTGAGGATCGCTTCGGAGAAAGCGAATGAGCTTTGTACTGCATGGCGTGGGCGTTTCGGGAGGTATCGCCATAGGCCATGCTCATCTTGCGTCTCATGCCGCGCTGGAGGTCGCCCACCACGTCCTGCCCGAGGATCAGGTCACCAATGAAATCTCCCGGCTGGACACCGCTTTCACAACCGTTCGCGAAGAGCTTCAGGCATTGCACGACACCGTCGTCAGCGGTCCCGCAGCCGCCGAATACGAAGCGTTCCTCGAGTTGCATCGGATGATTCTGGATGATCCCACGCTCTCGACTGCGGCAAAAGCGTATATTGCCCAGAATCAGTGTAATGCCGAGTGGGCCATTACCCAGCAGATGGGAGTATTGATGGCGCAGTTCGAGGAAATAGAAGACCCTTATCTGCGCGAACGTAAAACGGACGTCATCCAGGTGGTGGAGCGCGTTCTCAAGGTATTGCTGGGGCATCCGGGATATATTCCCCCTTCACAAAAGCGGGATGGCGACAGTGTCCTGGTAGCGCACGACTTGAGTCCGGCCGATGTGCTTCAATACAAGCAGCATTCGTTTACTGCATTCCTGACGGATCTTGGCGGCCTGACTTCGCATACCGCCATTGTCGCTCGCAGCCTGAACATCCCCTCCGTCGTCGCGCTTCACCATGCCCGCCGCCTCATCCGGGAAAATGACGTTCTGATCGTGGATGGCAACCAGGGTGTGGTCATCGTAGACCCGGACGAGCATGTGCTTGCGGAATATCGGCTGCGCCAGAGCGAGCTGGAACTGGAAAAACAGAAACTCAAGCGCTTGAGGACGACAGTCGCGGCGACGCTGGATGGCACGGTAGTGGAACTGTATGCAAATATCGAGTTGCCGCAGGACGTCGATCAGGTCAAAGAAAATGGAGCGACCGGCGTCGGCCTCTTTCGGAGCGAATTCCTGTTCCTCAATCGGGACAGCTTGCCCGATGAGGAAGAGCAATTCGAAGCTTATCGAACCGTGGCGCGAAAAATGCGGGGAATGCCGGTAACGGTGCGTACGTTCGATCTTGGTGCGGACAAGAACCTCGACCATGCCAAACGGGTAGCCGCGAACCCTGCCCTGGGGCTGCGCGCCATCCGGTTGAGCTTGGCCGAGCCCCACATGTTCAATATCCAGTTGCGCGCTATTTTACGCGCCTCGCGCTATGGGCAGATCCGAATTTTGGTGCCGATGCTTTCCAACGTTGCTGAAATAACGCAGACGCTGCATTTGATCGAGAGCGCCAAACAAAGCCTGCGTAACGAAAAAATTCCTTTTGACGAAAAAGTGCAGGTGGGAGGAATGATAGAAATTCCTGCGGCTGCGCTGAGTCTTGACATTTTCATGCGCAAGCTCGATTTTCTGTCAATCGGCACTAATGATCTCATTCAGTATACGTTGGCGATAGATCGTGCCGATGACAGTGTCGCGTACCTCTATGATTCGCTGCATCCTGCGGTGCTGCGGTTGGTCGCGCATGTCATACGCAGCGCGAACCGGGTGGGCATACCCGTATCCGTGTGCGGCGAGATCGCCGGCGACGTGATATTTACCCGTCTGCTGCTTGGTTTTGGCTTACGGGTGTTTTCCATGCACCCCGCCCAACTGCTGACCGTAAAACGTGAAGTCTTGCGCGCAAATCTCCCCGACCTCATTCCGATCACGCAAAAAATACTGAAAACCGCTGATCCGGAAAAAATTCACGCACTACTGGCGAAGCTCAACGTTTGAACGAGCGGTTCCCTGCTCCATTTCACAGAATGCCAATGCATATGAGCAGCGTGTACGACTATAATTGCCGGTTACAATGAGGCGATGCGATTATTTGAAAGGGGAATTCCTGTGCAAAGCCGGGTTTTAATTTTCTGGAGACCGAGCTCGGGAAGGAACAAATCGTGACGTCAGCCTTTTGACCTTTTTCATGCTCATGCAAGATTCGAATTCATTCAATACTGTTACTCCGCAGGTTGCGCGTTTTGACACGCCTCTGCATTTGAAAAGCGGCGCGGTGCTCGACAGCTACGAGCTGGTGTACGAAACATATGGGGAGCTCAACGCGGCGCGGTCAAATGCCGTACTGGTATGCCACGCCCTTTCAGGAAACCATCATCTCGCCGGCCTTTACGACGATAACCCCAAGAGTGCCGGCTGGTGGAACAATATGATCGGGCCGGGCAAATCGATCGATACCCAGAAATTTTTCGTAATCGGGGTAAACAACCTGGGCGGTTGTCATGGATCCACCGGCCCGGCGAGTATCGATGTCAGGACCGGAAAGTGTTACGGCCCGAATTTTCCGGTTGTGACAGTGGAAGACTGGATACAGACACAGGTCCGCCTTGCCGATTATCTGGGCATCGATCAGTTTGCCGCTGTTACTGGCGGTAGTCTTGGCGGAATGCAGGCTTTGCAGTGGACACTTGATTTTCCCGAGAGGGTGCGCCACGCGCTGGTCATCGCCGCGGCTGCAAAGTTGACTGCGCAGAACATCGCATTCAACGACGTGGCACGCCAGGCTATCATTACCGACCCTGATTTCCATGGCGGCGACTATTATTCACACGGCGTCATTCCGCGGCGAGGATTACGCCTGGCGCGCATGCTGGGGCATATCACCTACCTCTCGGACGACTCGATGGCCGCCAAATTCGGCCGGGAACTGCGGAATGGAGCACTTGCCTTCGGTTACGATGTGGAGTTCGAAATAGAATCGTATCTTCGTTATCAGGGAGATAAATTCGCCAGCCAGTTCGATGCGAACACGTATCTGCTGATGACAAAGGCATTAGACTATTTTGACCCTGCCTTCCAGCACAACAACGACCTGAGCGCTGCATTCCGATTCGCCAAGGCGAATTTCCTGGTGCTGTCGTTTACTACCGACTGGCGTTTTTCCCCGGAGCGCTCGCGCGCCATCGTAAGGGCGCTGCTGGACAACGAACTGAACGTCAGTTATGCCGAAATTACATCCAGCCATGGTCACGACTCGTTCCTCATGGAGGATCGGCATTATCACAGGCTGGTGCGGGCTTACATGGATAACGTTGTCGTATGAAGAAATCCCCTGGCATGAATTCATCGCTTAATGCTGCCCGGCCCGATTTTGCTCTCATTGCAGCATGGGTCAAACCGGGGTCCAAGGTACTCGATCTGGGTTGCGGGGACGGTTCACTCATCCGTTTTTTGCGGGACTCCCGTGGCTCGCGCGGCTACGGGGTGGAAATTGATGATGCCAACGTCCTGGCCTGCTTCAATAACGGCGTGAATGTGATCCAGAGCGACCTGGAGTCCGGCTTGCAGAGTTTTGAATCGGGGTCGTTTGACTACGTGGTGCTCTCGCAAACCCTGCAGGCTGTAAAAAATACCGAGAACATCATCAAGGAAATGCTCCGTGTAAGCAAGGAAGGCATCGTGTCATTCCCCAATTTCGGTTATTGGAAAAACCGTTTGCAGGTGCTTTCCGGTCATATGCCGGTTTCCGAAGCACTGCCCTATCAATGGTTCGATACTCCCAATATTCATAACTGCACTCTGGGTGATTTCGAGGAATTCTGCGGCCAGCACGGCGCACGCATTCTCGAGCGCAGGGTAATGAGCGGAAACTACCAGATCACGTTCATGCCCAACTTGCTGGGAATGTTAGCTTTTTACCGGTTCGAACAGCAGAAATAGGCATTTCGTGAAGGCTGTTTTCCGGAAAAACTTCAATTCCCCGGAGATTCCGCGCGCTCGAATCTTGCACGGCCCGCCAGCCAGACCAGAACCAGCACTGGCAGGCCGAGCAGCGCAGTGCCGGTAAAGAAGCTGGCATAACCGTAAGCATCCACGAAGTCTCCGCTGAATCCGGCGATAAATTTCGGCAATAACAGCATCACTGAACTGAACAGGGCGTATTGGGTAGCGGAATAGGCGGAATTGGTCAGGCCGGAAAGATAAGCGATAAAAGCGGAGGATGCTATCCCGGCTGAGAGATTATCCGCCGATACGGTGAAGATCAGGCCAGTCAAGTCATGCCCGCGTGCTGCCAGCCAGACAAACAGCAGATTGGTTGCCGCGGACAAAACCGCTCCCAGAAACAGTGTGCGCATGATGCCGATTTTTGCTGTCAGAACGCCACCCAGCGCTGCGCCCGCGATAGTCATGAGGACGCCATAGACCTTGGAAACCGTCGCCACTTCGTCTTTCGTATACCCCATATCGACGTAGAAAGGGTTGCTCATGACACCCATTACCACGTCGGAAATGCGGTAGACCGCGATCAGGGCGAGAATCAGCAGGGCCTGGCCGCCATAGCGGACGATAAAGTCGCGGAAAGGGGCGATCACGGCTCCATACAGCCAGGCCAGCATCTGCTTGAGCGTCGTGCTGATCCGCCAATGCGCAATGGCGGCCCTCGCGCGATCTTCATTTTCTGAAATCAGGCGGGTGATGGGAACCTCCGGCTCGCGGATGATGAGCGTAGTGACGATCCCTACCGACATGCAGGTGGCCATGCTCAGGTAAGCGATGCGCCAGGTCGCGTAGTCGTAGATGTTTGTTGATGAGCCTGCGGCGGCGGCTATCCACAGCGCGCCGGCGGAAGCCAGAATCATTGCCAGCCGATACCCCGCTTGATAGGTCGCGGCCATTGCGCCCTGGAGCCTGGGTGCCACCGCCTCTATGCGGTATGCATCCAGGGCAATGTCCTGGGTGGCGGAGGCGAAGGCCGCCGCCAGGGCAAAAAAGACTGTATGCGAAAGATTTCGGAGTGGATCGGTAAGCGCGATGCCGATGAGAGCAAGCGCGATAACGATTTGTGACAGTAAAAGCCATGCGCGGCGCCGGCCTAGCCATCGTGTCAATAATGGCAAAGGCAGGCGATCCACGAGTGGAGACCACATCCATTTGAAGCCGTAAGCCAGCCCGATCCAGCTCAGGTGGCCGATGGTGGAGCGGTCGATTCCCGCTTCCCGCAGCCAGAAGGAAAGCGTGCCCATCACCAGGAGCAGGGGCAATCCCGCCGAGAAGCCGAGAAACAGCATTCCCAGCACTCGGGGATGAGTATAGATGCGAAAAGCGTGCAGCCAACTCGAAAGGGTAGCGGACATTATTCTGGGTCAGCCATTCTGGCGGCATTTCCGGGCATTATCGGCGGTTCGCGGCAAGTCGTCGGATCAGGCGGATAAGCTGTAATCGTAATCAATGATCAGCGGGGAATGATCGGAGAAACGCTCGGTCTTGTAAATCGAAACCGCACTGGCCTTGGCTGCGATACCGGGGGTGGCGATTTGATAATCGATGCGCCAGCCGACGTTCTTCGCCCAGGCCTGCCCGCGGTTGGACCACCAGGTATACTGGTCCGGGTCCGGATTTATCCGGCGGAAGACATCAACGAATCCAAGCTCCTGAAACACATCGGTAAGCCAGGCGCGCTCCTGCGGCAGGAAGCCGGAATTCTTCTGGTTGGAACGCCAATTCCTGAGATCGATTTCCTTGTGAGCGATGTTCCAGTCTCCGCATAAAATAATCTCGCTGCCACAGGCTGCCAATTTCTTAAGCATGGGAAAAAATTGCTCCATGAAGAAATATTTGACGGCCTGCCGATGTTCACCCGCGGAACCGGACGGAAAATAGATCGAGATGACGCTCAATTGCCCGAAATCGACGCGCAGGTAACGCCCCTCCGCATCGATCTCCGGTACGCCAACTCCCTCGGTCACGCTGCTCGGCTTATGGCGTGTGTAAATGCCCACTCCGCTATACCCTCTTTTTTCAGCGCAGTGGAAGTAGCCGTGGTAGCCATCCGGGGATACCACTTCCCCGGTAATATCGCCCACTTGCGCCTTGAGTTCCTGTACGCAGACGATATCTGCATCCTGCAAAGGCAGCCATCGGAAAAAACCCTTGTTGACAGCAGAGCGTATTCCGTTGAGGTTAAGCGTTATAATTCGCACGTCGATTTCCCGAAGCCATTATCATGTCCGATTTTAGAAAGGAGTTCATCGAGTTCGCCATCGGCCGGAATGTTCTGTGCTTTGGCGAATTTCAAACCAAAGCAGGACGTATTTCACCGTATTTTTTTAATGCGGGACTGTTCAACGATGGGGAATCTCTCGGAAAGCTGGGGCAATTTTACGCCAAAGCCATCCTTGCTGCCCAGCTTCCGTTTGACATGCTTTTCGGCCCCGCCTATAAGGGCATTCCGCTCGTAAGTTCCATTGCCATTGCCCTGGCTGCCGGGGGCAACAACTACCCCTTCTGTTTCAACCGCAAAGAGGCGAAAGACCACGGAGAAGGAGGGAATCTCGTGGGCGCACCTCTCGCTGGGCAGGTGCTGATTGTGGATGATGTAATTTCCGCCGGCACATCAGTGCGGGAATCGGTCGACTATATTCATGCCGCAGGGGCTACTCCCGCGGGGGTGGCCATCGCCCTGGACCGCATGGAGCGGGGCAAAGGCGAGCTTTCCGCCGTGCAGGAAGTGCGCCGCATGTATGGAATTCCTGTCACCAGCATCGTCAATCTGGAAAACATCGTCGATTACCTGCGTGAGCAGCGGAATCTGGCGCATCACCTGCCGGCTGTGGAGCAATACCGCACCCGGTATTCCTCCAGAATGGTAGAACCGATTGAATGCGGGGGTGACACTCAACGCCCGGGCTGAGGGTTTTTTACCGGGCCTCCTCCGCCGGCAGGGCGGGGAGCGTGATTTCACCCTTTACATCAAAATGGCGTCCGATGGCAAAGCCTGGCGCACCCAGCTGGCCCCGCAATTCGTAATCGGTCTTTCGGTGATCGCCCGCAGTCAGACGGAATACATGACGAATGATAGCGGTGGCAGGAACCGTTACCGGAACAATGATGACCGTTTCGCCAAAGCGGGGAATCGTGCCCTGCTGCTCGCTCACTCCGCTGGCAAAGCTCATCCCACGCAGGTCCAGGTCGAGCGCAACGCCATCATAGTCCAGCGGGACCGCGCCATGGTTCTGGATTCTCAGGCTGATTGCAAAGCGCGCCTCCATGCCTTTTCCTTCAAGAGGCTCAAGTCCGGCAACGGAGATTCGCAACGGTTCCTGCGGTCTGAGACCCGCACATGCGGAAAGGCAAAAAATCAGGGCTGATATGACCAGTACGCTTCGTCTCATGATTCCACCCGTTTGGCAACGGGAAGATCATACCCGAATATTTCATTTTGCGAGTTCACTGCCTGCACGCATTTTTATTCTGTTGAGCGCGGTCATTGGAGACAGGGGAAAGCGGAGGTTTGCGGCGGACACGGGCTTTAGGCTATCATTGGACCGAAGCTGGCCAGACAGTCGCTGCCTGTCCTCGGTGACGAGTTCAGGGAGAGGAAAGTCCGGGCTCCGCAGAGCAGGATGCCGGTTAACGGCCGGCCGCCGTAAGGTGAGGAACAGGGCCACAGAGACGAGCGTATTAAGTTACGGTGAAACGCGGTAACCTCCATCCGGAGCAAGACCAAATAGGCAGGCGATGATGCTGCTCGTTGAGCCTGCGGGTAGGTTGCTTGAGCGTGTAGGTGACTGCACGCCTAGAGGAATGACTGTCCTTGACAGAACCCGGCTTATCGGCCAGCTTCTTTCCTGAATTTCCGATAATTCGGCCTCCATAAAGGCAAAAGCGACGGCACGCCGATTGCAAGCTGCCTGCATATTCCGGGCAGCAGAAAACAGCAAAAATATATCTCTCGCCGTCCTTCCGCAGCCTGTTGCCTGAACATTCTCTGTTTCCTTTTCCGGACAGGTTTGTTATACAATCGGCGATTGCTCCCGCTTGTGCGGGGCGTCAGATTAAATTGCGGACACAAAACCGGAGATATTATGAAGAAAATTTTTGAGTGGGCCGCCGGGCTGGCAGGGGCTATGATGATAGCTCTCGTAGCTGTTCCCACCCATGCACAACTCATGCTTGCGCATGAAGGCCACCATTCAGGCGATTGTGCCATCAAATCGGGCGCCTTTCCTGTATCCTTCAGCGCCTATGAGAAGCCCAAGGGCGAGCTTCCGCCCACTCATGCCTATTGCGACCATGTTCCCGAAACCGGGGAGCTGTATTTCACGGTGGATCTGACCGATCCCGAATCCCGCGAAATTCCCATCGCGATGCGCCTGGTGATGGAAGGGCATGGAGAGGGGGGGCATGAAATCATGTCGATACCTGCCAAACCCTATCCTTCCGGAAGCATCACATTTACCGTAAACCTGGAAGAACTGGGGCAGTACGCGTTGCTGCTGGAAACCGAGAAGGACGGTAAGATGACTCCCGCAGTACGCATTCCCGTACATGTGGGCGGAGGTGGCGGCCATGATGGACACGGCGGGGGTATCGGCATGACAGAGATTGCGCTGATACTGGGTGTGGCTGGCGTAGCAGCCTTCTTTCTGCTGCGTCGGCGGACGAGCGCCAAAATGTCCTGAGCAGGGCAGAATCAGCGCTATTCAATCCTCGATCCGCGAAATTAAAAGCACGCACTTCCGCGGATCCTCCTGAACGAGCGGCGGCGGGTTTTAAGGGATTGTCATATTTTCCCTTCTTAACTCCGACGCCGTTTTCTTTTATTCGTCATTGGGCCTACTCCGAATCTTACAACATACTCCGGTGACTACCGTAACGTGGAGTGGACGGTGTAAGGTAGGATAGTAAGGACGAGAATCTTCCTTTCCCGACCGGCTTTCAACGCGAATGCATCTGAAAGACGAAAAGTCCTTACTGGAAAATAGTCTCGCGCAACTTGGCGAAAGTTTTACCGACATGATTCATCTGCTCGGTGGTATGGACGGCGCTTACGCTGCAGCGCACCAACGAATTGCCCTCTGGCGTTGCGGGTGGCAAAACCAGATTCACATAGATACCATGTTCAAGCAGTCCTTTCCACAGCGCCAGCGCCTGTTGCGGTGTTTCAAGGATTGTTGCGATAACAGGGCTGGGCTCCGGTCCCAGGCGATAACCCAGTTCCTTGAGTTGCGAGTAGAGCTGGTGCACATTCCTCCAGAGCTGCCGGCGTAATTCGACCCCCTCCCTCAGCAGTCTGAGAGCTGCACGGGTTGAGGCGATGGTGGCAGGCGTAGGCGAGGCTGTGAAAATATAAGGCCGGCTCACGTAGCGCAACTGATCCAGTTGCGGATGATTGCTCACACAGTAGCCGCCGATCCCGCCCAGGCTTTTACTGAAGGTGCCTGTGATGAAGTCTACTCTATCGAGGAGGCCTGTTTCTTCTACCAGACCTTGTCCGGTCTCACCCAGCACCCCCAGGGAATGCGCTTCATCAAGAAGAAGCGTGCTGTTATACGCATCCTTTACCTTGACGATGTTCGCGAGCGGCGCGCGGTCTCCAAGCATACTGTAGATGCCCTCGGCAATGATGAGGGTGGAGCGCGATCGTTTTCCCAGGCGGCGGAGACGCTTCTCCAGATCTGCCGCATCGTTATGTCTGAAGCGGATTATTTCGGCTCCGCTCAAACGGCAGCCATCGTAGATGCTTGCGTGGGAATCGCCGTCAATAAGAACGATGTCGCCGGGCCCGGCCAGGCCTGAGATGGTAGCAAGGTTGGCCTGATACCCTGTGGTAAATACGATGCAGGATCGGCATTGATAAAACTCGGCAAACTCGCGCTCGAGGGCACGATGGCCGCTGTAACTGCCATTGGCCATGCGCGAGCCGGTTGTACCCGTACCTTCACTGCGGATCGCTTCCTGCGCCGCATCCCGGCACTCCTGCGCGAAGGTAAGGCCCAGATAATTATTTGTTCCCAGAAACAATATCCGCTGATCCCCGATCCTGGCTTCGGTCGAGGAATAAACTTCTTCTATGGGCGTTCCAAAAACCTCAACACCCTCAGGCAGCAAGGCTTTTCTCGCTGCCGCCACGGCATCCAGCTTATCTAGCAAACTCATTGTTTTTGAGACTTTATCCGGTGGATCAAGTTGGCGAGCTCATGAACGGTCTGTACATCCGCAAGAGCATTGATCGGTACAGAAATGTCGAACTCGTCCTCGATTTCCATGATCAGGTTCAGCAATTTTACAGAATCGATTGCCAGCTCGTTAATAAGATCGGTCTGCGGTGTAATTTCCACCTCCGAACCAGCAAGCTGTTTGAGGTGATGGCAAAGTTTTTGTAGAACGTCGTTATAATCGTTCAACATCTGGATTCAAAATGATTCGATGAATGAAATTAGACCGCTTGTGGCAAAGCGTCGCGAAGGTGGATGCAGGGTCGCCAATCAGGGAGCGCCCGGGTCAAGGGATCAATATCACAAACCCAGTCGGGGTGGCGCAATTCTCTCACTTTTCCCGGTGTCAGCATAGGTGAATAGCTTAGCAATCTGGCAGACCACAAGTTGACGTTTGCGATCAATGAAACCAGTGGTGCGGGAAAAAAGACGCAGTGTACGGGGCGTTTCCACACTTCCTGCGCAATAGTGGCTACCGCCTGGCTGTCGTAACCTCCCGGCATACCATCATCAAGCTCGTAGGTACCTTGTACAGGGACCGCAGTCGAAAGCCAGCAGGTGATGGCTGCTACCAGATCGGCGACATGCAGTAATCCAAACCGCATGTCAGGTTGTCCCACCATTGGCAAGATACCGCGGCGCGTTATCCTGAAAAGCGGGCTCATTTCCTTATCTCCAGGACCATAAACGGCCGTAGGACGAAAAATGGCACAGGCCATACCAGCCGAACGCTCATTTATCACTCGTTCAGCCATATGCTTGCTCATGGCATACCAGGAAAGCTCGGGTTGCCGGGCGGCCAGGGAAGAAATCAGCAGAAAACGTGGAGGCGGGTTTTGTTCCAGAGAAGCCTGCATCAGGTTGATCGTACCTTCCACATTGGTACGTACAAAACTCTCGAGAGAGCTTCCTCGAACCTGGCCGGCACAATGCACAACGGCCGAGACACCTGTTACGAGTTTTCGCAATGCATCGAGGTTATGTAAATCGCCTTCTATCCATTGCGTGGACTCGTCATCGACGCGCACACGTCTTGTCAGAGCCCTGACTTTCCATCCTTCCTTTATCAGAGACTGCAGCAGTGCATTTCCGATAAAGCCAGTGGCGCCGGTAACGGCGACCCAAGACTCCGACATACGCCGATTATTTGTCCCCGGACTCGGCAGATAACTGGTCTATCATCTGCGTTCTCTGGATAAAGCCCTGGCGTGCCGCAAAACGGGACAGTTTTCCGGAGGAAGTGCGCGGCAGGGTGTGCGGTGGAACCAGTTCCACCAGGCAGTTCACGCCAAACGCCATGTAGACCAGACGTTGCAGACGGCTGGTAAGGGACTGGCGATCCGTTATCGAGGTAAGTCGGCATTCGATGACCAGGACAATGGTCGTGACGTCATTGGCGTCAGTAATGCCGAAGGCAGACGCTTCACGCGTTCTCACTTCGGGTTGCTGTTCGGCAAGCTCCTCGATATCCTGGGCACGGATGTTACGTCCATTGACGATGATTACATCGGTACGACGCCCGGTGATGTAGAGATCCCCTTCAAAGAGGAACCCCAGATCACCCGTATCCAGCCAGTTCCCCAGTTTGAGTGTCTTGCAGGTGTCTTCCGGATTGTTGAAATAACCTGTCATGATACTGCTGCCCTGCACGAGTACGCTGCCCACGCGCAAATCAGGGAGTTGCTGACCAGCCTCGTCGACCACTTTGACGATATGCCCCGGCAAGGCACGGCCGCAGTTGACAAATTCACTGTACTTCCGGCCTTCCACCTGCAACCGTACTGCCATTTTCCTGTCAACGAGGGTTGCCGCGTCGACTCGCAAACTCTGAAAACCTTGACCAACTTCGGAGAAGGTAACGGCGAGCGTCGATTCAGCCAGCCCATAGCAGGGGAGGAATGCGCGCGCGTCAAAACCGGCGGGGGCAAATTTTTCCGCAAAATTCCTCAAAGTGTCCGGACGGATCATTTCCGCGCCGACTCCCGCTGCACGCCAACTGCTGAGGTCAAGATCTTCCAGGTCGGAATCGCGCACGCGAAGCGTGCAGAGCTTGAGTCCAAAAGGTTGGCTGAACGCGACGGTGGCGCGATTTCTGCTGATCAGGCGCAGCCATTGCAGCGGCCTGATTGCAAAATCACGGGTAGCCAGATAATCAACGGAAACCTGTGCCACCATCGGTGCCATTACCATGCCGACCAAGCCCATGTCATGATAAAACGGCAGCCAGGATGCGCAGCGGTCTCCTGCCCGGATATTCAGACCGTGACGGACAATGCCCTGAAGATTGCTCATCAGTGCACCTTCGGTAATTACTACTCCACGCGGCATGCGCGTGCTTCCCGAAGTAAATTGCAGGTATGCAATTTCATCGGGACTATTTGGCGTGAGCTCGATATTCAGCGTCGGCAGTTCCCCAAGTTGCTCCGGCGTTCCCACCCAGCGCAGATATTGCGACCCGTCGGCCGCTTCTTTCAAGAAACCGACATAGTCAAGGCTCGCCAGAGCGGCGCTTGCCTGACCTGCCTCCAGCATTCCGCGCAACTGCCGAACATAAACCGCATGGCTGCCGAGGTTGACAGGAACAGGCATTGCATAAGGTACCAGTCCTGCATAGCGGCATGCATAAAAGATTTCCACGAATTCCGGCGTCGTGTCGGCAATAATCGCAACACGGTCTCCTCTCGCCAATCCAAGCCCGAGCAACTGCTGCGCCGCTGTTTGGGCATTTTGCCTTAATGCCTGATAGGGAAGAACGGAGCGGAGATTACCCTTGGCATCGTAAAAGTTATATCCGGCTGTACCTGCCGCCGCATACTCGAGCGCAGCGATTAAGGTGTCGAAGTCGGCTAATCTCTGAGCTTGAGTGTTGTAGGTAGGTGTGGGGATCGCAGCTGCCGGCTGCTCGCTTGATAATTGAGGGTTAAACGCTTGCGTCAGCGGAGCGTTCAACTTCGCTATTGTTGAACTCAAGGTCTTCCCCTCCAAATTAATCGTACTAGTCATCTTTTTATAATATAAAGGATTCCAGTCGGGCAATCGTTGTTTTTGGCCATCATCCGCTGTCGCGTCGTTCGAGTTCGAGATGCTGCTTGAAAATATCGGCTTTACCTGGCTCCCGGTAAAGGCAGTAGCTCGAAAAACAAAAAATAAATGCGCTAATCTGTGAAATCAACGAACCTTCTTATACTCAGCTCTTATTATCGTAATAGAGCAGCTTTATCATGTACTTCGGGCATTACCGGATCCCGCTCCTTCACGCAAAGGGGCTGTCTCTAACACGCAGTCTGCTTTCGATTATTTACAGGATAGGCGACAAGCTCCATTCTGTACGAGTTGGCAGACGATATAAAGAGGTTTTGGAGAATGGAAGGGAAATGTGTGTCTTTTTTGCAACACTTGCCGGAACCGGACCCTTCAGCTTCGCGTTAGATCTGATCTCAATCTCTTTCGCAGCCGCGCGACATTTTACAGGAATCCATCTATCGATGGATCAACTCTTCTTTTATTTTCGAGGCAGATTATTGCAAGCCCGGGCGCGATCTTCCGGAATCACACTACACACCACAGGGAATCCTTGAAAAAATTCCTCGCCTGGAATAGGCCTGCCGCTGACTCCAAGGTGCAAAGCCGGATTTACACTCAATCAGTACCGGGTCGCCTCATCCTTCAAGCCATGTCTTTGCTTCGGCATAATCCCGGAATACCCTTATGTCGGCATCGACAAATAGATTGGATACCCAGGCCGCCCAAGCGCGCCACTGGTTTTCAGTGATTATCGCGATGCGATTGAATTCGCTGCCGTGTTCCCGCACGAATTTGATGTCCTCCCAAGCGACATCAATGGTGTAGCTCAGCATATCCCGCCAATCGAACAGTACATTCACCTTGCCGTCGCGGCCAGCCTTGCGGAGTACCTTGTCCTCGAATTCCTGGTAATCGGCCAGGGTGAATTCACCGAAAACAGCGATACTGATCAGATTTTCCGTTTCCTCAATGGTTATCATGTGTTACCCACAATATAAATTACGCGGGCAGAGAAAAATCCGGGTAGTCCAAAAAATTCGGGCTACCGAAGAAAAATCCGCTCAGCAAAAGGATATCACTTATCGCTCAGATGTGTGGTTCAATTTCTCGCCGCAGAAACTTGTGAAAGTGCACCATGCCATCTTCCATCGGCGATTGATATGGTCCGGCCTCGCTCACACCTTGTTTGTACAGCGCACGGCGCCCTTCTGTCATCAGCTTGCAGATTTCATCATCCTCAGCAGCGGTTTCACGATAGGCGGCCTGTTCTGCTTCAATGAATTCACGCTCAAACAAAGCGATATCTTCAGGATAATAGAACTCCACCACATTGGTGCAACGCTCTGTTCCGGTAGGAAGCACCGTGCTGATGACTAATACATGGGGATACCATTCCATCATGATGTTGGGATAATACAGCATCCAGATTGCACCATGCCTCGGTATTTCGCCCGCTGTCTGCAGCAACAGTTGCTCGTGCCATTTTGCATAGACGGGCGTTCCCGGGCGGGTCAGGGCGTTATTGATCCCCACAGTCTGAACGTTGTACCACTCCCCGAACTCCCATTCCAGTGCAGCCGTGTCAACAAAATTGCCCAGGCCTGGATGGTATGGCTCGACGTGGTAGTCCTCCAGATAAACCTCTATGAAGGTTTTCCAGTTGCAGGCGTATTCATCTATCTGAAGGCGTTCCAGCACATGGCCCGAGAAGTCGAAATTCTTCAGGACTTGCAAGTTGCCCAGATCGCGCGCAACATTCCGCCTGCCTTGAAACAGGAGTCCGTTCCAGCTCTGCAAAGGCGTATTGGAAAGATTGAGGCAAGGGTTTTCGGGGAAATGAGGTGCACCGAGCAACGTGCCCTTCAAGTCATACGTCCAGCGATGCACCGGGCAAACGATGTTTCTGGTGTTGCCACTCCCTTTGAGCAGCAGTGACTGCCTGTGGCGGCAGACGTTGGATAGCAACTCGATACCATCCTTATTACGCACCAGCATTTTCGCGTTATCCATCCATTCTGGCACATAATAGTCGCCAATGTTTGGCACCATGATCTCATGGCCGACATAGCCCGGTCCCTGGTCGAACAGAATGCGTTTTTCCAGTTCAAGGATTTGAGAGTCGAGATACCAGTCAACCGGCAGTTGCGTTGGAGCCAATTGGCAAACATCAATCAGATCGACCATATGCTACTTTTCACCTTTCAAATAAAGATGGCTGGATTATCAAAACCAGGAACGGCAGGGAAGACAAGGAAGAGAATGAGCATGTCCTCATGCCCTTGCCCTGAAACGCTTATAATCCGACTAAGAAACCTCTTTCGTGGGAAAGTTTCGTGTATTTAATTGACCTGACACCACTTATTGCGTTATTTTTGCCGTTTGCCCGCGATACACCCATTCTGACAGCGTGTTTATCATGACAAAGCCCGCCGACCCCGTCAAATTTTCCCCTCCGGAAGATTTTGAAGCTGCGCTGGCTGAGCTGGAAAGCATCGTTATGGAAATGGAAGCAGGGCAGATGCCGCTTGAAGAATCCCTCGAAGCTCACAAACGTGGGACGGAATTGCTACAATATTGCCACTCCAAGTTGCAGGATGCGCAGCAACAGGTACGCCTCCTTGAAGCCAACACACTGAAAAATTTCTCCCCTTCCGGTATTGATGACCGCTGATTTTCAGGATTGGGCGAGAAGCCACCAGGTACGCATCGAAAATTCCCTGCAGACCCTGCTTCCCGCCGCAGACGTCGCGCCTGAGCGCTTGCATGAAGCGATGCGCTACACCGTTCTGGGTGGGGGCAAGCGCGTACGGCCTTTGCTCGCTTTTGCAGCTGGCGAGCTGAACAATGCGAACGAGGAGAGGGTGACGATTGCTGCTGCCGCAGTGGAACTCATTCATGCCTATTCACTCGTGCACGATGATTTGCCCTGCATGGATGACGATGTATTGCGTCGGGGCAAGCCTACCTGTCATATCGAATATGGGGAAGCAATTGCCCTATTGACGGGTGACAGCTTGCAGAGCCTCGCTTTTCAGTTGCTGGCCGAATACTCCCTGGCTGACACCCCGAAGATGCAACTTGAAATGATCAGGCGTCTGGCGCAAGCGGCGGGTTCGCGCGGCATGGCGGGAGGGCAGGCTGTCGATCTTGCCAGTGTCGGCAGGACATTAAGCCTCCCCGAACTGGAATTCATGCATATTCACAAGACAGGCGCGCTTATTCGAGCCGCGGTAATGCTGGGTGCCTATTGTGGGAGCAGGTTGGACGAAGCCCAGTTGGCAGCCCTTGATCATTTTGCCAAATGCATCGGTCTTGCATTTCAAGTTGTCGATGACGTTCTCGACGCCGAGGCAACCACTGCCGCCCTCGGCAAGACTGCCGGCAAGGATGCCGAAAACAATAAGCCTACCTATGTGAGTATTCTGGGGAGCAAACGGGCCCGCGAGCTCGCGGAGGAGTTGCGGCGGGAGGCATATGCATCCCTGGAGATGTTTAAGGCAGCCGCAGGACGATTGAGGCAGGTAACTGACTTTATCATTCACCGGGAATTTTGAAGAATTTTGACGGCTAGCCTGTTTCCCGGAAAAAGGATTTTGTAATTTTCAAGGTTTAAATGCACCCATTGCTCAATACTATTACCGATCCTGTCAAGCTGCGGGCACTGGAACGCAAGTTGTTGCCGCAGCTTGCGGACGAGTTACGCCAATTCCTGGTTGAATCGGTAGCCAAAACCGGCGGTCATCTGTCCTCCAATCTTGGCACGGTCGAACTGACCATCGCACTGCACTACGTTTTCAATACACCCTACGACCGCCTGGTATGGGATGTGGGCCACCAGACCTATGTCCATAAAATTCTGACCGGACGGCGCGAAGGCATGAGCAAATTGCGCATGCGCGGCGGTATCGCCGGCTTTCCGCGCCGGGATGAAAGTGAGTATGACGCTTTCGGCACCGCTCACTCCAGCACCTCCATCAGCGCTGCGCTTGGGATGGCAGTAGCATCGCAGCGGGAAGGCAAGAAGCGGTCCGTGGTCGCGGTGATCGGTGATGGCGCGATGAGTGCCGGCATGGCGTTCGAGGCTTTGAATAATGCCGGCGCCATGGATACCGACCTGCTGGTCATTCTGAACGACAACGATATGTCGATTTCCCGGCCAGTGGGAGCGCTCAACAATTATCTGGCGCGGCTCATGTCCGGTCAGTTTTATGCAACCGCGCGGCGCGCCGGCGAGAAAATGCTGGGGGTGGTTCCACACGTGCTGGAACTTGCCAAGCGTGCCGAGGAGCATGTAAAAGGCATGGTGACGCCAAGCACGTTGTTTGAAGAATTCGGTTTCAATTATATCGGGCCTATTGATGGCCATGATCTTGACGTGCTTGTCAGCACGCTCAACAACATCAGGCATCTTCGCGGTCCCCAGTTTCTGCACGTGGTAACCCGTAAGGGAGCGGGGTACAAGGCAGCGGAAGACGATCCGATTCTTTATCACGGCGTAACAAGGTTCAATCCCGATGCGGGCATCATTCCCAAGGCTTCAGCCAAGCCGTCCTATACCCAGATTTTCGGGGATTGGCTGTGTGACATGGCGGCATTGGACCAGCGTCTGGTAGGGATCACTCCGGCCATGCGGGAGGGATCGGGTATGGTGAGGTTTTCCCACGAGTATCCCGATCGTTATTTTGACGTGGGCATCGCCGAGCAGCATGCCGTCACTTTCGCAGCCGGTCTCGCATGCGATGGGTTGAAGCCGGTGGTGGCGATCTATTCGACATTTCTCCAGCGCGCATATGACCAGCTGATTCATGACGTTGCCATTCAGAATCTTCCTGTCGTGTTTGCCATAGACCGTGCCGGACTGGTGGGAGCAGACGGACCTACTCATGCGGGGAGTTTCGATCTGACTTACCTGCGCTGTATCCCGAACATTACCGTAATGGCCCCTTCGGATGAGAACGAATGCCGCCAGATGCTGTATACCGCTTTTCAGATGAATACGCCTGCCGCTGTGCGCTACCCCCGAGGTTCAGGTAGCGGTGTGGTCCCGCAGAAAGAGATGCAGATGCTGCCGATCGGACGCGGTGAAATACGGCGGGAGGGAGCGGAAATTGCATTGCTCGCGTTCGGCAGCATGCTCCAGCCTTGTCTTGAGGCGGCGGAAGAATTGAATGCGACAGTCGCCAATATGCGTTTTGTCAAACCCCTGGACGATGATCTCGTTGCATCGCTGGCAGCCAATCACGAATTGCTTGTTACTGTGGAGGAAAACACTGTCATGGGCGGCGCAGGCAGCGCGGTTCTGGAATCACTATCTGCCCGAGGTCGTACAGTTCCGGTATTGCAGCTGGGTCTGCCGGACACTTTCCTCGACCAGGGCGACCCTTCTCAGATGTTGAGCGAGTGCGGACTGGATAGGGAAGGTATCGTACGCGCCATAAGAGCGAGATTCCCGAAGTAAACCGCTCACTTTTGCATCGCATGCCTTTGATGTGCGATGTTCTTCCTTGCAACGGTACACGATGAACAAAACGCTCATTGCAGATGTGCAAAGTGTGGCCGATACGAGACGCATTGCGATCGACAAAGCGGGGATCAGGGCAATCCGCCATCCGGTAAGGGTAATGGATAAGGCTCGCGTTCAGCATACAGTGGCCGTATTCAACATGTATGTAAACCTGCCGCATCACCTCAAAGGCGTGCACATGTCTCGTTTTGTCGAGATGCTGAATAAGCATGATTCGGTGATCTCGGTGGAAACGTTTGAAAAGCTACTGGTTTCCATGGTGAAGAAGCTCGAGGCGGAATCCGGCGATATCGAAATGCGTTTCCCGTATTTCATCGCCAAAACCGCACCGGTTTCCGGCATAAAGAGTCTGATGGACTATGACGTTACGTTCGTCGGGCAAATCAGAAACGGAGAATACCGCTTCACTTTGAAAGTGGTCGTGCCCGTAACGAGCCTTTGCCCATGCTCCAAAGAAGTATCGGACTATGGAGCGCACAACCAGCGATCCCATATGTCCATATCAATCCGGACAAATCATTTTGTATGGATAGAAGATCTGATCCGCATGGTGGAAGACCAGGCATCCTGTGAGCTCTATGGATTGCTTAAACGCTCGGACGAAAAGTATGTCACCGAGAAGGCCTACGGTAATCCCAAGTTCGTCGAGGATGCAGTGCGGGATATCGCATCAGTGCTCAATCGGGACGAGCGGATAGATGCTTACACAGTGGAAGCGGAAAATTTCGAATCCATTCATAATCATTCCGCATATGCGCTGATCGAGTGCGACAAATTGAAGAGTTGAGCTCTCTCCCGTCTCGATCTGCTTCCTGCGCCCGGCTCCTTGATCCAGTGCCCCCGCTTCGGGGATAAGGTACAGTAATAAGCGCGATCCTACGCTCAATCTGATTTTCCCCAAGGAACCAAAATTGACCTTTTAGCGGCGGAAAGGTATATTATCGCCCTTTCCGGGGTGTAGCGTAGCCTGGTAGCGCGCCTGGTTTGGGACCAGGATGTCGGGAGTTCAAATCTCTCCACCCCGACCATTCATGCTAATTCGAGGCGAAATCCGATTTGAGTGGTGCCCGTAGCTCAACCGGATAGAGCACCAGCCTTCTAAGCTGGGGGTTACAGGTTCGATTCCTGTCGGGCACGCCACAAGCTATCTCTCGTCGTAGCCCTGCGGCGGGTATCGGAATTGTGTATTGCGATTTTCTCGGATGGTGGCTGTAGCTCAGCGGTAGAGTCCCGGATTGTGATTCCGGTTGTCGTGGGTTCGATCCCCATCAGCCACCCCAAAATATCTACCCATCCATTTCATTCAATGCGAGACTTTGCGCACCGCAGATCCTCGCTATTTGAACTTGCCCTGCGTAGCGTGAAGTAAACGGCATAACCATGGCTAATCAGTTGTGCACAGCATGACGTACACAACCTTTCAGTTTGAAATCTTTTGTAGTAGAGTCTTAAAAACGGGTGGGCTATGGGTAAAGTGCGACGAAACAAGGAACTTTATCAGAGTCAGGATTTCACCCTTTTCCTGCTTGGGAGCCGAAAGCAATCAACTCCCATACTTAACTCTCCATAAATTCAGATCATGATTCCTTCACAACTGACCGGGACTGCTTCTATTGTCAGCAATTTTGCATAACTCGTTTACGTACGCCGGCAACGCAAGAGGGTCCTCTCCAACCGGGTACCCCTGGTTTTATCCAGTTTCAGCCTTCACACTTGCGAAGCACGTGGATCTGCCGGTAGCAGCCCCTAAACACCCCCTTGTTCGGGCACCCAATATGCCCTTCGTAATACCTGCTTCGGATCTTGATTCCGATCATCAAACTTCCTCCCAAGCAGCAAATTTATATTTATTGAGGTTATGTGAATTAGCGAACAGACAGTCTTTTTATTACCGGTAATATTTGATCCTTGCCCTATTGCTGTTCTCACTCTTGCTCTTTTGCAGATAGTTTTTGCAGGTAGTAGTCGTTAGCAGGGAAGACTTTTCACCTGTTATCCTTGATATCGATGTAGCGGTATATGGAAATACTTTGGTAACAGTAGTGAGTCATTATTTCGAATACTCCCGATAAGGCGGAAGCCCAAAATGAAGCACGGTGTCGAGCAGAACTCACAGCATCCAACATTGGAAAGACTGACGGGGAAACCAGGGGCGTTTGTGCTGTATCAGAGAAAGAACAACCAACTACGGAATGTAACGGCAGCGTCCGCCCAAAATTTACATTCGTTTTATCGCCAGTATTAAAGCCTGAGTTATTTAACCCATTCAATAAACCAATTACTCACAAAATAAAATGGGTTTCTTCCCTCCGTTCACTGATGATCATCTTCAGCGTTACTTTCGCATCATTCAGGAAGGAACAGCAGTTCGCCGCCATTTTGACCTGTTAAAATGGCTGCAAGGGGAAGTGCAGCATTATTTGCCCCACGAGATCCTGCTTGCGGCTTGGGGCGATTTCGGTTCGAATAATGTCCGATACGATATCATTTCTCCGCTGCCCGGTCTCAGAACGGCGCAATTGCAGTTGGACCGGCTTTCTCCATTGTTGCGCGTATCCTACAACCGTTGGATTGAGATGGGACGCATTCCTTGTGCATCCAGGGTTTGCGAGGCGCAGTTGGGGATGTCGGAGATTCTTCAGGGGGATGGGGCAGCGCACTGTTCTTTCGGAAGAGCGTTACGCAACATGCGTTCGTCACTGTTCCATGGTATCAGTGATGAGCGCGGACACCATGATTGCCTTTATGTCGTCTTCAGTTCGAAGGATAAGCTTGACGATTCAACATTGATCGCAATGGAAATTCTGCTGCCTTACCTTGATACGGCTTTGCGCCGCGTAACACCCTTGCCGCAGCACTCCTGCGGCCCCTCCCTCCTTGCAGATGCGCCGGGGTTCGATCTCCATGGACTGAGCGAGCGAGAAGTCGAAATAATGACTTGGGTAAGAAAGGGCAAAACAAATGCCGAAATCGGCAGTATCCTGCGCATCAGTTCTTACACTGTCAAAAACCACCTGCACCAGATATTCCGGAAACTCGATGTCTACAACCGGGTACAAGCAATTTCTAAAATTGAGCAACGCGTTGGTCATGGCTGAGGCAAATCCCACATTTTCCGCTTCAACTGTTACCGCTCGCCAGGTGAAAGGCCCGCTGGCTAACAATATGTTGAGCGCGGTCGAGTCGGTGCTTGATCCGGCAGTACTGACACTTTCGTTATGGCTGATAAGCACCAGTTTCGAAGGCGAATTACTCCCGCCTTATTTGATCCTGTCGGTGATCGTGTTCTCTATCTCCTTTCCGGGTGCGTCACATCTCCGATCATCCGTCAAAGTCCTTATCTTCGACGTGTTCTATACCTGGTTCTGGATGGCTTTGCTACTTTTTTTTCTCGGTTTTGCAACTGGCTATATCGCGCAGTTCTCAAGGCAGGTGCTCATCACATGGCTATGGGCTGCCCCCTTAAGTCAAATCGGCGTCCATCTGCTGTTTCGTATCGCCGCACCCTATCTTCTCATGCTCCAGGGTCCACCGCAGCGCGCCATCATAGTCGGCATGAACGAGCAGGGAGTGGCACTCGCCCGTCGTATCCATGAGACGCGTTATTCGAATATGGAACTGTCCGGTTTTTTTGATGATCGGAATGAGAGCCGACTTTCGCACGCGCGGCATAATCCCTTGCTCGGAAGGCTTCGAGAACTTCCCGAATTTGTCAAGGAGCATCGCATTCAGTTCATTTATCTGTCGTTGCCGATGGCTTCCCAGCCACGCATTCTGCATGTTCTCGAAGAACTGAAAGATACGACGGCCTCCATCTATTTTGTACCCGACATGTTTATTACGGATCTTATTCAGGCGCGCAGTGGCACAGTGTGTGGTACACCGGTTATCGCTGTCTGCGAATCGCCTTTTACGGGCTCCAATGGGATGGTCAAGCGCGCAAGCGACATTATCCTCTCCCTACTTATACTACTACTCATATCACCACTTCTGCTGCTCATCGCGACTGCCATCCGGCTGGATTCGCCAGGCCCCATTATTTTCAAGCAGCGACGCTATGGACTGGACGGAGAGGAAATCCTTGTTTACAAGTTTCGATCGATGAGTGTCTGCGAAGATGGGAATACCATTCGGCAAGCACAAAGGAATGATAACCGCATAACCCGCGTTGGGGCTTTCCTGCGGAAGAATTCCCTGGATGAATTGCCGCAGTTCATCAATGTATTGCAGGGGCGCATGAGCATTGTCGGTCCCCGGCCTCATGCAGTAGCGCACAACGAGATATATCGCAATCTTATAAAAGGCTACATGATCCGGCACAAGGTAAAGCCGGGAATTACGGGTTGGGCGCAGGTCAACGGCTACCGTGGGGAGACGCGAACCCTGGACAAGATGCAGGCACGCATCGATCATGATCTCGATTATTTGCGCAACTGGTCGTTGCGGCTCGATTTGCACATCATCTGCAAGACTATTCTGGTAGTACTGAAAGATCGAGCTGCATATTAAGTGTAAGTGCTTCTCTCATGCGCCGCAAAGCCTCTCAGTAATCATTAACACGAATAACACTTCCGCTATCTTCCCGTTAGTCAAGGTGATACTCTTGCAGCCTCCTTTGTATCGGAAAGATAGAGATATCTAAAATGAAAAAAAGATTGCCGTTAAATCTTTCCCTTGGTCGCTGTCGTTGGATCGCAGTAATTGCTTCTTCAGGTTTTTTTTTGTTGGATGCGCAACAGGTAATGGCTCAACAGATGCCACATCCCCCCAGGATGATTCCCGACAAGACTTTCAGCGTGACCGCGGGCACCACATTTACGTACGACAGCAATGTCTTTCGTTTGTCTCCCCTCGTTAATCCGGTTGCATTAACCGGTCAACCGCGGAGAGCCGATCAGATCATTATCACGTCTGCAACTCTTGGGTTTAATAAAACATATTCCCTGCAACGCTTCGAGGTAACCGGTACCCTGGTTGATAACCGTTACATGAATTTTGATTTTCTTGATTTTCTCGGGAAAAATTACAATGCGGCCTGGCACTGGTATGCAACCCCTTACCTTCATGGCAGATTGACTAGCCGCCACAGTGAAGCGCTTAACAATTTTGCAAACCTCTCCGGTTTTGTGAATGGTACGAACCGCAATCTGCGCACCATTGACAACTATCATTTCGATGGGGTTCTTGAGCTTAACAGGGCTTGGCATCTCATTGGCGGTCTTGACCATAGCGTCATGAAGAACAGCCGGATAACCATTCAGGATTTCAACAACAAGATTTCCTCGGTGGAGGGGGGAATACGCTATGTCTCAAGTTCCGGTGGTTCGCTCACTTACAAAGTGAGAAGCGGGCGCGGGGAGTTCATCAATCGACCGGAGCCTCTTGCCGACGTTCTCTTTGACACCCGTTTCGATGAAATGGAGCACGAGCTCCGCATGCGTTGGCCCATCACGGTCAAGACCTCCATAGAAGGACGAATCGGCTACCTCGATCGTAAGCATGCTCATTTTTCCCAGCGAAACTTCGCCGGCTTCGTGGGCGATCTCAATATAAGTTGGATGCCGACCAGCAAACTGCAGTTGACGGGGGGATGGTCCAGGCAATTGTCCAATTTCCAGACTGCACCATTTGCCTTTCAGAATTCTATCTTTGAGCGTTTCTCGAGTAGTTACATTGCCACCAATCGCTTCTCGATTGCCCCGACTTGGCAAATCACGGAAAAGACTGCATTGAGGGTGCGCTATGATTATGTTCTCAGTGATTTTCATGGCGCTGTTGTTCCTCTTCCTACAGAGAACCGGAGCGATCAAATGCATTCCGGTTTGGTTGCTCTTGATTGGCGGCCACTTAACACACTCTATTTAAGCGCCGCTTTTCATCGGGATCATCGCAGTTCCAATCATCGTGGCTTTGATTTTGACAGCACTGCAGGAAGTGTTTCGGCCACGCTTAATTTTTGATGATCAAGCAACCCATGTTTCGCTATTATTACTATTGAGAGGAGTTGGGAAAAGGTGATTTACAATGGGAGTCTGATAGTACGAACGGACTATTGCGGCCAAATACTACCTCGGCTACCGTGGTTGTCAGGTACCTGAATTACACGCCTGTATTGACGAGAGTCTGTACTGGCAGGAAGTGTAAAATACTTGAAAACACAGAATTGTTTTAAATTATTTGTCCTATTCTTTAACCGAAAAGCCAATGGCTCAACAAATTTGATCATATGAAAATGAATCGTCAGAAATTCATAACGGCACTATTATTCCCGTTGCTTGCTTTAGGACTCGTGGCCTGCGACAAAAAAGAATCACAACAACCAGTCAGTCAGGTAGCGGCCAAAGTAAATTCCGGCGAAATCTCCGTGCATCAACTTAATTATGTTCTGGCCAGAGCCACGCGCAATAGCGCAAGTTCTCCGGAAAACGCCTCCAAGATTCGGCGGGAAGTTCTTGATCGCCTCGTCGATCAGGAGCTTGCGGTAGAGCAGGCTATCAATAAAAAACTTGACCGTTCACCGGAAGTTCTCATGGCGTTGGATAACGCCCGTAGAGAGATTCTTGCACGCGCCTATCTCGAGCAGATCACTGCGGCTACTCCAAAGCCAACCGTCGAAGAAGCAAAAAACTACTATTCGGAACATCCGCAGCTTTTCGCGGAACGCCGCATTTATAACATACAGGAAATTGTGCTTCCTTCATCAGCCGGTGTCGCGGACGAGTTGCGGCAAATGCTCGACTCAGGCAAGCCCATGGAAGACATTGCAAAGTGGCTGAAAGGCAAGGAGATAAAATTTGCCGCTGGCAGCGCAACACGTTCTGCCGAGCAGATTCCTCTTGAGCTCCTGCCCCAGATACATCCGCTGAAACCCGGCCAGGGCCTGCTCATCCAGGGTCCGCAATCGATTACCCTCATGCGGATTGCCGCCGCACAAACAGCGCCGATTACCGAAGCAGCAGCGTTGCCGCGTATCCAGCAGTTTCTTGGAAATCAGCGCGCGGCGGAAGCCGCGAGGGGGGAAATAAAGGCTCTCAAGGCAAAAGCCAATATCACCTACATGGGCGAATTCGCTACTTCGGATAAAAATGCATCCGGCGGAGAACATTCCGTTTCGTCAGTCGCCAGTGCTACGGATACGAGTTCGTCGCAAGTCGATAATACCGGCCTTGAAAAGGGTGCGGCTGGTTTGTTGAGATAACGCAATTATCAAGAGGAAGTTCGACAATATGTTCCAAATTTTGGTTCGTACCTTGATCCTTTTATCAATGTTGTCTTCGGCTCAGGTTTTTGCCGAGAGTCCTGACTACCCGCTGGGTCCGGGTGATATCCTGCGCATTCAGGTTTTTCAGAACCCTGACCTTACTACTGAAACCCGGGTTTCCGAAAGTGGTTCCATCACGTTTCCGCTGGTGGGCGCTGTCGAGGTCGGAGGGCTTTCTGTTGCTTCCGCCGAAAATAAACTTGCAGCCGCCCTTAAAAAGGGTGGTTTCATAAAGCAACCCCAGGTGACCATTGTCCTCCTGCAGATGCGAGGCAATCAGGTGAGTGTGCTGGGTCAGGTCAATCGACCGGGACGCTTTCCACTGGAAACCCTGAGTAGAGTGAGTGACATGCTGGCTGCCGCGGGAGGTACCACCCCGCTCGGCGATGATTTCGCAATCGTTACCGGTACACGCAACGGACAGGCCTTCCGAAAGGTGATTGATATTCCCGCACTCTATCTGGAAGAGAGATCCGATGAAGATATCATCCTTGCTGGAGGAGACACGATTTATGTTCACCGGGCTCCCGTTTTCTATATTTACGGCGAGGCACAGCGACCCGGCGCTTATCGTATTGAGCGAGGCATGACGGTAATGCAGGCTTTGGCTCAGGGCGGTGGGCCCACTCCGCGAGGGAGCGAATGGTGGTTGCGTCTTGATCGCAGAAACGCGGATGGAGTCGTGGAGAGGCTTTCACCCAAGATGACCGACGCTGTCCAGCCCAACGACATAATCTATGTGCGAGAAAGCATTTTTTAAGCGTCTTCCGTACCTATGACACTTCAACAATTTTTACTCATCCTTCGTGCCCGGTATAAGGTAGTCCTCTCTATTTTATTGTTTACGGTAATCGCTACCCTTATAGTCAGTTTGTTATTGCCTAAACAATATACCGCCGGTACAGCTGTAGTGGTTGACATTAAATCGCCCGACCCGGTAGCGGGGATGGTATTGCCCGGCCTGACGTCCCCGACTTACATGGCTACCCAGGTAGACGTGATCAATAGCGACCGTGTAGCAGAGCGTGTCGTAAAAATGCTGCGGTTGGATGAAAGCCCCGTGGTAAAGGAGCAGTGGGAGGAGGACGGAAGCAAGGGTGAGCTTACCACCTGGCTGGCCAACTTGCTGAAAAGAAAGCTTGATGTCAAACCTTCCCGGGAAAGCAACGTAATCTACATTGAGTATACGGGGAGTGATCCCAATTTTGCCGCGGCTGTTGCAAACGCCTTCGCTCAAGCCTATATCGACGTGAATCTGGATTTGAAGGTCGCCCCTGCCCGCCAGTATGCGCACTGGTTCAAAGGACAAACTGCCGCGGCCAGGGATGAGCTCGAGCGAGCCAAAGCCGCGCTTTCCGCGTATCAACAGGAAACCGGGCTCGTCGCCACTGAGGAACGTCTGGATTATGAAGTAGCCAAGCTCAATGAACTTTCAAGTCAACTCACTCTTATTCAAGCCCAGACATCGGACAGTAGCAGTAAACGGAAAGCCGCTGAAGATCCGGATACTTTGGCTGAGGTCATACAGAGCCCGTTGATAAATAGCCTCAAATCGGACATTGCGCGCCTCGACGCGAAGCTTCAGGAAAGCAGCGCCTATCTGGGGCCAAATCATCCACAAACCAAACGCACGCAATCTGAACTCGCATCTCTCAGAAGCAAGCTATCTGCTGAAACGCGCAAGATACATAGCAGTATCGGCACTTCATATGAAGTGGGGAAGCGAAAGGAGCAAGAGTTGCTCGAAGCGATGGAAAAGCAGAAGGGGCGCGTGCTGGAGCTTAACAGGCAGCGTGATCAGATGAGTGTCCTTCAAGGGGACGTGGAAGCTGCGCAACGCAATTTCGAAGGCATAAGCCAGCGTAGTGCTCTCACCCGTCTGGAAAGTCTTTCCGTTCAGACTAACATAACCCCGCTGAACCCTGCTTCAATCCCGAGTGAGCCGTCAAAACCCAAGTTATTGCTCAATATGCTGATTTCCATTTTTCTTGGGACGCTGCTAGGTGTGGGCGTCGCCCTGGTAATGGAATTAATGAATCGACGTGTGCGTTCTGTAGAGGACATCGTGGAAGCCATAGAGATTCCGGTGCTGGCGGTAATGTCCGGCCCGTCTCGCAACAAGTTTTCGAGTCGTCTTCCCAAATTACCTAACCCGGAAACCAGTTAATACTCAAACGGAGCTACATCATGAATCCCGTAAGCGCCAGTTTGCCCGCCATCAAGCGGAGTCAGAATTCCAATTCCCGCGAATCGTTCTTTGCGGGCCGAACTCAAATCATTGGAAATAGCAGTTCGATCGGTGCCATTCTCGTCAATGCGGGAAGGCTGTCCGAGGAGAATGTGACTCGCATACTGGAGGCGCAAGTACAGCAGCAAAACCCCTTTGGTGAAGCGGCTATATGCCTCGGTTTGCTCACGGAAGACGACGTGCGCTTTGCTCTTTCGCGCCAGTTTAACAATCTCTATCTGCCAGCAGGCGACAACAGTCTCAGTCATCATTTAATCGCGGCTTACAAACCGTTCAGTCCTGTCGTCGAACACCTGCGAAGTCTGCGCAGCCAGCTCATGCTACGCTGGTTCGAGCCGGATACGGACCGGAACGTGCTTGCCATTGTCAGTCCAGGACTGGGAGAAGGTCGAAGCTTCATAGCTGCCAATCTTGCCATCGTTTTTTCACAACTTGGCAAAAGTACATTGCTCATCGATGCAAATCTTCGGGCGCCCCGGCAGCAGGAATTCTTTAAAGTGAATACAGGTGGAGGCTTATCCAGCTACCTTGCAGGTCGTGCTGGTTTGGAGAGCATTGTCAGAATTCCTTCATTGCTTGGTCTTTCCGTACTGCCCGCGGGCGCAGTACCGCCAAATCCACAAGAACTCATCGGTCGACCCGTTTTCGCGGATTTGCTGCAAGCGGTTGGCTGCGAGTTTGATGTCGTTATCGTGGATACACCTTCAGCAAGTGAATACGGGGAAGCACAAATCATCGCGACGGAGGCATCTGCTGCCTTGATTGTCCTTCGAAAGAACCATACCTCTCTATCACGCACCGTGGAGCTGGCGCGACGTTTCCAGCAGACGGGTGCTGCGGTGGTAGGTTCTGTGCTGAATGATTTTTGAATAATAAAAGCGGCATGGATTTAGGGTCATACCATCATATATGATTAGCATGATCGAAATTCCGCGAACATCAGGCGCTAAACGAAAGGGATGATATATATCTTATATTTTCTTCATTTTCTTGATTCGCTTGTAAAAATAGAGAGGAGGGCTATTGGCGCAGTTGGGAAAGCCGTATTAATTCCGACGTCGCCACCCTGCCTCGAGCAAGGCAATACCGATAAGACTACCTGTCACATCAGCGGCAAGATCATCCCACCCTGCCTTGCGGCCGGGCAGATACATCTGATGCCATTCATCAAGCAAGCCGATCAGTACTGCTCCGAGAAATGCGAGCCCCAGCCGTCGCCAGCCAGTGATGCCACTCGCTGCACCTATAGCCCAAGTGAGCAGGGCGAAAATAACAGCGTGGACAAGCTTATCCCAAGGACTGGGTATCAGGTTTACGGCAGCAGGGTGCGCTCCACCGGCAAATAGGCCAGTCAGAATTCCCAGCACGAGCAACATGGAGGCAGTGCGAAGGTAGCGAGATAACAGATGTTGTGAAAACAAAATGATTATAAATTCTTCAATTATCTTCAACAGAAAAAACCTGCCAGTGGAACCCCGCAATCTCTTGCTCATCTGGTTACCTATCATTGCCGGATTAATCGTACTTTATTTACCAAGTCTGGTCGATCTTTTTCGCGGTGTCTGGTCCACCGATCAGCAAGCCCATGGTCCGATTGTGCTGGGTATCGCTTGTTGGCTTATCTACCGGAAGTGGCCGGAAATGTGGCATCAGAGCGAGTCGGAGCCTTCAGCTCCGACTGCAGGCTGGCCGATCTTTATTTTTGGCCTGATGCTCTATGTGATCGGGCGCTCTCAGGAAATCCTGCTGTTCGAAATCGGCTCGGTAATCTGGCTGCTTGCCGCCATTGTTTTGCTTATGCGTGGCTCCCGCGCGCTCAAGGTGCAATGGTTTCCGCTCTTTTTCATGTTGTTCATGATTCCTCTCCCCTCCGCGTTCGTGGATGCTCTGACAATGCCGATGAAAATGGCAGTTTCATATGTGGCGGAAACGATTCTTTTCTGGTTCAACTACCCCATCGCCCGTACCGGAGTGATCCTGCAAATCGCGCAATACAAGCTGCTGGTAGCAGATGCGTGTGCAGGTCTTCATACTCTCTTTACGCTCGAGGCGCTCGGCCTGCTCTATCTTAATCTGATTCGTCACGACTCGTTATTCAGAAACGTCGCATTGGCTATCCTTATTGTCCCGATATCCTTCACCGCCAACGTTATCCGGGTAATGGTACTGACGTTGATTACCTATCATTTCGGCGATGAGGCAGGGCAAGGCTTCCTGCACGGCTTTGCCGGCATGGTGCTGTTCCTCAGTGCTTTGCTGCTGATCATTGGAGTCGATTCGCTATTACAAATGACAGTCAGGTTGCGTGTTAGAAGCAACGCGCTCGGCGAAGCATGACGATGAATCCCTGGCTAAGAAATTGCTTACTTCTAGTACTCATGCTCGCTGCCTCAGGCCTCGCGCTCGCGCTGAAGCCTACACAAAAAATCGCCGACCAGGGTCCGGCAGTCGACCTCGAAAAAATAATACCGAAGGAATTCGGAGACTGGAGGGAAGAGCAGCACAACTTTATACAAATGGTCGATCCCCAGCAAAAGGAGCTGATCGAACGTATCTACACCCAGACACTGAGCCGTACGTATGCGAATTCCAACGGCTATCGCATCATGCTGGCAATAGCCTATGGCGATGATCAGCGAGATTCCATGCAAACGCACTATCCGGAGGTTTGTTATCCCGCACAGGGTTTTGAACTGATATCGAGAGAGAAAGGAAGCATTGTCTCACCAACGGGTTCGATTCCCGTTGTGCAGCTCGTAACCTCGCTGGAAAAACACAGGATTGAACCTGTCACGTATTGGGTAATGATAGGCGACAGGCCAATAGTCCAGGGCTGGAAAAAGAAGCTGGCGGAGATGCAATATGGTCTGAGGGGGCTGATTCCTGATGGACTGCTTTTTCGGGTCTCATCCATTGATGAGGATAACCGGCACGCATTTGAAATGCACCAGGCATTCATAAACGATATCCTGGCCGCAATGCCGGTAATGCAACGAAAGCGATTTTCAGGAACGTGATGATGCGGATCCCACCCGTCTCTTTGCATCCTTTTCCGGGAACGTTTGAATAGGCGGATATGAGTCTTGCAGTCAAGAGCTTAAGCGCCGTCAAGAGCAACTATACCGGAACGATCATTCGAATTGCCGCGCAGTTGATTGCGCAGATCTTGATCATGCGGCAACTCGGTCCCGAACTGGTAGGCACGTTCGGCTATGCAGTGCTACTTCACGCAGTACTGGCTTTGATCATTGATCAAGGCTTTGGATGGTCTTTGATACAAGGGCATTTCAATGATAAACGGGAAATCGCTACAGCCTTTTCCAGAATCATGCTTTTATCGTTTATTTCCATGCTTGTTGTTATCGCCATTTCATATCCTATTGCAGATTATCTCGGAAATGAACTTGTCGGAGTTGTATTCAGATACTCCGCTCCTTCGTATCTGTTCATCGGATTCTTCGCAATATCTCAATCGAAATTGAGGGCTGAACTTCGATTTAGAGAGATTCAAATATCAACCACTGGAGCCTATCTTGTAGCCTATCCTATTGTGGGGGTAGCTATGGCTTTAGCTGGCTTCGGCGTCTGGGCGCTGGTTGCGGCTTGGTATGTGCAAAGCATTCTTCAAGTTGTTATCGGGCATTACTATAGTCCACACTCATTAAGACTAACGAATCCCTTGCAGCCTACCAAGAGTGGTCCAATTGGACGTCAAGTGGCCGGAATCAACGTCTTGAACTGGGCTGTAGATAACAGTGGTGGCGTATTCGTTGGTAGCCTCGGTGCATCATCATTAGGCAATTTCAACGCCGCTTCCATGTTGGCACGCACCCCTGCGCTGCACGTGGTACAAACGCTTCAGACTATCCTTTTTTCCACGGCTTCCGCAATTGGTGATGACCAACGGCGAATAAAGCGTCTTTACTTAAGCGCTCTCGCTGGGGTCAGTTTTATCGTCTTCCCGGCATATGGATATACTCTCACTCATGCAGAACTGATCATTAAATTAGTGTTCGGTAACAAATGGGTTGATTCCGCTGGAATTTTTTCCGCTATGTCGATAGGGATGATTGCACTCGCGATGAGTTCGCTTTCCGGTGCGATCCTTACCGCAACCGGTGATCAAAAAACAGTACTTTACTCCCAGACAGCTTGCTTGATGATCCTGATCCTTGGCTTGTATCTCACTATAAACATTAGCCTCGTCTATGTGGGAGTCGCCATCACTGCTGCCTACATTGCCCGCTTCTTGTTACAGCTAAAAGCAATAGCAGTAAGGGGCGGGATTAAGTCAGCCGAGTTCATTTCGGTAATAAGAGGTCCTTTTTTTATGGGGATCTTTATGGCCATGCCTGTTACCCAGCTCGGCGACTTCTTGCCTCCAGCAGTGATTCCCATCGAGCTGCTGGCACTTGTTCTCAAGTGCCTCGTGCTGCTGGCGCTGTTCAAAGTATTTCCCCATTTTTTCTTTAGCCTCAATCTTACAAATCTGCTGGAGAGATTTTCGGTGGGCCGCAGGGCGGTCACCTTGCTGGGCCTTTAATTTAATAAGGTCACATATCGCCGACGTTCTATCATTCACGAGGATTTAAGGTGTTTACAATCATTGTTCTCTTAATTGCGGCATTCGTTTTCGCGCTTTGCTGCGTGGGTGCCATGATTGTCACTGTAAGCGCGGCGTCGAATTGGCCCGGTCGACTGTTCAGCTACCTGATGTGGATGATAGTTGTAGCGAGCGTGGGCACTATCGTCCTCTCAGGGCGTGTTATAAAAATGGAGCAACAAGGTTTGGTTGTCGGGTTAGAGAGTGAGGTTGGAGGAACAATACTTGCCAAGCTGCTTCTCGCGGCGATAATCGGAATCTCTGTCGCTTTGTGCGCTGCCTGGATGCTGATTCCAAGGAAAAGTAAGGCAAGGAATAATAGCTTTGATCGAAGAGGATTGCATTCACCTAACGATATTGTGATTGCGTTCATGATATTTTATGTGGCGTTCAGCATCTTGCCGTTTGTTTTTGGTGATAGTCATTATTTCCATGTATCACTGGTCTATCCATTTTTCGTATTTCTCGCCCTGTTCCTTTGGGTACGGATGTCGAGCGGCGATCCAGTAGATGTTGTCAAGCAGTGCCTCACAGTAGTGGTGCTCGTCAGTTTAGTCGCTGCGGTGGTTGTGCCAAGTCTTGTGGTACAGCCTGGCTATATAGGTCTTATTCCCGGATTCACAACACGCCTTTGGGGTGTAACCGGTCATGCCAACGCTATGGGAGCAATAGCATGTGCCCTTCTAACCCTTGAGGCAGCGGAACCTTCAGCAAAAGTGTGGATTAAAAGATGCATTCTCGCGGCAGCATCACTGGCACTGATTTTGGCGCAATCAAAGACATCGATTGTGGCAGCTTCTTTCGGGCTCCTCATTATTCTTAGCTGGCGGTTGCTATCTAATGTTAGCGCAAAGGCAAGAGTCAACAGAACAAACCAGGCTTATGCACTTTCTATCTTGATTGTTGCTTTTAGCGCATTTCTGACAATAGGTGGTGCCTGGTTGATGTTCTCCGACACCTCCCTGCTGGCATCGCTCGAACGCCAATTGGAGGCCCGAGCCGTGGATGACCTGGCAACTGGAACTGGTCGCACGTTCATCTGGGAGAGGGCTATTCAGGGCGGCATGGCGAGTCCTTTGTTCGGGCAGGGGCCGGAGTTTTGGCATTTGGAAAACAGACTCCGGTGGGGTCTCAGCGCTGCGGCTCACGCTCATAACCTGTTTCTACAAGTATTTTCCGTTTCTGGATTTATCGGCTTGACAGCCTTATTGGTGTTTCTCTATTTCTTTTCGCGCTACTCCATACGCGCAGCAAAAGTCACGCGCGGCGGCAGCCTCGCCATGCTTGCTGTTTTTTTCATTCGGTCGATGACAGAGGTGCCGATTGCGCCAAATTCCATCCTCGGAGGCGAGAGCCTGGCGATAATGGCTTATTTTATCTATGCTATCGATAGAGGCGCTAAAGGTTTTCACGAAACTCGCGCAGAACCTACCTGGCGGAATGGTTTTGTCAAGACTGCAGGAATTAGATAAGTAAATCTGTCCAAATTTTGTTCCTTTTATCGGAAATCCTTCTTGATACTCATGAGGTGAGGGGCAAGAAATAATGATGAGCGATAAAGTGAGTTTCAATCTTCATGAGGTGCAGTATGAGATTATCAGTCCTTATAAAGACCTATAACGAAGGGGGTAAGATCGCCAAGTGCATTAAATCGGTTCTTGATTCCGTTCGGGGAATAGAGGGAGGAGTCGAGATCATCGTCGCGGATTCGCTATCCACTGATGATACGGTTGAAATAGCAAAGAATTATGACGTGAAAGTAGTACAGTTGCGTGCTATCGAAGATCGTGGTTGCGGCAGTGGCGTTCAGCTTGGGTTTCAGCATTCGAGCGGGCGTTATGTGTATCTCCTGGACGGAGACATGGAGCTGCAGCCAGGTTTTCTCTCGCAGGCTCTCGAATTGCTGGAGAGCGATGTCCACCTTGCGGGAGTATCTGGATTATTGCGGGATAGGACGACAAGAAACTGGTTTGAGCGCCAGCGCAATAACTACAAACCCACGACTCCAGGGGAGGTGGCATGCTTGCACGGCGGTGGATTATATCGTCGTAACGCTATCGAAAACTCAGGGGGATATGCCGGAAACCGCAATCTCCAAGCCTTTGAAGAAGCCGAACTGGGCTTTCGGTTGCGCAGCCAGGGCTGGCGATTGGTACGTCTACCTGTTGTGGCGATTCTTCATACCGGTCATACTGGTACGACCCGTTCCTTGATTGGACGGCTATGGCGAAACGGTCGTGTAGCCTCCGGCGGTGTGTTCCTTAAGCTTGCACTTGCCCAGCCTTACAGGTTTGATGCAATCAGAATGTTCATCCATCCATTGGCTACGCTTGCCTATTGGCTCATCTGGCTGGTCAGTCTGATCCTCGTGGAAGATTGGCGGATTTTGGCCGGATTGGCGGGATTTGGTCTTCTGGTGTACGCATGCCTGGTTTTCAAGAAACGGAGTTTCAGGGATGCGGCAATATCTATGCTGCTGTGGCATTTGGCAGCACTTGGGATCATTAGGGGATTTACGCTGCGTAACCTTCATTCGCCCAATGCAGAAATCCCTAGCGTCGTTTTAAAGGAGAGTGAACCAGAGGTGGCAGCTGTTCGTGAGAAGCTTCCGTCAACACTTGCCATCGAACCCAAAAGAATCAGTACCGCGAACTATTAACTTCGATTGCTAACGACTGTGTTTACAAAACATACACTTCAAGCATTTGCTGTCGTAAGTCTGCTCGTTTATGCTCAGCTAGGATGGAGTGACTGGGCAGAGCCGATATCGCCTGAGTATATTCCCGTCGCGCCTGTGAATGGAGCCATAGTGAAACAGAATCCGCCGGATTTCGACTGGCGGCGAATCAATCTTTCTGCAGAGTACCAGCTGGTAGTACGGCAGGAAGGGGGAAAACGGTATGAGTGGCGAACCTCGCGGAACTGGTATTCCCCCTCCATCAGCTTGCCGCCAGGTAAGTATTCCTGGCAGGTTCGTCCGATCGGAGCCGGCAATGAGGTTGGCGGAAGCGACTGGCGTCAATTCACAGTTCCTGAGGATGCGATACCCTTCGTCGTACCGGGTAATGAGGATTTGCTGCGGGAACTGCGGGATAAACCCAGGCCTCGCAGCCTCCTGGGAGGTAGGGATGAAAGCAAGTTGCGTTCGCTCGTCCTGAGCGAGCGAAAGAATGTCGTGGAAGTCTTAAAGAACCAGATACAAAAGAAAATGGCTCGCCCCGCACTTGGTGCGCCACCGAAGAAAGTTGAGCGCAAAGTCGGCAAGGAGGCGGATTGGGCGAACTCTTTGTTCGCCATCCGAAATTATGTAACAGGAGAAGCATGGCAACTCAGGGCCGCAGCTCTTCTCTGGCAGCTTACCCGCGATCCGATCCTACTGGCAGAGGCACTGAGAACCGGCGACGCGCTCGCTGCACTGGATCCAAACGGTCCTACAGGATATAAATCCCAGGATCAGGCATCTCGCGATATCGCAATTGCGCTTGCCTCAGCCTACGACTGGCTAGGAGATGCAGTGCCTGTTGAATCCCAAAAGCTATGGCTAAAATCGATCGCGGTACGGGGTCAGGCAATCTACGATGACCTTCTGGGCGGGCAAAGGCGCTTCGATGTATCACACTACGACTCGCATGGATGGACAAATCTGGCGTATCTCGCAGATCTTTCGGCACTAATGGTTGGAAGTCTGCCAGAGTCTGAGAGTTGGTTCAATGATTCTTTCCGTTTTTATATTCACACCGTAAGCCCTTGGGGAGGTGAGGAGGGAGGATGGGCAAACAGTTCGGCTTACGCCATATGGTCGCTCGACCTTGGTATCATTCCGCGCTGGGACTCGATTCGGGCCGCGACAGGGGTCAATATTTACAACAAACCGTGGTCGCAAGGATTTCTCAAATACTTTGTGTATTTCGAGCCACCATCCTCGCCCATTCAGCTTTTTGGGGATGGCGCAGAGATACCTCCCGACTTCAGTCTGATTAAAGGTTTCGCTTCGCGCCAGGACAACCCGTTGGCGGCTTGGTATGTTCTCAATATTGACAAAAACGAAGACCTTATACGGCATTTGGCGGCTCCAATTCCCTTGCCGGTGGAAGGAGTGAGCCCCGAGCCACCTGAAACAAACGCGATCGCTTTTCGTGATATAGGATGGGTGGCGATGCATAGTGCAATAGTCGATCCATTAAGAACGTCAATCTATTTCAGGTCAAGCCCCTACGCGGCGTTTAACCACAGCCACGCCGATAACAATTCTTTTGTTCTCGTATCCAGGGGAGAGTCTTTGCTGATCGATAGTGGATATTACGACTGGTATGGATCTCCTCACGACAAGCAGTGGTATTGGCGAACCAAGGCTCACAACGCCATAACCTTTGATGGAGGAAAAGGCCAGGCAGAGAAAACAGGTCCGGAGAAAATGACCGCGAAAGGGCGATTGACGGAGTTTCATACCAATGGGAAAGTAGATTTCACGGAAGGAGATGCAACACCGGCCTATGAGGGTGCCTTGCAACAGGCCAGAAGGCGTCTGTGGTACTTGCGGGATGAAAATGTGCTCATCATCCATGATTCCCTGCGATCTACCACTCCACGTCAGTTCGAGTGGAATATACACGCTCTCAACCCATTCGAGATCAAGGAAGCGGGATCGATCGGGGTCAAGCAGAAGGCTGCGCGTGCCTGTATCAATATGTTGCAGCCGCGCGCCATTGAATTCACGCAGAACAACAAGTTTGACGCTCCCCCTAAAAAACCTCCCTCACGGAATGATCAAGGCGGGAACGCAACCCCTGATCAGTGGCATGGACGTTTCCAGACGAAAGAGCGAAAGGCTGCCGTGGAGTTTCTGGTCGTGGTGGATATAGACTGCAAGAATACTCCGATAAAGATGGAAAATTTTGAAAGTAATCGGCAGATCAAGGTGGGTAACGAGAGCATTCATGTTGCCAAATAAAGCAAGTAGTGGGGCTACTGTTTTATCCTCGGGATAAACGGGGAGATCATGTGGTTTTTTAGCCATGACCGCTCCTCTTTTCGGGGGGGTTCATAATCTCGCGAACGGTCGGTTTGGTATTCTCCCAGGCGTTATCATCTTAAGATCATAGTTTCTTCCCTACTAGGATGGACTGAAACGATTTTCGCCAGATTTGTGGGCGTAGGGGAAAATTGAAGTATCTGATACCGGCCATTCGCAATATTGGTGGATTTCCGGGAGTATTGCACACAGGCTGTTCCAAAGGTGAATTGGAAGAGTCCGGTCCTTGGCGAATCATATCTTAAGCTCAAATAAATGAAGAAAACCTCCTAAATGAATAAAGAAAAGGTATCCCTTATGCTCGGAACCGACTCGACTAGTAGAGGAGGCATAGCGTCCGTTGTGACCTTACTGGAGGAGGAGGGTTTTCTCGAACAACAAAATGTGAGATATATTACTTCACACACGGAGGGATCACTTTTCAAAAAGTTAACAACAGGGCTTTTCGCTACCCTGCAGGTGTTCTGGTATTGCAGCTTTGCCAAACCAGCTGTCGTTTATGTCCATTCCGCTTCCGGTATAAGTTTTATTAGGAAATCGATTTTTCTTGCTATCGCCAGGGTGTTCCGTTGCAAGACAGTTTTTCATTTGCATGGAGCCACATTTCATCATTTTGCAGAAACTGAATCTGGACCTCTGCTGAGGTGGTGGATTCGCCGAACACTCGAGAGGAGTTCGACAGTGATCGCATTATCGGAAAGCTGGGCAACTTTTCTCTCAACCTATGCCCCTGCGGCTACTATCCAAGTTATCCCCAATTCCGTCAGGTTCGGAATGCAGTCACCCGAACGAGAAGAGGCCGGACGAATACTTTTTCTAGGGCATGTAGGAAAACGGAAGGGAATATTCGAATTGTTGAAAGCTTTATCTCTACTCAAGGATTCGCTGCCGGATATCAGATTAGTTATTTGCGGAGATGGGGAGCTCGATCTGGCGCGAAAGACGGCAGATGAACTGGGGATTGGCTCTAATGTAGAGTTTCTTGGTTGGATAGACGCGGATCAGAGAGCGGAAGAACTTGCTCGCGCGTCGATTTTCACACTTCCCTCCCATGATGAAGGTTTACCAATGGCTATGTTGGAAGCGATGGCAGCCGGAAAGGCGATCATTATAACTCCCGTCGGAGGTATACCGGAAGTGATCAAGGATCGAGAAAACGGCTTACTTGTTCCACCCGGAGATGCTCACGCTCTAGCGCAAGCTTTAAGGGAGATACTGGAAGATTCCAGTCTTCGTAAAATATTGGCGGAAAATGCGCTGAGGACAGTAGAAACGCGATTTAGCGCCCCTGCGATGATGGAGCAGCTTTCTCTGGTCTATGAAAGACTCAGGGAAGGCACAAATGGTAAATCAGGATTCTAGCGATGACCAGTAAGGGGATTATCATGAGTTCACGTGTAGAAATTATGGGCTGCCAGATTGATAATCTGTCGATGGAAGAGACGCTCAACATTATTGAAGGCTTCATCAAGTCAGGTCAAGCTCACCAACACGTCGTTGTCAATGTGGATAAACTAGTTAAAGCTAATCAAGACAAAGAGTTAAAACGCATTATAAACAACTGTGCATTGGTTAATGTCGATGGTATGCCAGTAGTTTGGGCTTCTCGCCTGCTAGGCAGGCCCTTGAAGGAACGTATTGCTGGGGTGGATTTATTCGAGGCATTGATGTCTCGTTCTGCAATAAAAGGTTGGCGAGTTTTTCTATTGGGCGCCCGGGAAGATGTCGTGTCTGATCTAAAGCGAATCTATGAACGTAAGTATGTGGGCCTCGCTATTGTGGGCTACCACAATGGCTATTGGAAACCGGAGGAGGAGGCTGCAATAGTCGAGCAAATTAAGGCGGCACGAACGGACCTGTTGTTTGTGGCTATCAGTTCACCTAAAAAGGAATACTTTTTAGGGCGCTATCAGGAAGAGATGCGCGTGCCTTTTGCAATGGGTGTGGGAGGGACATTTGATGTGGCTGTTGGAAAGGTAAAGCGTGCTCCAAAGTGGATGCAAAAAGGGGGGTTGGAATGGTTTTATCGATTTCTCCAGGAACCGCGCCGAATGTTTAGGCGTTATTTTATCGATGACATGGCTTTTTTTGGTTTACTGTTTAAGGAATTTTTCAGGGCGGACAAGATCAAGTAAGTTCTGTAGCAAAAACGTTTGGCGTTCGCATATGAGGGATGAGATCGTAAAGCCAATTATTGACCTCTTCAGCTACCGAAATATTGGTGCTATCGTCTTCTCCACTTCCTGAGCAGAGCAAAAAATATGGGTAGATGAATCTTACCGGTATTAGTCATTATTCTATAGATCAAAGTTTATGTCATGCCCTGTGCCGGCGCTATCAATATGATGAAGGCGTCACATCGTTTATATGCACTACTCATGATCGTATCGCAATGGGCTGTGATCAAATCCGGGATGTTGCAAGGAATTCCAGTTTTTACCATACATGCCTTATGACCATAAGTATACAAACCCAGTCACCGAGGATGGGATGATAGGCGCATTGAAGCGTTCCTCCCCGAAAGGGGATTGTGAATGCGGCGTTGTGCGGAGGAATGTCCCTGGCACGAAAGGATATTGAAGACATTACCGCTTTGCTGGTGGATGCGAAAATGAAGATGTAAGGTTTGTATACTCCCATAATCTTCCTTCAAAACGTTGTCGTCGATCTGTTGTTGGATCTCAACTTCAAGGCGGCTTTTCGTATTTTTGTCGACCATATCAAATCTCGCTATAGCGACGCCGAACGCGGCTTCATTACGGTGAACATGCCGAGATTGCTGGATGCGCTCGAGGAGGTGGTATCGAGAATCCGATCGTGTGTTCCAACATCAACAAGATCGGGTTTCGCATGTGCTGCGGTTTCGAGACTTACGAGCGAGTATTGCGTGAGAAGAAATTCCGCGCCATCCCAATGTCGGTGTTCGCATCGGGTACAATTCCCACCAGAGAGGCGATCGAGTGGATCTGTGAGCAACCGAACATAGAAGCCATCGTTTTTGGCGCTTCCGGCAAAGCCAAATATTCGGAATACAAAATCGCTGGTAGACGAATCTGCCGTATCAATTAGCATTTTTTTGGAGCAAGGATGATCAGAATTACAGCGCTTGTTTTATATTTTGCTTTAACGTTTCCTTTTAGTTTCGCCTATGCTGATATAGTTTTCGATGGAAGATTAAGTAAGGGTGATTTTTCCGGTTACCGGGCGCTCGAAGCCAATGGAACGCTTTTTGGTGGTGCTTTGGCTCCGAAGGGTATTCCGTCTCGCCTGGAGCAGGTTCGTGATCCAGCGGGTTCCGGTCAGTTGGTGATGCGGGCAACTCATGTTCATGGCGATCTGCCTACACATGGGGGTTACCGCTCAGAATTAAGCACCTTCCAGGATCCCGTTGGCTCCGAACGGTGGTATTCCTGGGGTTACTATCTTCCAAAAGCGTTTGCCACAGCGAAGAATGATGTCGCTATAACGCAGATCCATAATACCGTCGATATTGGGGAGAGTAATAGGCGGTATCCCACTCTTGCAGTGGTGGTTCAGGATGAAAGGATAAAGCTCATGAATGCATTCGACTACGACAAGATTACCTCGCCAGCAGGCACTCAGGCAATCGCCGGAGTTAATTATGAGCGTCGGGAATTGGCCTCATGGGATATTCATCCTGGACGTTGGACGTTTTTAGACTTGCACGTAAAGTGGGCTGCGGACAATACAGGTTTTCTCGAATTCTGGAAAGATGGGACACTGCTTTTCCAAGAGAAAAATCACATCAACACTTTCAATGACGAACGGGGCGTATGGTTCAAGAGCGGGCTATATGATTGGTCGCCCAGTCCGGAACCTGTTTCCACATATTTCTCTGGAGTCATCATCAGGGACGACGACAAAGTAATGTTTCAGTCAATGTCCCTCGTGCCTGAGTCAAGCATTTCTCTCAATCCACTTCTGCGCTGGAGCGTGGAACAGGACTTAAGCGACAGGATAGGGGATATCCTTGCTCGGCGAGTTGTCCCGGCAAGGGATATCCTTGCTCACCGGGTGGCCCAGGCAGGGGAGAACCTGGGCCACGGGCATGATGAAACCCTTCATAATGTCATCCTCGGGGACGGAAAGGAAATGTTTCAGTCTATGTCAATGTCCCTCGTGCCTGAGCCAAACATTTATTTGATGATGCTGGTCGGTGTGGCAGCCATCGGTTTCTTCACGTATACGCGTCGGACGATCTCGCTAACAGAGAGCCGTGTGCCTGCATGAAAAGAATATATCTAATTGCTGGCGCTCGCCCGAATTTCATGAAAATCGCGCCGATTGTGCGCGCTTTACAAGCGCGCGACGGCGTGCTATTTAAAATCATCCATACCGGTCAGCATTACGACAGGGATATGAATGACGTGTTTTTCGAAGAACTTGGCATTCCCCAGCCGGATGTATTCATGGCAGCCGGCGGTGGAACCCACGCGCAGCAGACTGCCAGGATTATGATGGCGTTTGAGGAACTTTGTGAAGCTGACCTTCCGAATGCCGTACTGGTGGTAGGTGATGTAAACTCGACATTGGCCTGTTCTATCGTCGCCAAAAAGTTGCATATACCCGTAGCTCACGTAGAAGCCGGCTTAAGGAGTGGCGATATCACAATGCCGGAGGAAGTCAATCGTATTGTTACCGATAGTATTTCCGACTGGTTTTTCGTGACTGAACCCAGTGGAATCGATCACTTGAAGCGGGAAGGAAAGCAGGATTCCGCGATTCACTACGTCGGGCACGTAATGATCGATAATTTACTGTACCAGCTCAAAAAGCTGGAGGGTCTCGATATTTCCAGTCTTGAAACAACCCCGTTCAAGACGAGGCATACAGCCAACGGAAGTCGTTATGGAGTCGTGACTCTGCACCGCCCGAGCAATGTGGATAACGCCGAGATGATAACCCGCCTGTGCAGTGCACTACGGGATATTGCGATGGAATTGCCCCTGATTTTTCCGGTCCATCCTCGCACGCGAGGTAATCTTGAGAAATTTGGCATTGAGCTGGGGCCGAACATAACGCTGGTAGGACCGCAGGCATACATGCCTTTTCTTAATCTATGGAAGGACGCCGCAGTGGTGCTGACCGACAGCGGAGGATTACAGGAAGAAACCACTGCTCTCGGTGTGCCTTGCGTTACCCTCCGCGACAATACCGAACGTCCTATCACTGTGGAAGAGGGGTCCAACGTGTTGGCGGGCACAGAACCGGCGTGCATCATTGGCGAGGTACGAAAGATATTGCGCGGAGAAGGCAAAAGCGGCCGGCGTCCTCATCTGTGGGATGGGAAAGCGGCCCAACGGATTGTTGACGTGCTAGTGAAGGAAATGAAACTGTGAGTACAGAAGTATAATAAATCAAGGCGCTATATTCATGGAGGTGAGTATGGGGACAAATAGCATTTACGAGGATGGAACTTATTTAAGCAAACATCCAACCTGGCATGAGGAGGATTCGCCGTGGAAAGCGGATCACATAGACAGGTTATTAAAAAGAAACGGTGTTCATCCCTCGACCGTATGCGAGGTTGGATGTGGGGCTGGAGGTATATTAGAGAATCTGGCTACGCGTTATGGTGATGAGGTATCGTTTACAGGATATGAAATTTCTCCAGGCGCATTTGAATTATGCAGAAAAAAGACGAGAGGCAATCTACGTTACCATCACAAAAGTTTATTTGACGACAGTGCCGAGTTCGACGTGGTAATGGCCATCGATGTATTCGAGCATGTCGAAGATTATTTCGGATTTCTACGCGATCTGCGGAAAAAGGGAGCGTACAAGGTATTCCATATTCCCCTCGAGTTGTCGGTCCAATGGGTACTACGTAGCACTCCACTTATAAAGCAGCGGTTATCAGTGGGTCACATCCACCAATTCACAAAGGAAACCGCCCTGGCAACTTTGAAGGATACAGGCTATGAAGTAATAGATTTTTTCTATACAAACAATTCCGATCTTCCAAATCTGGCGATTTGGGGATGGAAAGCCAAGTTACTGAAGGTTCCCAGGAAAATATTATTCTTGATCAATCAGGATCTGACAGTGAGGATCCTTGGAGGATTTTCGCTGATGGTTTTGGCGAAATAGTGTGCTATTTTCCAAAAACCCGCGCGAGTGGAAGCAGAGCGTGGGCTCGACTGCGATGGGGAACAAGTCTTTTGCATTCCCTGTCATGGTTCACTCTTTGATGCAGAGTGTGCCATGATTGACGGATCTTGTGTGTCGGAGTAAAACAACTTATGATCCTTGTCACCGGTGGCGCAGGTTATATAGGTTCACATACCTGTGTGGAATTGTTGAGCGCAGGCCTTGATGTCACTGTATTCGACAATTTTTGCAATAGCCATCCTGAAGCATTAAGGCGGGTTGAGCATATCACCGGAAAAAAACTCCGCGTTGTGCAAGGCGATTGCCGTGATCGTTCCTCCTTGACCAAAGCCCTCCAAGAGAGTCAAGCAAGCGCCGTCATCCACTTCGCCGGCCTTAAAGCCGTGGGAGAGTCGGTGCAGCAGCCGCTGGCTTACTACGATAATAACGTTGTGGGTACTCTTCGTTTGCTGGAGGCGATGTCAGAGTGCGGAGTGAAGACTCTGGTATTCAGCTCCTCTGCTACTGTTTACGGTGAGCCAAAGCGGCTGCCATTAACGGAAGATCATCCTCTCTCTGCCACGAATCCCTATGGGCGGAGCAAACTGATGATTGAAGAAATTCTGCGCGATCTGTACCGCAGTGATTCTTCCTGGCGCTGTGCCATCCTCAGGTATTTCAATCCTGTTGGAGCACATTCCAGCGGTCTGATCGGTGAAGACCCCAGAGGAACTCCTGATAATCTCATGCCCTTTGTGGCCCAGGTTGCCATCGGCCGTCGCGAGTATCTGAATGTGTGGGGTAATGATTATCCTACGCCGGATGGGACGGGTGTGCGCGACTATATTCATGTCGTGGATTTGGCATTAGGCCATCTCAAAGCCCTCGAAGCCCTCGAGAATCCGGAAGTGCGCAATGCAGACGCCGTTAACAGGCGAGGATGCCTGACGGTAAACCTCGGAACCGGGACGGGCTATAGTGTGCTGGAAATGATAAGGGCTTTTGAAAAGGCGAGTGGCCGAAAGGTATCATACAGAATTGCTTCCCGCCGCCCGGGTGATATTGCCTCATGCTATGCTGAGCCCGCACTCGCATCCGATCTCCTCGGCTGGAGGGCAGAGCGGAGCCTCGAAGAAATGTGCGTTGACACCTGGCGCTGGCAGAACCAGAATCCCGAGGGATATGGGGGCGAGAATTCACATTTGGACTAGAGTGAGTGTGGTTCTAATTTCTTTGCCGCTATCAGCTCTCTGCTGCCAGGGTCCCTGGTAAATCCACTCGAGCAGCAACGATTCGTTTTTCGTAAAAACTTTATGCAACCATTGGTTCCCATTGTCCTCTCCGGCGGGTCCGGAACCCGCCTGTGGCCCCTTTCACGCCAGAAATATCCCAAACAGCTCTTGTCTTTTATCGGTGAAGACTCGCTGTTGCAAGCTACCCTCCGCCGCATGGAAGGACTCACCGATATCGAGCTTGGAGCGCCTCTCGTTATTTGTAACGAGGAGTACCGCTTTGTCATTGCCGAGCAACTGCGGCTCATGGGAACAAAAGGGAATATTCTGCTCGAGCCGGTGGGACGTAATACTGCTCCCGCACTTACACTGGCCGCACTTGCAGCAATGCGGGATGGAAGCGATCCAGTTCTGCTGGTGATGCCGGCAGATCATGTGATCGTTGATGTGCCTCGTTTTCAAATGGCCATTCGTGCAGGCATGACGCTAGCTGCGGCCGGTGCAGTGGTAACATTTGGAATCACGCCGGATTCGCCGGAAACAGGCTATGGCTATATTGAAGCCGGCGAGCCCCTGGGAACGAGTGGGGCAAGCCGGATAGCGCGCTTTGTTGAAAAACCCGATCGTGTCACCGCCCAAACATATCTCGAGACTGGCTCCTATTTCTGGAACAGCGGGCTATTCATGATGACGGCTTCGGTATGGCTTGCTGTCATAGGTGCCTGTCGTCCCGATATTTCAACCGCTTGTCGTGCAGCCTGGGAGAAGGGGGTAGTCGATGGCGATTTTTTACGTGTCAATAAGGAAGAGTTTCTGCGCTGTCCGAGCGATTCGATTGATTATGCCGTAATGGAGCGCCTCGCTCATGATGACTCATTGCCGGCCGGAGTGTTCATTCCGCTCTCCGCGGGATGGTCCGATGTGGGGTCCTGGGATTCCTTGTGGCAGGTTCTGCCCAAGGATCATCAAGGCAACGTGTCTCAAGGCGATGTGCTGTTGAATGATTGCCGCAACGTATTGGCCTTGTCCGAGCATCGGCTCGTGGCCTGCGTGGGGATTGAGGACATGGTGGTGATTGAAACCCCTGATGCCATCCTCGTGGCCCACATGAACAAAACCCAGCATGTAAAGAAAATCGTGGACGACCTTAAGCGCGGGGGCCGACCGGAGAGCGAGCTGCACCGAAAGGTATTCCGTCCTTGGGGGTGGTATGATGGAGTCGATTCGGGTGAGCGTTTCCAGGTAAAGCGGATCGTTGTCAAGCCAGGCGCTTCGTTGTCGCTTCAGATGCACCATCATCGCGCCGAGCATTGGATCGTCGTACATGGAACTGCACAGGTAACCCGTGGCGATACGACTTATCTTGTGTCGGAAAATGAATCTACTTTCATACCACTGGGCACGCGTCATCGTTTGCAGAACCCTGGCTGCGTCCCATTGGAGATGATAGAGGTTCAATCCGGTTCATATTTGGGAGAAGACGACATCGTGCGATTCGAGGATGTTTATGGAAGAAAGGAAAGCTGAAGACTCGATCAATTCCCTTAGCTAGTCCTATCGGTCTATTGATCATTTTCCCACGGAGTGTAATCTTCCATTATCGAGGCTCGCGAATTTATTTCGCACCTCGGTGCAACAGGTATCACCCACAAAAAAATTGTCAGCCACTCTTCCATATATGAAGAGTTATGTAGGGATGGTTGGCTTAACTTCCATGTACATGACGATTAGGAGGTATAAGATGACTAAATTTCCATTGAAACAAGCCGTTGCAGTTGCGGTCCTGGCAAGCGCCAGTGCTGCAGCATATGCCGATACACAACAGAGTCTGGGCACGATATCCACCTCTGCGCCCACAGTTTTCAACAGTATCGTGGGACCGACAACCACCGGTTTTAGCGACATTTTCACGTTTGACGTACAACAGCCTAACTTCGGCGGTGCCGCAACGGTGGTAGACATTCCACTCAGCTTTAGTGGATTTAGCTTTGATACGGTGCTTGCCACCATGTCGCTTGTGTCAGCCGGCGCTGACGGGGCGATAGGGGGTGGTGATGATACTGTTCTGCAATCGGTTGTGCTTCCCTCACCCGGTAACAGCGATAATATGCTGAGCCTGGATTGGAACACTTCCCTTTCCGGCTTGCATTACCTTAACATTACTGGTGTAACAGGTGGTAGCGAGGGTGGCATATATGCGGGGGCCATTGCAGCATCGATACCTGAACCCGAAACATATGCGATGCTTCTCGCTGGTTTGGGGCTCATGGGCGCCGTTGTTCGTCGCCGGGGAATGCGCAAAACCTCATAAGCGAAGATTCTCAGTCCTTTGTTCTTTTGACGCGGCCCCTTCGGGGGCCGTTCCCGTTTTATTACTTCTTCTTGTTATAATCCTGTCGAAACCATTCGAATTCGACGTCGTACCGCTTCTCATTTTCATAGCTAGGATGCTCTTTTCATTCCCACGGATTTCTGAGTTTTTCGTCTGTCTGCATTCCCTTTTTGAGTAAAGGACCTTTCTTCCCTCAAAGGAATACTTTCAAACGTTTTCCTGGTCCAGGGCATCCTGATCGTAACCCGCGTGTACGGAAATCGAAACTTCTTTCGATGGTTTAAATGATCGGACGCGGCAGAGAGAAAGTATGGCAGGGGAGCGTGCAGCAAAAAGCAAGAGAAAGACCAAGCGCGCTATCCTGTTTATTGGAGGAAACAGGATAACGGATGTAAGGGATATTGGCTCAATGCGGTTGGACGGTGTGACCAACCGTGTCTGATTAATGCCCATCCCCGTTAATGGGAAAGAGCCCCTTTAAATTGGTAGGCGCGATTGGACTCGAACCAACGACCCCCACCATGTCAAGGTGGTGCTCTAACCAGCTGAGCTACGCGCCTGCAAGGCGAATTTTAGCTGAAACGGTGCGGACGTTCAAACTATAATGTGCAGTTCTTGAACGATGTGTCGTTATGTTCGCGAGTCTTTTTCGTTCAGCAGCAGGAAGCAATGGAAAAAATCCGGTTATCCAAGCTCATGTCCCAGAAGGGGTTGTGTTCGCGCCGGGAAGCGGATGACTATATCGAACGCGGCTGGGTATTTGTGGATGGCGAGCGCATAAGTCAATTGGGCATCAAGGTTTTTCCTACGCAGGAAATAAAGCTTGCGCGCATGGCGCAAGCGCAGCAGTGTGATCAAATCACCGTACTGTTGCATAAGCCCGTCGGGTATGTTTCAGGACAACCCGAGCGAGGATACAAGCCCGCGATCAGCCTCATTAATAGAGAATCGCAGTTTCATGATAGCAATGCACCGTCCAGTTTTAGTCCATCAAATTTGAAAGGCATGGCGCCCGCAGGTCGGTTGGATATCGATTCAAGTGGATTGCTTGTGTTTACCCAGGACGGTCGCATCGCAAGGAAATTGATCGGTGCCGAATCCGAGATTGAAAAGGAGTATCTTGTACGTGTAGAAGGAGCGTTGTCCCAGCGCACTCTGAATCTGTTAAGTCACGGCCTGAGTCTGGATGGACAGGCACTGAAACGTGCCGCGGTGGTCCAGCAAAATAAGGACCAGTTGAGGTTCATTTTAAAGGAAGGCAGGAAGCGGCAGATTCGTAGAATGTGCGAACTGGTTGGTTTGAAGGTCACAGGACTGAAACGCGTTCGCATCGGCAAGGTAAGGCTGGGCGAGCTTCCCTTGGGAAAGTGGCGTTATTTGCGGCAAGACGAAGAGTTTTAACCACTTATTCTGCATTTTTCGATTTTGTCCATCATCAGGATTCATCGTAAGGATTCCCAAGCCGTAAGGGTGTATTAAACAGCATAACGTAATGAGTTCAAGGAAGAGCAAATGATTCTGGTAACAGGAGGCGCCGGATTTATCGGGGCAAATTTCGTATTGGATTGGTTGGAGCAATCTGACGAGGCGGTCATCAACCTCGACGTGCTTACTTATGCTGGCAACCTGGAGAACCTGAAAACGTTGGAGGGTGACAAGCGGCATGTTTTTATACAAGGCGATATTGGTGATTCCGATCTCCTGGTTCATCTGCTAAAGGACTATCGGCCGCGCGCCATCCTTAATTTTGCCGCAGAGAGCCATGTCGATCGTTCCATACATGGTCCGGAGGATTTCATACAGACCAACATCGTGGGCACCTTTCGCCTTCTGGAAGCATCTCGCGATTACTGGAGCAAATTGAAGGAAAATGAAAAGCAGCAGTTTCGTTTTCTGCATGTCTCGACCGATGAGGTTTATGGCTCGCTGGCAAAAGACGAAATGCCTTTTACCGAGACGCATCGTTACGAACCTAACAGCCCTTACTCGGCAAGCAAGGCAGCGAGCGATCATTTGGTGCGCGCCTATCACCACACTTACGGATTGCCTGTTCTCACAACAAACTGCTCCAACAATTACGGCCCATATCAATTTCCCGAAAAGCTCATCCCGCTCATGATTGTCCATGCACTGGCCGGAAAGTCATTGCCGGTCTACGGCGATGGCCAGCAAATCCGTGACTGGCTCTACGTAAAAGATCATTGCAGCGCCATTCGCCGCGTGCTGGAGGACGGCGTTCCGGGACAGATTTATAATATCGGGGGCTGGAATGAAAAACCCAACATCGAAATTGTGGAAACAATCTGTAGCCTGCTGGACACGTTTCGCCCCCAGGCGGGCCAGTCCTATCGCAATCTGATCAAATATGTGGCGGATCGTCCAGGCCATGACCGGCGCTATGCGATCGATGCGAGCAAAATCGAGCTTGAGCTGGGTTGGAGACCTGCTGAAACTTTTGAAACAGGAATCAGCAAAACCGTGCAATGGTATCTCGACAACGCGGTTTGGGTCACCCATGTTCAATCCGGTGCTTACCGACACTGGGTGGAGAAGAACTACAAAGAGCGCGCTTGATGAAAATTCTGCTGTTCGGAAAAGACGGCCAGGTTGGGTGGGAACTGCAGCGCAGTCTTGCCCCCCTGGGAGAGATAGTGACTCTGGATTTTGGGAGCCGGGAATACTGCGGTGACTTCACGCGCTTCGATGGAATTGCGGATACCGTTCGGGCAGTTGCGCCGGATGTGATCGTGAATGCCGCCGCCTATACAGCGGTGGACAAGGCTGAAAGCGAGCCGGAGCGTGTCCGTCTCATCAACGCCCTCGCTCCCGCTATACTCGCCCGCGAGGCCGGCAAGCTGGGCGCCTGGCTGGTACATTATTCTACCGATTATGTATTTGACGGGAGCGGAAGTGCGCCTCGTATGGAAACCGATTCTCCCGCCCCTTTAAATGTGTACGGCATAACTAAGCTCGAAGCCGAGCAAGCGATTTTGACCTCGGGTTGCAACCATCTCATCTTTCGCACGAGTTGGGTTTTTGCAGCGCGTGGCAGTAATTTCGCAAAAACCATGCTGCGCTTGGCTCAGCAACGCGATAGTCTCAATGTTATCGATGACCAGGTCGGTGCTCCTACCGGTGCGGAGCTTCTGGCTGACATCACTGCTCACGTCATACGGATAAGCAGGCAGCGGCAGAATATCTCAGGGCTTTATCATCTGGCTGCCGCGGGTGAAACATCCTGGTATGGTTATGCGAGTTTTGTATTGAACTTTGCGCGGCAGAGAGGAGTCAAGCTCACGGTCGCGCCGGAAAATATTGTCCCGGTAGCAAGCAACGAATTTCCATCCGCCGCTCGGCGGCCAAAAAACTCCCGCCTCGATACCGGAAAACTGCAAAGCACATTCGATTTAAGCTTGCCGTCGTGGGAGACAGGGGTTGCCCGCATGCTCACCGAAATTCTCGAGAAACCACTATGATTCAGCGTAAAGGCATCATTCTTGCCGGGGGCTCCGGCACACGGCTCTATCCGGTGACAAAAGCGGTCTCCAAACAACTGCTGCCTATTTACGACAAGCCCATGATCTACTATCCGCTCAGCACATTGATGCTTGCGGGTATTCGCGACATTCTCATTATTTCCACTCCTCAGGATACGCCACGTTTCGAGCAGCTTCTGGGTGATGGGGGCGATTGGGGTTTGAACCTGCAATATGCGGTGCAAAACAGCCCGGATGGGCTCGCTCATGCTTTTATCATTGGCAGGGATTTCATTGGAAGGGATTCGAGCGCGCTTGTGTTGGGTGATAACATTTTCTATGGCCACGATTTGCATCTGCAATTACAGCATGCCATGGAAAGACAGGAAGGTGCGACAGTCTTTGCCTATCACGTACAGGACCCGGAGCGGTACGGGGTCGTCGCCTTTGATGCGAATCATCGTGTTTCTTCGCTGGAAGAAAAACCTGCTCAACCCAAGAGCAACTACGCGGTGACTGGCCTTTATTTCTACGATAATCAGGTGGTGGACATTGCCAGTGGACTCAAGCCTTCCGCGCGCGGCGAGCTGGAAATCACCGATGTCAATCGCACTTATCTCAAGCACAATCAGCTCAATGTGGAAATCATGGGGCGTGGCTATGCCTGGCTCGATACCGGCACGCACGAAAGCCTGATAGAAGCGAGCAACTTCATTGAAACCATCGAACACCGTCAAGGACTCAAAGTGGCCTGCCCGGAAGAGATTGCCTTTCGCCAGGGTTTCATCAGCGGTGAGCAGCTTGCGAAGCTGGCGCAACCTCTGGCCAAGAATGGTTACGGCCAGTACTTGAAACACTTGCTAGAGGAACGGGTGGTTACATGAAGGTTATCGCCACCTCTATCCCGGAGGTCCTGATAATCGAGCCTAAAGTATTCGGAGATAGTCGCGGATTTTTCTTCGAGAGCTTCAATCAGGAAAATTTCCGGGAGGCGATCGGACTTGACGTGCGGTTTGTACAGGATAATCATAGCCGCTCTGTCAAGGGTGTGCTGCGCGGTCTACACTATCAGATTCGTCGGCCGCAGGGAAAGCTGGTACGTGTCGTGCGTGGGGCAGTATTCGACGTAGCGGTAGACATTCGCAGATCATCCCCTACTTTTGGGCATTGGGTGGGGGTGGAATTGACTGAAGACAATTACCGCCAGTTGTGGTTGCCGCCCGGATTTGCGCATGGGTTCTATGTCCTCAGTGACATTGCAGATTTCTTATATAAAACCACCGAGTACTATTTTTCTGATTTTGATCGCAGTATTCTGTGGAACGACCCGGGAATTGCCATCGAATGGCCCATTGAGACAGGGGCAAGCCCCGTCGTTTCCAGCAAAGATGAAAAGGCGGCGAGACTGGTTCATGCCGAGGTGTTCGAATGAAGTCGCGCTGTGTTCCAGGTTCGTGAAATAATGGCGGGACATGGAAAGAGAGCAGATAGCGCGTCAGACCGAGTCGGTACCAGACAAAGAACAGTGAGTATCCGGTAATGATGCAGATACAGCCAGGACAGGAATTTCCGTTGCGGGAGGCGCACAACCTTGTCCGCGATCTTATGACGCCCAACCCCTGGATCTACTGGTTGGATTTTCTCTTCCATATCTCGCTTGGCTGGACAGCCTTCCTGATCATCCTGTCCATGCCGCTCTTTTCATTCTGGCAGTTGTTGGCGATGCTCGTTGCCACGTTTGCTTTTTATCGCGCCGCTATCTTTGTACATGAGTTGGCCCACCTCAGAAAGGGCAGCTTCGGGCTGTTTCGCTTTATTTGGAATGTGACGTGTGGCATACCTCTGCTGATTCCTTCCTTTACCTATGATGGCGTGCACAACGATCACCACAGGAGGGATGTGTATGGCACTGCCGGAGATGGAGAATATATCCCTTTTGCAACCTTGAAACCGATGGTCATGGTGGGGTATGTGCTGCTGTCCTTCATCCTGCCGCTTTTCTTCATCGTTCGTTTCCTGCTTCTCACACCGCTGTCGTATTTCATTCCCCCGCTGCGCCGGATTCTGTGGGAGCGCGCCTCCTCACTCACCATAGATATGAACTATAAGCGTGCGCTGAATGCGATCCGCAACGACAGGCATTGGAGAATCCAGGAGTTTGGCGCTTTTGTATTTATCACCGTGGTGGTTACCTGTATTGCACTGGGTATTCTGACCCCTTACTTCCTGGTCTTCTGGTACGTCATCGCGATGTTCATCTTCTTTATAAACTCCTTGCGCACATTGAGCGCGCACGCGTATCGTAATCCCGGCGACCGCCCGATGGAATTTGCCGAGCAATATCTCGATTCCATCAATGTGCCAGGCAACTTCCTTACTGGCCTGTGGGCTCCGGTTGGTTTGCGCTATCACGCAACACACCATCTCTTCATGAGCATGCCCTACCATAATCTGGCTGAAGCTCAGCGGCGTCTTGTAAACGGGTTGAGCGATAATACTCTTTATCTGACCACAGTTCGGGCAGGCATGTGGGACGCATTACGGCGGATATGGGAGGAAGCCGTCGCGAATACGCGGCGGAGCGTGGCGTCCGCACCTGTGGTTGAGCTGGACGATAGTGTAGGACGGCATAGAAACGCTTAAAAATATCATTCGTCGCAAAGCGACGCTTATCCCGGTTCATCAAGCACTACTCGGTTGCGAACCTGAACGGATCTCCAGACTTTGCGTGGAGACTCGTTCCAAAGCAGTCGGTGCAATGAACTTTGTTCCTGATTGAGTCGAGGCAGGTCGGCTTATGGCATCCGGCTCGCCCGGCTTCTACATAGGTGAGCCAGGGTGCGATCGTTTCTTTGGCTTGCGCGATTCTGAGAGCATCAAGAGCATCAAGAGGTTTTAGGAGGTTTCGCGCTGTAAGCCAGGCAGAGGGCGGGGCATGTTGAAAGTGTGTTGGGCAAGCACAAATCCTGCTCACAGCCAGCCTCTTCCTTTTTCCTTTGTCATTTCTCGCTATGATATGCTGCCATGAACAGTTCGGGAACTGACCTTCAGTACAATGGTATTCGAGGTGATATGGCTTGATGATATTGGATGGAGATGATCTGGTTTTGTGCCGTTATAACGTCTATAAGTATAAAGCGGGAGGTAACTGATGAGTGTGGTGGCAGTGGTTGGGCTAGGCTATGTGGGATTACCTTTGGCGGTGGAGTTCGGAAAAAAAAGGAAAACCATTGGCTACGATCTTTCGAGCAGCAAGATAGCAAGTTACAAGCAATTTATCGATCCGACCGGTGAGGTTTCCTCCGATGACCTGAAAGCCGCAGAGCAGCTTCATGTCACTACCGACCCGGCTGAGTTGTCCCAGGCGGATTATATTGTCGTGGCCGTTCCAACACCCGTAGACGCAGCCCATCAGCCCGATTTTCGCCCCCTCATAGGTGCGAGCGAAACCGTGGGAAAACATATGAAGCGGGGAGCAATCGTTATTTACGAATCCACCGTTTACCCAGGAGCAACCGAGGAAGTCTGTATTCCTGTCCTTGAGAAACATTCCGGCATGAAATGGAAAAACGATTTTCATGTCGGCTTCTCGCCCGAGCGGATCAATCCCGGCGACAAGCAACATACGCTCACTAAAATTCTGAAGGTCGTCTCTGGAGACGATGAGGATACCCTGGAAGAAATTGCAGCGCTTTATGAGAGCGTAATTACCGCTGGCGTGCACCGTGCGTCCAGCATAAAAGTAGCGGAAGCAGCCAAAGTAATCGAAAATACTCAGCGAGACCTGAATATCGCGTTGATGAATGAACTGGCGATTATTTTCGACAAGCTGGACATTGACACGCTGGAAGTGCTGCAGGCGGCTGGCACCAAATGGAATTTTTTACCCTTTCGCCCGGGTCTGGTCGGAGGCCATTGTATCGGCGTCGATCCCTACTACCTTACTCATAAGGCGGAAATGGTCGGTTATATCCCCCAGGTCATCCTCGCGGGACGGCGCATCAATGACAGTATGGCCAAATTCGTGGCGGAACAAACGATCAAGCATATCATCAAGGCCGATATCAACGTTCGGAGTGCGCGCGTAAATGTTCTCGGCCTAGCCTTCAAGGAGAACTGTCCTGATCTCAGGAATTCCAAGGTTGCCGATCTGATCAGTGAACTCAAAAGCTATGGAATAGAGATTCACGTCCACGATCCTGTAGCCAGCACCGAAGAAGCTCGCCACGAATACGGTGTGGAACTTGAATCATGGGAGAACCTTCCACGCGCGGATGCAATGATTGTTGCCGTTGCCCACCGCGAATTCACTGAAATGCCCTTGACCCAGTTTCAGACCAAAATCACGGACAAAGGGTGTTTCATAGATGTGAAATCCCAGTTCGATCCTGCCGCGCTGCGGGAAGCTGGTTTAAACGTGTGGAGACTGTGAAGGATAGTCCGCCTCGTATGGCTGCTTACCCAAAATGGCTGCGGCATTTGGAGGACCACCAATACTGCTGGCTGGTCACGGGCGTTGCGGGCTTCATCGGATCCAATCTGCTGGAGGCCTTGATCAAGCGTAACCAGAAAGTAGTCGGATTGGATAATTTTTCCACCGGCTATCTGCGGAATCTTGAGCAGATACGGGACCTGGTCGGGGAAAAAGCCTGGGGTAATTTCAGCTTTATAGAGGGTGATATCTGTCAACTGGAAACTTGCACGAACGCATGCCGGGGGGTGGATTTTGTTCTGCACCAGGCAGCGCTGGGTTCCGTGCCGCGTTCCATTCAAGATCCCATCCGAACCAACGAAGCCAATATTTCCGGATTTCTCAACATGCTGGTGGCTGCAAGGGATGCGCAAGTGAGGCGCTTCATCTACGCCGCCTCCAGTTCCACCTACGGCGACCACCCGGATCTCCCAAAAGTGGAAGCGGTAATTGGACGTCCCCTCTCGCCCTATGCTGTTACCAAATATGTGAACGAACTCTATGCCGAAGTGTTCGCGCGCTGCTATGGATTGGACTCCATCGGGCTGCGCTATTTCAACGTATTCGGTCCAAGACAGGACCCCAATGGTGCTTATGCCGCAGTTATTCCCCAATGGGTTTCGGCACTGATCAGGAATCAGACGCTATATATCAATGGGGATGGCGAAACCAGCCGGGATTTCTGTTATATCGACAATGTAGTGCAAGCCAATCTTCTCGCCGCTCTCAGTGACAACAGGGAAGCCGTGAACCAGATTTACAATGTCGCAGTGAATGAACGCACCAGCCTGAATCAACTGTATGGCATGATGCGCGAGTTGTTACTGGAGAAGTTTCCGGAGCTGGAGAATCATCAGCCGACGTACGTCGACTTTCGCAAGGGCGATGTGCGGCATTCACAAGCGGATATTACGAAAGCCACTAAATTACTTGGCTTTGAACCGTCCCACCGCATCGATGAAGGACTCAGGCAGGCAATGAGCTGGTATATCGCACATTTTGCCTCTACAGCAGAGATAATGCGCGTATAAGATTTGCTGGACCTCAATCCGCGCTAATCAGCGTTTTTTACACTATTCGTCCCATTTCCCCGCTTGCTTCAGTTGATTCTTCAAGCCTGGCAACGGAAATCCGAGGTCATACGCTTTCTTCGCATACGTTTTCGCCTGCTCGTAATTTTTCTGTTTCAAGTAGAGCAAGCCAAGATTGTAGTTGATAGTAGGATTTTCTGGTTCAAGGTCAATGGCTATTCCCAGTTCCTCAGTCGCCTTGTCAGTTTGTCCAGCTTTCAGCAGATAATCGCCGTATACCATTCTTACTACGGCATGAGCGTGTAATTTAACTCTCCCCCTAGAGTTCCAGTATTCCCATGTCGCAGGCTTTCTACGTGGAGGTAAAATGGTGAGCTTCAACAGTTTTTAGACGTCTTCTGTTTATGTCCTCAGTATCTGTATAGTCATAGACTGTTCCCACCTCTCCACAATGGGGAGTTGCCTGAAGATTTGTGGAAATTATGGTGATTGCATGGTGACCATGCTAAATATGATTTTCACTGGCACTCTCCTCCAGTTATGTAATTGGCGCAGCCCAGACATTTCAGTAGGACGCCAACAGCGCATTTTGGAAGAACTTGAATATCCGTATAAGGAAGCGTTATCAAAATCCTTACCTTATCCTCGTCGCTATAAATACGAAACTATTTAGCCGCACGTCCATGGCTACGAGTACACGCCTTATCGTCTTACCATGAATGAATCCAGTCCTGGGTCCAAGCTCCGACTTGATCGCGCCATTCTCGCCGAGAAAAGGTGTGGTTGGCCTCCGGTAAATTCAGATGCGACACTTGTGGGGAGGTCAGTAGCTTTTGCCATTCGACTGAGCCATTAACCAGGTCCAAGAACTCTTGCGCCGTAAGATCATTGCCACTGATAATCAGGAGTACTCGGCCTTGGAAGCGGCGAAGGCCCTCAAACATTCGTTCTGGCAAGGGAGCAAGGCTACAAGTTTTTTCAAGATTTTTCCCTTTCAAGGAAGTGCCAGTTAGGTATTTTCCTGCTACCGCTGCGCCCACTGTTCTCCAAAGCGAGTGTACGGCAGCAACATAGTCGAATTTTCCGCTCCCTATCTTGTGCCAGAAATCGGACTGAAGAAGGCGTTTGGAGTAATAATGCTTCAGATAGACCTTTGCGACCCCTTCATTCGTTCTTATCCAGGGGTTCAGCAAAACCAGCCCAGTTACGCGTAGATCCTGATAAGCATAAAAGAGTGCAGCCGATGCCGCGTCGCATAAACCCAAAATTACCAATTCATTAAGCGACGGCACTTCCGCAAGAAAGGTATCTATTGCACAGCGCAGGTCATCCTCGACATGCTCGAAGGTTCGTGCAGAGCCTTCGCTATCCCCCATTCCACGGAAATCAAAGCGCAGGACAGGACTGCCATTTGCTGCCAGATGGCGGGCAAGCAGTGTAAACTGCCTGTGACTCCCAACTCTGTATTGGGGTCCACCCACCGCTATCAACACTCCTCTGGAGGAAAGTTGCCGAGGTAAACTCAGGATCCCATACAGCCAAGCGTCTTCACAGCGAAAAACAAGGGCACGATCCTCGCAATTCATTATGTCGCAATAGTAAAGGCATCGGTGGTGGCTGTTATCAATCCAGGACATTCCGAGATTTCCTGGGTGGCCCAAAATGGTGAGCATGCTATAAGACGCACATCCACTTCGACCCCTTTCCGTTTCCATTCTCCAACCACTCTTGCCGCGGCGGGTGAGATGGGACGACTTGGTTCACTCACGATCTCGAACCAGTGAATTATGCATTTCCTGACGGCGAGGTCAATCGCTTTCAAGCTATCAATAGTCAGTGCCAAGTCGGAGGCAAGCTCGTATCCGGCTACTTCCAACGTTTCTCCATTGGCTAAGCGCTGCCGCATGGAATTCGTTCCTGTGGCTTTTTCAGTGCTGGGGTCAGCGAGCATTTCATTTGCCATTTTTAACCTCAGAAACTGGTTCAGGAAAGATTGTCCATTAACCACCGGCTGCCATAGAATCATTCGGTCAATCAGATTGGTCTCGCTTCTGGCGAAGTCCAAGGCCAGCAGCGCACCTAGCCGAAGCCCCCAAAGACTGACAGGTACAGAAATACGATTCTCAAGCCAACACCGCGCGAGTGCCAGGTCTTGTTTCCAAATAGTCCAACCCGCATCGCTGAAATCTCCGCTGCTGTCTCCACAGCCGTAGAGATCTACCTGCAGGACGCCAAATCCCGCCGCGGCAAAAGCTCTTGCTTGCAGTGCAGCCATACGTCTGGATTTGTTCATCTCCTCCCCGAAGGGATGAATATATAAAATTGTTCCACGGCATTCCTTGTCAGAATGAGGCTTATGAAAAAGACAGAAACGCTGTCCCAAGTCAGTTTGCAAAAAGAAAGGCTCTGCATGAATCGAGCCCGGATCCGTTTTCATTCCGCCAGCTTCTGCTCGACGAATTGCGTCAGGCTGCCGACTGTTTCAAAAGTTTTTGCACTGATCTCATCATCGTCAACCGTAATGTCGAAGTGCTCCTCGAGAGCGGTGATTACATTGACGACAGCCATTGAATCCAGTTCGGGAATGGCCCCAAGCAAGGGGAAATCTTCATTGAGCGAATTTCTTCTTTCACCGAGGCTCAATACATCAGATAGGATGTTTCTCACTTCTTCAATATGCTGCATATTTACTCCGAGCTGTTTATTTTTGAGGATACGTCATTGCTGCAATCCCTGAGTATCAAGATGAGACTTTCAAAATGAACCGGAGATGTCAAGGCAAATGAAAACAGGATAAGGGCTGCGAGACGGCGTACTTCATTTTTCCGAAGCTGACAAAACGCGGTAGCAGTACAAGAATTTATAAGGCGCTGCTCCTTCAGCATATACTGGCTGGACAGCGATAAATTCCTTCCTGTCACTGTTTTTGCTGCTTCTGCCAGTAATTTTGCTATCCTGGATAAAAATTCACTAATGGTACTACAAGTCACAGGCCGTTACTTCTTGAAGGTAAAAATTGCTTTACTTTCTAATAGATTTTCTTGTAATCTTCGAACGTCTTTTTTTATTGGGAAACAATAACATGAAAAAAATGAGGGTATTCCATAAAGCTGAAGTCGGGAAAGGATTCGGTAGGCTCGAACGAGGTTCGCTCGACTAGTTTGATTCTTCCTGTTTTACTCGCTGGCGCTTCTTTCGCGGGTTTGTGTAGGACAAGTAAACGCCAAAAACTTGTGAGCGGTTGATTGCAGATCGTGTCTACGACGGTGATAAGATCATTGAGCAGGCCATAAAGTAGGGCATGAAACCTGTCATTCCACGAGGAAGAACCGGACAAGGCAAAGACCGTATGATGAGCATCTCTAAAGACTCCGCCATCTGGTAGAAAACACCTCTCTCCACCTGAAACGCTGGCGAGGCATTGCCACCCGATATGCCAAGAACACTACATCATTCCTTGCTGCCATCATGCATCGCTCTCTGGCTCAAAGTCTCGTGACTACACTATCTAGTCAGCAGAATAGACTCGAAGGGTTTTATTGCACCCCAATCTGCCCTATCTATGACAATAATCTCTATCTCCCGCTAAATGATATGTTCCTTACATTCGGAGGGGTCGCAGCGCTAGGCGGATAGATTCCTCTAAACGGATGGGACTAATGTGAGCGTCGCCGGACCTTTTATGTGGAATCCAAGAAAAGCCGATCCGAACAAGGTCGGAGGTACCACTGGTTCGAGTTGGAATACGACAAATGTGGCGGCAATGGAACGGTTTCCCACAAAATCCTGAGAATCTTCAACCAACCAAAGTCCCATAACTCCCCGTCCTTTTTGCACCAAACTGCCCACTAAATTAAGGAATTGTCTCTTTCCGTGGATACTCTATGACAACTTTAAAAGTTGTAGTGATTTTGCCGACCTACAACGAGCGGGATAACATTGGCATCATAATTGATGCGCTACAGGTTCAGGCTCGAGAATTTCTTCATGATATGCACCTCCTTGTGGTGGATGACGATTCACCCGACGGCACGGCGGAAGTAATTCGGGCCAAGCAGACGACATATCCGAATGTGCATTTGCTGATGGGAAAAAAGGCAGGGCTAGGTGCCGCCTATATCCGCGGAATGATTCATGCAATGGATGAGCTTCATGCCGACGTCGTGTTCGAGATGGACGCTGATTTTTCGCATAAACCCGAGGATGTGCCTCGGCTTATGGCGGCGCTCGATGGAGGCGCCGATTTTGTGATTGGCAGCCGTTATGTGAAGGGCGGCTCCATTCCAAAGGAATGGGGGCTTCTACGCCGCATGAATTCCCTAGGCGGTAATATCGTTGCACGCTACGTTGCCGGAATGTACAGAATTCGAGACTGCACAGCCGGTTTCAGGGCGATCAAAACCACTCTCCTCAGAAAAATCACTTTTGATGATCTTCGTGTTCAGGGATACGCTTTCCAGGTTGCACTGCTGCACAAGGCCGTATCTCTCGGTGCAGTCATAAAAGAAGTTCCCGTGGACTTCGTAGATCGTACCAAGGGTGAGTCGAAGCTCGGAATTTCGGACATCATCGAGTTTATCCTGAACGCCTGGTGGATACGTCTCCACAGCTCAAAGACCTTTATCAAGTTCGCCATAGTGGGGCTATCCGGCGTGATTGTGAATCTGGGTGTGTTTACGCTGCTCCTTCAGGCGAACGTAAATAAATATGTGGCATCACCTATCTCAATCGAAATATCGATTATCACGAACTTTCTGTTGAATAACTACTGGACCTTTCGCTGGCGCACGTCTCAAGATCACATCCGTGTCAAGGGTCTGAAGTTCAACATGGTTTCTCTCGTATCTCTGGGCGTAAGTTATTCCACTTTTGTAGTGCTATCCATTCTGTTCCCTGAGGTCTCTCCGGAGATTCACCAGCTTGTCGGTATTGCGCCCGCAATGCTTATCAATTATTTCTTGAATTCTTACTGGACATTCAAGAATGCTCCGAAGTCCAGGAATTAAAATGACCGAATGGGGGCATCCGCTTACAAAGGTTCACTTCCCTATAATTTATCTATGAATATGACGACTTCGGTTGACAGTTTTGATAAATTGAAACTGTTTTCAGGAGTTGTTCATGAATCTACAGGCACAAAGAGATATATCCCGC